>JABCPF020000023.1 GCA_013333285.2 Prevotella sp.
ATTTATAACCTTGAGGTATGGCTCTCTGAGGATGCTCAGCAATTGGGTGAAATTGTTATTAGTGCTCAAGCCTCTAAGTTTGCAGCAGAAAAGACGGGCGCAACGACTAACATTTCTCAACGTCAAATTGAGAGCATGCCTACCGTGAGCCGTTCTATTACTGACCTTACACGTATCTCACCTTATTCTAATGGAATGAGTTTCGCTGGTGGTGATGGCCGTTCTACGAACTTCACACTCGATGGTGCAAATATGAATAATAACTTTGGTTTGTCATCAAAGTTGCCTGGTGGTGGTAGCCCTATTTCAATGGATGCTATTGATGAAATTCAAGTCGTTGTTTCTCCTTTCGATGTTCGTCAGTCAAACTTTATTGGTGGTGGTATTAACGCTGTAACCAAGTCGGGTACAAATACCTTCCGCGGTACTGCTTATATTTATCACAATAATGAGAATATGCATGGTAATCGTGTTGATAACACAACACTCCCTGACCCTGGTAAGGTGCGCAATACCACCTATGGTATGACATTTGGTGGCCCTATTATTAAGAATAAACTTTTCTTCTTTGTAAATGGCGAATACAGTAAAATTCCTACTGTTGTAAACCGTTGGCGTGCTTCTGAAAAAGGTGTTGCTAAGCCAAATGAATTTATTTCTCGTACCACTATCAGCGATATGAAGAAGGTACAGGATTTCATGGCTACACATTATGGATATAACACGGGTTCGTTTACAAACTTCCCTGCTGATGAAAGCAATTATAAGATTCTTGCTCGTTTAGATTGGAATATCGTACAGGACCATCATTTGGCAGTTCGTTTCAATCATACAAAGAATACCAATTGGCTTAGTCCTAACGGAAGCTCTGGCAACACAGGATACCGTTTAGATATGAATCGTATGTCCGAGCATTCTATGTCTTTTGCAAATAGTATGTATTCTATGGACAACAAAATTACAACGATTAGTGCTGATTTAAACAGCCGTTTCGGCGAACACTTTGCTAATCAGTTGCTCTTTACATATTCTAATATTGCTGATGAGCGTGGTACAAATTCGTCTTTGTTCCCATTCATCGATATTATGAATGGCTATACCACATCAACAACCAGTTCAGTAAATGGTGCCGTTAACTTTGGTACAGCTGCCAGTCCTTCTTATATTACTCAAAGTCTTGAGCCTTATATGAGTCTTGGTTACGAACTTTTTACCTATAATAATAAGGTGAAGAATAAAGTTACAACCATTACTGATAACTTCACTTGGTATGCAGGTGCTCATAAAGTTACTGCAGGATTCAACTTTGAACATCAAACAGCATTTAACTCGTATATGCGTAATGGTACAGGATACTATCGTTACCGTTCACTTGATGACTTCTTAAACGGAGCGGCTCCTGAAGCTGTTGCTTTATCTTATGGTTATAATGGTGATAAAAACCCTGCAGCACAGGTTACCTTCAACCAAATTGGACTTTATGCTCAGGACGAGTGGAACATTACCAATAAATTAAAACTTACAGGTGGTATTCGCTTTGATAATATCTCATTCAGCAATGCGGATATTATGCGCAACAATGCAATCTATAACCTTGACTTTGGAGGACGTAAGATTGACACTGGTGCATGGCCCAAGGCTAATATTCAAGTTTCTCCGCGTGTGGGCTTTGTATGGGACGTAATGGGTGACAAGAGCCTGAAAGTTCGTGGTGGTACAGGTCTTTTTGCAGGACGTTTGCCTTTAGTGTTCTTCACTAATATGCCAACCAACTCAGGTATGGTTCAGAACCTCGTAACAGCAGTTACAAACTATAAGAATGGTGTTGTTACTTATAGTGACCCTCGTTTGGCACAGTTTGCTGGTGGAATTGTTACCAATCCTGATGATATCATTACTAAGTTAGGTGCTCCTACAACGATTACTCCTGCACAGGGCACTCTGCCTTCTTCTATTGCTGGCGTTGACCAAAACTTCAAGATGCCACAGGTTTGGAAATCATCAATTGCTGTTGATTATGTTCTCCCATTATCATTCCCATGGAGTGTGAGTGGTGAATTTATCTATACTAAGAAGCTGAACGATGTATTGCTTACTAACTATAATGTTAATACAAGCAACACTGACACTTGGAATCGCTTGAATGGTGCTGATAATCGTTTGATTTATCCTACACCATATAACTATTATAGCAAAAATCTTAACAATGTAAATATCTACGATGCTTGTGTACTTACTAATACTCACAAGGGTCATGGTATGACATTCAATCTGACTACATCACTTACACCTATCGAGAATCTTGACCTGATGGCTTCTTATACTCATACCGTGATGAAGGAAGTTAGTGGTATGCCTGGTTCAAATGCAACATCTGCATGGCAAGGTCTTTATACTGTTAATGGTCCTAACTTGGCAACTGTTCAGAACTCACAGTATGTTATTCCTGATCGTGTAATCGCAAGCGTTACATACACATGGAAGAAGCACGATCACTATAGCCTGTTCTACGAAGGTTATAACCCTGCAGGTTACAGCTACTTCTATCAAGGAGACCTCAATGGCGACGGCATTTCGAACGATTTAATGTACATTCCTCGTGATGATAGTGAAATTAATTTCTCTAATCCTGCTGACCGTGATCCTTTCTGGGCTTATGTTAATCAGGATAAGTATCTGAAGAATCATAAGGGTGAATATGCTGAAGCTTACTCGGCTCGCTCACCTTGGGTTCATCGCTTCGACTTCTCTTGGAAGCACGACTTCACACTGAAGACTGGTAATGTAAAGCATAATTTGCAGGCTTCTCTTGACATTCAGAACGTGGGTAACCTCTTTAACTCTAAGTGGGGTGTAACTCAAAACATGGCTAATTCGGGCAATGGACAGATTCTGAAGGTTGATAAGGTTGTTAGCGGTACACCTTATTTCTCTATGCGCAAGCTGAATGGTGCTTATCCTACAAACACATGGTCATACAGCCGTGTTTATGGTCAGTGCTGGAGAATGCAGATTGGTTTGAAGTATTATTTCAACTAATTTAATTTTTAATATCGCATAAACTGTATTAAAAGTTTGCTTTTATCAGCAACTTACTATATAGTTAATAACATAAATAGCATGCTTTCCTTTCTTTGGAGAGCATGCTATTATTTTTATATTTCATGTAATTGTTAGTTTTATAAAGGGTTATGAAGGATAAATAAAGTGATACAAAATAGCTTTTTATTGAGTAGCGTTTATCTTTAAAATTGTGATTATAGGCTAATGGTATCACGATTATGATGTAAGAGGTTTTTGATGGTTCTTATGAGGCTGTTTTTCAGCTTATTATAAACGTTATAATTCTGTTGCGATTACGTCGTAAACGCAACACGATTACATCGTAATCACAACACGATTACATCGTAAAGGTTTTGCCATTACATCGTAATCGAAATACGATTGTGGGCCTTTGATGATAAGAGTCTCTAAATAGGGTATTAACTTGTCGTTTCACAACCTATCAAATTTATTTATTAATTGAAGATTTTTGCAGTTTGCAAAGTTTTATATATCTTTGTTGTATAGAAAATATAACTAAAGGAGTAGGAGTAAATAATTGTTTACCCTTCTTTCAAATTTTGAGAATACATTATGATTATTGACTTTGAGAAGATTGCCGAAATTCACCAAGAAGGTTTCAAGGGTGGCAAAGGATTACTTGATGCTCGCAACTATGTTGACGAGAAAGTGAAAATTATGTACTCAACTTTACGCCCAGGCGCTTCAAGTGGTTTACATACACATGAGGGCAATTGTGAAGTTATATTTTTGATAAGCGGCACACTTACATTCCATTATGACGGTCAGACGGAGGTGTGTCATGCAGGACAGTGTCATTATTGTCCTGTAGGGCACAGCCATTATATGGAGAATCTGACAGATCATGATGCTGTTTATTTTGCCGTGGTGCCTGAGCACCATTAACCTTCATAGTATGTTTGCTGCAGGTCTGTTTTAGTTGGCAGCCATGACATGGGTTGCCAGCCTTTGTTTTAATGGTAAAATATATTCGCCGTGCTATATAAACAAGACAGATGAAAAGGGTGAAAAATACAATGAACAATTGCATAGTGGTGTCACATTATAGTTGTTTCTTTGAATACAAAGTTACGATATTATATAATTAAATGCGTGCCCAAAGCCTATTTCTTTAACATAGAGTGTTGTAGATTTCATTGAAAATAACTAATTTTGGCATTGTATGTATAAAAGGATACATATTTCATAACACAGAAAAATAATTTAATAAAATAGAGCATATCATGAAGACTGTTTTGTCGCATAACCATTTGGTAATTATGGCTGGTGGCGTAGGGAGCCGTTTCTGGCCAATGAGCACAGTTGAAACGCCTAAGCAATTTATTGATGTATTGGGAGTAGGGCGTACGCTTATACAACAAACGAGCGATCGTTTTAAGGGAATTTGTCCGCCCGAAAATATATGGGTTGTAACGAATAAATGTTATGCCGACATAGTTCGTGAGCAGCTTCCCGATATTCCTGTTGAGAATATTTTGCTCGAACCTTGTCGTCGCAATACGGCTCCATGTATAGCATATGTTAGTTGGCGTATTAAAATGCTTGATGAGCGTGCAAATATCGTAGTGACACCCAGTGACCATATCGTTACAGATGTGATTGAATTTCAGCGTGTTATTAATGAAAGTTTGTCTTTCACAAGCGAAACTGACGCAATAGTTACCTTGGGAATGAAGGCTGTACGTCCTGAAACAGGATACGGATATATTAAGGCCGATTTATCAAGTAATGCACCAAGGCATAAGGAAATATATCGTGTTGACTCGTTCCGTGAGAAGCCTGATCTGGCAACAGCTACACGTTATATAAGCGAAAAAAGCTATTTCTGGAACGCAGGTATCTTTATTTGGAGTGTAGAAACGATTGTTAATGCGTTACGTATTTATGCCCCAGGCATTAATAACATCTTTGAACGTATGAAAGATGTTTTCGGAACTGCTGAGGAGCAGGCACACATTGACGAATGTTATGGCGATTGCGATAATATCTCTATTGACTATGCTGTAATGGAAAAAGCCGAAGAGAAATTTGTTTGCCCTGCTGATTTTGGCTGGAGTGACCTTGGAACATGGGGTGCTTTGTTGCTACAATCGAAGCGTGATATGTATGGCAATAGCTGTATAGGAGCAGATGTAAAGACCTTTGAAACCCATAACTGTATTATTCATACCGCACAAGAGAAGAAAGTGGTTGTGCAGGGATTGGACGATTACATTGTAGCCGAACACGATGGTACGCTGCTTATTTGTAAGCTTTCAGAAGAACAGCGCATTAAACAGTTTGCGGGGGGCGAATAAGCGCTCCCTGTTCACGTTTTATTTTTTACCATCTGTCATACTGTAAAACGGCTTTTGATGCTGTTATTCGCAACATTTTATAATATCCTTTAACCATACGTTATTTTTATTTAAACTATCATTTCTAAACAACTATGAAACAAGTAATTATAGCTATAGCCTTAACTTTTTGTCTGATAGCGCAGGCAAAGAGTGGGAAAAAAGTTGTAAGTGATTTTCTGATGCCCGCATGCAGTGAGATTATAAAGGGGAATGTGGGCGCTCAATTGTCAAAAGCGTATGATAATGGTATCTTAAAACAAGATGTTGAACGGCTTGTAAGTCCTTTCTTAAAGCAAACAGAAACACATCTGTGGCAAGGAGAGTTCTGGGGAAAGTGGATGAATTCGGCAGTTATTGCTTATCAATATAAGCCTACTGCAGCCCTTATGAACATGATGAAAGAGGCTGTTGATAGGCTTGTAGCTGCACAAACTGCTGATGGATATATCGGAAACTATGCTCCAGAAGCTCGTTTGAAAGAGTGGGATATTTGGGGACGTAAGTATTGTATGCTTGGCCTTCTGAACTATTATGAGCTTACGAAAGATAAAAAAGCGCTTATTGCAGCTAAAAAAGAAGCTGATTGTTTGATGACTGAGTTGCGGAATCGTAATGTATCTATAGTAGCACTTGGCAACCATAGGGGTATGGCTGCATCATCGATTTTAAAACCTTTTTGCTACCTTTATTCGTTTACAGGCGAAAAACAATATCTAAATTTTGCAGAGGGTATTGTTAAAAGCTGGGAAGCTGCTGATGGACCAAAGTTGCTTTCGAAAGCTAATGTACCTGTAGGTCAACGCTTCCCGAAGCCCGATAGTAACGATTGGTATAACTGGAAACAGGGACAAAAGGCATACGAAATGATGTCCTGCTATGAAGGTTTAGCGGAACTTTATCGGTTAACAGGTAATAAACAATATCTCAAGGCGGTAGAAGACACGTGGCAGAGCATCATGGATACAGAGATAAACATTACAGGTTCTGGGTCGGCCATGGAAGCATGGTTTGGTGGCAAAGCTATTCAGTATGCTCCCATTAAACACTATCAGGAAACATGTGTTACGGCAACATGGTTAAAATTAAGCAGACAGTTACTACTGCTTACGGGTAATTGCAAATACGCAGATGCTATAGAGCAAACCTTTTATAACGCTCTACTTGGTGCTATGCGACAGAATGGTGCTGGCTGGGCAAAGTATACGCCGCTTTCAGGCCAAAGACTCCCTGGTTCACAACAATGTAATATGGGCTTGAATTGCTGTGAGGCAAGTGGGCCGAGAGGCTTGTTTTCAGTTCCTGATATTGCGGTTATGCAAGGCAAACATGGGGTAACTATATGTTTTTATATGCTTGGCGCATATCAGGTCACATCGCCACAGGGACAGAAAATCACTTTAACTCAGGAGGGTAATTATGAGAATTTGGGTGAGATTCAAATGTCTTTGAAGATGCCCAAGGAAGAAGAAATGACACTTTCGTTCCGTATTCCGTATTGGAGCACGAATACAAACGTTTTAATACAAAATGAAAGAGTGAAAGGTGTAAAGTGTGGAGAGTTTCTTAACATTACTCGAAAGTGGAAAGACGGTGATGTTGTTTCTTTGAAATTTGATATGCAACCACGCATGACATGTATAGGAAATATTCCTGAATATGTTGCAATTTGCAGAGGTCCTATTGTGTTAGCGCGCGACTCACGCCTTAAAGGCTCCAGCCTTGAAGCTGTAGTTACGCCTTATTTAGATAAAGATGGAAAGATAGAACTTACTCCTGTTGCGAGCAAAGATTCTGAAATAAATATGGTTTTTAAAGGAAAATTTCTACCCGAATCATACAAAGAGGAGGGAGATGGGCCAATAGACGTTGAATTATGTGACTATGCTTCAGCAGGCAATTCATCGTCTTCGTTACCTTTTTTCAAAGTATGGCTACCTCAGCTATTTAATCCACAAAAGCAATAAAAGGTTTTTATTGCTTTTCAGTATGGAATACGCAGGCTCTCCACTCGTCCTTTTCCTTTACTTCAGTAAGCGATAAGTTCAGTGAAGAAGCCTTTTCTTTGAGCATGGGAATGTCATCAGCGTAGAAACCACTAAGAATAAGAACTGCATCTTCAGACATGATTTCCCTAAACATAGGCATGTCGTTGAGTAGGATATTGCGGTTAATATTTGCGACAACTACGTCAAACAGCCCATTAATTTGGCTTAGTATTTTGGCATCTCCTTGTAATACATGTAAATTGTTTACTTGGTTAATTTGTGCATTATGGCGTGCATTCTCAACGCTCCACTCGTCAATATCGTATGCCATAATGTCGTTAGCACCTAATTTTGATGCAACAATGCCAAGTATTCCAGTTCCACAGCCACAGTCTAATAAGCGTTTATCACGAAGTTCTTGGGAGAGTAACACCGAAATAATCATCTGTGTAGTTTGATGAGTTCCTGTACCAAAGGCTTGTTGTGCTTGAATAAATACAGGTAGTATGTTTTCTGGAATATTTGGCAAACTTTGATGCGCGTCATAAATTATAATTTTATCGTCAACATTAATCGGCTCAAAACCTGCTTCCTCCCAAGCTTTATTCCAGTTCTCGTATTCAGCCTCTTCCTGCGTATATGTTACTTTTGTGTCTACCAAAGGTAAATACTGTAAAGCATCATCAAGCATCATACAATCTAATTTACCTTGTTCAACATAACCTTTAATTCCGTTTTCCGAATCTTCAAACGATTCACATCCTGCTTCGCCAGCTGCATCGGCAACAAGGTCTCTTGCTATTTGAAACAATTCGGACGAAGAATCTATCTTGAAATTAACAACATTATATTTCATATTTTTTCTTATTTATTTGCAAAAGTATAAAAATTAGGGAAAAACCTATCTGCCTTTAGGGTTTTTCCTTACTTTTGCATAGAATAATGAGATAAATTTGCAATGTGAATAAAAATATACTGAAAACAATAAATATAAAGTTAATAAAGGGGGTAGATAAAATGAAAAAATTATTTCTATTATTAGCGTTCGTTGGCGTGCTTCCACTTTCAGCATTAGCTCAGGATGATGTTTATTTTACACCAACTAAAAGTGTGAGTAAAAGTTCTAGCGACAACGCACCGGCCTATTATAGTGGCAGTAATCGTAGTGTAGATGAGTATAACCGTCGCGGTCGTTTGAAAAGTTATTATCAAAAGATAGGAACTGATAGCTATGGAAATGATATTGTAACTTTCCAAAGAATGTCAGGGGTATCTCCTGATTCAACTTATATTGACACGGCATATATTTATCCCGGTAGCGCAAGGTATGAAGACGATTATGCTTATACTCGTCGCATGTCGCGTTGGGACGGTTTTTATGATCCGTGGTTTTATGGAGCATATCGCTGGGGCCCTTGGTACAGCGCATGGAATGACCCTTGGTATTATGGCTATGGTGGCTGGTATGGTAGTTATGACCCTTGGTACTATGGTTATAATAGTTGGTATAATCCTTGGTATTATGGCTATAGTAGCTGGTATGGTTGGGGATACCCATATTATGGATACGGTTGGGATTATCCCTATTATTATAGTAACCGATATTATGCTGGTAGCACGGGTAGTGCAACAGGTTGGCGTAGTTGGGGAGGTCCAGGTACAAACAGAGAATATTCAACAGGAAGCAGTGTGACTTCGAGTCGTGGACGTTATACGGGTGGTACAACATCACGTAGCCGTAGCAATCGTTCGTTTGGTAGTCGTGATAGCTATTCTCCAGGTTCTTCTATGCAAAGTAGTCCTGTATATAGCGCTCCATCACACTCATCAGGTAGTTTCGGTGGTGGCAGCTTTGGTAGCGGTTCGTCATCTGGCAGCATGTCTTCTGGAAGTTTTGGCGGTGGTCATTCGGCTCCAGCAGGTGGAGGTAGTTTTGGCGGTGGCCGTAGATAAAAAACAATATATTGTTTCCATTGAATAAAATTTAGAGTTTTGTAAATAATAATAGAATATGAAAAGAAATAAATATAGCCTTGCTGTTGTTATGTCTTTATTCGCATTGTCGATGACAGCACAGGAAACCTATCAGGATACAAAAATGATTGGCAACGAGCTAAACGGTACTGCACGCTATGTGGGTATGGGAGGAGCCATGGAAGCACTTGGTGCCGATATATCAACTATAAGCAGTAACCCTGCAGGTGTGGGCTTATTCCGTAAAAGTCAGGTTTCTCTTTCTGGTGGTTTTGTGGTACAAGGCGAAGCAACAACATCTCCAAAATACGGTAGTTTAGGAGCAACCTTTAAAGGTGATAAGGTAAATGCAAGTTTAGATCAGTTAGGAGTTGTACATGTAATACGTACAGGCGATAACTCATATTTAAACTTGGGTTTCAACTATCATAAAAGTAGAAATTTTAATCAAATACTTACTGCGGGTAATAGTTTGACGATTCCATCATATATTAATGGTCTGCCTATTTCGGCATCTCAAAATAAATTGTCGGCTTCTAAATTCCGGTATGCCACCAAATATAACTGGAATAACTGGAACGGAGTAGATGCAAATTACGCGAAGGAGATGGCCATTAAAGATGCTAATGGCAAGCAAATAGACATGGACTATCTTAATGGTATAGAATATCTCTTTGGGCAATATCAGCAGGGTTATATAGGTGAGTATGACTTTAATATTAGCGGAAATATCAGGGACCGTGTCTTTCTTGGCTTCACTCTTGGTTTGCATGACGTTAATTACAACAGTAACAGCTACTATACTGAAAACTTGGAAAGAAATGTACATTCAAGCGCATGGGAAAGCCTTCGCATTAGTGGTGTAGGTGTTGATTTTAAGTTTGGTGCAATTTTCCGCCCAATCGAGAATTCTCCCTTCCGCTTTGGAGTTTATATGAGTACACCTACTTTTTATGATCTCAGTTTAAAGGGCGATCATGATATCTCTCTGAATAATAGCCAGGGACAGACGGCTTCTGCAAATTATGATTATAAAATTTATACTCCCTGGAAGTTTGGCGTGAGCCTGGGACATACCATTGGCAAGAGCCTTGCCTTGGGCGCAACTTATGAGTATGTAGATTACAGCCGTATTGATAACAGGGTAAATGAGAACGACTATTATGACAGCAGCTCGAGTGACCTCAAAATGAACAACAATACCCGCGCTATGTTGAAGGGTGTCAGCACGCTGAAGTTAGGCGTTGAGTATAAACCGATGAAGGATTTTTCAATTCGTTTAGGTTACAACTATCTTAGCCCGATGTTCAAGAAAGATGCCTATCGTGATGGAAGTATTGAGTCATACGGTTCGATGTTCGCAACATCAACCGACTATACGAACTGGGATTCAACGAATAGATTTACTTTCGGTTTAGGCTATAACTATAAGAAGTTCTTCTTTGATGCAGCTTTCCAGTATTCACAGACTAACGGCGACTTCTATCCTTTCATGAGTTATTATCCAGATCAGAAGAATAAGAATTATGTATTGCCAGGTGGTAGAACTAACTATCAGGCTTATGCAGCAGACTTTAATGTTGTTGACGCAACAAAGGTAAGCTTTAAGCGTAGCCAAGTACTGTTAACTGTTGGATATCGCTTCTAACTACTCCCCATTGCGATTATAAAATTGTTTGAAGAGCGCCTTCATCTGTAAAAAGATGAAGGCGCTCTCTTGTTAACCATATATTTATAGTATCTTTGCAGAACATCAATCTTTTATAAATATAAACTTAAGCAATTAAAAGCAATTATGAGACACTTTGCGTTTATTCTACTTTTCTTAATGGTGTTGTCTGGCGCCCACGCGCAAAAGAGGCAATTTAGAGGAGCATGGATTCAAACTGTAAATGGGCAATTTTCGGGTATGTCACGCGATGCCATGCAAAAGAATCTAACACACCAACTTGATGTGCTACAACAAGATGGTGTAAACGCAATTATCTTTCAGGTAAGACCAGAGTGCGATGCACTTTATGAAAGTAAATTAGAACCGTGGAGTCGTTATTTAACAGGCCGTCAGGGTGAAGCTCCTAATCCTTATTGGGATCCTTTGGCGTGGATGGTTGAACAATGTCATAAACGTGGTATGGAAATTCACGCTTGGTTGAATCCATATCGCGCAAAAACGGCATCAACAAAAGCTTTGGCATCGAATCATATTGCAGTTACACACCCTCAAAGTTGTTTTCCCTATGCAGGACAACTTATTTTAAACCCAGCATTAAAAGAAAATAGAGACTTTGTTTGTCGTGTGACTGATGATATTGTAAGTCGATATGATATTGACGGACTGCATATAGATGATTATTTTTATCCTTACCCTTCTGCAGGAGAAGAGATCCCTGATAGAGCGTATTTTCAAGCTGATCCACGTGGATTCAAAAATATTGGTGATTGGCGACGTGATAATGTAAATATCTTCATTAAACAACTTGGTGAAACTATACACAACCGTAAGCCATGGGTTAAGTTTGGTGTTTCACCTTTTGGCATTTATCGCAACCAGCGTTCTGACCCAAAGAATGGTTCTGCTACAAATGGATTACAGAACTATGATGACCTTTATGCAGATGTTTTATTATGGGTAAATAACGGTTGGATTGATTATTGTGTTCCTCAACTTTATTGGGAGATTGGAAATAAAGCCGCTGATTATGAAACGCTTTTTAAATGGTGGGATAAGTTTGCTTCAAATCGTCCATTGTTTATAGGTGAGAGTGTTGACCGTACGGTGAAATTTACTGATGTCAATAACGCATCAATTAATCAGATGCCTGCAAAATACCAAATGCATCAAAATGCTAAGCACACGAATGGTATTGTCCTATGGTATTCAAAGGCTGTTGTTGACAATATGGGCAATTATGGTGATATGCTTCGAAATACATATTGGAGATACCCAGCTTTGCAGCCTTTAATGCCCTTTATTGATTCTCATGCTCCTAAAAAGCCACGCAAGTTGATGGTTGTGAATGTGAATGGCGAGCGAATGTTATTCTGGACAGCGCCAAAGGGTAAAGCTTGGAATGATGTAGCCGCCAAATATGTTGTATATCGCTTTAATACTGATGAGCTTATTAATCTTAATGATCCTTCGAAGATAGTTACTGTTACATACGATAACTTCTGCAAGCTTCCGTATATTGATGGTAAGACAAAAGCGGTTTATGTTGTTACAGCTCTTGACCGTATGTCAAATGAAAGTAAGGGCAAGAAAAAGAAGATAAAGCTTTAATTAACGGTGTAAGTTATAAAAAATAGCGTCCCGTATCCTTCTATAATTAGAAATGGATACGGGACACTATCGTTTGTATAAGTAAATAATATTTGATTTTTATATATTTCTTAATAGAAGAAAATAACTTACTTCATAAGGTTATTCAAGAACAGTTCCAAGTCTTCATTAAGACCTTCCATTAGATTACCGTCAGCAATAATGGTATCATCGTCAGCTATATACAATTCTGCAGTATTTGCTTCATCATCATCTTCAAGTACGAAGCTGTATGGTTTCAAAATACCACAATTATCAAGCGTTGTATGGATTTGTCTTGCCACTTGTCTCATAATAGAAATTACGCTGTCATAAAAGTCATCATCTTTGTTATCAATCCAATCGTTAATGACGCACCGTGTAATTTCTTTTCCATCATCATCGTATGCTCTTAATTCGCCACTTTCTTGATTAACTTGAATATGAATGTCCGTCAGGATTGATATTTCCTCCTGTTCTGGATACTTTTGAGCTATCTTATTAAAGAACCGCTCAATTTGTTGCGTGGCTAAGCTTGATGTTTCCATATAAAACAAATAGATTTGTTTTGCAAATATAATATATTAAAGTGAGCGTAACAATCTTTTTGTCGATTTTCTTCTATTTGCCATAAAAGATTTGTCGTATATAGAAAAAAACATTAACTTTGCTTCAAACGTATTCATTTAATATATTTTATCTAAAAATGAAACATACAATTCTTGTAACGGGTGGTATGGGATTTATTGGGTCGCATACCGCAGTAGAGTTGATAGAAGCAGGGTATGATGTTGTAATTGTTGACGATTTGTCAAATTCTAATATTAAGGTATTAGATGGCATTCGAGCGATTACTGGTGTTGCACCAGCCTTTGAGCAAGTTGATCTCAAAGACAAAGACGCTACAGAAAATGTATTTAAGAAGTATCCTAACATTGACGGAATCATTCATTTTGCTGCAAGTAAAGCTGTGGGTGAGAGCGTAGAGAAACCGCTTTTGTATTATCGCAATAACATAATTTCGCTTGTAAATCTGTTGGAACTGATGCCACAGTATAACGTTAAGGGTATTATTTTTTCATCAAGTTGTACTGTTTATGGTCAGCCTCTGCCTGAAAACCTTCCCGTTACTGAAGAGGCTCCTCATCAAAAAGCCACTTCTCCTTATGGTAACACGAAGGAGGTTAACGAACAAATTATCTATGACTATATTCATAGTGGAGCTCCTTTAAAGAGTATTATTTTGCGTTATTTCAATCCTATCGGCGCTCATCCTTCTGCATTAATAGGTGAATTGCCTAACGGTGTTCCTAATAATTTGATACCTTTCGTGACGCAGACTGCAATGGGAATACGTAATGAGCTTACTATTTTCGGTAACGACTATAACACCGCTGACGGCACTTGTATTCGTGACTATATTTATGTTGTTGACCTTGCTAAGGCACATGTTGCTGCTATGAGGCGTGTGTTAGATCAAGAAGATTCACCTGCCATTGATTATTTTAATATAGGTACAGGTAATGGTAATTCAACCCTCGAAATTGTCAATACATTTGAGCGTGCAACTGGTGTTAAAGTGAATTGGAAATTCGGCCCACGACGAGAAGGTGATATTGAGAAAATATGGGGCGACTGTACAAAAGCTAATAAGGTTCTTGGTTGGAAAGCAGAAAGTCCGTTGGACGATGTATTGGCCAGTGCTTGGAAATGGCAACAGAAGCTACGCGAAGACGGTATTATGTAAACGTCTTGATGCGAAGAACGTATGGCGTAAAATATTCCTTATATTGTAACTAAAATTTATGCAATATAAGTAAATAGAAATACGATACCACAAATATGATTATGAAGTAATGAGGTCTTAACGTGGGTTGAGACCTCATTTTTATTACGTAATTACGCAATATATGTACATAATAATTATGTAGTTTCAATAAAATATTGTACTTTTGCAACCGCTGTCACGAGATGATGGCATAAATTCAAACCTTTATAAAAGTTATTTAAACAAAATGGCAACAAAAATCAGATTACAGCGCGGCGGTCGCAAAGGGTATGCTTTCTATAGCATTGTGATTGCTGATGTAAGAGCTCCACGCGATGGTAAGTTTACAGAAAAGATTGGTACTTATAACCCTAACACCAATCCTGCAACAGTAGATTTGAATTTTGAGCGTGCTCTTTATTGGGTAGAAACAGGTGCTCAGCCTACTGACACTGTTCGTAACATTCTCAAAGGTGAAGGTGTTTACATGATGAAACATCTTCGCGGTGGTGTTAAGAAGGGTGCTTTTGACGATGCAGCCTGCCAGCAGAAGTTTGATGCTTGGAAGAATACCAAAGAGCAGAAGCTTACAGCAGAGAAAGAAGCTCTGAGCAAGAGCCGTCAAGAAGCTGCTGCTAAAGCTTTAGACGCAGAAAAGAAAGTTAACGAAAGCATTGCGAAGAAGGTAGCAGATAAGAAAGCTGCCGAAGCTGTTGCAAAGGCTGAAGCTGAAGCAGCTCAGACCGAAGAGACAGTAGAGACAGAGTCTCCTGCAGAAAACGTAGAGAATGCAGAAGCATAAAGTCTACCTTTCTTAACTGACAAGTAAACCACAGTAATTGAATGATTACTGTGGTTTTTTTATAAAAATAACAGCTTAACGTTGTAATGGCATGCTGTTTGTTATATAAAAGGCAAATATAAATTAAATAAAAGGAGAATTTAAATATGGCTTTTATAGATTATTATAAGATTTTAGGTGTCAGTAAAGACATTCCGCAGGATAAGGTTCGTGCGGCATACAGAAAGCGGGCTAAACAATTTCACCCCGACCTTAACCCTGATGACCCTAAGGCTAAAGCGAAATTTCAAGCACTGAGCGAGGCATATGATGTGATTAGTGACCCTGAAAAACGTCGTAAGTATGACCAGTATGGTGAACACTGGCGCGAAGCGGGAGCATTTGGTCAGGGTGGAAATGGCTCGGAAGGTTATCAATGGAATTCAGCCAATGGTTCACCATTTGACAACTTTGACTTCTCTGGTTTTGAAGGTGGAGGTGGCTTTTCAAGCTTTTTTCAGGACCTTTTTGGAAATATGGGAGGTAGTCGTCGGTCACGCCGATACCAGGAACCAGCCCAAGGCTCTGCTGATATGAATGCCAAAGTTGATATTGATGTGTATACAGCTTTGCTTGGCGGTGACATTATTATTCAGTTAAATGATGGTAGTAAATTGAAATTAAAGGTAAAGTCTGGCACCCAACCTGGAACAAAAGTACGCTTAAGAGGCAAGGGTTATAGCATGAGCAACGGTACAAAGGGCGACCTTATTATAACATATAATGTGAAGCTTCCTGACCATCTTTCAGAGCGACAGAAAGAACTTTTGAGAGAAATACAAAGATCATAACTTTGTAACGGTAACAGATTCTTTATATTGATTGTTCTGATATAGTACATGTATATATTATAAAATACAATTAGGCTGGTTGGATGTGTGTCAAAAAATATGCCCCCGAGAGCTAGAATAACTCTCGGGGGCATACCATATAGATAAATCTATTTTCTGTTTTTTAAATACATTATTTATATCGTTTTCAATTATTCGAACTTATAAATTGGAATTGTACTTTTATATGTTAATGACATTTGATTCATAATAAGGTCATACAGTCCATTGGTAGCAAATGCACAATAAATTGTACTGCTACAAGGATTATAAATGTTATTCGGCATATAGTTACCAGAAGCGTCAAGATGCCATGCTCCATATATGGCATCAATGTCACGGCTCCATGTTATAAAACCAGATATTCCAACACCACGTCCAAAGGTTGCTGTCATATTGTCGCCCTTATTAACACCGCTTAGTCTATAAGAACCTAAATAGGGAATATAGAAATATTTATTAAGGTCCTGATAAGCGGGACGTCCTTCTTTTGCAACAATTCTAGGAGGGTCTGAGGCAGGAGCTGTAGTACTGCTAAAACCAGGAATATAGTTATGCTTCTTACACCATAAGCCTCCTCTATATAGATGTCCCATCAGTATTACTGCTTCATAATTATCTGCATACCAGTCACCACCAGAATGATACCACTTCAATTCATTACGATTGGGTAAATTCGCACAACTATTAACAGCTATAAAATTATTTTCTTGATAATGAAGTGGCATCCTTTTAAAAGTATTTCGTGGTGTGCCATCATCCAGTTTAAGACCAGTAGGAGCTGAATCTCCATTCTTTGTAGGTTGTGTCTATTCTAAACCATCCCATAAATCTTTTTTTGCATTCCATAAATAATACTTAACATTAGTATAACTGTTATCCAGTTTTGCAGTAATGTCAGTCATAGAGTTTGGAGCAAATGTTCCCTGTACATATTTTGTGATATGGGCTTCTACATTATCAGTTTCTGATTTTACCCAATATCTGATGGTAAGTGTATGTGTGCCAGGTGCAATTACCATGTAAGCCCCGTTCTTAGTAATGTCTGTCGTTGAATTGTCAAGGTTAAATCCGTTACCTGTTTTCAACGTGATAGTTTTAGATGCATTGGCGGTAGGAGAAGCAGAAAGTCCTGAAGGTGACAATGTGTAATCTTCTGCAATATCATCATCTGAAGTTACTTCTATCTTCGTGAGCTTACAGCCTGCAATAACATCGTTGGCAAAGCGTGGAAGGAAACATAGATATGCAGCCTTATGATTTAAAGAGAACGCAAAGTTATTACCTATTTTGCTGGCGACGGCTACTCCACAATCTCCTGATGCTCCCGCATGATCGAAATTGTTCGGAGCTGACTGTGTTTGTTCATTTTTTATAGTAACAGTATTACCTGATGTACTATTATTACCAGTGTAAAATATATTATAGCTTGTGCCTGTAAAACTACCAGGTACTTGAAATTTGGCATCAGTAGTTTTAGTTGTAATATTACTTGTTGTACTGGCAATTAAATTTCCCCCATCTTCTACCCAAATATTATCACCACTAATCCATGAAACAATATTAGCAACAGCACCTACTGTATGGGCAATTGATGTTTTAGTACTTGGAACATCACGACTTATAAATATAGTACTGCTCTCAGAATTGTTATTCTGTGAAGTTTCTTGTTTTTGATCTTCATTGGTACATGCTCCAAAAACGTTTAATACTACCAATAAGATAACACCCAATTTATTTTTTCGATTTCTAATTTTCATTTTAATTATTCCCTATAATTATCATAATATGACATTACTTATCCCCCCAGATATTCCTAATTGGGTAGAGATTACCGTTATCTTCTCCGTTTTCTTCCTCAATAAAATAGTGTTTTTTAGCATCTCCCATACTTCCGCCGCAGCCAATTACACCAGCGTTACCACTTACAGTTTGAAGTAAAGGTCTCCCGATTACAATACTTTTTTCAACCTTAGGGCGAACATATGTCCTACCTGTTAATTCATTTTTCATTTTTAAATTTTATTTACTAATAACTTTATATTATTTTATCCTTAAATAGTAATTATTGTTAAGTGCTAAGTACAAACAAACCGGGGCAGAGGGAACCTGTGAGAGGTCCTTTGCCTAAAGGAAATGTGCAACGCTTCGCGCGCGCGTATATAAAGATGTTTTAGATGATGTTTATAGGTCTGGCTAGAGAGAGTAACAAATTATTTGGATTTACCAAATAATTTTGTGACGAATTTGCAAGAAAATGATGCTGTTCCTGCAATGTCTTCTCTACACCTTTATGATATGAAAAAGAGCTTTTCACAATGCCTCTCTTTTGTCTGCTGAATGCCTATATCCTATAAACTATGATATGTAATTAACTCGCTGCAAAGGTAATAGGAATATTTTACCGTGCAAGAAAATGCAAAAATAATTGTGTTTGTAGGTAAATTTGTGTTTTCTATGAGCGTTATCGTCAGCTCTTCAGCTTGTAAATATGGAGGGATTATGGTGAAAAGTTTGTTGTTCGACGGCCGTCAGCAACGTGTACGGCGACCGTCGAACGATGGGTGTGACGGCCGTCAACAGTGCTGCTGACGGCCATCACACAATGAACATTACAGTGAAAAGAGTGTATGACAGGGGTAAAATCGAGTAAGTTTATAAGGGTAAAGGCGAGTATGTAAGCCTGTTAAAGGGAATAGAAAATTTGCATGCAAATATTGATTAGTTCCTTAGAATACAGGCTGTATGCCCCATAAATATGAGATTGTCGATAAATAAAGGGATTAATTCGTGACTTAAAATAAAAGTTCTGTGCCCAACCATACAACAGCAACCTTATTTAAAAACCTTGGATATAAAGTGATATGGAAGGAGAGGAACGGAGCAAAAATAATATTTCATAGTTCTGAATTTATTTATTGTTATACCGATACTCATATCGTGTGAAAATGTTATCTTTGTCAGCATACATGCTTTACGATTCTTTATTGTTCATTTTTTATCATTTGAAAGCGATATGAGAAATATTAGAAAACGATATGTTCTGCTGTTCTTTACCTGTTTTTTTACCCAGTTTTTGCAGGCACAGCAAAAGTTTGTGTTGCCTGATGTCGATGCCATTGGCTTTCATGGTTCAAACACTTATTTTAATTTGTATACGAAGATTGGCAATGGGTTGTATGCCAAACGAACATTAGGCATCATGTACCAGCGTGTAAAAGTTGATGAAAGTTCGCGTATGGATAGTATTGACTGGTACATGATGGACAAGGTTGATACGGTAACGTTTGGGGCCTTATTGGAAAAGAAGGAGACGATTGTACAGGTTGACGACCTGCGTCCCGCAACTATTGACAGCTATACAGGTAAGGTTTTCGATGTTAATGAACAGGGAAAGTGGAGGCGTGAGCAGCAAGGCACGTCGATAATCCTGAAGTTTTTCAGCCACGATATGGCATCGGTGCAGGAAGTTGAGTATGGGAAGGGTAAAAATTATAGAATGCGTTACCCCTCGTCAATGGCTTTTCCCGACTCGGTTGAGGTCTGGCGTGTACAACATGCGCGCTATTACAGGCCCTTAGAACTTGCCTTTAAAGATAGCAAAAACATCATTATTTTAGACGGAGCAGGCTACGATTATGCTTTGATTCCTACATTAAAGGATGACCAGTTGGTAAGGTTTTCGAATGATGCGAAGCCAGCCATACTGACAAACTCGGGGCCTGAGTATGATGATACCTGCATGGACGATTTCTATATGTTTGATATTAAACGCTTTTATGGTGTGCAAAAGGTGGCCGATGGCAGGTATAAGCTGATTAATACATTTAATAGAAACGTTCTGAAAGAAACGTTCGACTCGATAGCCTACGATTCACGTTTTATCATTTGTAAGCGTAACGATTCGATAAGCGTTTATAATTTATATCTGGAAAAGCTCAATATTGGGCAACTAATTGAGGCAAAAGAACTTACCAGATTTACCACAGGGTGTATAGAAGCATTAACTACCAGCGGACCTGCATATTATGGTGAGCAGGGGAAGAGAATTGCGAAGCCAGAGGAAATTTGGTATGGCGTGTGTGGAACTGTGCCGCATTGGACTTATACTATTGAGCGAAAAGGTGATAAATACAGAATAAAGAAATATACATCAGGTCCAGGTGTGCATGAGGAACGGGACGAAATGTTCCTATTAGCCGATTGTAAGCCAGGCGATTCGCTTACTTTTATGAATGGGAGAAGCGAATATAGCTTTGATGGTAATTCTTATTATATAGATAAAATGTATCTTAGTCCCGGGCTTCTGAAGATTCAGCGAAATGGTAAATTCGGGCTTGTAGAATATAATTATGAGCAGGATAGGACCGCAAAGTCGAAGGAATCGATAAAAAAATATGGAAGCTACGAGCGTCCGTTGCTTACTTATCCTATGCAAAGCATTGAAGGAGAGGTGGTTCTGCCTGTTGATAACGATTCGATAGTGCACAGTAACGACGGCCTCATACTTTTCTATAAACAAGGGCGAATGGGTATTTTCCCACGACATAAACGGCCTGTATATGATGAGCTTAGGCAGCAGACGCAAAGTTATTATCACATTGTGAAGGATGGAAAAGCAGGCTGGCTGAATATCAATACCAATAAAGAGTATTTCCTTAAGCCGTGAAAGGTTGTACGACAGTAATCTGTTGCTGATAGGCCGAAAGGCTAATCATATAGAGAAGATGATAAAAACAAGGGGAGGTAAGGACATAATCCGTACCTCTCACTTATGTGCACAAAATTATTCTTCGATGTTTTTTAGAAAATCTTCTGCCCGTTTCAGGTCGTCGGGAGTGTCTATTCCAACTGTTTCCACATCAGTTATTCCAACCTTTATGCGGTATCCGTTTTGTAACCAACGTAATTGTTCCAGGCTCTCAGCAAGCTCTAAGGGCGACTGTGGCAGTTGTGTGATTTCTTTTAAAACCTGACGTCGGTAAGCGTATATTCCTAAATGTTTAAGGAAAGGGAAGCTTTTTATCCATGCTTTTTCTTGTTCTCCACGAATATATGGGACGATAGAGCGAGAAAAGTATAGTGCGAAATGATTAATATCTAATATAATTTTGGGGGAGTTGGGGTTTTTAACCTCTTCCATTGATGAAAAAAACTTACCAAGAGTTGCTATCTGTGTATTGGCGTCATCAAATTGTTGGCGTATTGTTTCAATTTGTGAGGGTTGTATGAAAGGCTCATCGCCTTGAATGTTGATAATAACATCAGCATCGGTTTCTATCTTTTCAACAGCCTCTTGTATACGGTCTGTGCCACTCTTATGGTCAGTTCTGGTCATCACTGCTTTGCCACCAAAGTTTACAACTGTATTAAAAATGCGTTCGTCGTCAGTAGCAACCCATGCTTCAGATAGCACTTTTGTAACTTGTTCGTACACTCTTTGTATAACAGGTTTTCCGCCAAGGATAGCTAATGGCTTTGCTGGGAAGCGCGTAGAAGCGTAGCGAGCAGGAATAATTGCAATGAATTTCATTTGAAATGACTCAATTAATAGTATAATTATATATGCAAAGATACAAAAGATGCTATATAGTTTCTTATTTAATAATGTTAAAATCTTTTTGCTCTTTCCTAAAAAGATAAAGCCTATTGCCACTTTTCGAAATTTATTCTTAACTTTGGGCATATAACTAATTATCAGCAATTATTGTGAAAAATAATATATTCTTCTTAACTCTTTTGTTATTCCCCCTTACTTTGATGGGGCAAAATAAAATTTCTTTAGGCTCATGTACTATTGAAGAGATGGGTGTAAAGGGAACCTATAAGGGACAAATGGTTGGTGGAAAACCACAGGGGAAAGGTAGTGTTATTTTTGATAATGGTAACCTGTATGAAGGCGATTTCTCAAAAGGTAAACGTCAAGGATTTGGCGTATTTACTTTTGCTGATGGTGAAAGATATGAAGGCCAATGGTTGCTTAATCAGCAACATGGAAGAGGAACGTATTATTTTAACAATAATAATAAATATGTTGGTCTGTGGTTCCGTGATTTTCAGCAGGGACATGGCGTCATGTATTACTTTAATGGTGACGTATATAATGGCGATTGGTTTAAGGATATGCGTCAAGGAAAAGGCAAATATACTTACTCAAACGGTGCTTTTTATGATGGACAATGGCTCAATGATAAGAAGGCTGGTAAAGGATTCTTTGATTGGGGTGATGGTACCACATATGAAGGAGAGTGGAAAAATAATCAGCGTAGCGGCTATGGCGTAAATGTTTATGCTGATGGCGATGTTTATAAAGGCCAGTGGAGTGATGATATTCAGCAGGGAAGAGGTATATATCGCTTTCAAAATGGTGATGAATATGAAGGCGATTATGAGCAGGGCGAGCGCACAGGTGAAGGAATTTTCAAGTATGCCAATGGCGATAGATATACAGGACATTTTGTAGAAGGCGACAGAAACGGTTTGGGAACCTTTGTATGGCAGAATGGCGATAAATATGAAGGTACGTGGAAAAACGACCTGCAGAATGGCCGTGGTAAGCTAACAAAGAAGAACGGTGACGTGTTTGAAGGATTCTTTTTAAACGGAAAGATAGATGGAGAAGTAATTATTCACTATGCGAACGGTACACGATTTAAAGGAGTTTACCGCAATGGTATGCGTAACGGCAAGTGTATTGAAGAGACAAAAGACGGCAAACGCTTTGAAGGAATATATGTCAATGATGTTAGAGATGGAAAGTTTGTAGAGAAGGATCGTAACGGACAGGTAATCAGTACTGGCCATTATGAAAGCGGGCGACGCTTTAATGACAAATAAAAATCGATAACTTTTAGTTCGCTATATGAAAAAAAAGAAACAAATTGGCTTAGTTGCGCGCGATAAGTATCTTGAGCCTTTCGAAGAAGCAATACAAGGAAGGCATGACCATGCATTATGGAAAATAAATGAACTTACTCGTAATGGTGAGGTGTCGTTGTCTGATTTTGCAAATGGATATCAGTATTTTGGTTTGCATCAACTGAAAGACGGTTGGGTATTTAGAGAGTGGGCGCCTCATGCAACCGATATTTTCTTAGTTGGCGACTTTAATAATTGGACAGAAAGCGAATCATATAAGTGTAATCGTATTGCAGGAACTGGTAATTGGGAACTCTATTTACCGCTTGATGCTATTTCGCATGGCAACTTGTATAAGATGCATGTTAAATGGGAAGGAGGCAGTGGCGAACGTATCCCCGCATGGGCAACACGTGTTGTTCAAGATGATATTACAAAGATATTCTCAGCTCAAGTATGGGCGCCTAAAGAAGAATATCAATGGAAAGATAACCGATTTTGTTTAGAAGAGAGTAAGAAAAAGCGAACATTTACCCCTAAAAAAGATCCGCTTCTTATATATGAATGCCATATCGGTATGGCGCAAGATGCGGAGAAAGTAGGCACTTATACAGAATTTAAAGATAATATTCTACCTCGTATTGCATCAGCAGGCTATAATGCGATACAAATAATGGCTATACAAGAACATCCTTATTATGGAAGCTTTGGGTATCATGTAAGTTCCTTTTTTGCCCCTTCCAGCCGATGTGGTACCTCAGAAGAACTGAAAGAACTTATTGATACCGCTCATCAAATGGGCATTTCCGTGATAATGGATATAGTTCATTCTCATGCCGTTAAGAATGAAGTAGAAGGGCTTGGCAACATAGCTGGCGATCCTAATCAATATTTTTATTCGGGCGAAAGGCGCGAACATCCAGCCTGGGACAGCCTTTGTTTCGACTATGGCAAGAATGAAGTAATTCATTTTTTATTGTCAAACTGTAAGTATTGGCTCACAGAGTTTCACTTTGATGGCTTTCGTTTTGATGGTGTTACGTCAATGCTCTATTATAGTCATGGCTTAGGGGAGACCTTTACAGGCTATCAAGATTACTTCAATGGCCATCAAGATGACAATGCTATTTGTTATCTTACCTTGGCGAATGAATTAATTCATCAAGTATATCCGAAAGCAATAACGATAGCAGAGGAAGTAAGCGGCATGCCAGGACTGGCTGCAAAGTTTAAAGATGGTGGCTATGGGTTCGACTATCGTCTTGCAATGAATATACCAGATTATTGGATTCGTACTATAAAAGAGAAGAAAGATGAAGACTGGAAGCCAAGCAGCATATTCTGGGAAGTAAAGAATCGGCGTGCGGATGAGAAGACAATAAGTTACTGTGAAAGCCATGACCAGGCCCTTGTTGGAGATAAAACAATTATCTTTAGATTGATAGATGCCGATATGTATTGGCATTTTAAGCGTGGAGATGAAACAAATCTTGTGCACCGTGGCATTGCTTTACACAAGATGATACGCCTTGTCACATTGGGTTCCATTAATGGTGGTTACCTTAACTTTATGGGAAATGAATTTGGTCACCCCGAATGGATCGATTTTCCGCGTGAGGGAAATGGTTGGAGTCATAAGTATGCACGACGTCAATGGGACTTAGTCGACAATGAAGATTTGGATTATCACTTCCTGTCCGACTTTGATAGGGCCATGATTAAGGTTGTAAAGAGTGAGAAACATTTTAATTTAACGCCTGTCGAAGAGGTGTGGCATAATGATGGTGACCAAGTTCTCGCCTTTAAACGTGGCAAGCTTCTCTTTGTCTTTAACTTTTCACCTACTAAGTCATTTGCCGATTATGGTTTCCTTGTTGAAGCAGGAGAGTATGAGGTTGTGCTGAATACGGACGCAAAAGACTTTGGTGGCAATGGGCTTGCAGATGATAATGTTAAACACTTTACGAACTATGATCCGCTTTATGAGAAAGTAGGGAAGGGTTGGTTAAAGCTTTATATTCCTGCTCGTTCGGCAATTGTGTTAAGAAATAAATAAACAGAGATCTTGTCAATGGATAATTTTTATAAGGACGACACTTTAATAATGCGTATTTTATGTGCTGTTCTTTTTCTGTCTTTTACATTTGTATACCTATATTTTTATCAAGCAGACATTTTAGCTGTTACCCAACACGTGTTGTCAGGTGGTACTACACATTATAACAGAACGATAGGTTCGATTCTTATTACAATCGTGTTGTGGTTAGTACAATTAGGTGTTTTCTCATGCACTCAATTGCGTCGACGTGCACATGCAATCACGTACGCTCCCTCTTTGCTGCTTTTGGCCATCTTAACCGATGTGTCACCTCATATTGATCGCGAAAGTTATTTAGGAAATTGGCTATGGCTTTTCCCCCTATTAATGCTATGTTATGGTATTGTTTTGTGGATAATAAGACAACTTGAATCTATAGAACGACCTTTGAATAGCATGGGTGTTTTCTCTCGTATTGTTTGGATTAATTTGGCACAAATGGTAATCCTTATTATTATTGTGTGCAATATTGGTAGTAGTGATAAAACATTTCATTACAGAATGCGGATAGAAAGCGATATCATATCAAATAATTTCCAACATGCAACTACCGTTGGCATACATGCTTCAGATACAGATAGCAGTCTTACTATGTTGAGAATATGGACTCTTTCAGAGCAAGGGCAGCTGGGTGAACGCTTATTTGAATATCCCCTTATTGGCAGTTCAGACGCCATGTTGCCCAATGGGACAACTGTAAAACTGATGATGGCACCTGAAGGTAAGCTTTATAAGCATTTAGGTGTTGTGTTTAGAGAGAAGATGACTCCTAAACAATACTTACAAAAGCTACATGAAAAGCACTTTGCTACAAAGGCTGCTCACGACTGGCTATTGTGCGCATACCTGCTTGATGGTGATATTGACCGCTTTGCACAAAATATAAAACGCTTCTATAATATTGACGGAACACTACCCAAACATTATCGCGAGGCACTTATTTTATACCGTCATTTGCGTCAGCATCCATTGTTTGTATATCATAGTGACGTTATGAACGTCGATTATGATGATTATATGGATATTATCCGTAAGTCGAAAACACAGGACGAACGTAGGTATTTGCTTCGCCAAAGCTATGGCAAAACCTATTGGTTTTACTACTTTGAGAAGTTACAAGAGCGCGTAAAGCGCACAAGCTAATTCTTTTTTAATATTGTCTTAATGCACTAAGCAACAGCGTGTTTTCATTTTTCGTTCCAACTGTTATTCGTAAACAGTTGTCACATAGAGTCACGTTTGTCTTGTCACTTACAATAATTCCTTTGTCCATAAGATAGTGATAAATGTCCTCTGCATTCGTCATCTTAACAAGAATAAAGTTAGATTCTGACGGATATACTTTCTCACAGAAAGATAATTCTGCAAAAGCACTTAAAAGTTTGTCGCGTTCTAAGAGTAAAATACTTACATGTTTTTCAATCTCTATGCGATTTTTCAACTGCTCCAATGCCGCTTCCTGTACAGGCTGACAGATGTTATATGGATATTTTACTTGATTAAAAATATCGATAATCGGTGCTGAAGCAAATGCCATTCCTATGTTAAGAGCAGCACATCCCCACGCATTGTTCAAACTATTTAGAACGATAATATTTGGGAATTCGTCTAAACGCTTACGAAAAACAGGAACAGTCGAGAAATCACTATATGATTCATCTATAACCACTATGCCGTCAAAGCGTTGCAATACTTCTTCTATCTGCTCCACATCAAAGTTATTCCCAGTGGGATCGTTGGGTGAGCATAGCCAAATTATTTTTGTATTACTGTCACATGCTGATAGTAACTGATTTACTGATATTTGAAAATTATCGTTGAGTAATACAGAGCGATATTCTATATCATTCAATTCGGCGAATACTTTATACACACCGCTTGTCGGCTCAATGCTTACAACGTTATCTTTTTGTGGTGTGCAGAAAACACGAAAACATAAGTCGATTGCTTCGTGAGTACCATTACCAATAAACGTTTTTTCCGTAGCAATATTTTTAATTCGTGAAAGTTCTGTTTTCAGTTCACGCTGCAATGGGTCTGGATAGCGGTTAAGCGGTTTATTATAAGGGTTCTCATTCGCATTGAGAAGTATTTGATTATCCTGTCTGTCAGACATTTTTGCAGTTTTATTCATTGCTGCAAGCTTCCACACATTGGAGCGAACTAATTCGTGTAATGGTTTCATCATAGTTTCGAATAGTAACTTTCATATTATTCATTGCAAAAATAGCTAATTTTATATATAAATGCAATAAAGTTCGTATTTTTGTACAGTATTTACGATATGAAAACAAAACTCTGTACTTCTATATTGTTGCTTTTAACAATATTGTTCTTCTCGTGTAACGAGCAGAAAAAAAAACAATTTACTCCGTGGGGTACATCCATGAGTGAAGACTCTATTTCATCAGATAAAACTTACCGATTAGACGATATTATCAGCAATGGCGAACTGATAGTGCTTACTTTGTCAGGTCCAGATACGTATTATGACTATCATGGACAAGGTATGGGTTTGCAATACTTAATGTGCGAAAAGTTTGCTCAAAAGTTAGGCGTCTCGTTGCGTGTTGATGTATGTAAGGATACGTTAGAGCTTGAACAGAAACTACGTAAGGGCGAAGCCGATATTGCTGTATTGCAGTTAGACAAGCCCATAAAAGGCTTACTATTTACTAAAGTAAAAGCTAATCAGGCTAAGGAAGGGTGGGCAGTTATGGCCGATAATGCCGAACTGGCCGACTCACTTAATCGATGGTTTAATCCGCAATTGGTTAAAAACATACAAAAAGAAGAAGCTTTTTTCCTGTCAACGCGTAGCATTACTCGTCGTGTTTATTCGCCCATGTTAGACCGTTCGGGTGGTATCATATCCCATTATGACCGTTATTTCCAAATGTATGCTCCTTTGGCGCGAATAGATTGGCGTCTTATGGCTGCACAATGCTATCAGGAGTCGTGTTTCGATCCTAATGCAAAGTCGTGGGCTGGTGCTTGTGGACTTATGCAAATTATGCCTAAAACAGCTGATCATTTGGGGTTGCCGCGCTCTGAAATGTTTAATCCAGAACAGAACATAGCGGCTTCTGCCCGTTATATGCAAGAGTTAGGCGGCCACTATCGCGATGTACCTCTTGCTGAACGTATCTTTTTTCAGCTTGCCAGTTATAATGGAGGCTACTTCCATATCAGAGATGCCATGGCTCTTGCTAAAAAGAATGGCCGAAACCCTTACCGCTGGGACGATGTTGCTGAGTATATACTCAAGCTGAGTGATCCTACTTATTATCGTGACCCTATTGTGAAATATGGTTATATGCGCGGAACGGAAACGGTAGGATATGTACGTAAAATTAGAGATAGATGGATGCAATATCGAGGCATGGCGAAAGGTGGAGTAGTAATGGGTGGTGGCACGGTTGTGGCTCCACAGCGTGCTACCAAAGATTATAAGTGGCATTTATAAACCCTTTATATTATAATGCTTTGCTCTTTATGATGTAAAGCTGATGATACGGCGGCCGTGGTACACGTTGTACTACGGCCGCCATACAATGTGTATGACGGTCGCCATACGCGTTGTATGATAGCTGCCGAACAGGAAGCAATATATTGATAAGGCAGAATGTTTACAATATATTCTTTTTATAATAAAGGCGTTATGGTTGTTAGTTAAACCAATAATTATAATAATATATAAGTAAAACGAGGATACCTTTTAACAGATATCCTCGCTTTTATATGATGTGTTATTTAGGCTCTTTAAGCCTATAACTCAAAATCTATTTATTTAATTACAATCTTCTTACCATTGCAAATATAAATTCCGCTTGGCAAATGATGAAGGCTCTTGCCCACGTAACGACCGTCAATTGAATATACATCGTTTGTGCGTGCGCTTGGGTTCTTGATAGTATGTATGCCCGTTGCAAAGTCGTTTATAAAATCAAACGAAATAGTACCATTGTTCTCCGTAATATTTTTCAACGCTTTATTTACTTTGCGTAATGACGAACCTGCAGCTATTACAGGATTAGTTCCGTTATACCAGAAAAAGTTTGGTAAGCCTTGTGCATCATTTAGCTCTTTGATGGCATTAGAGCCAGCAAATAAATCGCCTTTTAAACTTGCTGTATAATTTGCTCTGTTAGCTTGAATATAACTTGAAAGAAGTGTACCATCGGCAGGAACTACAGCCATTCCAGGCTGTCCAGGGATATTGTTTAAGTGGGTATCAATATGAATTGCGCTCACATTCTTTTCATTGACATGGTATACCAGCAGACCTTTAGCTGGCATTTTTGAACCCCAACCTATCTGTTGAATATTCTCTAACAGGAAATATTCGTTTTCCTCTTGAGGGTTTGTAATCTTTAATGCTGAGCGTGCCTCACCTGATGTACGGCTTAAGCTGTAAGTATTATCAGATGTAAGTTCCTGAATATTCATATCCCAGCCAAAGAGATTCTTCTCCCAAGCTGTATAGGGTGCAGGACAATAACCATTATAAACATATTCGCCGCCGTCCATTAAATCCCAATATTCCATCTCCTGATTGTCGAGATAGGCCGATGATGTGGTGGGATAGTTATCGGGAAGACCCATAGCATGCGAGAGCTCATGGCAAGTAGTGCCCACACCTGTAATCATCCATTGTTTATTGCTATTGCTAACCAGTTTGGGCGTTATTTCGCCAGCCATACTGTACCAGCCAATATTAAGGCCTTTAAAAGTACCTGAGGTGTAGTGGGTTTTAGCCCAAACGGTGTTACCTCCTCCGCCAAAATTCTGACCTGGACCCGCATAAATAATGTAAACACAATCGATATAGCCGTCATTATTGCCATCAAAGATGCTGACATTGTTTATACTATCTTTTACAAGTGCTAAAGCATCACTTACCAGTGCTGCAGGATTTTCATCAAAACCACTATTTTCGTTAACGCCCCCATAATAAGTCATGTTCTGCGGTAAGGTTACAGGGCCATAAACATCAAATACGGGTTTAAACTTGCCATTGCTTACATCGTTGAAGTATTTGCTCACACTACCGTAGTTTCTATAATTGCCATTACCGAAGTCTTGGAGAGAACCAGTATGATTAAAGAACTGATTGAAAGCTTCTTTCGGATTGTTTACCGTAATGGCAGAATCCTTATAATTAACCAAAATGGTTAAAATATGAGGAGTTCCGTTATGTGTAAGATATTGGGGTAACCGCGTTCCAATACCCCTTACTTTAAAGCGAGTAGTATGATAGTCGTGAACATGACGACGTGGTACAATATTGTCGGCCTCTGGTGTACCCCATACTGGTGGGTCAACCTGCTGACCAAAGACGTCAATAACTTTGCCTTGCCCCCATGATGACATGGTAAGAGTAAGAAAAAAGGCTATGAGTAAATGTCTTTTCATTTTGTAAAATATTGATTTATAACTTGTTCTTCTTATAAAAATATTGCCCCTTCTTTTGAGTTTGACGACCAAATTCAATGGCATGATGAGGGCAATGGTGGTAGCAACTGAAGCATGTTACACAACTATTATTGTGTTTCCATACAGGTTCATAACCTAAACCACCTGTAATATCATTCATAGGGCAAACGTCTGCACAAATACCACATTTGACACAACGTTCAGATTTAACGTGAAATGGCTTATCGGTTACAAGCTGATTAACAAAATAAGCACCTATTATTCTGGAGTTTATTCGTGGCCATCGCCCTATATGAAGCTTATAAATATTATCTTGGCGTTCTTGTATTATACGGATATATTGTTGTAAATCTTGCAGAGCTTTTTGTTTTTTCTCACGTTCTTTATCCTTCTTATCTACGTCCATAAAAGGCAATCCAACATACGATTCGGGCATAATTAAGGAGAAAGCCGCATTCAGATGTAAATGAACTTGTTGTAAATCACGTTTTAAGTAGTCAACAGTTTCTCCAATAGTATCGCCCGCTGTGCAAACAGCATACACATATTCGGGTGTGCTCTCAACTATAAGACTTTGTATAAACAGACGCACTACAATTGGAGGACGCCAGCCATGAACAGGGAAACAGAATCCAAGTGGCTCATGGGGAGCAAGCTTAAGGGTATATGGTTTGTCAATATGTTCAGGAATAAAGACAAGTTTCTCATTGAGCGACTGTGCAATTGTTTCTGCCACCCATGCCGTATTGCCTGTTCCTGAAAAGTAAAATATCATATTTTTAACAACTTTATCTTTATGGTGAGAATATGTTTCTCAACAAATTCTATTTATAATGTACTGAAATAATATGCTGCCTATTATTATATTCTATGGTGTTATTTTTATTGATTTCTATTTCTTTTGTGCTTCTATGCTGCCGTAGGCATAATAGAAAACCATACTTACAACAGTAGCAACATAAACTATTAAGAATTGAACCAAGATACTTGTAGTGATAAATATAGCAGGAAATAGGGTAGGAAGTGTATCTGTATCACCTATAAATGTACCTAGTTGGTTCATATATAAAGCCATAGTCAATATATTAATGGGTAGATAACATATTGCAGTGACGATTATAACGATAATATTTAAGAGAAATGAAAGCAAAAACAGGAAGCCCCATCGTTTTAATCCTGCAAGATATCCATGCGTAAAAATGCTCACTAACGGCTGTTGGGGCTCAATAAGATACTTAACTGACGAGTAGAGAAGGGGGATAGTCGCAATAGCAAAGGCAACAATAGTGGCAAGTGTAGCCAATATTGGCGTAGTGAAATAATTTACTATTGGTGTTGTTTCTGTGGGTTTTAAAGCTTGGGCAGGCACTGATTGTTGCAAGAAAAACACGAAAATAGCACCTATTACAAGGGTAAACAATATACCCATAGCCACATAAATAGTGTTGATGCGTGCAACACGCATGATGCTTTGCTTCCTATCCTGTCCCGTAATTAGCGATAAAATAATACCATTATGCCATGAAAAGAAAGCTACAGAACATAAGAATGTAATCAGGAAAATTGCAAGTTTAATGATAAAAGCCTGCAGATTAGGAGATGCAAAACTTTCTGCTCCCATGAAAATTAGCATGTAAAGAGAAGCTGTGGTCGCAATAGCGACAAGCAAAGCTGGTAGCCAAGTTTGCTTTAAAATGGTTGCAATATTTGAAACAAAAAGCTCATAGGCTGCCTTAGTACAACCTCCTAAACTTCTGATTTGATAAAGATCTGATTCCATATTCGTAATAAACAATCTATTGATATGTTTTTATTTCGCTTAATAATTAGCGATTTATTCTGAGAGATTGACGCCTAAATTCAGCACATGTAACCGCTGTGGCAATGGCAACATTAAGGCTGTCGGTTGTCTTTCGGCCCTCAGGAAAGTTGGGTATAAACAGTTTTCGGTTAATCTTACTTCGTATTTCTTGCGAAATGCCATTGCCTTCATTACCCATAATAATCAGTCCGTTATGGGTTAATGGCTGTTGATATATGTCTTTTCCATCGAGCAATGTTCCATATACTGGATATTCGGAAGGTAGCTGAGCCAAAAGTGTTGATAGGTTTACATAGTGAATTTTTACACGATTAATGCTTCCCATAGTGGCCTGTATTACTTTTGGACTATAGGCATCAACGGTTTCATGCGAGCAAAATATATGTTCGATGCCAAACCAGTCAGCTATTCTAATGATAGTTCCTAAATTACCAGGGTCTTGTATGCCGTCAAGTGCAAGGCAAAGCTGACGTTCTATCATATCGAAAGCTCTCTCTTGAAGCTGCGTTTCGTTCTCTTTCTCGGGTAGAGGAAATACAGCAAATACCATCTGTGGGTGCTGAAGGAATGACACTTTTGTGAGTTCTTCATCGGTCACTTCAATGATATCAGTAGCCGAATCAAACTTATAGGTGTTATTTTTTAGCCATTCTGATGTAGCGATAATCATGCGAGGACGGATATCTTCCATGATATCGTTCACTATTTTAGGCCCTTCTGCAACAAAGACCTGCTCCTGCAGGCGATGTTTTTTTTGCGCAAGCGAACGAACGTATTTTAGTTTTGCCTTGCTAATCATATTGCAAAGATATATATTAAACTTCGATAAGTACGAAAAATCTGTGTTAATCTGTGTAATCTGTGGGTAAAAAGCACTATCTTTGCCCGACAAAAAGGTTAGACGGTTTGAAAATCAAATATATTTTTTTTCTTGCATTTTTTGTTTGCATACTGTTTAGTTGTAGCAGTACTAAGTTTGTACCCGACTCACATTATCTGTTGGAAAGTGTGAAGATAAAGTCGGACGATAAAACGGTTGATGTTTCAACGCTGGAGCCTTATATTCGTCAAAAGGCTAATTCTAAGTGGTTTTCGTTGTTTAAAATACCAATGGGGACCTATGCTTTATCAGGACTTGATAGTACAAAATGGATTAATAGAACGCTGAGAAACATAGGAGAGAAGCCTGTTATATTTGATAGTTTGCAAGCGCAACAATCGATACTTACCTTGCGTCAGGCTTTACAGAATATGGGATATATGCACGCAGATGTCAAGTTAAAGACAAAAAAGCGTGGAAAAAAATCGCTGCAATTTATACTTTATACCCCGGAGAGCCTTATTTTATTAGAGATATTCAATACGACATTCAAGATTCGGTGATTGCAAATGTCTTAAAAAACTATTTGCAAACATCATCAAAACAGAAGAATAGCAAACTTTTCGGCTTGAAATCTGGCGATAAAATGACAGTCTCGCAGCTTGATGAAGAACGCAAACGTATCACAGAAATACTGTTAGATTCGGGTTATTATCGTTTCCATAAAGACTTTATTCAATACTCTGTCGATTCAGCCTACAATGATAGAGGGGTAAATGTTGTTTTGCATTTGTTGAAATATAAAGCAAATGATAACGCACCTGTTACGCTTCACCCTCGTTATACAGTGCGAAGTGTTAACTATTTAGGTGACACTAATACTGATGGGCGCTTTAAGTTAAGACGTAGTGTTTTGGAGAAAAGTACAGCAATACGTAGCGGCCATTATTTTAATTCTTCACAATTGCAACGCACTTACAGCAACTTTGCGAAGATGCAAGCGGTGAAATATACCAATATCAGCTTTCGTGAAGCACGTGATACAACGCTCTTAGACTGTGATATCCAGCTAAGTACCAACAAACCCTCGACGATTTCCTTTCAGCCTGAAGGTACGAATACGGCAGGAGATTTGGGTGCTGCTGCTTCTTTGACCTTTGAAAATAGAAATCTTTTTCACGGGTCAGAAGTGTTTAGTATAGAGCTTAGGGGGGCTTTCGAAGCCATAACAGGCTTGGAGGGTTATAAAGATAAAGACTTTGAGGAATATAGTGTAGAAGGAAAGCTTCAATTTCCGCGCTTTATAGCCCCGTTCTTATCGAAAAATTTTAGACGCAAAAGTAGCGCTTCATCAGAACTTTCTGTTTCTTGGGACTTGCAAAATAGGCCGGAATTCCATCGTCGAGTCTTTTCTACCGCATGGCGATATCGATGGTCTGAGCCAAAGCATCATACAAGTTATCGTTTAGATTTGCTTGATTTGAATTATGTTTATATGCCTTGGATAAGCGAGACATTTAAACATGACTACTTGGATAGTGTCAGCAATCGAAATGCTATTCTACGTTATAACTATGAAGACCTTTTCATTATGAAGATGGGATTCGGCGTAACTTATAATAATGGAGTGAATGCTTTCAGGGCGAATATTGAAACTGCAGGTAACTTATTAAATGGTCTTGCAGCGGCTGCGCGCTTTAAAAGAAACACCAGTGGGCAATATACCTTATTTAATATAGCTTATGCGCAGTATGTAAAATTTGATTTTGACTATACGCATATTTTTCAATTTGATAGGCATAACACCCTCGTGCTTCACGGAGACTTTGGTATTGCTTGGCCCTATGGGAACAGTACGGTATTACCTTTCGAAAAAAGATATTTCTCAGGTGGCGCTAATAGTGTTAGAGGATGGAGCGTAAGACAACTTGGTCCTGGAAAATTCAGAGGGACAGATGGACGTATCGACTTTATCAATCAAACGGGAGATATGAAGCTTGACCTCAATGCGGAATACCGAACTTATCTGTTTTGGAAGCTTAACGGTGCGGTATTTATAGATGCAGGCAATATATGGACACTTCGAAATTATACAAACCAGCCTGGCGGACAGTTTAAATTAAAAGAATTCTATAAGCAAATTGCAGTTGCTTATGGCTTAGGACTCCGTTTGAATTTTGATTATTTTATACTACGTTTCGACATGGGAATGAAAGCTGTAGACCCTGCTTACGACAGCAATCATTTGCATTATCCCATCTTTAAGCCTAAATTCTCACGCGATTTTACCTTCCATTTTGCAGTGGGAATGCCGTTCTAAAGCACTAAATTAGTTATTATAAAGCACTAATTTAGTCGTTTTAAAGCGTTAAATAAGTCGTTTTAAAGCGTTAAATAAGTCGTTTTAAAGCGTAAAAAGTTATGTACTATCAAAAGTTGCCGGCTCTCATCAAGTGAGAAACTATGATTCTCGTTACAAGCTATTAAGAAAGGCAACACCATAAAAATAC
>JABCPF020000024.1 GCA_013333285.2 Prevotella sp.
CTTTTGAAGAGCGTTTGCGTCAACACCACCCGTAAGAACCTTGCCTGATGCAGGGCTCACTGTGTTGTAAGCGCGAGCCAAACGTGTAATAGAATCGAGGAAAATAACCACATCATGTCCGCACTCTACCATGCGTTTAGCCTTCTCAAGCACAATACCCGCAATCTTAACATGACGTTCTGCTGGCTCGTCAAAGGTTGAAGCAATCACCTCTGCATTCACCGTTCTTGCCATATCAGTGACTTCTTCAGGACGCTCGTCGATGAGAAGCATCATCAAATAGGCTTCGGGGTGATTGGCAGCTATGGCATTTGCAATGTTCTTCATCAAGATAGTTTTACCCGTTTTGGGCTGAGCTACTATGAGTGCGCGCTGTCCTTTTCCGATAGGAGAGAACAAATCAACAATTCGTGTTGAAAGGTTGGTTGTACGTGGTTCACCGCAAAGGGTGAACTTTTCGTCAGGGAAAAGAGGTGTGAGGTTCTCAAACGGAACGCGGTCACGAACTTCTGACGGTGTTCGTCCGTTTATTTTGTCAATTCCTGTAAGTGGAAAGTATTTCTCGCCTTCATGTGGAGGACGCACGTGACACTGCACAACGTCACCAGTTTTAAGGCCGTAGCGCTTAATTTGGTTGGCTGCAACGTAGATGTCATCGGGCGAAGAAAGATAGTTATAGTCGCTTGAGCGGAGGAAACCATAGCCGTCAGGCATGATCTCAAGGACGCCATTAGCCGAAATAATATCCGAGAAGTCGAACTCTTTAGCCATATTCCCAGGCATGTCCATTGGCGAATCGGGATAGTCATTCATCGGTGCGCGACCGTAAGCAGGCATGGTAGGATTATCGAACATGTCGTAATTAGGAACTGCTCCTTGGTCTTCGATTGGAATATCCAGCACAGTAATAAAGTCGGTGCCGTCGCCAGGGGCGCCTTCCCATACGCCATCGGCAATAACTTCGCGCTGTTTGTTGATGGCCTCATTGTGGGCTTTTATCTTAGCTTGCAGCTTGGCAATGAGTTCTTCATCGGGTATACGAGGAGCTTTGGCTGACTTAGCAGGACGTGCTGGTGCCTCAGTTGCCAGAGCTTCATGATTGTCTTCCATGCTCTTCTCGCCAGAATCCTCATTCTTTTCAGTGCTTTCTTCCTCATTATTTGTAGGCGCAGCTTGTGGCTCGCTTTCTGTAATGTCAGAAAGTTTGGCGGTAAGTTGGTCTATTTCAGCCTGCAATTCCTTCTCCTGTTTGGTTCTGGGGCCACGATGTTTAGGAAGTTGCTCAAGTTGCATACGCAGCTCTTCAATCTTCTTTTCGATGGCCTCAGGTGAAGTTTCGTTAATATTGAGGGAATTATTTTGATTTGAATTCATATCTTTATCATCAGCAGATGCTGCTGGTACTGGAGTTTTAAATAAGCTTTGTTCGGCTGGTTGTTTGTTGATAGCTGAATCAAGATTCTCTCCTGATTTCCCTTTTACAGAATAAACGTGGTCAGTATCTTTTCTCACAATTCTTGTTCGTTTATGTTTCGATGATGTAAGCGGGTTCTTAGAACCTTCTACTTCTGCTTGCCTATCGAGAATAGCATAAACGGCATCATCTTGTGACGCATAGCGGGTTGAATCTAATCCCAGTTCGTTAGCAATATCTACAAGGTCTGTTACGCTTTTAGATAATAGTTCTTCTTTGCTATACATGTATTGTATAATAAGTTTATTTGAAATAAAAAACTGTTTCCAGAACGGAAACTGCTATAATTAAAGTGATGCAAAGGTAATGAAATAATATTAAAAGGGCAATGTTTAGGGATAAGAAATTAATGTATTAACATTTATTTACGCTACATTTTCACCTTATTATATAGTGCTAATACTGCATTATTATATATGATTTCTCTATTATATATAATAAATAAGGTGTATCAATATAACAAGCATGATATGCCTTTATAATTAATAGAGAACAAGTGTTTAATAAATAAAATCTGCTTAAATAGTCATTAATCCTATTCTGATAGCGAAATAAGTAGATTCTGTATGAATAGAATTATGATGTATTCTGAAAATAAAAAGAAGCTGTATCTTACAGTGAAGATACAGCTTCTTGCTAATTTTAGTATTAATCTTTATATTAAAAAGGATTCGATTTACTTATCCTTTTCCATATCTGCTTTCAGTTTAGCCAATACATCCAAGTCACCAAGTGAGGTACCTGCTACAACATTGTTGATAGCTGGTGCTTCAGCTTGCTTGCGAGCTGTATTGTTGTTATGGCGTGGCTTAACGTCCTCTTTACCCTCCTCGAACGTACGAGAGTGAGAGAGAATAATACGACGGGTCTCCTTGTTAAACTCAATAACCTTGAAAGAAAGCGACTCACCCTGCTTTGCTTGTGAGCCATCTTCCTTAGTAAGATGCTTAGGAGTTGCGAAGCCTTCGCCGCCTTCGTCGAGTGTAATAACTGCACCCTTATCCATCATTTCTGTAATTGTTCCCTGATGTACGCTTCCTGGAACGTAAAGTTCTTCGTACTTATCCCATGGATTTTCCTCAAGCTGCTTGTGACCAAGGCTTAAGCGACGGTTCTCCTTGTCGATTTCAAGAACAACAACTTCAATTTCCGCACCTACTGTAGTGAACTCTGAAGGATGCTTAACTTTCTTAGTCCAAGATAGATCTGAAATATGGATCAGACCATCTACGCCTTCTTCGAGTTCAACGAAGATACCAAAGTTTGTGAAGTTGCGAACTTTCGCAGTGTGTTTGCTGCCTACAGGATATTTCTGTTCGATTGATTCCCATGGGTCTTCTTTCAGTTGCTTGATACCCAAGCTCATCTTGCGCTCCTGACGATCAAGTGTAAGGATTACAGCTTCAACCTCATCGCCTACGTGTAAGAACTCCTGAGCTGAACGAAGGTGCTGGCTCCATGACATCTCTGAAACGTGAATAAGTCCTTCAACGCCTGGCTGGATTTCAACAAATGCACCATAATCAGCAATGACAACGACCTTACCTTTAACGTGGTCGCCAACTTTAAGTTCTGCGTCCAGTGAATCCCATGGGTGAGGAGTAAGCTGTTTAACACCGAGAGCGATGCGCTTCTTTTCCTCATCAAAGTCGAGGATTACAACATTTATCTTTTGATCCAGAGCAACAACCTCATGAGGATCGCTTACGCGGCCCCAAGAGAGGTCGGTGATATGTACAAGTCCGTCAACACCACCGAGGTCAACGAATACACCGTATGATGTAATGTTCTTAACGGTACCTTCAAGAACCTGACCTTTTTCGAGGTGAGAGATAATTTCTTTTTTCTGTGCTTCCAACTCAGCCTCAATGAGAGCCTTGTGAGAAACGACAACATTGCGGAACTCTTGGTTAATTTTCACAACCTTGAACTCCATAGTTTTGCCTACGAATACATCGTAATCGCGTATAGGATGGACATCAATCTGGCTACCTGGCAAGAAAGCCTCGATACCAAATACGTCAACAATCATACCGCCTTTGGTACGACACTTGATATAACCCTGAATAATTTCATCGTTATCAAGCGCTTTGTTGATAAGCTCCCAGCTCTTGCTAAGACGTGCTTTCTTATGAGAGAGAACAAGCTGACCCTTCTTATCTTCCTGATCTTCAACATAAACCTCTACCTTATCACCTACTTTTAATTCGGGATTGTAGCGGAATTCTGAAGCGGGGATAATACCGTCGCTCTTGTAACCAATGTTAACAACAACCTCTTTCTTGTCAACAGAGATTACTGTTCCCTCAACTACTTCATGCTCCTGAATTTTGTTGAGAGTTTCATCATAGGCCTTTTCAAGGTCTTCTTTGCTTGCACCAGTGCTGGTTCCATTCTCAAACTCTTCCCAATTGAAGTCTGATAATGGTTGAATGTTTTTGATGTCGTTGAAATTTGACATAAATAATTTAAATTGTTAAAATGTTAATAAAGTGAGACTTTATATGAATTATTCGGGCATGATTGTCCATGCCTTCGGAAATCAGGTGCAAAGTTACTTAAAATCAGTGATGTAGCGGATAAACCAATGTGTTTAAATGCTGTTTTTAAATGTATTTAACACATAATTGATTATATCGTAATGGTTATCGTACTGCGGCCGTGATACAGGTAGTGCGACGGCCGTAGTAAAACGCGTATGACGACCGCCGTACATATTGTATGACGGCTGCCGTATAACAATCAGTAAATCATTTTTATAAATATATTATAAAAGAAACGTTGCAGCGAGTAGGATAAATGCTATGAAGTAAATGGTATTATCTGCAAATATGCGTTTAATAATCTTATATTTAGACTCGTATAAAGTCACTCTAAAATGTTAAATTTAAAGAAGAGAGAATGTAGTCTGCAAAAAATATTTTAACTTTGCAAAAATTATAAATTCAGGATAAAAAGATTGAAATTATCTTAGGATAACAACGTGTAATTGTTTTGAAATTCAGAGGAAAAACATAAACAAATTACACTTTATTCTATCTTTGAAATCCCCATCTTTATTAAGATGGAGTTTGATATTTTATGTTCAAAGAATCATGACAACTAAAAAATCAATAAAGAAGAACGTGTTTCTCTATCGTACGCTGTCAGCATTGTTTGTTGGTGGTGTAGTATTGTCAGCTGTTTCGTGTGCTAATGACGATATAGAAGCTAATGCAGATAGTGGTGATAAAGAAGGTATTGTTAAGTTCGAAGTAACTGATGTACAGACTGATGCGTTGAGTAGTGGTAGTGGAATAACGCGTGGAACAATCACAAGTGGTTTATTGGATAAGGATTTTGCAGACCGAAAGTTAGAGGCTCAGAGTGATGAGAATCTTGATGTATGCTTAATCGAGTCGACCATTGAAGGTGTAAACCCGGTTAAAGTTGATGCAGGTACGCGCGCAAACATTATAAATTTAAATACATTAAGTGATTTTTCTTCAACAGGTGTTCGTGGAACGAATGCGTCAAATCTCAATGAGTCGTGGTTTAATGATGCGAAAACGAAGAAAACTGGTGAGCTTTATAATACTACTCGTTGGTCATGGCTAAAGCCCCATGGTCGCTTTTTTGCGGTTTCTCCAGATGTTAACGCTCATAGAGATAAGATTAAAATTAATCTACCAACAGCATCAGGAAAGCCTAATGTTGAGTTTACGGTTGATAAGGACGTGAGGAAACAGGTTGACCTTATGACGGCTTGTTCGGGCAATGTGCAATATTCTACCCGTTTCAGAGCGCCTAAAACAAATCTTTCTTTCCGTCATGCGCTGACGGCTATTCGATTTGCTGTGGGACCCAATCTGTCGTTTAATAAAAACATTAAACAAATTACGATTAAGAATGCATTTTTAAGTGGCAAGTATGAGCTTTCGGATCAGTATAGAGGTAAAGGCTCATGGATTAATGGCAGCTTAAAAAATCGTGGTGATGTAACGCTTGGTGAACTGAATTATAGCACAACAGAATATCCGAATAGTATTATTAGAGATATTCAGATTGGTAACAGAAAGTATGCCAATGTAAGCGATATTACCCAAATAGATGATAACTATACTTTCTATATGATTCCGCAGACGCTGGGTACTAATACGGTATCGATAGAGGTTTTGTTTACTGATAATTCGAGAATTACGGTGCCACTTACTGGCGAATGGAAAGAAGGCACAACACGTACGTATAAGTTAAGTCAGAAAAACTCGAACTGGGAATATAAAATTGATTGTGTTAGCCCATCGGCTGTTGAATATAATATAACCGAGACAGGTAAATATGGTATTATAAGTTATCGTAAGGTTGGTAGCGCAACGATGCCCGTTTCGTGGAAGGTTGTAGGTTATGATGCTAATGATGATGGTAATTATACAATGGCTGAGAAACCAGAATGGCTGAAAAGTTTGAGCAAGGAGTCGGGTACTGGTGGCACAGCTGCTGAAGAGGGTACTGCGAAGCTGAGTAGCGATGTGGTCGATTTGGTTGTAAAACGTAATAAAGAACTTCAGGACGCTCCTGCTTTAGGTACAGCAGCAAAACCTTATAACTTATCAAATAATACAGGTGAACTGACAGCTCAAAACACCGCTAACTGTTATGTAATATCAGCTCCAGGTCATTACATGATTCCGCTGGTTTATGGCAATGCTATCAAAAACGGCGCAAATAATGTGAATTCTTATAAAACATCTGCGCCAGCAACAAGGCTTTATTTTGGTTATCCACCCAAAGTAACAGACGTTATTCTTCATACTTTTCTTGATCATAGTGGACAAGAAATTGATAATCCTTGGATAGAGAAAACAAAAGGTGGCATTAATAATGGTGTAAATGGAGCAGAGGTAGTATGGGCTGACGAAGCTAATCTTGTTAAGTTTGCGTCAAATCCTATTTACCGTGACGGAAGTAACAATGCCTATGTTAAGTTTGAAGTAACAAAGGCAGATATCAAGAGTGGTAACGCAATGATTGCGGTTAAAAAGGGTAATACTGTAGTGTGGTCATGGCATTTGTGGTTTGCTCCTAAGAGTGCGCTAACGCCAATTCCGGTTACTAATATCAAGGGTTCCATTTATAACTTTACGACCGAAGCCTTAGGTTGGAAACCCACAAAATGGAGAGGCACACCTTATTCTACACCACGTAGTGTGAAGGTTAAGGTTGAACAAACTGTTGCTAATGGCGGTACAAAGGCTTCATCAGTATTTGTTATCACGCAGAATGCGGCTGATGTTGAGCGAAATGGTACAACAACCTTATACCAGTGGGGACGTAAAGAGGCCTTCCCAGGTTCAGATGCGCTTGGTCAAGGTTCAATTATTAAAAACGGAGGTAACCAGATTCATATGGCCAATAAACTCCAATTCCCTGGGAAATATTATACTACAGTACTTCGTCCTAATGGTACGCTTGATCCCAATGACGGCTTAACCAAGTATCATTATTTCTATAATTTGTGGTCGGCAAATAATGTGCGAAGAGGGGATATGGATGAAATGAACGATATTCCTGTTGTTAAGACCATTTATGATCCATGTCCTGTAGGGTTCAGTGTGCCTACAAATGGTGCATTTTCAGCCTTTACCTCTGATGGAAAAAGTAAGGGTTCGATGAATGTAAATGGAACTAATAATACGGCAACATATAACGCTCAGTCGGGCCATATTTTCTGGACAAATCGCAATAAGAATGCTACAATATATTTCCCTGCATCAGGTTTTAGAGAGGCTACTAATGGAAATATCAGCAAATTCAACGAGTTTGGTGATTACTGGTCAGCTGATCCGCAAGATTATAACAATGGTTGCTGTATGGGCTTTAGTGTTACGGGTGTTTCGCCACTACACGTAAATTTACGCACATATGGTTTTGCCGTTCGCCCTGTTAGCGAATAAGTTGATTTAAATTTTCTATTTAGGGATTGTATCAAGGCTGAAAGTTAGTTTCGCTGCTTATGGACGACAGGTCCGTTTGTAAGATAAAAGAACTAACTTACACACCAGTTGTGTGTTTCTTCACTTTGATACAATCCCTAATTTATTTCTCCTTATACTAAACATTTATAAGGAATTTTGCGTGGATTTAAACAGTCAGGTGGCTTGAAAAATACGTTTCTAAGATTTCTTTTTGCCGCCCTTCGGTGGCTGTTCTCAATATAATTTTGATAGCTTAACGGATAGTCTTTGGGCAGGTTGCGCCTATACCTTGAAGTATTCTTCTAAAGCTTGGTTGGCGCTGCCGTTGATATTGGGTAGGTCTTCAATAATGCGGCCGTGCTCAAGCAATGCAATTCGGGTGCTAATATCGGTAGTATGTTGCAGGTTGTGGCTGCTAATGAGAACTGTTGCACCTGTAGATTGAGCATACTGACTGATGATTTGCTTTAATGTGTTTTGACCTGTTGGGTCGAGGAAATTAAAGGGTTCATCAAGAATCACAAGCTCAGGTTTGGTAAATAGTGCTGAGATAATTCCTATTTTTTGTTTATTTCCAGCACTGAAATCTCTAATTAGTTTCTTCTGATTAAAAATTTCGCCATTTGTAAATGGGATAAATGGCGCCATGATACTATTGTCAATATCTTCCCAATCAATAGCGGGAAGACCATTAATTCTTGCAGTGAAGTCGAAATATTCTTCAGGCGTAAGAAAATCAATAAGGAAGCCTTCGTCAATGTATGCTCCGCTAATTAGTTTCCATTCTTCTGATTGAGCAGGATTAATGCTGTTTTGGCCATCGGCAGTTACCATGGTTACTATGCCTGAATCAGCTTTAAGTAAGTCGAGTATCAGTCGGAATAGGGTGGTTTTTCCAGCTCCATTATTACCCACTAAACCAATAATGTCGCCATTATTAATTGTAAAATCAGAAATGTCTACGGCTGTTTTATTGCCGAATTTCTTGCAAAGTTGATGAAGGTTGATTTGCATTTATGGAATCTTGTTTAAAAAGAAGAGAGACTATGGAAGCTACTTTCGTAGTTTTCATAGCCTCTTCTGTCATAAAATATAGCCTATTTAGCTAAGTTTTAACGTATGCCTTGTCCGTGACAATTTTTGAATTTCTTGCCACTTCCGCATGGACACGGATCGTTTGGTCTTGGCATTTTGTCGCGAATAATAGGTTGATGTCTTTGTACTTGCTCGCTTCGAGTATCCTGATTAGCTGCTTCGCGCTGAGCCTCTTCGGCATTGTTGAAATCGGCTTTTTGCTCAGTATAGCGCTGTTGACGCTGTTCAGGAGCGGCCTCTCTTACCTCTTGTTGCTCTTGAACAGGAAGTTGGCCGCGCATTAAGAAGCTAGAAATACGATTGTTCATATCGTCAATCATGCTATCCCACAGCTTAGCGCTCTCGAGTTTAAATACCAAAAGCGGATCCTTTTGCTCATAAGAAGCATTCTGTACGCTATGACGAAGCTCGTCAAGCTGACGTAAATTCTCTTTCCAATCGTCGTCAAGAATATGCAACATCACAAATTTCTCAAACTCTTTGACGATGTTCTTCGATTCTGTTTCGTAAGCCTCTTTGAGATTTACGCGCAGTTGAATAACATTTCTTCCATCTGTAATAGGAATGAGAATGTATTGATATTGATCGCCTTGGTTTTCATAAACCTCCTTGATAACGGGGTAAGAGTCGCTTTGTATGCGCTCTGTCTTACGCTTAAAAGTGGCCATTGCTTCTTGGAAAGCACGCTCTTCGAGGTCAAGTTTGTTTGTACTTTCAAACTCTTCAGCTGTGAAAGGAATCTCCATAGCAAGAATTTCAAAGAATTTTTCTTTCGCATCTTTGAAATCGTTATTCTCAATAATATTGACGACACGGTCCCAAATGATATTCGAAATGTCCATACCAAGACGTTCTCCCATAAGGGCATGGCGACGCTTATCATAGATAACGGTACGCTGTTTGTTCATAACGTCATCATATTCCAGCAAATTCTTTCGAACGCCAAAGTGGTTTTCTTCAACCTTTTTCTGTGCACGTTCAATGCTCTTTGAAATCATTGGACTTTCGATTCGCTCGCCATCTTCGAAGCCTAAGCGGTCCATGATCTTTGCAATACGCTCAGATCCGAACTTGCGCATAAGCTCATCTTCAAGTGAAACATAGAAAACGGATGAGCCAGGGTCGCCTTGACGGCCTGCGCGACCACGCAACTGACGGTCTACGCGGCGGCTTTCGTGACGGGTTGTGCCAATGATTGCCAAACCGCCAGCATCTTTAACTTCTTGGCTTAATTTAATATCGGTACCACGACCAGCCATATTGGTAGCAATGGTAACAGCACCCAGAAGTCGGTCTTCATTACGAAGGAGAGTTTCTGCATTTTGTCCTGCAAGATTAGTATCAGCGCCTTTCTTGCCTTCGTTTGCAGCTTCAATGAGCCTGTTCTGATGTCTAAGAGCAGAAGTTTTGTCGGTAAATGCTCTATCATCTGAAGTAAGGTAAACCATTCCACGCGTACTCTTTCCTGCCTCAGCAACAATCATTGCCTCCTTTTGGTGAAGTTTCGCATTAAGAACCTGATGTGGAATCTTGCGCATATTGAGCATTTTCGAAATTAACTCACTAATAACAACAGAGGTTGTACCTACAAGACATGGACGGCCGCTTACGCGCATTTCCTCAACTTCTTCAATAACCGCTGCATATTTTTCGCGTGCTGTCTTATAAACACGGTCGTTCATGTCGTTACGAAGAATAGGTTTGTTAGTTGGAATCTCTACTACATCAAGTTTGTAGATATCCCAAAGCTCTCCCGCTTCTGTGCTTGCCGTACCAGTCATACCTGCAAGCTTATGATACATTCTGAAGTAATTCTGCAATGTAATTGTAGCAAAAGTTTGAGTTGCAGCCTCAACTTTTACGTGCTCTTTGGCTTCAATTGCCTGATGTAAGCCATCGCTCCATCGGCGCCCCTCCATAATACGGCCAGTCTGCTCGTCCACAATCTTCACCTCTCCGTCCATAACGACGTATTCATCGTCTTTATTGAACATGGTGTATGCTTTTAAAAGCTGTTGCAATGTGTGCACACGGTCGCTTTGAAGAGCATAGTGATTGAGCATGTCGTCTTTCTTATTAAGACGCTCTTGGTCGCTAAGGGTTGTCTCGTTTTCAAGCGAAGAAAGCTGAGCGGCAATGTCAGGAAGGACAAATAAGTTCTTATCTTGTACCTGATTTGAAAGCCAATCAGTTCCCTTGTCGGTTAAATCAACGCTATTTAATTTCTCATCTACAACAAAGAACAATGGTGCAACAGCCTCGGGCATGCGGCGATTGTTGTTCTCCATGTAAATTTCTTCTGTCTTTTGTAAGCCACTTTTGATTCCCTCTTCAGAAAGATATTTAATCAGTGCTTTATTTTTGGGTAGCGCTTTATATGAGCGGAATAGACAAAGGAAGCCCTCTTCTAAGAGTGATTGGTCATTTTTTGCCTGTGCTTCAGATATTTTTTGGCGTGCGTCTGCTAAAAGTTCGGTTGCCTGTTTGCGTTGTACTTCATATAAACGCTCTACAAGAGGCTGATATTCTTCAAACATCTGGTTCTCACCTTTAGGTACAGGACCTGATATAATAAGAGGTGTTCGTGCATCGTCTATAAGCACAGAGTCGACCTCGTCCACAATAGCGAAGTTATGACGGCGCTGTACAAGGTCGCTCGGAGAGAGCGCCATGTTATCTCTTAAGTAGTCAAAGCCAAACTCGTTATTGGTACCAAAGGTAATGTCTGCACGATAAGCTTTACGTCGTTCTGGCGAATTAGGCTGATGTTTATCAATACAATCAACCGAAAGTCCATGAAATTCGTAAAGAGGTCCCATCCATTCCGAGTCACGCTTTGCAAGATAATCGTTAACGGTAACCATGTGAACACCGTTTCCTGTCAACGCATTCAAGAATACAGGTAATGTAGCAACAAGTGTCTTTCCTTCACCAGTTGCCATCTCTGCAATCTTTCCCTGATGGAGAGCTATACCTCCAAAGATCTGAACATCGTAGTGAACCATTTCCCATTTAACAAGATTTCCTCCTGCTGTCCATGAGTTATGGTAGATGGCTTTGTCGCCATCAATAGTGATAAAGTCGTTTTTCGGATCTGCTGCCAATTCTTTATCGAATTCGGTTGCCGTAACAATTGTATCCTCATTCTCCGAGAAACGACGTGCGGTATCTTTTACAATGCTGTAAGCTGTAGGCATAATTTCGTTTAATGCCTTTTCAAGAGCCTCAAGCATTTCTTTGTCCAACTTATCTATTTCATCAAAGATGGGTTCGCGCTCGTCAATAGGAGTTTCTTCAATTTGAGCTTTAAGTTCAGTTATTTTCTCCTGAAAGGGGATAGCAGAATCTTGAACATACTTCTGTATTTCCTTTGTTTTGGCGCACAATTCATCATTGCTTAACTTGCTAATCTCTGGATAAACTTCCTTGACTTTATCGACAAGTGGTTGTATGAGTTTCATGTCGCGGCTTGATTTATCACCGAACATGGCCTTCAAGAATTTGTTGAAATTCATATATTTGTTTTTATTTATTTTCTAAATGTGCAAATTTACTAAAATAAATCATAAATCTGCATACTTCAATTACTTTCTTGCTATAAAGCGACTAAATGTAGAAGCATAAGTAATGCTTATTTTAAAATAACGGAGTAGAAGCGCATGCGTTAGGTGCACGTATGCGAATGGCTCTTGCAAGAGTTGGAGTAACCCTATCGGCTGTGACGGGTAAAGATATATGTTCATGTGCAATATTGTTTCCTAAAAAGATAACTGGAAACGCAATATCACCTATTCGGTTCGTATAGCTTTGTTGTGTGTACTCATTTAAAAGTTTCCAACCTGGTGAAACTTCAATTATAATATCGCCACTTGTTGTAGGATTGAAGCCTGCTCTAAGCTTTTGAACATCTTCGCTACCTGATAAAAGTCGCTCACTGGTATAAACATCGGCGACTCCTGCATTTTGAAAAAGAAAGCTCTGACATTTCTTAAGAAGTTCTGATAACGAAATGCGCTTTTGTTCAATAAGCTGAAGATTAAGATATATTTGGTTATTAAAGCATTGGCTTACGTATCTACCGCTTCCATAAATAGCGCTCAAATACATGTTGAGTAGGCTGGCGGTGCGATTGATATAGAATGTACCTGTGGGAATGCGGAATTGATTAAGGTCAATATTTTTTTCGTCATAGTAACCCGTTGACGTCACAACAAAAAGCACTCGCTCTGCACCAACCCGTTTCTCAACGCCGTCTATTAGTTTGCCAAGCGTTGTATCAAGATTTTTATATGTATCTTGTATATCATTAAATCTGTATTGAACAGTTTTTTTGTCTGTCGTTGTGGCAGATAGTGTGACATACATTAGGTCTGGAATGTCATCCTGACCGATGGCATTTTTTTCAATAGCCTGTAAGCTAATATCAACTACATCGTCGTTAATTTCTGAATTAACGTTTCGTGTTTTGTTCTTTCCTGTCTGCTTGTTATATTCTTTTATCCATTTTTCGGGCGTAGAACGATAATAATCAGAGCCAGTCCACTGCTTCCCTTCAATCCAGAAAGCACCATCAGCAGCATGGCCAGCAAGTAATATTGCTGCATCTTTGTGTGCAGCAAAAGAATATACAAATGCTTTTCCTGCTGTTGCAACCTTTAATTCGTCCGAAAGAGTTGAGGTCTTTAATCGGGCTGGTGAATCCTTGTGTTTTTCGTCATCTGTCGACAAAATCGGTTGTAACGTCTCCCGATTTAGCCAAGAATTGCCTACAATACCATTATAAAAGGGAGATGCTCCGGTTGCAAGCGTTGCCGTTGCCGACGAACGATCAACAGGTTTAAAGGGGTATGAAACGTGGTCGTAATAGCGACCATCTTTCATTAAGCGTTTAAAACCTCGCTCCGCATAAAAGCCATAGAAAGCCTCCATATAATCAGTTCGCAACTGATCAATTGTAATATTGACGATCAGGCGCGGTACATACTGAAAGGCTTGCACCTCAACAGATGTAATTGCTGCTATAAGGAGAGCAAGATACCTCATGAAACTATGGTTTCTTAAACAAATAACGGTTCATCATACATCTGCTAAGCAAAACCAATGCCAAAATATTCATGCCTTCTGCATAGCATTGAATAACATTGCCTACAAAGAATAGTATAATGCAAGCTGCTAATAAATTCCAATACCAATGAAAATCTCTTTTCTCCTCTCGATTTATAACAGAGTATACGAAGATAATAGATAGTGGGTTAAATAGTAAAATTTGCAAGTTGATGCTTACGGTTGGATGTTGTGAGAAAACCATAGCCAACAGTATAAGTCCTGCAAAACCACTTAACGTAAGGAGAGTAACATCAAGTAACCAAAACGTTTTCCGTCTGCGATACTCAAGTATTTCTAACATTAATACCAAAACAAAAACACCACTCCATAATATAATGGGAGTGATGCTGTCCCATATATCCTTGTCATTGGTAACGTTTTCTGCGTTGGCTTTTAATATAATGGTGGTTGAAGATACTAATGGACGCACTGCGCCTGCACTGTCAACTATTGTAGCTTGTTCAAAATCTTTCCGTAAGGTATCGGGTAAGAACTGTTGCTGTGCATAGTCGGTTTTTAAATCTGCTTTCACGCCCAACAACAAATCGTTTCCAAATCGTGACCACCGATGCTCTCCATTCCATTGATGAATCATCGTGCGGTAAGAAGCATTTATGTTAGAATTAATTTTGTAATTAACCTTTGAGACTATGTTATTAAGTAGAATGTCACGTGCTCTTGTGGTACAATTATCGTAAAAAAAATTGTAGCGGTAAACACGTTCGTTCTGATAGTTTTGTGCAAGAGCCTGTAAAATAGTTGCTTTTTCTTTGTTGCTTAGCCTTAATGCTTGCTGTATAACCTCTCGTCCTTGACGTGCATATTCTACCATAAACATGTCAAAGGATTCTATTCCCATCTCATAATCGGTTAGTCCAAATACAAAACGCAGCACAAAATAGGGCTGTTTGTAATTGAACATACCATAATTTATGACAATGTCCTGAGCGTGTTGCGGATCGTAAACTCTGATAGCCGTATGACCATAAAGGCTCCAAACCTCATGCCCAGGCGAACAAGTTAATAAGCTTATTTGAACACTATCCATCTGTTGAAGTGCAGAATCCTCAACAATTTGGGCATGAGAACGGGTTGCAGTAAAAGTAAAAACTACAACAAATAATGCTTTTAAAATACTCCTCAAGTGTTTCACGATGCAAAAATACCTTATTATTTTGACTTAACATGCGTACATTTCGTTTTTTTTCAATACTTTTGCGGACGATTATTACGTAATCAATCAGAACTTATAAAAGAAAATCATACAAGTAATGTTGAGAAAATATATTCTGTCTGCTTGTTTTATCGTGTCTATTTCTCACAGTGCACTTGCACAGAGTGGGACAAATTCTCCTTACAGTCAGTTCGGACTTGGCTTGCTTTCTGACCATACAACAAGTTTCAGTCGCGGCATGAACGGTTTAGGGATTGCTTATCACGAGGGCAATCAAGTTAATAATCTAAACCCTGCTTCGTATGCATCGATAGATAGCTTAACGTTTATCTTCGATGCTGGTGTATCTGGACAAATCACGAATTTTAAAGAAAACGGAAAGCGTCTTAATGCAAAGAACGCTGTTTTTGAGTATGCAGTAGGCGTTTTTAGGGTTTATAAGCATTTGGGTTTAAGCTTTGGCTTAGTTTCTTTTACCAATATTGGCTACTCTTATTCAACAACAGGTAAAGTAGGAGATGCATATAACACAACTTTTACTAATACTTATAATGGTACGGGTGGCCTACGTCAGTTTTATCTTGGCTTAGGTTGGCAGCCGCTTAAAGGTCTTTCTGTAGGTGTGAATGCAGGCTATCTTTATGGCGAATATACACGTTCTGTTATAAATAGCTACAGTAATACCGCAGCCAATACGTTGTCAAAAATCTATTCGGCTGATGTAAGGAGTTATAAATTAGACTTTGGTGCCCAGTATGCGTTGAAATTAAATAAGAAAGATGTGCTTAATATTGGTGCTACATTTAGCCCTGGTCATAAGATTGGTGGCAAGCCAAGCTTAAGCATTATTTCAACAAACTCGCAAACTGCAGTATCTGATACCACGGCGTTTCCTGCTGCAGGCCAGAAAGATTTACAGCTTGCGATTCCTACAACTATAGCAGCTGGTGTGATGATTAACCATGATAATTCGCTGAAAATAGGTGCCGACTATCAGCTTCAACGTTGGTCTTCTGTTGAAGAACCCGTGTTCTCTGTAAACTCGAGTGGCCAAGCCAGCTATGTTTTATCTTCTAAGAACTTTATGGATCGCCATAAAATTACTATTGGTGCCAATTATTGCCCATTAGAGTTAAGTCGTAGCTTCTTCAAGCGTATGCACTATCGTGCTGGTGTTAGCTATGCAACACCTTATTATAAAATAAACAATGCCGATGGTCCTAAAGAAATTAGTGCAAGCGTTGGTGTCGGAATTCCTATTATTAATGCATGGAATAGCCGCTCGTGGCTGAATATAGGCGCACAGTGGGTACATCAGTCGGCAAACCACTTTATTACTGAAAACTCATTCCGTATCAATATAGGCTTGACGTTTAATGAGCGATGGTTTGCTAAGTGGAAGTTGGAATAACATTCAATGAAACCTTTAACGAAGATATTTTTTTTATTTTTTTCATGCCTCCTTGTTATTTCATGCAAGGAGGCTGTTGAGCATACGGCAGGGGCTATCAGAGAGCGCGATTCAGTGGCTGTGATGGTTAGCTTGGGTGTCAACACGCTTATTTCCGATTCGGGCATTACAAAATATCGTATCGTTACTGAACGTTGGGAGGTCAACCAAAACAAAAAGCCATCGCGATGGGTCTTTGATAAGGGACTTTTCCTTGAACAATTTGATGAAAAGTTTCATGTACAGGCTTTTATTCAATGCGATACAGCCTATTATTATGACCAACAACGACTGTGGGAATTGCGCTCACGCGTCAGAATTTTGACTAAGAACGGACTGCGATTTTGGTCGGAACAGTTGTTTTGGGACGAAAATAAACACGAACTTTATTCAAATACCTTCTCTCGTTTAGTAACGCCAGAGCGTACTCTGCAAGGTAGTTATTTCCGTTCAGACGAGCATATGACTCATTACCTTGTTACCAATTCGCGTGGCTCATTTGAAAGTGCCGACTTTAGTGGAGATACTAATTCTTCTACGACGTCGGCTGAAGGCCAGGACAGTATGCCAATACATTTGCGTGACCGAGCCTTACCTTCGCGAACCCAATAGTTGTGAACTAATATTGTTTAGTTGTGGATATAGAATTCTCGCATATTATAGAGATTATCATTACAATGGTTCTCAGCGCCTTTTTCTCGGGCATGGAGATTGCTTTTGTTTCGAGTAACCGCATGCTTGCTGAAATGGACAAGGATAAGAACCGTAACAGCCTTTCACAATTTCTGATAAGCTACTTCTACCGTCACCCCAATGGCTTCGTGTCAACCATGCTTGTTGGTAATAACATTGTGTTGGTAGTATATGGTATTTTATTCGCAAATATTTTTGACAATACGCTATTTGCGGGTTTCGATGCAGGGGTACGACTTACTCTCGATACCATTTTCTCAACCGTTATCATGCTTTTTACGGGCGAGTTTTTGCCGAAAGTTTTCTTTAAATCAAGCCCTAACCGTCTGCTTGCATTGTTTGCTCCTTTAGCGGCTGTTTTCTATGTGGTATTGTGGCCTATCAGTAAGTTTGCATCTTTCTTATCACGACTGATGTTGCGTATTGGTGGAATTAAAGTTGATGTGGTAAGCGAGGAAGAAGGGTTTACCAAGGTCGACCTCGATTATCTATTGCAATCGTCAATAGATAATGCCCTTGACGACGAGTCGATAGGCGATGAAGTTAAGATTTTTCAGAACGCTCTCGATTTCCCTGATATCAAAGTTCGTGATTGTATGATTCATAGAACTGAAATTCAGGCTGTTGATATGAATACATGTACAACGAACGAATTATTGCAGAACTTTGTTGAAAGTGGTTTCAGTAAGCTTGTAGTTTATCAGGGAGATATTGATCATATAGTAGGCTATATTCACAGTTCGGAGATGTTTCACAAGCCCGAATACTGGCAAGATGCTATTAGAAAGATGCCCTTTGTGCCTGAAACGATGGCAGCCCAAAAGCTAATGCGTATTTTTTTACAACAGAAGAAGAGTTTGGGTGTGGTTGTTGACGAATTCGGTGGCACCAGCGGGCTTGTATCGTTAGAGGATATTGTGGAAGAAATATTTGGCGATATTCAGGACGAACACGATAGCAGCAGTCTTATAGCAAAGCGTAACGATAATGGAGATTATATTCTCTCTGCCCGAATGGAGATTGATAAAGTGAACGAAATGTTTGGTCTTGATTTGCCTGAAAGCGAGGAATATATGACTATTAATGGTCTTATACTTCACGAGTATCGTAGTTTTCCTAAACCAAATGAGGTGATAGAGATTGGTCCGTATACGTTTAAGATTTTGAAAACTACGGTAGCAAAGATTGAATTGGTAAAAATAACTGACAATCGTTCTTCATAAATATTGAGGTTGTAACGGTGTAATTTTATTCCGATTTTATTGTATATCTCTTCTTTTTACACCATCTTGCTCCCACTATTTTAATTTTCTGCTGGTTGTACGACGGCAGCCATACACGTTGTACTACGATAGGCGTACGCATTGTACTGCGGCCGACGTATAAATCGTACCACGCCCGCCGTATATTTGGTAAAAGCCTTAAATGGCTTATCCATAGTTGTCAAATATTTAGGACATTATTACGTAAAAGTTTAATTTTTCCATTGAAAAGTTCACGTGTTTGCTGATTAATTAGTAAATTTGTACGCATTTATATGTGGAAAAGCTCCTAATATCGAAAAAACAAAAATAACAAAATAAAAACTTTAAAATCAAATGGCAGCATTAGGAAAAATCAGAAGCAAAGGATTGACCCTGATCATTATCATTGGTCTTGGCTTATTTGCTTTCATTGCCGAAGAGGCGTTTCGTTCGTGCGAGTCTTCTCGTAACAACCAGCGTCAACAAATCGGAGAAGTGTTAGGTGAGAAAATAAGCTATGAAGAATTCGCAAAGCTTGTTGATGAAGCACAGGACGCTATGAAGGTCATGGGGCAGAATAACCTCAACGAAGACCAGCTTAACCAGCTTCGTGATCAGGTATGGCAGAGCTACGTTCAGTATCAACTTATCGCGAATGAATGCGATAAGCTCGGACTTACTGTAACAGATGGCGAAATGGAAAACATTCTTAGCCAGGGTACAAATCAAATGCTTCTCTCAACCCCGTTTGTGAATCAGCAAACAGGTCGTTTCGATGCGAATCAGTTAAAGCAGTTCCTTGCACAGTACAAACAGGCAAAAACAGCTAATCCACAAGCTGCAGAGCAGTACGAAAGCATTTATAAATACTGGAACTATGTTGAGAAGTCGTTGCGTCAACAGCTTCTTATTCAGAAGTACAATAGTTTGTTAGCTCACTGCTTTATTTCGAACCCTGTAGCAGCAAAGATGAGTTTTAACGAGGAAACACAGGAAAGCCAGATTGAGCTTGCTGCATATCCTTACTCTTCTGTGCAAGATAACAAGGTGACAATATCTGATGCTGACCTTAAGGCTAAATACGATGAGCTAAAGCCTCGTTTCCAGCAGTTTATTGAAACACGTGATATTAAATATATTGATGTGCAAATTACAGCTTCGGCTGCTGACCGTGCTGCATTGCAAAAACAGTTTGGTGACTATACCAAACAGCTTGCTGAAGCAGCCGATCCTACGGATGTTGTACGCAAGAGTACATCGGCAGCACCTTACCTTGGTATCCCAGTGGGTAAGGAAGCATTCCCAACTGACATTGCAGAAAAGCTTGATTCAATGGCCGTTGGTCACGTTACTGGTCCTATTGAAAATAAGCAAGACAATACGCTTAACCTGATTAAGCTGGTTGCTAAGCAACAGCTTCCCGACTCGGTTCAGTTCCGCGCTATTCAGGTTGGTGGCACAACGCCTGATGAAGCACATCAGCGTGCTGATTCAATTTTTGCAGCATTGAAGGGCGGTGCTGATTTTGCTGCTATGGCAAAGAAATACGGACAGGACGGCACAGAACAGTGGCTTACTACCCGTCAGTACGAATTTACCAATACAATAGATACTGACAGCAAGAACTATCTGAACAACTTGCTGACAATGGGCGCAAAAGAGTTGAAGAATATCTCAACAACACAGGGCAATATTATTGTTGAAGTTCTTGACCGCAAGAACATGATTAATAAGTATACAGCTGCTGTAATTAAGCGCACTATTGACTATTCAAAGGAAACACGTGGTACAATCTTTAATAAGTTTAGCTCATTTGTAAGTGCAAATCAAACACCAGAGGCGATTGAGAAGAACGCAGCAAAGAGTGGATATAGCTTGCTCGAAGCAAAAGATGTTACTACAAGTCAGCACTATTTGGCAGGTATCCGCTCAACTCGTGACGCTTTGAAGTGGCTCTTTGATGCAAAAGAGGGTGCTGTTTCTCCAATGTACGAGTGTGGAAATAACGGCGATAATCTACTCTTGGTTGTATGTACAAAGGTTCACCCCATCGGTTACAGAGGTCTTGATGACGCACAGGTGAAAGAGCTTGTTAAAGCTGAAGTAATGCGTGACAAAAAGGCCGAGATGCTTATTGCAAAGGCTAATGGTGTGAAGAGCATTGCAGCATCAAAGGCTAAGGGTGCAATTGTTTCGACAGTTAATCAGGTAACATTTGCCGCTCCTGTGTTTGTACAGGCTACTGGCGCAAGCGAGCCTGCATTAAGTGGTGCAGTTTATGCTGCCAAAGTAGGTGCATTTAGTGCACGTCCTGTAAAGGGTATGGCTGGTGTATATCAGTTCCAGGTTGTTAATCGCACAAAGAATGCTGCGAAATTCAACGAAAAAGAACAGGAAGGTAAGCTAATTCAGAAGGCAATGCAGTATGCAGGCAACTTCATGAACGAGCTTTACATTAAGGGTAATGTGGTAGATAACCGCTACTTATTCTTCTAAAGAAATATACCTTATCATATAAACAAAGTGGTTAACTTTCGTAGTTAACCACTTTTTGTTATGGAAAAGGCTTGTTATTTAGGAATACAATATGATTTATTCTGTAGATTCTATATGTTGATATAAAAACTCACTTTGTGCTATTAAATAACAGAATAATTATTTTTTCTTCAATACGATAATTTTATAATTATAATATAATACAAGATTTATGTTTAAACCCAAATCTATTATGCTGGTTTCCGTATTACTGGTAGCCAGTAGCGTGCAGTCAATAGCACAGAAATCATTTAAATTTGACCGTGTTAATTTTATTCCTAAAGAAACAAAGGAAATTGTTTTTCCTGCGCAATTAACAGCTCTCGGTCCTGATGACACATATAAGTTTGTAGGTACACAGAATACAATAGGTATGTATCCTGCACAAATGAATTTAGGAAAGGGGAATGGTGTCAACGTAAAAGAGGGTGCCGCTAAATACACTATTGAAGTGTTTTATACTAAAAAGCCTGAGTTTAAACGTGTGTTTGATTATCAGAATGCAAGGTATACGGGCGACACAAGCGCTGGTGTTTGCTTGCGAACAGAGGTGAAACTTGGTGTGGCTTGCAAAATAAAGGACGAAGCTGGTAACGTACTTGTACACTTTACTCTTATTGATTCGAGCGATGTTAAGATAGGTTTTGTTGGATACGATGCGGCTAAAAACAGTATTTCTATTACAGATAAGGCAAGCTCTACCAAATGGGGCGCTAACGAAACAGCGGGTTTATTCTTCAACGAACATGAAGGAACAATTCGTGCTGCTGCAATAAATAAAACTACTGATTTTGCTGGAAATGATCTCGCACGTAAAGTAAAGCTATTCTTAGTTGGCGATAGTTATAGTAAATTACAATATGCTGATGTACCCGAAAAGCTTCATTCTTCGTACCCTACAGAAGCAGAATTGGCAAAAGAAGCAGGTCAACTTTATCGCCAATGGCTGCAAAATATGGAAGATGGCAAGCTAAATACTCAGCTTATAGAGCTTAGTGGCAAGTTCGGTAGCCTTAATGTTGAAGGAAAATCAGTCGATTATAAGTACTTCGTATACACAAATGCTGCAATGCTTGCTTCAATGGCGCAAGATTTTGACAAAGCACGCGAGTATGGTGTGTTGGCTGATAAATACGACCCTAACTCGTGGAAGCCATCACTTAGCAACACAATTTATGGCATTTATCAAATGTATATGCTTCGCAAACTGCTGGCAGAGCGCACTTCTCCTGATGCGTTGATTGATCTTGCAGGTGGTGTTGCCAATGTCTATAAAAAATAAAATAAAAGGGGAATCGCTTATGATTCCCCTTATTATTTAAACAATCACTGTATCAAAACTCTTCTTCGTCACTAATTTCCTCGGCTTCATAGTTGAGGTCTTCGGGATTAGTTTCGTACGTTGTGCGGTAACTCTCTTCGGTTAACTTATCTTCATCAAAGCTGTCGTCTTCGTCATCTTCTGGTCGACGTTTCTTTTCCTCTACAAGTTCTGTATCATTTTCTTCAATGTCATCGAGCATGTCGTCCATTGAATCTTCAGCAAAGCCACCGTGAGGTAGAAGAGTTGCGGTATCAATATCTTCCTTTTCTTTCGCAAAAATGGCTTCTGTCCATGTGCCTTTAGCTATTTCAAGAACTTCATATCCATCGGCAACTTTCTTCTCATACAGGCCACCCGCCTTGTGTAAACGCTCTTGTGGGAGAGTGGTTGTTGAAATTTCAAAGCCACTTTCAATAATATCTTTTATACTTTGTGAAAGCGATTCCCAGCCGCCTCCGAAGTTTCTTTCCAAAACTCCAATCAATTTTGCAGCTGAAATGTGTCGAATATTCTCGTAAGTAAGGTCAGTAACACGCATAATTGCCTTCTTTTTGATGGCAAATTTCTTTCGTGTATCGTCATCTATTTTGATGCCGCCAATCTTAAATCCTCGCGCTTCGTATTTCTTAATAACCTCTGGACGGTCAACCATTATTTCCTCAATGTCGAATGCACTTTTAATAATGTCAGTGTAACGACGCATGTTATCTTTGAGGTCTGCATCTTTTTCAGCAGCCTCCCACATACGAAACACGTCATTTTCCTGTATATCCCAAACGTTACTTTTGGTTAAAGTCTTTAGTGTAATAGCTTTTTTTTCTTTCATGATATGTCGTTCTTATGTGCTGCAAAAGTAATTAATAATTCGTAATTTGCAAACATTTCTATCTATTTTCTTTCCCTAAGAGTATGCCTTTATACAGGCCTTCATACTGTTTTGCGACGTGCAGATAGTCGTGATGCCTTTTAACGTATTCAATGCTCTGTCGACGAAGGCTTGTGATTTGGTCAGAATGTTGGATTATTTCTTCCAGAGCCTTATACACACTGTCGTATGAAGGTTCTACGTTTATAATGGGTCTTAACTCTGCTTCGTGAATAATATCATAGCCTTCCTCTTCACCTCCTCCCATGCAAATGATACCAAGGCTCATGGCTTTCAACGAATTCATAGAGGGGGTATAGCTGTAAAGCTGATCCAGAATGATGTCAGCACCTCGCATTACCTTAATATATTCGTTATAAGGTAAGCCTTCAACCACCTGCAGTACAATGTCAGAGGGGTGTTTTTTGCAAATATCTTCTGCAGCTTTTAGCATGATATCTGTTCCTTTATAAGCACTTCGACCTTTACTTATACCTATAAAAACCTTTATGGCAGCCTTGTTAGGACGCTCGTTAATAGTAATATTATGGTCTAAAATAATAGGATAGGGAATGAAAGTTGTTTTGTTCGGGAACAGGGGATTGTAACAAACCCAATACTCATACAATCCTGCGACAATGCCATCACAATCATTTGCAATAACCTGATTAAGCTTTCCTTTGGGTGTGTTCAGCCAATCTTTACGCTCTTTCAGGGCTATTTCGTCGGTACGCAGGCGCTTACCAATATTAAAATCACTATATTTCATGGGTAGATGCTTGATATTTTCATGAACCCAATAGTAGTCCATACCAAATGCACCCAACAGAACCTTCTTATTATGTTTGCGTAAATATTTATAAATAGGTGCGATACGTTCAGCTTTCAGTTCAAGAAACATCGGATTAATAAGCTGTACAATATCATACCCTCTTAGCTTAGGAAGAAGGCTCCATATCTTTATGAGCAAGCGAATACCACCCAATCTTCCGCTCTTTCTTGCCAAATCAATATCTCGTTCGTAGCCTTTCCACGAATCTCCACTGCTTGCAACCGTCACGTGATGTCCCAATTCACGCAGACCTTTAGCCAGTGTTGCATGCACGTTACTATATTCTCCAAGAAGCAGAATTTTCATATCTCCCTGTCAGATATCTTTATTTAATAAGTGTTAGCAATATAGTTCTACCTATTTTTGTATCTATCATCTTGCGGAAAAGGGTATATTTCCTGCTATAATTTATCGTTGAAAGCGGATAAAGCTGATGATTCCGCAACAGCTCTATGGCACCATTTAATTGCTTCTGGCTATGTGTCAGGCGAATAATATTATATAAATAGTCCATTGTTAGCTGACTAACACGCCTATTCAGCGCCTTTTGTTGCTCTGAATCCGATTGTAAAGCAATATCCCTTAGATGAATAATTACACCTAATATGTCTCTTAACCGCTTGTCAGTATGCTCGTTGTTTTTATTGTTGATGATTGAATTACTACGCTGTCTGTAAAAATACGCCTCTGATTTTGTGGCATAAATATTCTTAGCCTTGAGCATTAGGCGTGGCGTAAACTCTTCATCTTCATGGAAAATACCATGTGTAAAGCGCAAATCGCCTAAAATATCACGTTTGAAAATATACCCCCACGCAGCCCCACGCAGGTTATTTTGTTGCATGTAATCAGTTCCAAGGAATGGCCCTTCATACAGGAAGTCGATCTCAGAACGCTGTCGTGACGTGCTCTTAAACAAAATCATGTCGGCCTCTTTGTGGTATCTCACAATATCTAAACATTGTTCATACGGTGCCTGAAGTAAGTAATCATCAGCATCTACCAGCTGGATATACTGCCCATTTGCACATCGAAGCCCCATGTTTCGGGCGCAAGAGAGTCCACCGTTTTGCTGTCTGATATAGATAATATCATCTCTTTGCTTCACGATATCGTTGATAGGTGCCACGTCAGAGCCATCATCTATAACAATAATTTCGCGCTCTTCTTTTGTAAGTGATAACGCCGTGATGCTGTCAATACATTGTATCAACATTTCAACAGGCAAGTTATGGTAAGCAATTATAAAGCTTATAAGAGGCGTTTGAAGGTTTTGTGAAGTGAGCATAAGCGCTTAATTCCTAATAGATGTAATAATTTTAGTTTAAAGGTATTGCGATAGGGCAGTATAGGAAAGCGGTATTTTATGTTCGATTTACGTCTGTTCCGACTTTTGACAAAGAAACGACCTGACTTGTCATACACATCAAACTGGATATTTAATACATGTGCATAATATGTACCCATGTCTTTTTCCCACTCCTTTTTATCCTTTCTTCGACTCAGCTTTCGTTCAAAATTGATAATAGCCCTTACGTGAGCCAAAAGTAAACAGCTCAAATCTTCGGCCGTTGCACGTCGTGTTATACCATTGGGATTTTCGCAATAGTAGTATAATCCCATTCCTGTGGTAGCTACTCGCTGGCAGTTTTTCAAGATAAGTGGTAAGGTAAGGCTATCTTCAAAGTTCATACCCGAAGGGAAACGAACCTGATTAAACACCTCTTTTCTATAAATTTTGTTCCACGCATACGTATGACGGTAGGCCTTACAACGTAGCCAATATTCAAGCATATCGGTGTATTCCTTTGTGAAGAATTGCAGCATGTGTGGGTGAGGTGAGCCAAAATGCTCCATCACTGGGTATTCAAGCATGTCGTAATCAGGATGCACTGATAGTGTTTCCATGAGCATTTTCAGCGTATCTTCTGCAATATAGTCGTCACTATCTATAAAGGTAATATACTCGCCTTTAGCCTTATCAAGTCCTGCGTTGCGTGCAGAACTCAACCCTCTATTCTTTTTTAGATGAATAACCTGTATGCGGTGGTCGCGCTTAACATACCTATCGCAGATGTCACTACTGCCATCAGTAGAGGCATCATCAACCAATATGGCCTGCCAGTCGCGAAAACTCTGCCCCACAATACTGTCTAAACAGCGTTCGAGCGTGTTTTTAACTTGGTATACCGGTATAATAATGCTTAGTCTCATATTTGCAAAGATAATAATTTTGGCTGAAAGGTAACCGACTGAAGCAATAAAAGAATATATACGAGCGTTAATTTTTTGATGAACGAATCTGCAAAAGACAGCTCTTATTCACATATTCTTAAGTACACGGCTCTTTTTGGAGGTGTGCAAGGATTAAACATTCTTGTTGGCATTGTCCGCAATAAACTTGTGGCCATGATTTTGGGACCATCAGGAATGGGCTTGCTTTCCCTCTTCAATTCTACCACAAAATTAGTTTCCGATTCGACGAATTTTGGTATCTCTATGAGCGCTGTGAAGAATATTTCGCTGGCTTATGATAAGGGTGATACAGCACGAATGGCACACGAAATCAAGGTTATTCGTTCGTGGAGCCTTGTTACTGCCATTCTCGGTATGCTGATTTGTATACTGTTTAGCCCTTTGTTGGATAAATGGACCTTTAATTGGGGCAATCACACACTGCACTTTATCTGTCTGTCGCCCGTTGTAGGTTTGAGCGCTATTACAGGTGGTGAGGCTGCTATTCTTAAAGGGCTACGTTGTCTTCGAAGCCTTGCCAAAGTATCGCTCTATAATGTTATATTGGCACTTCTTATTACAATTCCTATCTATTATTTCTTAGGCGAGTCGGGAATTGTACCTTCTTTGGTTATCATTGCTTTGCTGCAATGTTTGCTTACCATTGGTTATTCGTGGCGATTATATCCTCCACGCATTTTGCTTTCGACCTCAGTGCTTCGCGAAGGCCGTTCGATGATTCGTCTTGGTGTGGCTTTTGTGCTTGCAGGTGTGTTGGGAAGTGGGGGCGATTTCGTTATTCGCTCATACCTTAATAATACAGGTGACCTTTCCACCGTGGGCTTATTCAATGCTGGTTACATGATGACCATGACCTATGTTGGTATGGTTTTCTCGGCTATGGAAACCGATTATTTCCCCCGTTTGTCGGGTATTCAGAAGCTCGGAACACAGTTAAATGAAACCGTTAATCACCAAATGGAGGTGTCGTTGCTATTGGTAGCCCCCTTATTGGTGTTCTTTATTATGGGACTGCCTGTTTTGTTGCCATTGCTTTATAGTGGTAAGTTCCTTCCTGTTATGGGCATGATGAAGGCTACAATTATCGCCATGTATTTCCGAGCCTTGTCGCTACCAATGGAGTATATTGCTTTGTCACGGAGCGATTCGCGTACATATCTTGTATTAGAACTTATTTACGACGTGATGGCTGCGGTGTTAATCATCGTGTTTTATAACCGATATGGATTAACAGGAACGGGCTATGGGCTGCTGTTAGCGGTAGTAGTCAACTTCTTTATCGTGCTTGTGTACACGCGTTTTAAGTATGGTTTTGCGCCCTCTTCAGCTATTAAGTCATACACGCTTGTCCAAGTCCCCATTGGTGTAGCCGCTGTTGTGCTGGGCATGTCGCTTACAGGCCCTGTTTATTGGGTTGCGGGGGCATCGTTAGGCTTGCTATCTCTGGCCATCTCGTTGCGCATACTTTATTCGAAGGCTCATTTGTGGGACTCTATTACACGTAAGTTTGTCGGTCGATTTAAACCGTAATCTATGCCATCTTCTTCTTGTTCGTTCTCGTTATTAGTGGCTGTTTATAACGCCGAAAAATATTTATCTACGTGTCTCGATTCACTTCTGAACCAGACATTAGCTAATATACAGATTATTTGTATTGACGATGCCTCAACCGATAACTCTTGGAATATTCTCCAACAGTATGCTGAACGTGACGCTCGTATAGAACTTATTCGACTTGATACCAATATGGGTCAATCGCACGCTCGCAATCAAGGATTACAATGTGCAAAAGGAAAGTACATTGGTTTTGTTGATAGCGACGACTGGTTATCGCCCGATTGTTTGCAACTGGCTTTTGAAACGTTTGAGCAGTATCCGCAAACAGGCAGTGTTTTGCTCAATACACAATTCTACTATCAAGACGGAAGCACAAAGCCTTACCCTATGAAGGCTTTTACTGTTATGTCAGGCGAAGAGGCTTTCGTGAAGTCGTTGACATGGGAAATACATGGCGTCTATGTGGTTCGAGCCGATATTCACTTGCGTTATCCGTATGATGAATCGGCTCGTTCTTATAGCGACGATAACACCACGCGCTTGCATTACCTCGCTTCAGAAGAGGTAAGGTGCTGTGAGGGCATTTATTATTATAGACAACATGCCAGTAGTGTGTCACACCATATTAGCTTTAGACGTTTTGATTATCTCATTGCCAACCAGAATATGAAGCGTCAATTGGTTGAGTTAGGTGTGGCAGATTCGGTGCTTTCGCTTTATGAAAACCGCCGATGGCTAAATATTATTCATGTTTATCAGTTTTGGTTTAATCATCATTCTGATTTATCTGATAATGAGAGTAATAAAGGTCTTGAAATGATAAAAGAAGCATGGCGTTCTATTGACATTGAAAGGCTTACGCCACGCAATAGGTTTAAGTTTGGTTATATTCCTTTTCGTCCGCTATGGTGGCTTTTCAGAATGGAAGAAAATCTTTATTTTTGGCTCAAGAGTATGGGCGTTGGCCGCCGTGGTTAATGCTATTTGTTTGCCAAAATGCGCTTTTCTCTTAATGTCTAAAAGGGCTTTTGCTTGTACATTTCTGTCCTTTTGCTGAATGTGCGACGGCCGTCATACACATTGTATGGCGGCCGTCGTATCATATGTACCGCGTTCGCCATACAATGTGTACTTTATCCGCCGTACAGTGAGCATTTTAGCGAAAAGTATAAAGCGCTGTGTAATAAAGTGTAAAGTGTTTAAGGCTAAAGCTTAAAAACAACACATGTAATAGCCTAATTTGTATAGCTTAAAGATCAATAAGCTGGGTTGTCTGGAAATGAGGTTGGCCTCCCATGCGTTGCGCTTCCATTTAAAAATCTTCCGAAATATTGTCCCTAATAGGTTACCCTGTAAGTGATTGGTAACTCTTAGAATGGACGAATAACCTTGTAAGCTATCGCGGAACTGGTATAGTGTTTCCATAGCTTCTTCAGTCTTTTTCAGAAAATAAGCATTGCTTTCATACTCTAAAAAGCCGATGGGAGCATTGATGTGTGTAATGGTTATACCCGCTTCGCTCAATTCCCGACCCAGTAATACATCTTCGTATCCATACTTATAGAACCTACTATCAAAAGGGTGTTGCAAGAAAATATCACGTTTTATCATGAAGTTAGAAGCAAAAAAACTATGATATGGGTGCTTTAAGCGCTGTTCAACGCTTTTGTTTTTTTCTGCGGCGTGTTCGTAAAGATAGCGCAAATTGCCGTCAGGGCCTTTAAGAACTTGGTAACCTCCGCATATCACTTCAGCATGAGCTGTAGCATCTACGTATGTTTTCAAAAAATCATTGCGCACCATAACAAGGTCGGCGTCAATAAAAAGGAGCCATTCTCCACGTGCTTCTTGTGCAAGGAAGTTTCTGATAACGCTGCGTCCTGTGTTTGTGGAGCGGCGAATATAACGACAACCTTCTAATTTGCCAATACCGCTGTTGGCTTCAACTACGGCCGTATTGGTAGAAGCATCATCGGCTACAATAATCTCCCAATCAAGCCCATCTATACGCTCTGCTTGCAGTATGAGAGAGCCTACAAGACCTCTACAATCATCGTTAAAGGTGGGAATTAAGATAGAAATCATGATAACTTGTCTTTCAGATAGTTAGCAGTAATGCTTGTTTTGCTTTTTATCACCTCTTCTGGTGTGCCTGTACATATAATTTTTCCGCCATTATTACCACCTTCTGGGCCAAGATCGATAATCCAATCAGCACATTTTATAACGTCCAAATTGTGCTCAATAACAAGCACTGTGTGGCCACGCTCAATAAGTGCATTAAAGGCTTTCAACAGTCTGCTGATATCGTGAAAATGTAATCCTGTTGTAGGCTCATCAAAGATAAATAGTGTAGGCTCTTGCTTTTCTTGGCCAATGAAATAAGCTAACTTCACACGCTGGTTCTCTCCACCTGATAAGGTAGACGAGTTTTGACCAAGTTTGATATATCCTAATCCCACATCTTGTAAAGGCTTTAGTCGGTTTACAATAGCCTTTTGACGATGTGCGCTAAAGAAATCAAGCGCCTCGTTCACGGTCATATTCAATATATCGTTGATGTTCTTTCCTTCGAAGCGCACGTCTAATATCTCTTTCTTGAAACGTTGTCCGTGGCATGCCTCACACTCTAAAGTGAGATCGGCCATAAATTGCATTTCAACGGTAATGAATCCTGCGCCTTTACACTCTTCGCATCTGCCGCCATCAGCGTTAAATGAGAAGTATTGCGGAGTGTATCCCATTTGTACGGATAAAGGTTGTTCGGCATAAAGCTGGCGGATTGCGTCGTAAGCCTTTAGGTATGTGGCAGGATTCGATCGAGTACTCTTGCCAATTGGGTTTTGGTCTATGAACTCGACATGTTTAATATCAGTCCAATTGCCTTCAAGAGATAGAAATTCGCCCGGGGCGTCGGCAACTTCATCTAAGCGACGTTTGAGGGCAGGGTAGAGTATTCCCTTGACTAAACTCGACTTGCCTGAACCAGAAACGCCTGTTACAACCGTCATAACATTAAGCGGAATTTGCGCTGTAATACCTGCGAGATTGTTCATTCGGCAGCCTTGTAAAATAATTGATTTGTTCCATGAACGACGAGAAGACGGTACGGGTATTTGGTCAGTACCTGTAAGATACTTAATAGTATAACTATGTGGATACTGTTCAAGCAGTTTATTTTTTTCAGAATCGACCGCTGATAACTCCTCTGGAACTCGCCCTTGATAAACAATTTGGCCACCGTTTGAACCTGCATCAGGGCCAATATCAATAAGCCAGTCGGCTGCTTTCATCATTTCTTCGTCATGCTCAACAACAACAACGGTGTTGCCTAAGCCCTGCAGCTCGCGAAGAACATGTATAAGACGGTCGGTGTCGCGGCTGTGTAGACCAATGCTTGGCTCATCAAGGATATAAAGACTACCTACAAGTGACGAACCCAATGACGTCGTAAGGTTGATGCGTTGACTCTCTCCTCCCGATAATGAATTGCTGCGACGGTTGAGGGTTAAGTATTGTAAGCCCACTTCACAAAGGAAGTTAAGGCGTGTTTTTATTTCAGGTAGCAGACGCTTGCTCACCTCTTTTTCGTGTTCATTAAGCTCAATATTATCGAACCATTCTTTGAGATTACTGATTGGCATTTCAACAAGGTCGGAAATGCTACGTCCATTAATCTTTACCCAAGAAGCCTCTTCTTTAAGTCGTGTGCCGTGACAGGTAGGACAAATAGTCTTACCACGATAGCGGCTCATCATGACACGGTATTGGATTTTATATTGATTCTCCTTAACCATTTGGAAGAACGAGTCGATAGAAATGCTGTCGGCGCGGGGTGTTCCATCTTTTTTCCGTTCGGAAGGTAGCCCATGCCAAAGCATGTTTTTTTGCTCGCGGGTAAGCTCATAGTAAGGAGTGAAAATGGGAAAATTATCTGCTTGCGCGCGCCTACAGAACTCATCTTGCCATGTTTTCATCTTATCGCCGTGCCAACACTGCACGCATCCATCGTAGACAGAGAGCGTAGAATTAGGAATTACCAGCTTTTCATCAATACCAATTACGCTACCAAATCCCTCGCATGTTGGGCAAGCGCCCATTGGTGAGTTAAAGGAGAACATGTTATCGTTGGGTTCTTCAAAGGTCATGCCATCGGCTTCAAAACGCGATGAGAAGTCGAATGCAATATTTGAAGGCAAGAAAATTAATCGGCATGCACCATCGCCTTCGTACATTGCCGATTCGGTCGAGTCGATTAATCGGGCTATGTCGTCTTTCTCTTTGGAAACACGTAGGCGGTCAATAACAAGAAAGGTGGAAGAAAGATGCTTTTCAAGGTCGGCGAGAATAGATGAATTTTTTTCATTATTCGCACTAAAGAGGTCTTCGATGCGTATAACTTCGCCGCCAGTCATGATGCGGGTATAACCCTCTTGTAGATACATTTCCAACTGTTTTTCAGCTGTTCGGCCGCTAATGACATGAAAAGGTGCAAGAATCATAAACGAAGTTCCTTCACCAAACTCCATTACTTTATTCAGTATATCTTCCGTAGAGTGTTTCCTAACCTCCTGTCCTGATACAGGGGAAAAGGTGCGACCGATACGCGCATACAAAAGACGGAGATATTCATATATCTCAGTAGAAGTGCCGACGGTTGAACGTGGATTTCGAGAAATAACCCTTTGTTCAATGGCAATAGCAGGTGGAAGACCTTTAATAAAATCGCATTCGGGCTTGCTCATGCGCCCTAAGAATTGACGAGCATAGCTTGAAAGGCTTTCGACATAACGGCGCTGACCTTCTGCATATAAAGTATCGAAAGCTAAAGAAGACTTACCTGATCCAGAGACACCAGTTACAACAATCAGTTTATTGCGTGGAATGGTTACATTTATATTCTTAAGGTTATTAACTCTTGCGCCCTTAATCTCGATATATTTCTCTTCCATTATTGTTCTATATAAACGATTAGGATACAAAAGTACAAAATTAAGTGGATTAATCTATATATAGCTTGCCAAATTGTTATATCGCTTTCGGGTTGAGAATATTTTAGAGTTAAACCAGTATAAAAAAGTGATTTCACTTTGTACCTTTTTGAATAATTCGTTATCTTTGCAGGGCATAAGAAATAAAATAAACACTAAATAATTCAATAACCTACAAGTTATGAAAAGTATAAAGACAATAGGTGTGCTTACTTCAGGAGGTGACGCTCCGGGTATGAATGCTGCTATCAGAGCAGTTACTCGTGCTGCTATTTCGAAAGGCTTCAAAGTTAAAGGTATTTATAGAGGTTTTGACGGACTGATTGCAAATGATATTAAACCATTTACAACAGAGAATGTTTCGGGTATTATCATGCATGGCGGTACGATTCTGAAAACAGCACGTTCAAAAGAGTTCATGACGAAAGAGGGACAAGACAAGGCCTATGAAAATATGCAGAAAGAAGGTATTGACGCCCTTGTGGTTATTGGTGGTAATGGCTCGTTAACGGGAGCTATGATGTTTGCTCGATATTATGACATTTGTTGTATAGGTTTGCCAGGAACCATTGATAATGACCTTTACGGAACGGACACAACAATTGGTTATGACACCACATTAAATACTATAGTAGAATGTGTAGACCGTATCCGTGATACGGCACAAAGTCACCAACGCATCTTTTTCGTTGAGGTTATGGGACGCGATGCAGGTTTCCTTGCACAGAATTCAGCTATAGCCTGTGGCGCTGAAGCTGCAATTATACCTGAGGATTCAACGGGTGTTGACCAGTTAGGAAAATTCATGGAAAGAGGAATTCGAAAGTCGAAAAAGAGTTGTATCGTTATCGTTTCGGAGAGTCCGAAGTGCGGTGCGCTTTATTATGCTGACCGTGTGAAGAAGGAATTCCCTGAGTTTGATGTGCGCGTTTCAATCTTAGGCTATTTACAGAGAGGTGGACGCCCCTCAGCTCATGATAGAATTTTGGCGAGTCGAACTGGTGTTGCTGCAATTGAAGCAATTCTGCAAGGGCAACGTAATATTATGGTAGGTATTAAAAATAATGAAATTACTTACGTGCCATTGTCAGAAGCAATACGTTCAGATAAACCCTTTGATAAAAAATTAATCGAGGTACTTGACGAGTTGAGTATATGATAATTAAATGGTTCAATAAGATGTATGAGGTTAACTTAGTCGTGTTAACTTTGTTTAAAACTCTTGTTGTGTTTGAAAATTATCAGTAAATTCGCCCCGTTTAGAAATTAATAGGAAATAATAATAAAAAAATACTTACTGTATGTCACAGATTAATGGGCATATTTCTCAGATTATCGGTCCAGTTATTGACGTGTATTTTGATACGCAGGGACAGGATGCAGAGAAAGTGCTTCCTAAGATTTATGAAGCCCTGAAGGTAAAACGCCCCGAAGGGAAAGATTTGCTATTGGAGGTAGAACAACACATCGGTGAAGATACTGTGCGTTGTATTGCTATGGATAGCACCGATGGTTTACAGCGTGGTTTGGAAGTTATTCCTACAGGAAGTGCTATTCAGATGCCAGCTGGTGAACAAATCAAGGGTCGAATGATGAATGTCATTGGAGAACCTATTGATGGTATGGACTCTCTTAATACAGAAGGCTCATATCCTATTCATCGTCCTGCGCCTGAATTTAAAGATCTTTCTACTCATAAGGAAATGTTGCAGACAGGTATTAAGGTTATCGATCTGCTGGAACCTTATATGAAAGGTGGAAAAATTGGTTTGTTTGGAGGAGCTGGTGTGGGTAAGACTGTGCTTATCATGGAGCTTATCAACAACATTGCCAAGGGGCATGATGGCTATTCTGTATTTGCAGGTGTTGGTGAACGTACCCGCGAAGGTAATGATTTGATTAGAGACATGCTTGAGTCTGGTGTAATCCGATATGGTGAAAAATTCAGAAAAGCCATGGAGGAAGGCAAGTGGGACTTAAGTCTTGTTGACCCAGAAGAGCTGAAAAAGTCGCAAGCAACTCTTGTATACGGTCAGATGAATGAACCTCCTGGGGCTCGCGCACGTGTGGCATTGTCAGGTCTTACTGTAGCAGAGGAATTCCGTGATCATGGAGGCAAAAACGGCGCTCCTGCCGATATTATGTTCTTTATAGATAATATTTTCCGTTTCACTCAGGCAGGATCGGAAGTATCGGCTTTGCTAGGACGTATGCCTTCAGCTGTAGGATATCAGCCCACTTTGGCATCGGAAATGGGTGCTATGCAGGAAAGAATTACTTCAACTAAAAATGGTTCTATTACCTCTGTACAAGCAGTATACGTTCCGGCTGATGACTTGACAGACCCTGCTCCTGCAACAACGTTCTCACACCTCGATGCAACGACGGTGCTTGATAGAAAGATTACGGAGTTGGGTATTTATCCAGCTGTTGACCCTTTGGCAAGTACATCACGTATTCTTGACCCATTAATTGTGGGCGAAGAGCACTATAAATGTGCACAACGTGTAAAAGAAACATTGCAACATTATAATGAACTGCAAGATATTATTGCCATCTTAGGTATGGACGAGCTCTCAGATGAGGATAAGCTTGTTGTGAATCGTGCACGTAGAGTGCAAAGATTCCTGTCGCAGCCTTTTGCTGTTGCTGAACAGTTTACAGGCGTTCCAGGTGCCATGGTAAGTATTGAAGATACAATCAAAGGCTTTAATGCTATCTTAGATGGTGAAGTGGACGATCTGCCAGAGCAGGCTTTCCTTAATGTTGGTACAATTGAAGATGCTATTGCTAAAGGCAAAAAGCTTCTTGAAGCAGCTAAGGCTTAGTATAGCTTAAATATTAAATGTTAATTATAATCTGAATGCTAAAGTTAAGGATAGTTTCTCCGGAAAGAATCGTTTACGATGGCGAAGTCAATAGCTTAAAAGTACCAGGTACACAAGGAAGCTTTGAAATACTTGACAATCACGCTCCTATAATATCTGCTTTGTCAGAAGGAGTTATAGAGTATTCAACAGCACAAGGAAAACAAAGCTTAAATGTGCTAAGTGGTTTTGTTGAAGTCAAGAAAAATCAAATAAGCCTTTGTGTAGAGGTCTCTAGTCAGAGATAGTTTAAGGTTTAAGATGACAAGTATCAAGGATATTCGTAAAAGAGGAATTTGGATCATTGCTGCGTTAACACTGATAGCGCTTTTAATTCTTAATATTCTTCAAAGACAATATCAGGTGAGGATTGTTATTCTTTTGGCCTTTACTACATTAGTAGCTTGGCTTGCGATTATGGCTTTTTGGAAGATTATTGATGCACGTAAATGCAAAAAGAAATTTTAAAATGTCCATCTTAACTGTTTTATTGGGAGTTTCACTATATGTGGTATTAGGAACTGCATGGATAAAAGGTGCTGGTTATGTCAAAAAGCACTCTCCAGAACACCTTCCTAACTTTCACATGATGCTGACAATTATTCGTGTTATTTCCATCTTAACAGTAATAGGATTATATTTAATATTTGTGTCAGAAAGCCAACAGGAGTCTGTTTCCTTTGTCATTATGATGCTAGCTATGTATGCACTAATGATGATCGTTGCGTTATTAATAAGACATTAGACGAATGTATAAAACATATAACATGAGATATTTCAAACAACTGCTTTTAATGTTATTCTTGTTGCTACAGGTTGTACCATCAGATGCAGCAGGAACCAGCAAGCAGAAAGAAGAAGCTTTTGATGTGACGAATATGATTATGACTCACATTCAGGATTCTTACGAATGGCATGTTACAGATATAGGTGAGAAAAGTATTATTATACACTTACCAATTATTGTGAAAAGTTCTTCTGGTTGGCATGTGTTTTCTTCAGACAAATTTAGTGAAGAAGTAAATAATAAAGGCTATCATCTTGGTCCTGAACAATTGGCTATTGCAACGGTAGGCGAGCATGCAGGAAAGATTGTAGAAATAAATAATGGTAAAGAAATATTGCCTTTAGATATTTCGATTACGAAAACAGTTGCTGTTCTTTTTATAAATGCATTCCTGCTGTTATTATTTATTCTATTGCCGGCTCGTTGGTATCGACGTCATAAAGCCAGCGATCCAGCTCCGGGTGGATTTACAGGACTTGTTGAAATGCTTGTGATGTATGTAGAAGATAATGTAGTTAAGCCTGGTGTAGGTGAGGGATATCAGAAATATAGCCCATACTTACTTACCTGTTTTTTCTTTATCTTCATATGTAATTTAATGGGTATTGTTCCATTCCCTCCAGGTGGAGGAAATGTTACGGGCAATATTAGCATTACACTTTTCTTAGCTTTGTGCACCTTTGTAATTACTCAATTTAGTGGTTCAAAGCATTATTGGAAAGATATTTTTTGGCCTGATGTTCCTATTCTTTTGAAAGCACCTGTTCCATTGATACCTTTTATTGAATTTGTAGGTATATTTACAAAGCCTTTTGCTCTTATGATTCGTCTTTTTGCCAATATGATGGCGGGTCATGCTATAGCATTAGCTTTAACCAGCATTATTTTCTTAGTGGCTGCTGAAGGTATAGGAGTCAAACTTTATGGTATGACTACTTTAAGTGTTGTGATGAGCATATTTATGATGTGCCTTGAACTGATGGTATGTTTTATCCAGGCTTTTGTTTTCACTATGCTTAGTTCAATTTTCATTGGTTTAGCTCGTGCAAAAGCAGAATAAAGAAACGAAATAGATAAAGAATAAAAATAAAACAAATAAATAACAATTTAAAAATTACAACTATGATGTCATTATTATTAGTAACAAGTGGTCTTGCACAGTTAGGCGCTGGTATTGGCGCAGGTTTAGTAGCTATTGGTGCAGCCATCGGTATTGGTAAAATTGGTGGTAATGCAATGGATGCAATGGCACGTCAACCTGAAGTTATGAACAAGTTGTTTACTAACATGATTGTTGCTTCTGCTTTGATAGAGGGTGTTGCCCTTTTCGCAGCCGTTATTGCCTTCATGTGCGTTAGCAAGTAATTATAAACACGCTGATTACAAAGAAAGTATTAAACGCTGCGTATGGATTTATTGATGCCAAGCTTTGGCCTGATGTTTTGGATGGCCATCGTCTTCTTCGTGGTTCTCGCTTTATTATGGAAGTTTGGATTCCCGGCGATTACAAAAATGGTCGAGGAAAGGAAGAACTATATCGACGAGAGTCTGCGTAAGGCGCATGAAGCCAACGAGAAACTGGCCAATATACAAAAAGAAGGAGAATCCATTCTGCAGGAAGCACGCGAAAAACAGGCTCTTATACTAAAAGAAGCCACGTCTACTCGTGATGCCATCGTTGCCAAGGCTGAGTCTCAAGCTAAAGAGCAAGGTGAAAAGCTTATCAGCGACGCTAAGCTACAGATTGAAACAGAAAAGCAGAATGCCATTCGTGATATTCGTTCTCAGGTGGCAGAACTCTCTGTGAAGATAGCTGAAAAGATTATTAAAGAACAGCTTTCAACAGATGCAAAGCAGATGGAATTGATTGATAAGTTGCTTGATGAAGTTGGAACTGAAGCCCAATCAGATAAAGAATAAGTAGCTTATGGATTTAGGTGTTATATCTGTTAGGTATGCCCGTGCTCTTTTGAAAAGTGCTTTAAGGTTAAAGCAAGATGCAACGGTATATGAAGAAATGCAATCTTTATCAGAAAGCTTTCTTCAATTACCACAGCTTCGTCAGACGATAACCAACCCTATGCTTGATAACAAAAACAAGCTAAGCTTGCTTGAAACAGCATGTGGTGGCATGCCGTCTGAGCTTACCAGTCGCTTTTTACAGCTTGTTTTGAAAGAGGGACGTGTAGATGATTTGCAATTCATGGCAGCTTCTTATACCACCCTTTATCGCCGACAGAAGAACATTATTTGTGGAAAACTTACCACAGCGGTTGCTGTTTCGGCTGAGATTGAAGATAAGATGCGTAAAATGGTAGAGGAGAAAACTCACGGGACTGTGGAGTTCAAGACCGAGGTTGATCCTGATATTTTAGGCGGATTTATCCTTGAATATGATACCTACAGGATGGATGCAAGTGTCAGGACCGGGCTTAAGAACGTCCTGACAACCTTAAGAAAATAAATAAAGTAAAAACAACAATGTCAGATAAAATAAAACCAAGCGAAGTGTCTGAAGTATTACTTCGGCAGCTTGAAGGCCTCAACGACGAGGAAAAGTTTGACGAAGTGGGCACAGTTTTGACTGTCAGTGACGGTGTTGCCCGTGTCTACGGACTCCGAAATGCCGAGGCAAGTGAGCTGCTGGAGTTTGAAAATGGCACGATGGCTATTGTGATGAACCTCGAAGAGGACAATGTAGGCTGTATTCTTTTGGGGGATACGTCGGACATTAAGGAAGGAGAGAAGGTTAAACGTACCCATCGCATTGCTTCCATTCGCGTGAACGATAATTTCCTTGGCCGTGTAGTGAATCCGTTAGGTGAAGCTATTGATGGTAAGGGAGAGCTTGATTTGACCGATGCTTTCGAAATGCCTTTGGACCGTAAAGCCCCAGGTGTTATCTATCGCCAGCCAGTAAAGGAGCCACTACAGACTGGTTTGAAGGCAGTAGACTCAATGATTCCTATCGGCCGTGGCCAACGAGAGTTGATTATTGGTGACCGTCAGACGGGTAAAACAGCTATTGCAGTTGATACCATTATTAACCAAAAGGATAATTTCGACAAAGGAAAGCCCGTATATTGTATTTATGTTGCTATTGGCCAAAAGGCGAGTACGGTAGCTGCTCTCGTGCAAACCTTACGTGAGCATGGTGCTATGGCTTACACCATTGTTGTAAGCGCAACTGCTGCCGACCCTGCAGCTATGCAGTATTATGCACCTTTTGCAGGAGCTGCTATTGGCGAATACTTCCGCGATCGTGGTTTCGACGCATTGGTTGTATATGATGACCTGTCAAAGCAAGCTGTAGCATATCGCGAGGTATCTTTGATTCTCCGTCGTCCTTCAGGTCGTGAAGCCTATCCAGGTGATGTGTTTTATCTTCACTCTCGCCTTCTTGAGCGTGCAGCCCGTATTAACAACCAGAATGAGATTGCTGAACAAATGAATGATCTTCCTGAGTGTATGAAAGGTAAAGTGAAGGGTGGCGGCTCGCTCACTGCGCTTCCAATTATCGAAACTCAGGCTGGCGACGTGTCAGCTTATATTCCTACAAACGTAATCTCTATTACTGACGGACAGATTTACCTCGAGTCAAACCTCTTCAATCAAGGCTTCCGTCCCGCTATCAATGTGGGTATTTCGGTTAGTCGTGTAGGTGGATCGGCTCAGGTAAAAAGTATGAAGAAGGTTGCTGGTACATTAAAGATGGATATGGCTCAGTATCGTGAACTTGAGGCATTCTCTAAGTTCTCAAGCGATATGGACCCTGTTACGGCAATGACAATTGACCGTGGACGTAAGAACAATCAATTGCTAATTCAGCCCCAATACAGCCCAATGCCAGTAGGTGAACAGATATCTATTCTTTACTGTGGCGTTAATGGTCTGATGCGTGACGTCCCTGTTGAGCAGGTTCGTAATTGTCAAGCTCAGTTCCTTGAGCAGATGAGAACTCTTCATCAAGATGTAATCGATACACTTGCATCTGGTATAATATCAGACGATTGCACGAAAGTAATTGAAGAGACAATGGCAAACATTGCTGGTCAATTTAAGAATTAATTAAGCTTATGCCTTCATTAAAAGAGATCAAGACACGAATAGCCTCTGTTCAAAGCACGCGAAAAATTACGAGTGCTATGAAAATGGTTGCATCATCTAAGTTGCACCATGCTCAAACGGCTATTCAGAATATGCTACCTTACGAAAATCAGTTAGAGCATATTCTCAAGTCTTTTCTTCTTTCTATGCCTGATACCACAACTTCTCTCAGCCAAGAGAGGGATAAAGTAAAAAGCGTAGCCCTTGTTGTTTATTCATCAAATAGTTCATTGTGTGGTGGCTTCAACAATAATGTTATTCGTATGATGCTCCAAGCTATTGATGATTACAAGGCTCAGGGCATCACTAACATTGTAGTTTATCCTATAGGTCGCAAGGTGGCTGAGAAAGTTTCAAAGATTGGTTTGCAGCCAGCTGGCAACTTTGTAGAGTTGGCTGACAAGCCTAATGCAGAAGAATGCCATCGTATAGCAAGAGAACTGACTTTGAAGTATGAGAAGCATGAGTTTGATAAGGTTGAATTGATTTATCATCATTTCAAAAGCGCAGGTTCGCAAGTGTTAACACGACGCACCTTTCTTCCTATTGACTTGTCTACCGAAAAGATAGGAGAGTATAACGATCGTGACCTTTCTGCCATGGATGTGACGGCAAAAACACAGCAATATCTCCGTGAAAAGGGTAGAGTGAAACAGCGCGAAAAGATAGAGACTATTCCGTTAAACGACGATTTCATCGTTGAACCCGATATCCCAACAGTCTTATCAACTCTGATTCCGCAATTGTTAGCTCTTATGATTTATACAGCTCTTCTTGACAGCAATGCTTCTGAGCATGCTGCGCGAATGGTGTCAATGCAGACGGCTACTGACAATGCCGACGAACTGTTACGAGGTTTGAACCTCCAGTATAACAAGTCGCGACAGGCTGCTATCACCAATGAGCTTCTTGATATTGTAGGTGGTTCGGTTAACAATTAGTTCAGAACACACAGTTTGTATTAAATAACGACAATTCCCCGATGATATGTTTAATCATATTGTTGGGGAATTTCGTTTTCTGAAAAGTAAAAGAAAAACCGTAAAAGCCTTCATGACTTTTACGGTTGTAGAGGTGCGTGGCGGAGTCGAACCGCCTTGAGCGGTTTTGCAGACCGATACCTAACCGTTCGGACAACGCACCGTTTCATTTTTGCGTTTGCAAAGATAGACAGTTTAATTGAGACTACCAAACTTTTATATACAATTTTTACACTTTCTGTTTATATTCTAATATTGTCAGAAAACAACTTACTTGATTTTGTTACAGCTAAAATAGTTTTTAATTTTTTATTTCATTGTTGATATTAAAGTAATTTGTAGTGCTATATCCCAATGATGTAAACCGCTAAATTTTAAGCAATTAAGGTTGTCTGATTTCTAATATATGAATAATTGTATACGCTTTTCTGGGCGTTGTATGACGGCCGCCGTACGCGTGTTCGGCGGTCGTCGTACGGGTTATACTACGGCCGTAGCACAATGTGTGTGGCGGCCGCCATACAACAAGCTTTAGGTCGTAACGTATTTGCTTGAACGTTAGTTTTATATCATAAGTATGTTGTAACGCTTCTACGATTACGGTTTTTATCTTTTAACACCTCTATTTTTTGTTGAATAAAAAAAATAGTGTAATATTGCATATTGTTATGAGAAAATTACTTGTTTTATCGCTTCTTACCCTTTGTACATTGACAGTTGGTGCCAAGTCGATGGTTGATATTTGGAAAGCAATCCCCGATTCGTTGATGCCATATGTCGACCGTAAACACCGTACAGAGATGGTAGAGTTTATTCGTATGGGTTTAAAAGGTGATGTTGATAACCTTTTAGGCTCAAAGAGTACGATGGATTCACTTACTTCTAACTTTATACAAGTAAGGGCAAGTGAGGCTATGATGATGCAAATTAAACGCTTGCCTCGTCAAGGCTCCGACTCAATTCTATGTGTCGTACGTACATGGTTTGGCCCTGTTAAAAGTAGTAGGATACAACTTTATACTGAAAATTGGAAACCGATTGAGCAGGATGCACTGGGCAATAGAAGCTTAGACAGTATGCTTCCCATGTTTATTTCTCGACCAGAAGGTATGAGCGAAGATAAATTTAATGAATTAAAAATATCTTTTGATTTTCTACTTCCTTACGCTTCGTTGGTATCTTATGCTGACGATTTACAATTATCGGTCAGCAATCCTTTACCCTCTCAAGAGCGAAATATTGATTTTGAGCGCGTAAAAAAGTTAATAATACTCAAATGGGACGGAAATATATTTAAATAACTTTAAAATAAAAAACATGTTTTATGAGCTAAAACATTACATATAAATTATTTAGCTAAATTTGCTATGTGTTTTTCATGGTATTAGATTATTAAGGTTAAGTTTAGATTGGGTGTCGTGATGACAGCCAATCTTTTTTTTAAATGTTTTTTACTTGCGTACTTTAGTTTTTCAGTTTAAGTTGATGTTGTTACTTCGAAAAACATTATCTTTGCAATAAAATTAAAACTAAATCACAATGAATCTGAAAGTACGTCTTGCCCTGATGAACTTCCTCCAGTTTGGAGTATGGGGAGCTTATCTCACCTGTATGGGAATTTATCTAAGCAACATTGGTATGGCATCGCATATTGGACCCTTTTTTGCCATGCAGGGTATTGTATCAATCTTTATGCCTGCCCTCATGGGAATTGTTGCTGACCGATGGATTCCTGCACAGAGACTGCTTGGTTTTTGCCATCTTTTAGCTGGAATGTTTATGTCAGCAGCTGCATGGTATGGGCATACGCAAGGTAATTCGGCAGAGTTTTCTATACTTTTTTCGTTGTATTCGCTTAGTGTAGCTTTCTATATGCCAACGCTGGCGTTGAGCAATTCGGTAGCATATAACGCACTTAGCCGTGCAGGCTTAGATACCGTTAAGGACTTCCCGCCTATTCGCGTCTTCGGAACCATCGGCTTTATCTGCTCTATGTGGTTTGTTGATATTATGGGTTTCAAGGCCAATGAGATACAGTTTGTGGTAAGTGCTGCTATTAGTTTCATACTTTTCTTCTACACGTTCACACTGCCAGCATGCCCTGTATTAGAAAAGAAGGAGCACAAAACATTTGTTGATGCGCTCGGATTGCAAGCCTTTACGCTGTTTAAACAGAAGAAAATGGCTATTTTCTTCTTGTTCTCTATGCTCTTAGGCGTGAGCCTTCAAATAACAAATGGATTCGCAACACCATTTATAGAGAGCTTCGCCAGCATTCCAGAGTATGCTAATACCTTTGGTGTTCAACATAGCGTTATTTTGTATTCTATCTCACAAATCAGCGAAACGCTCTGTATTTTGTTGATACCTTTCTTTATGAAACGTTATGGTATTAAGAACGTTATGCTCATGGCCATGTTTGCTTGGGTATTTCGTTTCGGACTGCTTGGTGCAGGAAATCCGGGCGGAGGCGTATGGATGTTTGTGGCTTCTATGATTATTTATGGAGTAGCTTTCGACTTCTTTAATATCTCAGGCTCACTATTTGTTGACCAGTCTACTGACCCAAGCATGCGCTCTTCAGCTCAAGGCTTGTTTATGTTGATGACTAATGGTTTGGGTGCTACTATAGGTTCATTTGCGGCTCAGGCCATTGTCGACTTCCATACTAGTGCGTCTGGCGCTGTGGCATGGCAATCATGCTGGTATGTTTTCGCTGCTTATGCTTTAGGTGTAGGCTTCTCATTTGCAGTGGTATTTAGGCCAAAGTATATTAATTCGGAGAAAAAGTAGGTTCGGGCAACCTTATTCTTTCTTGTCACCTCAGCGTATGAAAGAAGCGAGATACTTTTATGTGCCCGATGCTTACTGCCAATCGGAACTACCTGAAGATGAGGCACAGCACGCCATTAGAGTGTTGCGCCTCTCAGAGGGTGACGAAATGTTCCTTATGGACGGACATGGAGTATTTTATCGTGCAACAGTAAGCTTAATTTCTAAGAAGCGTTGCATGTATTCAATAGAGGAGAAGCTGCCACAGGAAAAAGGCTGGAATGGACATATTCACCTTGCCATCGCTCCTACAAAAATGATGGAACGTATCGAGTGGCTTGCTGAAAAGACAACAGAAATAGGTTTTGATGAACTTTCGTTCTTAAATTGTAAATTCTCGGAAAGGCGTAATCTGCGCGTTGACCGTATCGATAAAATAGTTGTATCAGCCACTAAACAGAGTAGAAAAGCGCGGAAGCCGCTGGTACACGATATGCAAAATTTTACCGATTTCATCGGTAAACCACGTACAGGACGTAAGTATATTGCACATTGTTATAACGAAATTGAGAAGGGTGATTTTTTAAATTCGGTGCAGCTTTTGCCTGCTGATGAGGACGTTACGTTGCTTGTCGGACCAGAAGGTGACTTTTCTATTGATGAGGTTAAGCTTGCTCTTGCTAATGGTTACGAGTCAATATCGCTTGGAAACAGTAGGCTTCGCACAGAAACGGCAGGTTTAATGGGGGTAACAATGGCACAAATCATAAAACGAAAATCGTAATTTTATAGTATGATGAAAGCTATCAGTAAATATATTAGGTCCGTCGTTTGGGGGACTTTAGTGGTTTTTGCCATTATGCTTAGTTCGTGTTCGGGTGACGATTATATCAATGCTATCCCTGAATCAAGTACTTTACTGATGTCGACAAACACGGCAAAACTGACGGGTGTCGGCAGTCAGCAATTACTAAAATCTCTGCTTCATTTCAAGAATATAGATAAAACAGGAATTGATTTTTCAGCTAACGTTTATTTTTTTGAAGATGCACGCTATAACATTGGCCTTTGTGCTAAAGTTAGCGATGATGATAAGCTTGCTGATATGCTTCAGCAAGCTGGCTGCCGTGTGGAAAAACGACGCGGTTTCCGCTTTGCATTGCTTCAGGGAAACTGGATAGTTGGTTTTTCTGACGTGTCGGTTTTGTTAATGGGTCCTGTTATTCCCGCAGCGATAGATGAGATGAAAGGGCAGATGGTTCAATATCTTAAACAAGGCGAAGACGAGAGTATCAAAGGCACTCCCTTAATGGAACGTTTACAAGCTATTGATGCACCAATGGCAATGGTTTGCCAAGCGAGCGCACTACCTGAACAGTTTATTACACCGTTTACTATTGGTGCTCCTCGCGATGCTTCACCATCTGATATCATGATTGCTGCATCAATGGAGGTTTCGCATGGCCGTTTGCTGATATCAGGACAAACGTTTTCATTCAAGAAACAGATAGATGAAGCGTTGAAAAAGGCTCAACAGACGTATCGTCCTATTAAGGGCGATTATGTAAAAACGATGTCGACAAGCGATGGAATGGGACTTTTTATGAATATCGATGGCAAGAATTTTCATAAATTGATTCGACAAAATCGTGGAGTTTCAACGATGTTGATGGGCATTAATACGGCTATTGATATGGATAATATTATTAAAAGTATTGACGGTGACATGGCTTTGATAGCATCAGGATTGGGCAATGACAAGCTTCAGATGATGATGGGAGCCAAGCTTGGTAATAGTAATTGGTTAAAAGATGTGGCTTACTGGAAGCAGAGCGTACCGAAAGGGGGACGCATTGGTGATTGGGGTAAGAATTGTTTCTATTATACTGGCAATCAAACGGCATACTATTTTGGTGTTACTGACGATATGCAGTATATGAGTGGTGGCTCAAAAGATGAAGCGTTAAGAAGTATTCGACCAAGTCAAAATCCAATAAACAGTGACCTTCAACAGCTTATTATTGGAAACAAACTGGTGATGTTGATTAACTTTGAAGCGCTAACAGATCAGAAAGCACAAGCTATTACTTCGATGTTGAAGCCTTTATTTGGCGAACTCAACACCATAGTTTACACGATGAAATAAAATAAAAGGACACGCCATCTTATGGATAAGATACAATTTAATTCTGTTATTCCTAAGGTTTTCTCGCAGCTTCCGAGTTTGGAATCGGAGGTTTGGAACACGGATATCACCTTTGAGAAAGGCCATTTATACTTGATAGAAGCCGACTCGGGTAAAGGAAAGAGTACCTTTTGTAGCTATATTGTGGGATATCGTCACGATTATAGCGGACAGGTTCTGTTTGACGCACAGGATACTAAAGGCTTTAAGGTTAGCGAATGGGTAAATATTCGTAAGAATCATATTAGCCATTTGTTTCAAGAACTAAGGCTTTTTCCTGAATTAACAGCCTTTGAGAATGTACAGATTAAAAACAAATTGACGAACTTTAAAAGTGAAAATCAAATTAAAGCATGGTTTGAAGCATTAGGAATAGCGGAAAAATTAGACGTTAAAGTGGGGCTTTTGTCCTTTGGACAGCAACAACGTGTGGCTATGATACGGGCGTTAGTTCAGCCTTTTGACTTCATTCTCGCTGATGAACCTATATCTCATCTCGACGACAAAAACTCAGAAATAATGGGTAAAATCATGTTGGACGAGGCTCAAGCTCAGGGTGCTGGGGTTATTGTTACAAGCATAGGCAAGCACATGAACCTCAATTACGAACGAATTTTCAAGTTATAAAATGGTCTGGAAATTATTAAGACAACATATCAGTATTCCACAATTTATTGGCTTTTTCTTTGCCAACCTCTTTGGAATGCTTATTGTTCTACTTGGCTTTCAATTTTATAAAGATGTAACTCCTGTCTTTACTTCCGATGATTCATTTATGAAATCCGACTATCTTATTATCAATAAGAAGATAGGAATGGGCAGTACGATATCGGGACGCTCTAATTCTTTCACGCAGAATGAATATGAAGCTATAGCTAATCAGCCTTTTACCAATAAGGCAGGTAAGTTTACATCTACTGCGTATCAGGTTGATGCGCGTATGGGTATTGCAGGAACGAACATACTAAACTCAGAGCTTTTCTTTGAGAGTATTCCAGATGCGTTTGTTGATGCTCCAAAGGACGATTGGAAATTTACGGCTGGCGATCATGTGGTTCCGATTATTCTTCCGCGAACTTACATTGCTATGTATAACTTTGGATTTGCTCAAAGTCGTTCGTTGCCGAAGATTAGCGATGGACTTGTCAGTATGATTGATTTTGATATATTCATTCAAGGCAATGGGCATAAAGAATCGTTTAAAGGTAAAGTAATAGGTTTTTCAAATCGAATCAGTACAATTCTTGTGCCTCAATCGTTTATGGATTGGAGTAATAACTATTTTGGCACAGGAGAAAAAGGCGAGCCATCGCGTCTGATAATTGATGTAAACAACTCTGCTGATGGCCAATTGACAAAGTATTTAGATAAAAACGGCTACGAGGTTGAGGACAATAAGATGCAGGCTGAGAAAACAACCTATTTCCTTCGACTAATGGTTACTATGGTAATATCGGTAGGATTGGTTATTTCTTTGCTCAGTTTCTATATCCTTATGCTTAGTATTTATTTGCTCGTTCAGAAAAATTCATCTAAGTTAGAGAACCTTCTCTTCATCGGTTATGGACCCAATCATGTAGCGCGTCCGTATCAAATACTTACCATAGGTTTAAATATGGCTGTACTATTTATAGCTTGGGGCATTTTGTTCTTTGTTCGAAGCTATTACATGGATATCATAGAGTCGTTATTTCCTGAGCTTGATGACGGAAGCATGTTGCCTGCTTTTATCTTAGGAATAGTGCTTTTCTTCGCAGTTAGTATTTGTAATATTGTTGCTATTAGGCATAAAATAGTCTGCATTTGGAAAAGAAAGGAATAATATAATGCAAAATAATACTCAGAAACAATACAACCATTACGTTGTCAAAGAACCGTCGGAACTCTTGGCTTGGCTCATGGAGAACCTTCATGATAGCCGTACAAAGATCAAAGCAACACTGTCAGGAAAGGGCATTAAGGTCAATGGGAAGATTGTTACACAGTTTGATTATCCGTTGATTCCGGGTATGAAGATTGCTGTTAGCAAAACAAAGCAGAATAATCAATTCAAGAACCATTACATAAAGCTTGTGTACGAGGATCGTTATTTGGTTGTTATTGAAAAGAAACCAGGTATACTTTCCATGGCGGCTGGCCATAGTTCGTTGAATGTAAAAACAGTACTCGATAACTATTTTAAACAGACTCGTCAGCGGTGTCAAGCACATGTTGTTCATCGTTTGGACAGAGAGACTAGCGGTTTAATGATATATGCCAAAGACAAACAAACTGAACTGGCACTTGAAGCCGACTGGCACAATATTGTTTTTGACCGTCGTTATGTTGCTGTTCTTTCAGGAGAAGTAGTTGATAACGAAGGAACTATTGCTAATTGGCTTAAAGATAACAAGTCGTATGTTACATACAGCAGTCCTGTTGACAATGGTGGCAAATATGCAGTCACACATTTTCATGTACTCGCAAGAACATATGAGCATAGCCTTGTAGAGTTTAAATTAGAGACAGGACGTAAGAATCAAATTCGCGTTCATGCAGCAGATATGGGGCATCCTGTTTGTGGCGACATAAAATATGGTAATGGTGACGATCCGCTTGGTCGCTTATGCTTACATGCTTTCAAACTTTGTTTCTATCATCCTATTAATCATCGTCCGATGGAATTTGAAACGGAGTTGCCCCAAACATTTCGTAAGCTGTTCTAACGGTAGAATATTTTTAATGTAAAATCCCCTTTAATTATTATAAAAATGAACAATAGTTTCGCATATTATATCTTTATTCTCATCGCGCTTATTGCTGGAATCATAGTAGTAAAAAAGGTAACAAGCTGCTTAATAAAGACTATTGCTTTAGTCGTTATTATTGGTATGTTGGCTTTTTTCTATTTTAAGTTTACAGCGTAAAGTGCTTTTTAAGAATTAAGAAAAGCTTCGAGATTCTTGTATTTACGTGCCATCATTCGGCGATAGATGTTATTTAGCCACAGTTTATGAGTGGCTATAAATGCAACTCCTATCACAAACATGATAGCCCAAGCTGCATATTTGCCCAAGAATATTTCTAAAGGTTGAATAAAGGCCAATGGAAGGAAGAATGCTGCAGCCTCTGCAATGATTTGTGTATAGCTGTTTTCCATACCACCTTTGCCTATAAGCTTGGCATTTAATGGTATTTTTTGTTTGTTGTAAACAGCCATTTGTAAGATTAAAAAATACTGATACCCTGCAGTAAATATGCCGTATGCTATGAGCATAAGGATATTCCATTTACCCGTTATAACCATGGGGAGCATGAGAATAAAGGGCAGAAGCAGAAGCAAACAATAGAAATAATATTTCGCTCTCAATAGAAGCAGAATGTTTTCTTTGTGAGTAAATAACACCTCTATGTAATTTGCTTCGTACGACATCACCCTAATCAGTATCATTCCGCCAAATATTGCGAAGCAATAAACACACCAAAAGTTAGTCATAAATGGACTATCATAAATGGAAGTAAAGGTGATAAGCATACTTATTCCTACTATTAACAGTATGGCAAACAAGAAGGTTTTACGTGGGTTTTTGTTGCGAATGAGCGACTTTATTTCCAGTTTCAGATATTCTCCAACCTCTCCAAATCGATTGAAATAAGAAAAACGACTAACTGTTTTTAATTGTGTTGCCTTTTGTTTTCCTAATTCTTGCCAAACGCTTACATACTGAAGTTTTCGATTAATGACAATAAGCACTATTAAAATAGCTAATGCTATCAAATGCGGAACGATGTTGCCATGTTCTAAATTAGTTGCAATGGCTGTATAAAAACGGAAGAAAGGGGTATAGCCTTTTATAAACCAAGGAGAGAAGATTGTTGCGAAAACACCAGCAGGAAGCAACCACCAGAGAAGGTGTCTATTGTATAATGTACGACAAATTAAATAGAATTGACTACTTATAAGTATAATCAAGTAGCATAAAATAAGCAATGATATTGAAACGCCAAGCCCATAACTAAAGAAAACCGACATCAGACAGAAGGGTACAAACATGATAAACCACAACAGATTACCCCAACCAAGCAGTGAGCTTAATATAAAACTGTCAATGCAAGCATATCGTGGAATAGGGAGCAGAATGTAGGGTTTAATTAGCTGTGACGGTGTTTGCTGTAATAGTAACCTTGCTACAAAGTCAATAGTAAGGATAAAAGGCATTTGCCCTGCTATATATTCCATGGAGGTTAAACGACGTGAAGCGTTTGCGTCCAAGGCAAAAACGATAGAAAACATAATCAGATACACAACAACTGTAGACGATAGAAAGAACAAAATCCATTTGGCAGCTTTGTTCGATTCAAACATCGGTGAGCGCCTTTCTGAAAGGTTTTTGTGATGATTTAATTCGCAAAAGAGCTGTATAAACGTCAAATTTGTCATGTTGTCTGGTTATCGTGTAGTTATCTATCTGAGGTCAATCACCTCAGCTTTCGGAAAATCCTTTGCGTTAAATACAAATTGACTATCGGCCAAATCTTTAGCAACGAAGTTATAAACCGAAATATTTGTCCATGTATTACCTTGTCTCATTTTAATCAAACTGGGTATATAGCTTCGTTTATCAATCGTAATGTATACTTCTTGTACACTGCGTTTCGTGTTTTCGGCAGTCATATGGACCACATAATTTTTGCCTTTCTTGTCGAGAGCTAAAGTGTAACCACTTTTGTACATAGTAATAAACGTATACGGATTCATGCTCATTCGTTTTGCCTCTGTAGGCGTAGATATGTTCACTTCGTTTGTTGTCTTCAGGTAACTCCATTGTGTTTTACCATCGAACCAAACGATTGCTTGAGGTGTGCTGGCATGAAACTTTGTACCTTTAATAGCTATTGTTCCTGCTTTTGAGTTAACTTTAGCATTTGAAATCTTAAAAGAAGCAGTTGCTCCACCAGCTCTTCCAACTACAGAGGCTGTTTTATCCAATATCTTGCGTGCAAGCACAGCGTCCTGAGCTGATAAGCAAAGGGTGCAAACGCACATAAAACTTAAAAGCAATAACCTTTTCATATCCTTCATTTTAGATTCATTCTTACTATTTAATCGCTCACTCAGATGCTTATTCTGCACCACCATGAATTTGCATTAACGTTACATTCAGGCTATTTTCGTCCTGAATAAGTACATCGCGTGGCTTAGAACCTTGTGCTGGTCCTACAATACCCGCAGCCTCTAACTGGTCCATTAGTCGGCCCGCTCTGTTATATCCTATTGAGAATCTGCGCTGAATCATACTGGTAGAACCCTGTTGCAAGCTAACCACTGCGTGGGCAGCCTCGTCAAAATAGGGATCAAGGTTGCGAGCGTCAGTGGCTATCGCACCTTCCGAACCACCATTCATTTCATCAGGTTCTGGAAGTTCCATAGGATCAGTTGGCCCAGGTTGGTCAGCAATATAATCGTTTACTCCTTCAATTTCAGGCGTATCAATAAAGGCACACTGTACGCGCGCGGGTTCACCTCCTGAAAGGAAGAGCATATCACCACGACCTACCAGCTGATCGGCTCCTGTGCGATCAAGAATCGTTCTTGAGTCAATCTGTGAAGCTACACGAAATGCCATACGTCCTGGAAAGTTGGCTTTGATGTTACCCGTAATAATTTTCGTTGTGGGTCGCTGTGTAGCAATAATCATGTGTATGCCCACAGCACGTGCCAACTGTGCAATACGCGCAATAGGAAGCTCTATTTCTTTACCTGCGGTCATAATTAAATCGCCGAACTCGTCAATAATAACAACGATATAAGGCATATATTCATGTCCGTCGGTAAGCCTTAGTTTATGGTGAATATACTTATCATTATACTCGTCAATCTTCTTTACCTGTGCACGCTTTAGCAAGTCGTAACGATGGTCCATCAGTTTACAGAGCGAGTTTAATGTGCGTACAACCTTCTGAACGTCGGTGATAATAGGTTCATCTTCGTTCTCAGGCAGGGCTGCCATAAAGTGTGGAGCAATCTTATTATAAATGCTAAATTCAACTTTTTTCGGGTCAACCAGCACAAACTTTAGCTCATTAGGGTGTTTCTTATAGAGCAAAGAGGTGATAATCGCATTCAGACCGACCGACTTACCCTGTCCTGTTGCACCAGCCACAAGCAAGTGGGGCAGTTTAGCCAAGTCAACCATGAATACCTCATTTGTAATGGTTTTACCCAAGGCCATGGGCAAAGCCATTTTCGTGGTTTGAAATTTCTTGGTATTCATAGCGCTTTCCATCGACACGATTTGAGGTTTCTGGTTGGGCACTTCAATACCAATGGTTCCCTTTCCTGGGATAGGAGCAATGATACGTATGCCTAAAGCTGACAGGCTTAGTGCTATATCGGCTTCCAAACCGCGTATGCGACTAATTCTAACTCCTTCGGCAGGAGTTATTTCGTACAGGGTAATTGTAGGACCAACTGTGGCATTAATACGACTGATTTTTACACCGAAGCTGTTTAGCACCTCAACAATACGTGCATTATTAGCTTTGATTTCCTCCATGTCAATGACAGGCTTCGAGTCGTATTTCTTCAGCAAGTCGAACGAAGGGAAGCGGTATTTTGTATAGGGTTCCCAAGGATTGATAGGAACATTCAGGTTAACGTTGTTGACAGGAAGCTTAGAACTTGCCAACTCTTCGCCCTTTTGCACAGCCACACTCAGTTTTTCTTCCTGCTCGTTAGTGCTTGAAGGTTCAACAACATGTGGCTGTAGGCTGGCTGGTTGTGCATGAGTTTCGGGCGCTTGGTCTTGTGAAAAATCAGTTAAATCAACCACAGTAGGCTCTTCGATAGGCTTTCCCTCTTCTGGATAATCCTCTTCCAATGGTGAGTCCTCGTTAGTATCGTCTTCAGATGCGGTAATAACTTCTACCTCGTCATCAGCTAAGGCCGAATCGCCACCTTGCTGTCCAGTTACTGTAAACTTAATTTTGCTGGTAATATATGTTACTGGATTCAGCATCTTTCTAATTACTTCAATGGTTTCGGCTGTTAAAAAGGTGAGAAAGCCTATGGCTGAAAGTAATAGTATAGCTGTTAATCCAGGAGGACCTATCATGTTTTCGATGTGCTGAACACAGAATAATCCGTGTTTACCACCAGGGTTAAATACCTGTCCGCTGATAATAGGCGTCAGGAATTTTGCAAAGGTAATAGACGTCCAAACCATGACAAGTGCTAAGCCAAAGAACCATTTCAGCAAGTTTACTGAATAGGCTTTCATCAGCTTTAGTGCAACCAGTGTGATAAAGAACGGGATAAGGAACGCAGGAATACCAAAGTTCTGCGTGATAAGATAATAGGAGAGAAGCGCACCTATCGAGCCACAATAGTTTGTAAATTCGTGGTTCGAATTCATGATTTCGCCAGGGCGCATTTGCTCCAGCGTGCTTTGGTCGGCCTGTCCTGTAAATAAATAGCTTACCATTGCTATTAAGACATAGACGGTTAAAGCCAAAAGGAATAAACCTAAAAAGAAATCAGTAGTATCGCTGTGGTATTTATTTCGGAAACCTACCGCCTCACTAAAGGATTTAGCATTGCGTCCAGTTTTTTTTCTTGCCATATTTTAATCTTTATTCTTTTGCAAATTTACGTGATTTCATCGTAAAAACAAAGTAAAAGTAGTATCTTTTTATAATGATGTGTACATTTAAAATAATTTATGACGAAGTGGGTTATTTGTTAGACTTATTTTAAAAAATAATGGGAAGATTTTCAATAATATTTCTCATTTATGGTGTGTTGAATTAGGCTTTGTGGTATAATGCTGTTATGTTTACGAAATGATGCTATTGTGTTGACGTTGTTGGGGTTGTAGTACGGCGGCCGTCATACACGTTATTTGGCGGTCGTCATACACGTTGTACGACGTTCGCCGTACGTGCTGTTGGCGGCCGCCGTAACGTGAGCAATTGCACAGAATAAGAATGCCGTTTTGAAACACACGCCTAATGGTTGTTTTCATATTACTGATTAATATTTATTATACTTTCAGACAAATAAAATAGCTGTAGCGCCCCGTTATCTCATAACTTTTTTATACTTTTGCAAGGAATAATAGTCTGAAGATGAACAAAATAATTTATAGTAAGTTCAACAAGAAAGATATTACAGCTCTGTCCGCGGTATCTTTTCCAGGGCGCATTATCACTATTATGACAGAAGGTGAAGCCGAAAGAGCCGTAAACTATCTGCTTGCAAGTGATATTGTAGGGGTTGATACTGAAACAAAGCCATCGTTTCGTCGTGGGGAGCAACATCAGGTAGCCTTATTGCAGGCTGCGAATAGGGATACATGCTTTCTCTTTAGGCTCAATTTGATAGGGATAACACCTGCTATTAAGCGATTCCTTGAAGATAAAACGGTAAAGAAAGTCGGCCTTTCGTGGCACGATGATTTGCGTGGTCTTAGGAACCGTTTAGAATTTACGCCAGGCTGGTTCATCGAATTGCAAGATATAGTACCTGAAATTGGTATTAAGGATTTGAGCTTACAAAAACTGTATGCTAATCTTTTCCACCAGAAAATTAGTAAGCGTCAGCGTCTTTCTAACTGGGAATCGCCAATTCTTGATGCCAAACAGAAAGAGTATGCCTCAATAGATGCATGGGCCTGTATCAAAATATACGATGAAATAGAAAAGCTGAAACTGACAGGCAATTATGAATTAGTGGATATTCCTGACGAGGAAATGCCTGACAGAATACATTTGTCAGAGCCTGCCAATACATTGGAAGAACCTCAAAAATGCAAGCTGCAAAGGGGCAGGAAACGGGCTCTAAATAAAAAAGATACGAAATAAACTATGTATAAGAATATTTATTTGAAACACCGAAAAGAAGAGTCTTTAAAGCGTTTTCACCCATGGGTGTTTTCTGGCGCCATTCATCACATGGACGAAGGTATCGCTGAAGGTGACACTGTAAGGGTGATAACGGCTGATGGCAATTGTATTGCGGTAGGACATTATCAGCTGGGAACTATCACTGTAAGGGTGTTGAGTTTTGACGATATTGCTATTGACGACAGCTTTTGGCAACAGCGTATGCAGTCGGCTTTGGCCATGAGAGAAAGCATTGGTGTGGCAAATAATCCTGATAATAATACGTATAGACTGATTCATGGCGAAGGTGACAACCTCCCAGGCTTGATAATTGACTGCTATGGTACGACGGCTGTTATGCAAGCTCACAGCGTAGGCATGCATGTTTGTCGTGAGCAAATATGCAAGGCACTTGTTGAGGTTATGGGCGATCGTATCAAGAACGTCTATTATAAAAGTGAGACAACGTTGCCATTTAAAGCCGAATTAGGGCAGGAGAATGGTTTTATCTACGGTCATACTGACAATAATACGGCTGTGGAGAATAGCTTAAGTTTCCATGTGGATTGGCTAAAAGGACAAAAGACTGGCTTTTTTGTTGACCAGCGTGAGAATAGATCGCTACTTGAGCATTATGCAAAGGGTAAAAGTGTGTTGAATATGTTCTGCTACACGGGAGGCTTCTCGGTTTATGCTATGCGTGGTGGCGCTAATATTGTACACTCTGTTGATAGTAGCGCAAAAGCGATAGAGCTGACTAATCATAACGTGGCCATGAACTTTCCAAACGATAATCGGCACGAGGCCTTTTGCGAAGATGCCTTCAAATACCTCGACGACAACGATAAAAAATACGATTTAATAGTGCTCGATCCGCCTGCATTTGCAAAGCATCGTATGGCTTTACACAACGCTCTGAAGGGTTATATTCGTTTGAATATTAAGGGATTGCAGCGTATTAAGCCAGGAGGTATACTGTTTACATTTAGTTGTTCACAGGCCGTAAGCAAGGAAAACTTCCGTAATGCTGTGTTTACTGCAGCAGCACAAGCAGGTAGAAATGTTCGTATTTTACATCAATTGCATCAGCCTGCTGACCATCCCGTAAATATTTATCACCCCGAAGGCGAATACCTTAAGGGTTTGGTATTATACGTGGAATAAGTAAACAACGATGAAATGGCTTGTTTTTAAATAATCCATGCACAGAATAGCCGATTCCATCGAGAAGTATATCTTCCAACATCATTTGATGATTAAAGGAGAAACCTACTTGGTTGGTCTCTCCGGAGGGGCAGATAGTGTAGCGCTTATTTGCCTTTTGCATCGTTTGGGCTATCCTGTTCATGCGGCCCATTGTAACTTTCAGTTAAGAGGTTCTGAAAGTAACAGAGACGAAATGTTCTGTAAAAACCTTGCCGATAAGCTTAATATTCCGTTTCATATAGTTCGTTTCGATACAACGAGTTATGCAACTTTGAATAAAGTTTCTATCGAAATGGCTGCAAGAGACCTGCGTTATGCGTTTTTTGAACAAACGCGGAAGGAAATACGTGCCAAAGGCATTTGCGTAGCTCACCATAAAGATGATCAGGTAGAAACGATATTACTTAATATGACTCGCGGAACAGGGCTTAATGGTTTGTTAGGTATGAAGCCAAAGAATGGCTTTGTTCTTCGGCCTTTGCTTGATGTTTCGAGACAAGAATTAATAGCATATCTTGACCAAATAGGGCAGGATTATATCGTTGATAGTTCTAATTTGGTTGATGACGTACAGCGTAACAAGCTTAGGTTAAATGTTATTCCAGAACTTGAGAATGTTAATTCGGCCTTCAAAGAGCATGTTATTCGCATGACGGAACATCTTGGAGAAGCACAGCTTATTATTGATGACGCGTTCTGCAAGGATAAGCAATATTGTACGATAAGTGCTAATTTGTATGATTGGAACAAAATAAAAACACTTATTTCACCTTCATTCTTTCTGTGGAAACTATTGTCGGAAAAGGGTTTTAATCGTTATCAGATTGCTGAAATGACTCATACACACGCAGATACTACAATGTGGTATAGTGAGGAGTATGTTGTGATGATTAATCAATCCGTACTACAAGTTGTAGAGCGTACGGAGTGGGATAGTGAGGTTTCTCCTGTTCAGGTGTCAGCGTTAGGTGAGTATTTGGTTGGGAATAAACGATTTACATTCGGAGAAAGTGAAATTTTGCCCGATTTCATCGTGCCAAAAGATAAAGCCCATGTGTGCGTAAATCGAGAGAAAATAAGTTTTCCCTTGATTATCAGGCGTATAAATGAGGGCGACCGCTTTACGCCTTTTGGTATGAAAGGCACAAAATTGATTAGTGATTACCTAAAGGATATAAAAGCTGACCCTTTGTCACGACGAAAGCAACTTGTTGTAACTGATTGTCGTGGTCAGATTATATGGCTGGTGGGTCGCAGAATAGACGAGCGATATAAAATAATAAAAGGTTCAACCACTATGTCGCTTTCTATAGAATATACGGAAGAAGAAAGCTGATTTTTACAATATTCTTTTCAGTTCTCATAAAAGTTTTTTATTTTTGCCTATTATAGAATCTATACTAAATCTTTAAAATTATGCTCACAGAATCTGATAAAAAACAAATTGAAAGTCGTGGAATGACCATTGAGCAAGTGGAACATCAATTGGAACAAATAGCCCAAGGATTTCCATTTTTACGTATTCAGTCGGCAGCAGCTGCAGACAATGGCATTCGCGTTCTTGATGTAAATGCTCAGAAACAAGCGCAAAACGAGTGGGAAAAATATAAGAACGAGGGTCACGAAATTGTGAAGTTTGTTCCTGCATCAGGCGCTGCGAGCAGAATGTTTAAGGACTTATTTGCTTTTCTTAATGCAGACTATGAAACCCCACAAACGGATTCTGAAAAAGAGTTTTTTGCTCATTTTCGTGAGTTTGCTTTTCATCATGCATTTTGTGGCTATTGTAAAAAAAAATTGGGTATGGGCTTTTGCAGGCTCGCACAAGCTGGAGCATATAAGCAGATTGTTAATATTTTATTGGACTCAGAATACTTAAATTACGGTCAGTTGCCCAAGGGGCTTCTTCTTTTTCATGATTATGAGGACGGCGCACGTACATCAATGGAAGAACATTTGGTTGAAGCCGCTCTGTATGCTGAAAGTAAAGGTTCGGCAAATATTCATTTTACGGTGTCTCACAATCATTTAGAACTCTTTACAGATAAAGTTAGTGAGAAAATTGATTATTACGGAAAGAAGTATGGAGTAGTCTTTAATGTTGAGTTGTCTGAACAAAAACAAAGTACCGATACCATAGCATCTAACATGGATAATAGTCCGTTTAGAAACGAAGATGGCACGTTATTATTCAGGCCTGGTGGGCATGGCGCTTTAATAGAGAATCTGAATGATATCGATGCAGATGTTATTTTTATCAAGAATATTGATAATGTTGTTCCAGATAGGTATAAAGGAGATACCGTAAAATGGAAACAAATTATTGCAGGAATATTGGTAGAAACACAGCGTAAGGTGTTTGATTATCTAAAGATTCTTGAATCAGGTAATTACAACCGTGAACTTCTTGAAGAAATATTACGCTTTGTTCAGTATGACTTATGCTGCCAGAAACCAGATGCTGAGTATTTAGAAAATGCAGAATTAGCTCGATATTTAAAGACAAAACTAAATAGACCTATTAGGGTATGTGGCGTTGTTAGGAATGTAGGTGAGCCTGGAGGTGGTCCGTTTAATGCTTATAATCAAGATGGGACAATAAGTTTGCAGATTCTTGAAAGCTCACAAATTGATAAAAATAAGGTAGAATATCAGAAAATGTTCGCCGAAGGCACTCACTTTAATCCCGTAGATCTTGTATGCGCAACGAAGAATTATAAAGGTGAAAAGTTTAATCTGCCAGATTATGTTGATCGTAATACAGGGTTCATTAGTAATAAAAGTAAAGACGGTCGCGAATTAAAAGCTTTAGAATTACCAGGTCTTTGGAATGGAGCTATGAGTGATTGGAATACCATTTTTGTAGAGGTTCCGTTGACAACATTTAATCCAGTTAAGACCGTTAATGATTTATTGAGAGACGTTCACCAATCTTAATTGGACCATCTATTTCAGTTTAAATTCTATTTTAATATAAATACCGTTTGCAATTAAATATGTGTGAACGGTATTTGTCATTTATGTCATCTTACGTTTCTTTTATTTTACCGTATCCGTTCCTTCTATTTCTTGCCACTATTATTAAATATGTAATCATGATTATGATAAATAGTGTTTGTTGGATTGTTCCCTATTGTAATTATTTCTGAATATAATGTGTTATGGGATTTTTATAAAATGCATTGTAATTTTATGATTTTTTTCTTATCTTTGCTCCATCAAAAACATTAACGAACAGCATATTAGAGATGAATAAAATAATAAAGAAAACCCAGTTTTCAGAAAAAGTATATTGCTTTGAGATTGAAGCACCGCTAATTGCACGTAGTTGCAAAGCGGGCAACTTTATTATTATTCGTGTTGATGACCGCAGCGAACGTGTGCCTTATACTATTGCGAAAAGCAATATTGAAAAAGGAACACTTACCATGGTTGTGCAAGAAGTTGGACTTTCATCTTCAAAACTCTGTCGCTTAAATGAAGGAGATTCAGTACATGATATTGTAGGCCCTTTAGGAACACCCTCTGAAATTGAAAACTATGGTACAGTAATATGTGCAGGAGGTGGTATAGGCATTGCGGCTATACTTCCTATTTTAACGGCCCTTCATCAGGCAGGTAATCGTGTTATTTCCGTATTAGCTGGTCGTTCCAAAGAATTAATCATCATGGAGGAAGATGTTCGAGCTAACTCTGATGATGTAATTATTATGACAGATGATGGTAGTTATGGACAGAAAGGTGTTGTAACAGTTGGCGTTGAAGAAGTAATTAAACGTGAACATGTAGACCGTGTTTTGGCCATAGGTCCACCTATGATGATGAAATTCACTTCGCTGTTGGCTCAACAGTATCATATTCCAAACTATGTAAGCTTGAATACAATTATGGTTGATGGCACAGGAATGTGTGGTGCGTGCCGTCTAACTATTGGCGGTAAAACACGCTTTGTATGTATTGATGGGCCAGAGTTTAATGGTGATGAAGTAGATTGGACCGAGATGATGGAGCGTATGGGAACTTTTAAGGAACAGGAGGTTAATGCTTTGAAACCCCTCTCCCACTCGCATATAGAAGATAAACTTGCTCATGAAGATAAATTGATAGAAACACAAGAAGCTGTTTCGTCATTCCAATCTTTAGAAAGTTCTTTAAATAATGATAGTTTAGACGATGATATTTTGTCGGATAAGTTATTACTTAACGACCGTAATGCGGAGTGGCGTAAAGAGTTACGGACATCTACTAAACCAAAAGAACGAGTTGCTATTTCAAGGGTTAAAATGCCTGAACTTGATCCTGAATATAGAGCTACAAAGCGATTGGAAGAGGTAAATACGGGTTTGACCTTAGAAATGGCTATTCGAGAATCACGTAGATGTCTTGATTGTGCTAATCCATCATGTGTAAAAGGTTGTCCAGTCAATATTCAAATTCCTGATTTTATTAAAAACATTGAACGTGGGCATGTTCTTGATGCTGCCAAAGTGTTAAAACAGACCTCTGCCCTACCTGCAGTTTGTGGGCGTGTTTGTCCTCAGGAAAAGCAATGTGAAAGTCAGTGTATTCATCTTAAAATGAATTCATCGTCTGTTGCTATAGGCTATCTGGAACGCTTTGCAGCTGATTATGAGCGAGAGAGTGGACAAGTTTCATTACCTGAAAAGCAGCCAACTAACGGTATAAAAGTAGCTGTTGTTGGTTCGGGACCTGCAGGATTAAGTTTCGCGGGAGATATGGTGAAGCGAGGTTTTGAGGTTTATGTTTTTGAGGCTTTGCACGAAATAGGTGGTGTTTTAAAATATGGTATCCCTGAGTTCAGATTGCCAAATCATATAGTTGATGTTGAAATTGATAATCTTCGACATGAGGGAGTTCATTTTATTACGGATACAATAGTAGGAAAGACTATTACAATAGAAGAATTAGAAGAGAAGAGTTTCAAAGGTATATTTATTGGTTCGGGTGCTGGTTTGCCTAATTTTATGGGTATTCCTGGTGAAAATTTGATTAACGTGATGTCATCAAATGAGTATTTAACCCGTGTAAACTTAATGGATGCTGCTAGTCCTGATTCGGATACACCGCTCAATATAGGTAAAAAAGTAATTGTTGTAGGTGGAGGAAATACAGCAATGGACTCTGTACGAACTGCAAGACGTTTGGGCGCTGAAGTTACATTGGTATATCGAAGAGGTGAAAAAGAGATGCCTGCTCGCTTAGAAGAGGTTAAACATGCCAAAGAAGAAGGTATACATTTCCTAACACTTCATAATCCGAAAGAATATTTGGCAGATGAGAAAGGTCGAGTAAAAGCTGCTGTTTTAGATGTTATGGAACTTGGGGAAGCTGACGCATCAGGACGCCGTAGTCCTGTTTCGACAGGTAAAACTATAATGATTGATTGTGACCAAGTAATAGTAGCTGTTGGTGTATCCCCAAACCCGTTGGTACCGAATAGTATTAAGGGATTGGAATTAGGACGAAAAAACACGATTATTGTTAGTGAAGATATGCAATCGTCAAGAAAGAATATCTATGCCGGAGGTGACATTGTGCGTGGCGGTGCAACCGTTATTCTTGCAATGGGTGACGGTAGAAGGGCTGCAGCTAGCATGTCTGAACAATTGATAAAGTAAATATAGACATAATGTTTAATACGAGAAATATAAAATATTACTTTCTTTTTTTTATTCTTTTATTTGCTGTTTTAGCTCCAGCCCAGCGTAAAAAAAAGAATGTCATAGCTAAAACCAAGACGTCTATACCTGTTACAAGGAACGGAATATATGAGTCATTGTTACAATCTACAGCAAAAGTTATGTTTGTTGACAGTATAGTTGTTGACAAAGATAATTTTTTACAGTTTATTCCTCAGCCAAAAGAGATGGGCACAATAAGCCTATCTAAGGATAGTTTTGGTTTAGTTCAATATCAAAATGAATTAGGAGATCGTAGATTTTTTGCAGTAGGTGATACGGCTGCATCAGATTTAAAGATTCAGACTTCTTTAGGAAGTTCTTGGGGAGAGCCTGTTAATTTGGTTGGGATTAATAATAGAGAATATTTTATTCAAAACTATCCGTTTTTAGCTGCAGATGGTATTACTCTTTTCTTTTCTGCAGAAAGTACATATTCAATGGGTGGACGTGATATCTTTATGACAAGTTTTGATTCGGACAAAGGTACATGGTTACAACCACAAAATTATGGTTTGCCTTTTAATTCTCCTTCTAATGAATATCTCTTGGCTATTTCAGATCTTGATACATTAGGTTGGTTGGTGACAGATCGTAATCAGCCTGAAGGTATGGTTTGTATTTATACTTTTGTACCAACAGCTGTAAGACAGAATTTTGAAGCTGATGGATTGAGCGATGCAACGCTTAGATCGTATGCAGATATTAAAAGTATTAAAGACACATGGAAGTTTGGAAACCGTCAGGCTGCAATGTTACGTCTTAATAAGATGAAAGAAAGGATGAAAGAACAATTGCCAGATACAGGTTTAGACTTTGTGATTAATGATGCGCAAATAATTAATAAAATCGATGAGTTTCGCACTGATGAGAGTCGAAACCTGTTCTTACAATTGGTTGAAATCAAACGAATGGTATCTGAAGGTGGGAAGCAATTAGAGAAGTATAGATTACAATATGAGAACAATATTTCAAATCGTTCAACTTTGCGTCAAGTAATCTTAAAAGAAGAACAGACATTACAAAGACAACGAACCGACATAGATATAATTGAAAAGAAAATAAGAAATATAGAGAATAAATATAAAAACTAAAGCTTATGAATAACTATTTTCCTGAATCAGAATTGATTATTAATGGTGATGGTTCTATTTTTCATCTTCATTTAAAACCAGAACAGTTAGCTGATAAAGTAATATTGGTAGGTGATCCTGGACGTGTTAGTATGGTTGCTTCTCATTTTGAGACGAAAGAATGCGAAGTAGAAAGTCGTGAATTCCGTACTATAACAGGAATTTATAAAGGGAAACGTATTTCTTGTGTATCAACAGGTATTGGCTGTGATAATATTGATATTGTGTTGAATGAACTTGATGCATTGGCAAATATTGATTTTTCAACTCGTACAGAAAAAGCAACTCACAGAACATTAACACTTGTACGTATTGGTACATGTGGCGGATTACAACTTAATACTCCCACAGGAACTTATGTAGCCAGTGTGAAAAGTATTGGCTTTGATGGCTTGTTAAATTTCTATGCAGGTCGTGATGAAGCTTCAGATCTTGATTTTGAGCGTGAATTCAAGGCACAAGTTAAATGGAATGACAAAATAGGTAATCCTTATGTTGCCACAGCAGATGCAGAATTGATTGAACGTATTTCAGCTGATGATATGGTACGTGGTGTAACGATTGCTTGTGGAGGTTTCTTTGGTCCGCAAGGTCGTAAGCTTAGATTGCCCCTTATGGATCCTGAATTAAATCAGAAAATTGAGAATTTTGAGTATAAAGACTTAAGAATTACAAACTTTGAGATGGAGAGTTCAGCTCTGGCAGGATTAAGTACATTGATGGGACATAAAGCTATGACGTGTTGTATGGTTATTGCTAATAGACGCGCTTACAAGGCGGACTCTAACTATAAAAATGATATTGACGGATTAATAACTCGTGTTCTTGATCGTATTTAATTATATTTTTTCGCTATAAATTTATGCCGCCATTATCTTATGGCGGCTTAATTATTTCGCTATTACTTCTATGATATCATCAGATACTATTTGTGCACTTGCTACTCCTGCAGGAGGAGCTATTGGGATTATTCGTCTTTCTGGTCCACGTGCATTGGATATTACAGATAAAGTTTTTAAAAGAAACGGCTCTACCCTATCTCAAATTTGCTTAAAAGATGCCAAGCCTAACACCATTCATTATGGTGTTCTGCATGATATAGAAGGTAAAGATATTGATGATGTTGTTGTTTTAGTTTTTAAATCACCTCACAGTTATACAGGTGAAGATTCTACGGAAATATGTTGCCATGGTAGCCAATATATTCTTCAGCAAGTTCTTCATACGCTTATTGCTGCAGGAGCCCGTCAGGCAGATCCTGGAGAATATACACGACGAGCATATTTAAATGGAAAAATGGACCTTAGTCAAGCTGAAGCCGTTGCCGATTTAATTTCAGCTTCGAATAAGGCTACTCACCAAATGGCTCTTAGTCAATTAAAAGGTCATTTTAGTAGTGAGTTGTCAAAACTTAGAGAGCAGTTATTAAAAATGACTTCTCTACTTGAATTAGAACTTGACTTTAGCGACCATGAGGAACTTGAATTTGCTGATCGCGGAGAATTAAAAGAGCTTGCAATAAAAATAGATGAACGGATAACAACACTTACTCGCAGTTTTGAGACGGGTAATGCGTTAAAGCAAGGTGTTTCGGTTGCTATCATAGGAAAAACAAATGTAGGCAAATCGACACTTCTTAATCGCTTATTGCATGAAGAAAAGGCAATTGTTAGTAATATTGATGGAACTACACGCGACGTAATAGAAGATACTACTAATATTAAAGGTGTTACATTCCGATTTATTGATACTGCTGGTATCCGTGAAACAGAGGATACAATAGAGAAATTGGGTATTGAGAAAGCTTTTCAAAAACTCGACGAAGCCGCGATAGTTTTATGGCTTCTCGATTCTAAACCTACGCAGCAAGAGCTTGCTGATATAACAAGTCGTTGTCAAGGCAAGACATTGCTTACCGTTATTAATAAAATTGATAAGATTTCTGACAAATTACATACAGATAACACTATATCAGAAATTAGTGAAAGCGATATAGAACAATATGAATTTGCAATGTCTTCTTCCTTTAATAGTATCAAGGCTTTAAATCCAATATTTATTTCTGCAAAATTAGGTTTAGGCATTGAAGAACTTGAGAAATATATTTATCAAGCGGCAGATATTCCAGAAATAAATGAGAATAGTGTTATAATAACTTCTGCTCGTCACTACGAAGCCCTTTCTCGCGCTCATGAAAGTATTCAGCAGGTAATAATGGGTCTCACCTCTGATATATCAGGTGATCTCCTTGCTGAAGATCTTCGTATTTGTCTTTCAGAACTTGCTGATATTACAGGTGGACAAATTACACCTCAAGAGACTTTAAATAATATATTTTCTTATTTTTGTATCGGAAAATAGCCTGATTATCAGCAACTTATACTAACTACCACCAACTGTCTGAAAACCACCCACTTAGGGTGGTTTTCTGCGTTTTAACACTTCGTAGTCAGTATTTGTTATTACCAGTTATTCTTATTATTTTTGGCCCAAAATTCGTTCGCAACCCTCCAATATCTGTCACACAAATGACTCACAATACTATAGAGGAAACGAATATGAGAAAGTCTAACGACCTCATAATAACTCGCGATTCTATTGAAGACACTATAAGTGAGAAAACGTGAGAAAACGTGAGACGAAAATAGAAATAAATGGCGACCTGAAATATGAGAATAATTAAGCAGTGTAGGTGCTGTGGAAAGGAATTCATAGTTACCAAAATAACATCGCTGTACTGCAGCAATGCATGTAATCATAAGGTACAGCATCAAAAAGAATCGGTAAAAAAGCGTTCTGCAAGAGAAACTAGTTGGAAACAAGAAAATCAAGATCAGAATTTTAACACTTCCCAACAGTTACGGCTTCTTAAAGTTGCAGACCTTCAGACGATTCTTAAAGTAAGTCATGCAACGATTTATAGACTATTTGCAAAAGGCATCATCAAGGCTGTGCAAATAGGAAATTGTACGTATGTAAGACAGGAAGATTTAGAATCCTTCTTTGAGTCAAATGATCCGTACAAGAAAAGACAGTATCGACGTAAGTGCGACATCGAGGGGGATTTCTATACCGTGAAGCAAATCACGGAGAAATACCATATCTGTAAGAAAGCAGTTTTACGTCGTTGCGAGGTGCATAATATCACCGAACATTACGAGGGTCGTAATATCTTCTTTAACCGAAAAGCGGTTGATAAATACTTTGCAGAACTTATTGAAGAGATTGACCTCGACAATTACTATACCGTGCAGCAGTTGATGGGAAAACTGCATATGACAAAACAAAATGTTCTTTCCTTTGTTTATCACAACAATATTCCACGTGTTACTCGTGGACGTTCGGTATTCTATTCTAAGGTTCATATAGATAGCTATAAGCGTTTGGGTGACGATGTTGATCCAAACTGGTACACCTATGCTGAACTGATTGAGAAATATGGACTCACACAGGACAGGATTTCCTATTTTATAAAACATGAGAAACTTCATACAGGGAAGCGTGGTAAATTTACCATGATCTCAAGGAGCGAGTTTGATAAAAAGGTGTTGAATGGACGATTCAAGGATGCTGAGCGAGATGAAGAAGGCTATGTGGTCTTTATTGGAAGCACTCCCCCTACTCCTAAGGAGGAACCAAGAGAGACTCCAGAAAGCCCTGAAGGCTATTACTCAGCAGAAGAACTGTCAGAAAAGTATAAGGCAACAAGAAAGCGTGTTCTTGAACTTGGTAGAGAGCAGAAATTGCCGGCAATAGAAGTCAAGGGTTGGAAGTACTTTGAAAAAGAAGCAGCTGATAACTTCTTTGGTAATCGCAAATGCGCTGATGGCATTAAAGAATGGATGACACCAGAAGAAGTACAGAAAGAATATGGTATGACTGGAAAAGCCACTCTACTTTAACCCCTTTGGGCAAACAGGATTGCTCACTTTGGCCATAATATGATTGACCCTTTTGGCCAAAATAATATTAACCACTTAGTACAAGTGTCGTTAGAGTTTTTTTGTGTAGATTTGAGCCCCCGAGTCC
>JABCPF020000025.1 GCA_013333285.2 Prevotella sp.
CCATACGATTACGATGTAAACGTAATGCGATTACAGCGTAAAGGCTCTGCGATTACGACGTAAACGTCTTACGATTACAGCGTAATGGCCAACAAATTAAGATTAAAAAGGGACAAAAGAGAGGTGAATATAATCACAAATTACTGATTACGAGTAATTTATATTCAACAGAAGCCAACATGTTCTATCGGCATATATCTATTCTTCCACAGCTTACATCTTCTGCACTAATAAAAGACTATCGTACAAAACACGATATATACCTACCTCTTTTCCTGCTAAAACAAGTAGAAAAAGCATCACAAAAATTCAGAATTTATTTTACATTTTAGCTTCAATCTTTACTTGAAGCATTGGGTAATTCAAAAGAAACACGATAGTCGCAGCCCTCACGCCAGCGTGAACAACCATAGGCTGATTTTCCCTTAATGATGTGACCTTGACCACATTTCGGGCAAACGTCGCCCTCATTTGGTTCACGAGTCTTTACTTTAGTGGCTACACTCTTCGATTCCGACGTCGTTTTTATCTTTGTAGAAGCTCGACGTGTACGCGTCTTTCCTTTCGCATTAGCCGCCCCTACACCTTCAGGCGACTTGGGTTTAACAGGCTTCTCATTAGGCGCTTCGCCCTCAATAGTGCGGTTGCTATTATCGTGCATTACATCGCTTACAATCTCTCCCACCTGCTGTTTAAGTTCTTCTATGAACTGTGCAGGCTGATAACGATGATGCTCAATGTCACGAAGCTTCTTCTCCCAGATACCAGTCAGTTCGACACTCGTCAATAACTTTTCATGAATAGTATCAATAAGTTGAATTCCCGTAGGCGTCGCCACTAAGTTTTTACGTTGACGACGAATATAATTACGCTTGAAAAGCGTTTCTATTATACCTGCACGCGACGAAGGTCTACCAATACCATTCTCTTTCATAGCAGCACGAAGTTCATCGTCATCAACCAATTTTCCTGCTGTTTCCATAGCTCGAAGCAACGAAGCCTCAGTATAATGCTTCGGTGGTTGTGTTTGCTTCTCTGTCAGCGTTGGCTTATGTGAGCCCGATTCACCACGCGAAAAAGAAGGTAATGTAGCCTCTTCGCTGTCCTGCTGACGCTGTGAATCAGTTGTGTTATCAGTATTATCAGGGTGGTCATCTTCTGTTTGCTCCGCCTTTGTATATACAGCACGCCAACCTGCATCAATAATTTCCTTACCTGTTGCTTTAAACTCGATACCCTTTCTACCCTCTTTTTCACTCGTTTCTACCGCAGCATCAACTTCCTGAACTTCACCTATTACAGTTGTAGTAGCAAATTTACAATCGGGATAAAAAGCAGCTATAAAACGGCGAGCAATAAGATCATACACATGTTGTTCGTTGTCAGTTAGGCCTGATGGCGTCTGTCCCGTAGGTATAATAGCATGGTGATCGGTTACCTTTGACGAATCAAACACACGCTTTGTCTTCGGAAGCTTCGGACTTATAGCAGCTAACTGCTTAATAATTTCGAGATAAGGTTTCTGACCTGAACGTGTAGTCTGGCTTACACCATTAAGTATTGACGGACACTTAGGGTAAATATCATCTGACAAATACTGTGTATCAACACGCGGATATGTAGTTAATTTCTTTTCGTAAAGCCCCTGAATAAGGTTCAATGTAAGCTCTGCCGAAAACCCAAACTTACGGTTACAGTCGACCTGAAGCGAAGTAAGATCGTATAATTGTCGTGGAGCCTCCTTGCCTTGCTTCTTTTCAACACTCTTTACCGTGAAAGGTCGACCTTCTATTAACGTAAAAGCCTGACGCCCTTCTTCCTCTGAATTAAACCTGCCTGCGGCAGCAGTAAAAAGTGTATCGCGGTAAATGGTAGAGAGAATCCAATAGGGTTCGGGCTTAAAATTATCTATCTCCTTTTGTCGTTGCACTATAAGGGCTAGCGTAGGTGTTTGTACACGTCCTATAGAGAGAACCTGATGGTTAAGTCCATACATCAAAGTATATAGACGTGTAGCGTTCATACCTAACATCCAGTCGCCAATAGCACGGCATAATCCTGCAAGATAAAGACTCTCGTAACTTTCTTGTGGTTTCAGATTTTGGAAACCTTCCTTAATGGCTTCGTCAGTCATTGACGATATCCATAAACGTTTTACAGGGCACTTTACATGAGCCATTTGCATCACCCAACGCTGAATAAGCTCACCCTCTTGTCCAGCATCGCCACAGTTGATGATTTCATCGGCCTCTGCATACAATTTTGAGATAATATTAAACTGCTTTTCAATTCCCTCGTTAGGGATAAGCTTAATTCCGAAACGTGCAGGAACCATAGGCAGTGCAGCCAATGTCCAATAGCGCCAATTGGGCTGATAGTCGTTAGGTTCTTTCAGCTCGCACAGGTGTCCAAAGGTCCATGTCACTTGATAACCATTGCCTTCCATATATCCATCTTTCGATGTGGTGGCGCCTAATATGCGCGCTATATCACGGGCTACGCTGGGTTTCTCTGCTATGCAAACTATCATCTGTGTAAAAATATTATCTCAGGGTGCAAAGATAGTAAAAAAAACATGTATATACTTGGGCGTTTAGTATTTTCGTTTTATATTTGCTGTATCTATCAAAACCTAAGATAATGAGAAAATGGCTACTTATCTTCCTTATCTTCTATGTGGGAACAACTATTTGTTATGCCCAGAATGAACGTTCGTGGGAAGAGTGGTTAGGTACGATGAGCGAAATAGACGATGCTGAATCGAGCCGATTAGAGCTTACTTACGAAGAGCTAAGTGAGCTTGAAAACCACAAATTAGACCTGAATCGCTGTACAAGAGAAGAACTGTTACAATTGCCTTTTCTGTCGGCTCAGCAGGTTATGGACTTTATTGAATATCGTGATCGGTATGGGCGCATTGAAACAATAGTTGAGCTTCGTATGATCAAGTCGATGGAAAAAAGCACTATCGACCTGCTTTCCCACTTTGCAACAATTTACCCTGAGGAAGTAAAGGACACGCTTCCATCATTTAAAAATCTTATCAGATATGCCCGACACGAACTCGTAGCGACCTTCAAGGTTCCTTTCTATAATCGGCGAGGTGACGTGAATGGCTACTTAGGTTATAAGTATAAGCATTGGTTACGCTACCCGTTTACCTCAGGACCGCACGGTAAAATGGGTTTTGTTGCGTCGCAAGATGCAGGTGAACCTTTCTTTGCTGGACAAAATTCGATGGGTTACGACTATTATTCTTTCTACCTTATGCTACAGAAATGGGGATATATCAGGCGAATGGTAGTAGGACGATACAGACTAAAGTTTGGACTTGGACTTATTATGAATAATTCGTTTGGATTAGGTAAAGTCAATACTTTAGCCAGTTTGGGACGAACAGTCAATAATATTACACCACACGGAAGCCGCACAGAAGCCAACTATTTGCAAGGAGCAGCAGCTACTTTTAAGCTATCAAATAGTTTCAGCCTTACGGCTTTTGCCTCATGGCGTACGATAGACGCCACGTTAAACCGCAACTCAACAACAGTTGCTACAATACTTCAGACGGGTTACCACCGCACAAAAAGCGAAATGGAACGGCGAAGAAACACTTCGGAAACTCTTTTTGGAGGTAATGTAAACTTTTTCCACAACGGGTGGCATGCTGGTATAACAGGGTTCTACACGCACTTTAATCGTGAACTTAAGCCCTCAACCACGCAGCTATACCGATATTGGTATCCAAAAGGATTGCAATTTTGGAATGCTAGTATAGATTATGGTTATGTATCAGGTCGACTGAATATATCGGGTGAGACAGCAACAGGAAACTGTCAACAAATAGCTACGATCAACACCATAAGCTATCAACTCACGCCCACTCTTACACTAATGGCACTTCAACGTTATTATCCTTATCAGTATTATTCATTATTTAGCGAAAGCTTTGCTGAAGGAGGAAATGTACAAAACGAAAGTGGCGTATATCTTGGAGGCAATTGGCTCATTGGGCGATACATGAAATTATTATTCTATACTGATTATGCGTGGTTTGCATGGCCTAAATATCGAATATCAGAATCATCAGGAAGTTGGGATAACATGATACAGCTGACAGGACAAAAAGAGCTATGGAGTTGGGCCTTTCGATATAGAATAAGAGCCAAGAAAAGAGATATTACGGGTAAACGAATCGCTATTCCTTTCACCGAACAGCGCGCACGTGCCAGCGCAATATACAATAATAATAATTGGAGCTTACAAACACAGGTTGATATGGCTTTGTGCCAATTTACCCATAAAAGCTATGGAATTATGCTTACAGAGAACATCGGTTATAGCTATCAGCACATCAGATTGAATCTTACTGCTGGCTTTTTCAATACTGATGATTATAATAGCAGACTGTACACATACGAACGAGGTGTGCTATACAACTTCTCGTTCCCAAGTTTTTACGGCAAAGGCATGCGATTGGCTTTAAACACACGTGTCGATTTTACAAATCGACTGATGTTAATAGGCAAGTTGGGTATAACAAAATATTTTGACCGAAAGGTTATTGGCAGTGGTTTACAACGTATAAATGGAAGTTCCGTAAGCGACCTTGAGGTGCAATTACGCGTAAAATTGTAAAAAAAGCTATATCGATTACAGCACCATGCATTACTGGTTGCGCATAAAACACATAACCTCTTCAACTACCCGACAAGCCTCATCATCTGTCATCGTCTGGTTACATGGTAAGCTAAGTTCTTCGCGATGAATACCTTCAGTAACAGGTAATGACAAATTAGCAAATTGCTGATAACAATTTTGGTGGTGCGGCGGGATAGGATAATGAATCATTGTGCCTATACCCTTTTCTGCAAGAGCCTGTTGTAGTTGGTCACGACAATCACAAAGTATTGGGAAAATATGATAATTGCATGACAAATCATTCTGTCCTGACTCATTCCATGCGTCTTTACCGGGGAGAAAAATACCCTCTACATTAAGTTGAGAATAATAATAAGAGGCTATGGAACGACGGCGATCATTCTCACTATCCACGTATTTTAGTTTTACAGAAAGCACTGCAGCCTGTACTTCATCGATACGACTATTACGCCCTTCATACGGAAAAACATACTTTTTGCTGGAGCCATAGTTACCCAAAGCTCTAACAACGTCGGCCAATTCTGAATCGTTTGTCGTTACTGCACCCGCATCTCCCAACGCCCCAAGGTTTTTACCTGGATAAAATGAGTGGGCAGAAGCATGGCCTAAAGAACCTGTACGTGGCGTTATTACATGTTCGTCATGATGCAATTGTGATTGAGAATAGACTGTTTTACTTTTTTCTGACAGCGGTTTGGCTTCGCTCCACACACAACCGACCGACTGTGCATTATCCTCAATCAACAGGAGATCATGTTGCTTACAAAGGTCAGTTATATGTGATGACATTGCACAGCGTCCATACATATGTACTAAAAGGATAGCCTTTACATGTGGATTGATAGACTGTTCTATCACCATGTCGTCTATTTCAAGGGTATCTCTACGTGGCTCTACAAAAACAGGGGTAAGGCCATTTTCTGTTATTGAAAGTATAGAAGCTATATAAGCGTTGGCTGGTACAATAATTTCATCACCTTGATGTAGCACCCCCATTTCAAGATAGGCACGAAAAATAAGTGTCAACGCATCAAGTCCGTTTCCACATCCTACGCAGAAGCGAGTACCAATATAGCTTGCATATTGTTCCTCAAAACGCTGAGTAGCTTCACCTTTAAGGTACCAGCCACTATCAATGACGCGTTCAACTGCTGCCTTTATCTCGTCATCGTGAAGTGTTGTGATTTTTTTCAGAGGTAAATAATCTATCATAAACGGCCTAAAAACGATGTGTTAGATTCTCCTAATTATTAATTTACAGAGTCCATTCATAAGTATCATAAACTACAGCACGACCACCATAGCCTTCCTTAAAGCTTATCAGTCCCTCGTTTATAACGCTACATTCTTGCTCTGTAGAACTTCCAAGATCAAGGTAAGCGTAGTTAGGGTAATCCTCGTGCATAATTTTGTCGTAGATAATCTCCATAGCACCCAACGCCATTCCTTCAGCATTACCAGAACTGTATTGGGCATGCACTACGTTATGAGACAAATAAATGGTAATGCCACCGACAATATGACCTTCTTTATACGCGTTATACTGAATAATATTATTAGGGAAACGTGATTGAAGTAGCTGCATTTCAGCCAATGAATGTACAGGCTTCGACTGATAGCGCTGCCATAAATGTTGCTCTAATACAGGCCAAAATTCTGCAATATCAGCTCCGCGCTGTACGGTAATTCCATTTAAACGTGCTTTTTTTAGCTGTCTAAGGTGATTTCTTCGCCATTTAAGATTTTGCTGAATAAAGATAGTTGTGCCCACATTTCTTGTAGATAGTTTCGCTCCACACTTCCAAAAAAGCGCGTATAAATCTTCTTCTGACGGGACCTGATGATATATCCACGGAATTGCCTTATATTGCACATGGCGAAAACCTTTAAGGCGTAAGTAATTATTAAGACACTCAAAAAGCTGGCAGGTTTCGGCTATAGTAACGTTTATATCCATAATAAGCCCACCATAAGTGAGCCCTAAATGTGAAAAGAAAGTGTCGTCAGAGCTATGTGCAGGCAACAGCGAATGAAGCCTTCCATTTTTGAAAAACATCAGACTATAATCATGGAATCGATTCGAATGATAGTCCATGTAGTCACGATAAAACAGGAAAGTGGCATTGCGTGCTTTGCTTACATATTGATCCCATATCGTTTTATCTTGTGGAGTATATCGTTTGATTTCGAACATTTTACCAGTTATTGCTGAGAATCACACTATAATTCCTTCATGTAACCAAGGAAATCGTCGTAATTTCTTATATAATCTTCCTCTTCAAAATAATCTTCTGCAAGAACCAAACATACAGCCCCTGAAGAGAAATCCTCAAGTGTTCTCCACACCCCTGTTTCAATAAGTAAAGCCTGAAAGGGACGATTGAGAAGATGAGTACTACGCGTTTGGCCATCGGTAAGAGTTACCGTGAAAGATCCGCTAACCGCAACGACTAATTCACGACATTGTTTATGGGCATGCCCCCCGCGGTGTTCACCTGCGGGAATATCATAAGTCCAATATACTCTACGTACTTCGAAAGGTATATTTTTTAGCTGCTCGGCCACCGTTAAGTTACCGCGAGGGTCCATGATTTTGGGCAATTCTATAATTTCTCCCAACATAAAGGTCTTAGTTTTTCTTCTCAAAAGGTTTATGTCTATACTTAAAACTACACGCCACCTAAGGCTACCTTATATTATCTTTTCATATAGGGGTCAGTGCCTAACACCGTTTTTGCAAGACGTTTAGTTTTTTCACGAAGAGCCATTATATCGCAATTCACATCGTCATAACATAATACAACACCCATTCTACGGCCCACATGAGCATCTTTTTTACCAAAGATACGGACACGTGAACAGTCGTCACGACATACATCTGTTAAATTATAATCTAATGGTTCTTGGCTTTCAACAGGTGATAATACTACTGCCGATGCCCCACTATGCTCAAGATGAATAGCAGGAATAGACAGCCCCATGGCTGCACGAAAATGTAATTCAAATTCGTTTAAATTTGTACAATGGCTTAAAGTAACCATACCTGTATCATGTGGACGTGGGCTAAGTTCGGAGAAGATAACCTCTCCTTTCTTCGTTAAAAAGAATTCCACACCCCAAATACCATATCCTGTTAGTGCCTTTGTAACCTCGTCTGCCATATATTGCGCTGCTTTTAGTGAATCCTCTGGAATTACATATGGCATCCAACTTTCACAGTAATCGCCCCCTTTCTGTATATGACCGATTGGTGGACAGAAGAGTGTAGGGCCATTTTTTTGAGTAACAGTAAGCAATGTAAACTCAGATTCAAAGTCAATAAACTCTTCTATAATCACTTCCTTAACATCACCACGTCCCTCTTCCATTGCCTCTTGGAAGGCTTTCTGAAGTTCTTCATCATTATGAACATAACTTTGGCCATGTCCAGACGATGACATCAAAGGCTTAACTACACAAGGAAATCCAATCTCATCAGCAGCACGCTTAAACTCTTCGTAAGTTTTGGCATAGAAATATTTAGCTGTTCGCAATCCTAATTCGTGCGCAGCAAGGTCACGAATGGCACGGCGGTTCATGGTATAATTAACTGCACGTGCCGAAGGTGTTACCTGAATACCAGCTTTCTCAAAGTCAAAGAGACGCTCTGTTCGAATCGCTTCTATCTCGGGAACTATAATATCAGGACGGTATTTTTCCACAGCTTTTGTCAGTGCATCGCCATCGAGCATTGAAAAAACGGCATGCTCGTCAGCAACCTGCATAGCTGGCGCATCGGCATAACGGTCACAAGCAATGACATATTGGCCTGCACGCTTAGCTGCTATCGTAAATTCCTTTCCCAGTTCACCCGAGCCTAATAACAGAATTCTTTTCATGTATTTTGAACTTTGAGATTTAATTGTTGATATTCCCCACACTTATACAAGGGAGATGTTGTTTATTTCGTCCGTTTCTAATCGTTTTTTCATCATCGGAGAAAGCTGCTGCCACAACATCTGCCATTCAGGAGTTATCGATAATTTATGCAAGTCCTTATCAAAAATCTCTTGTATAACTGTTGGTGTTATATGGTATTTTTCAGCAAGAGCTGCTGACGTCATACGTTCGTAACCTAATATTCCGTAACTCGATGCAATGATATCTTTATCTATTTCACCCAGCATCGTCAGCAAAATATCCATATTTGCCCTATCGCCCTCGCCGAAAAGGAGCCTTGATTGGCTCATTAACTGAAGATAATTACTTAGCTGTTTCGAGAGTTTGTCCATGGCGGTCAGCTCCGTACATAATATCATAATACTTCTGATAATCGCCAGAAGTAACCTCCTTTATCCAATGCTGGTTCTCAAGATTCCATTTAATGGTTTTTACAATACCATCTGCAAACTTCGTCTCTGGATACCAACCTAATTCCGTTGTTATCTTAGTTGGATCAATTGCATATCGTGCATCGTGGCCAAGACGGTCGGCAACATGTTCTATTAAGCTATCATTAATCCAGCTGATATCAATATCACCATGAGCATAAAGTTCTTGTTTCTTCAACACCTTACGCAATTCTTTATCTTCGGCCATCATGTCATGAATGGTTTTAATAGTAAGTTTCACGATATCAATGTTCTTCATTTCATTGTGTCCTCCTACATTATAAACTTCGCCTTCACGACCTTCACGAATCACAAGATCGATAGCTTTACAATGATCTTCCACATATAACCAATCGCGAACATTCAAACCTTCTCCATAAACAGGAAGCTTTTTACCTTCTAAAATGTTGTTGATGATTAATGGAATTAACTTTTCTGGAAAATGGTATGGGCCGTAATTATTTGAGCATCGCGTAATTGTAACAGGCATGTGATAGGTATCTTTATAAGCCTGCACAAAGTGATCAGCACTCGTTTTACTTGCAGAATATGGGCTATGTGGACATAGTGGTGTAAGCTCTGTAAAATATCCTTCTGCACCTAACGAGCCATACACTTCATCAGTAGACACTTGATGATATCTCTTTCCTGCCTTCCACACAGGATATCCTTGTGCATCTTTGCCTGTTACCCACGCACGACGCGCAGCGTCCATAAGATTTTGAGTTCCTAATATATTTACACTCAAGAACAGCTGTGGGTCTTCTATAGAACGGTCTACATGACTTTCGGCTGCAAAATTCACAACATAATCTATATCATTCTCTGCAAATAGCTTATCGGCAAGCTCACGATCACGAATATCACCTTTAACAAAAATACAACGCTCATTGTCAATATCATCTTTAATTGTTCCCAAATTACCTGCATAAGTAAGGGCGTCGAGAACGATTACCTTAATGTTTTCATTGACATACTTTTTGTTAAGAAGATACTTAATAAAGTTAGCGCCGATAAATCCAGCGGCTCCTGTAACCAAATATGTTTTCATTTTCTTCAAATTTTATTTTTGTTTTATTGTTCGTTTCTTTTTAAAATAGTGATACCTATCGCAATAGCAATACCCACAAAAATTCCTACAGATAGAAGGATTCCGAGCAAAACGTAAAGTGATATGATATCCTTTGTATACAGAAATATAGATAATGCAAAGCATATAAACTCCACAATACTTAAATATCTAATCAGTTGAATACGATTCATACAGTTTTTACGATTTACGTTTTAGTTTCGTTTGCCTAATGTAATAACTTCACAATCAGTAAATTTATTGCCTTCAATAGTTAATCTTACGATTGTTCGCTCTTTCTGCCACCCACTTATCCCAGCAGCACCTGGATTGATATGCAACAAATTGAGCGTTTTATCGGTCATCACTTTAAGAATATGTGAATGGCCAGATATAAAAAGTTGTGGTGGACTGGCATAAATTACATTCCGAATTGAGCCATCATAATGCCCAGGATAACCACCTATATGTTTCATCAAAACATCAACATCTTCCACTTTAAAGCGCAGTGTTTCTGTGTAACGAGCGTGCATATCCCAATCGTCTATATTGCCATATACTGCTCTAAAGCGCGGTTTCATGGCTTCAAATCGGTCAGCTACTCCATTTCCACCAATGTCCCCAGCATGCCATATCTCGTCACACTCACCAAGATATTCCTCATATTTATCGTCCCAAAAGCCGTGAGTATCACTAATGATGCCTATCTTTCTCATGTCAACAGCATTTAGAGATTTGTACTTCCCTTTCTTGTTAGAACATCACCATTCTGATTTTGTTCCTCAATTTGTTTAGCAGATGTACATGATGTCGAGAATCTCTCTTTAATAAAAGAGACTATAAGCTGTTTCGTTTCGTCAATGCCTAATAGTGAACTATTGACACATAGGTCATAACTATCTGCATGTCCCCACTGCTTACCTGTATAATAGTTATAGTATGAGGCTCTTTCTTCTTCGCGTTTATGCACATATTTCTGCGCCTCTTCAATTGTCAAGTTCTGTCGTCTGCATACACGTTCTACGCGTTGGGCCAAATCTGCCGTAATAAAAATATTAACAACATTCTTATAATCGCGCAGAATATAATCCGCAGTGCGACCTACAAACACACAGTTCCCATTGTCAGCTGCCTTCCGAATAGCATCACTCTGAATCTGGTACAGACTTTCTTGCGAGAAATTATTATGATAATAATTATTCTCATTCACCAACGGAACACGCACATGAAATAACGATTTAAAGAATCCTTTTTGCTCATCGTTCTCCTCAAAGAACCTTTCGCTGAAGCCACTCTCCTTTGCAGCAAGGTTCAAAAGTTCTTTGTCGTAAAGCGTACAGCCAAATTCTTCGGCCAGTTTACGTGCTATCATTCCTCCTCCAGAACCAATCTGACGACCTACATTAATAATAATGCTATGATTATTCATGGCTATAAGTGTTAGTCTGTTTCTTAAATATCCTCATATAAACAACCATCATCACTCCTGCTACAACCGCAGCCACAAAGTCGGACGCTGGTAAACTATACCACACACCGTCAACATCGTAGAACATTGGCAGCACATACAGTAACGGTAACAGAAACAAAAGTTGGCGTGAAAGTGAAAGAAATATACTTACTTTCACCTTTCCTATGCACTGAAAAAAGTTGGTAATCACCATCTGAAAGCCGACAAGTGGAAAGAGAAACATATCTATCCTTATGGCTCTTGTTGACATTTTGATTAGTGTTTCATTATCCGTGAAGATACTTGCACAATAATGTGGAATAAGCATTGCGAGCAACCAGCCTGCCGTCATAATACACACGGCCGATATAATTGTTAAGTTTAGCACACGCAATAGCCTATCAACCTGTTGGCTTCCGTAGTTATAGCCTGCTATTGGCTGCATACCTTGATTCAGCCCTACGATGATCATTAAGAACACTGTGCCTATAGCGTTCGCTATTCCAAACGAGCCAACAGCCCAGTCGCCGCCGTAATGCACAAATTGGTTATTCATAAAGATTACCACGATACATGTGCATACGTTCATCAAAAAAGGCGAAATACCTATACCTATAATGTTTTTTACAAGATTGGACTTTAAGCGATATATGCCTCTTTTAAGATGAAGCATTTCCCGTTTATCAGCAAATAGTTTTAACTGATATAGCAAAGCCAACGTCTGTGAGATGATAGTTGCCAGCGCAGCGCCTCTAATGCCCCAATGCAACCATTTAATAAACACAACGTCTAAAACGACATTCATGATTACCGTAAAAATAGTGGCATACATAGCCTGCTGTGGTTTCGATACCGATCTGAGCACAGCATTCAGGCCAAAATACATATGGGTAATTATATTACCAGCCAAAATAATCTGCATAAAGCTGCGAGCATACGGTATTGTTTGGTCACTGGCACCGAAAAAACGTAGAATGGGGTCGAGGAAAACGAGACAAACTATCGAAAAAACAAAGCCTATAATCAGATTTAGTGTTACCGTATTACCCAATAGTGCTTCAGCCGTCTTGTAATCTTTTTGACCCAATTTTACCGAGATAGCTGTTGAACTTCCTATACCAACCGCTGCACCGAAGGCGCCCGATAGGTTCATAAAGGGAAATGTTATGGCTAAACCCGAAATACCGATCGGGCCTACCTCATGACCAATAAAGGCTCTGTCAATGATGTTATAGAGAGAAGAGGCCGTCATAGCCACAATGGCTGGCATAGCATATTGGAACAAAAGCGAGCCAACAGGCCGAGTTCCAAGCTCTAAAGTAGCCTTTTTATTTGAGTTTTTATTCTCCATATAACATGTGCAAAAGTAAGAAATTTTTTTGGGTTTTAGCCTTTTTCCGACTACTTTTGCACGAAATTAATTAATATTCCAAACAAATGACTAAGCCCTGTACATCGTCAACCAAGGCACTTACCCTCTATGAGCTGAATAGCATCGTCCGTGAAGTCATTGCTTCTACGATGAAAAGCGATTACTGGGTTGAGGCAGAACTATCCGAAGTTAGGGAATCAAGAGGCCATTGTTTCATGGAATTGGTTCAAAAAGACTTGTTTTCTCCCACCCCCGTAGCACGAGCATCAGCTAAATGTTGGAAAACAACTTGGGACCGAATTCGTCCTCGTTTTGAGAGTGTTACGGGGCAACCTCTTCACGCTGGCATGAAAGTGATGCTCCTCGTACGTCCCGATTTTCACGAAGCTTACGGCTTTTCATGGCTTGTTTCAGACATTGACCCCACCTACACATTAGGTGATATGGCTCGCAAACGCATGGAAATTATCAACCAACTCAAAGCCGAGGGCGTATTCGATTTACAGAAAGAGCTAACGCTTCCACTTTTTTCTCAGCATATTGCCGTCATATCCAGCGAAAGCGCAGCTGGGTACGGCGACTTCTGTAGCCAGTTATCGCATAACGATTACGGCTTTTCTTTTATGCCCGTTCTGTTTCCAGCGGTGATGCAAGGCGACCAAGTTGAGCAGAGTATTGTTGCTGCTCTCAATGCCATTAATGCAGCAGCTGATCGCTTCGACGCTGTAGTCATTATACGAGGAGGTGGTGCAACAGCTGACATGAGTGGCTTTGATACCTTGCTTTTGGCTGAAAACATAGCTAATTTCCCCTTACCTGTTATCACGGGTATTGGGCATGAGCGCGATGAATGTGTACTCGACATGGTATCGCATACGCGTGTTAAAACACCCACCGCAGCAGCAGCGTTCCTCATTGACAATCTTACACAGGTATGGGCACATATAACCGACTGTCAGCATTCGATTACAAAGCTTATCAGTCAGCGCATAGCCTTTGAGCCTTCGCGTATTGACCGCCTTTCAACCCGCCTTACAACGCTCATTCAAAACCGTATTACAAACGAGCAATTCCGACTATCAACTCTTAGCTCAAGCATTAAACCTGCCATCGAACGAATAATAACCGCTCACCAAAACCACATTGAACAGCTCACGCTTAGAACTAAAGCACTTGACCCTAAGCTATTACTAAAACGCGGTTATAGTATTACTACAATAAGTGGAAAGGCTGTGCGCGATGCCTCAAAATTAAAGAGCGGAGATGAAATTGTAACGCATTTTGAGAACGGAACAGTTCATTCGCTCGTCAAATAAGCGCGCACACTACTTACGTCACAAACGTTTTACACCATACAAAATTTTTAATTGTCACCCACAAACAAATATTTAAATACAACTATCATGGCAAAAGAAAACATAAAATACGAAGAGGCTGTTAGCCAACTTGAACAAATTGTTGCAAACCTCGAAGAAGGAGGACTCAATATTGACGAACTTTCCTCTGAACTGAAAAAGGCTCAAAAGCTTATTATACTTTGCAAACAACGTCTTACCAAGACCGATGAGGAGATACAAAAAATATTAAACGACAAGTAAACTATTGCTTTACACCCTTCTGTTTATTGCTATACAAAAACGTAATTGCTTTCTACAGCTTCACCATCAATAGCATAAACTACATACATAAAGCGCATAAACCATTAGCGAAATGAGAAGCCCCAGAATTTAAATATATTGGGTTTCTCATTTTTTTCGTACCTTTGCCAGCAAATTATTAGGAAGAAAAAAGATATGGGAAAAGGCAAACTGGCGAAATTCGCCGAAATGGAGACTTTTAAAAACGTATTCCAACACCCGTTCTCTGTGGTTGAAAATATTCCCTTTGACATGAAAGGGGAATGGCGTTCACGCTATTTTCATAACAACAACCCTATTGTTCTCGAGTTAGGATGTGGCAAAGGAGAGTACACCGTTGGCCTGGGAAAGCTCTTCCCTAATATCAATTTTATTGGTGTAGACATCAAAGGAGCACGTATGTGGACGGGCGCAAAGCTTGCTCTGGAGCAAAATTTGGAGAATGTTGCCTTTCTACGAACCAATATCGAAATTATTGATCGGTTCTTTGATAAAGACGAGGTACAGGAAATTTGGCTTACATTTTCTGACCCGCAAATGAAGAATCCGCGCAAGCGTCTCACCTCAACCTTCTTCATGGAACGCTATCGTCGTTTTCTGGTTGATGGCGGATTGATTCACCTGAAAACCGATTCGAACTTCCTCTTTACATATACACGTCTGATGACAGAGAAAAATCAGCTCCCTGTTGATATCATCACCGAAGACCTATACCATAATACACCCTCTGTGCTTATGGGCTCTCCCCTGCTCTCTATACAAACTTATTACGAATCAATGTGGATTAGTCGGGGGCTGAATATCCGATATACTCGCTTCCATTTGCCACATAATATTCAACTACAAGAGCCTGAAGAGGAAATTCCATTGGACGAATACCGTTCTTATCATCGCGATAAGCGTAGTAGTAAAAATACTGCTCGATAAGTCATTTTGCAGTAGAAATATTTTTACAAACACGCTTTCGTGTTGCCGATATTTACGAACAAGCGATTGCTTGCTCACAAATACTCAATTCTCAGTAATATATTGCAACTCGCTAATAATAAGGATTTTATAACAAAAACGTAAAAATCGTCAGCACTTTATATCCAGAAGCTATTGCGATTACGACGGAAACGGTTTTCCTTTACGATGTAATCGCATTATCTTTACATCGTAATCGATTACCCTTTACGCCGTAAAGACATTTATTTTACATGCTAATAGCAAGAAAAAGGTTAAAAAAGGCCGTTGCAAAAGCTTTCAAAAATAAAAACGAAGCTTTAGCAACGGCTTTTCAATATCTATTTTATCGTTTTTTGAAACGAAATTTTTCAGAATTAATTTAACAATTTTATCCGCGCAGATTAACGCTGAGGGAAAACATAAAAGCGCCTATCCTTATTGTAATCTATCATCCATTGATCGATAACAATAGGCTCATTCAAGGCTCTAACAACCAAATAGTGAGTACCAGCCGATAGCTGAATACCATGCTTCACTATAATTTGTCCGCGCAAAACACCTTGTTTCCACGTCTCTGTACCCAACGCATTTGTTATCTGAAGCGTGTCGGGCTCACCATCATCAATGCTTACGCTTAGCGCCATAGGCACGCCAAGACGTCCGTGCGTGGGAATAAGAGCAAGGCGTAACTCTGCAGTCCCCTCTTCTGCATCGAATTGATAAGTGATAAAACCGCCCTTTTTTATCTTTACTGCTTTCTGCGAGTGTCCTAACATATTAAGTTCTTCCCAGCCTCGTGTGCCATTAAGAAAATCGCTTCCTGAACGAACAATACACTTGTCATTCTCAAAAGCAGCTGTAATAGGCTCCTGATGGCTGTATGTTTCTATTTCCTTTTCACTCAAAGTATCGGGTAAAAGTGGTGCATCAAAGACAGGAAGATTACGCGGTTGCATATCCATCAGCCCACGCCACTTTTGTTCATTAATCGTGTTATAAACTGAAATCAGCCACTTCAATTTCCGATAGGCCATTACACTACGTACTGCAGGCTCAAGCGCATCAGGGTCATTATGGAAACTTACCACCCGTCCTATAAGGCGAGCCTCCTGTGCTTGCAGAATCTTTGTAGCCATAGCTGCCGACGACATAATCGGATATTCAACCATAGCAAAGTAGGAACCCTTCAGATTATCAGGAATAACATCTTCCAACTTTAACACCGAGAGCGACAGGCTATCATAATCATTAAGATACCTTTCAAGCTCATTACCGAACTCTTCTGCACTAAAGTCGGTATTAGAAACCTTATTTTCAGTTGTAAACAAAGCGTTAGCACCTTGCGCTGGCGCTTCATTCCACCCCATAAACTCAGGTCGACGAATAGCCGAAAGCTTATAGAAGTTTGTCATGGGCTTTATCAAGCGTTCGCCTACCTGCTTACCAAACTGTGCGCTAAGCCAGTTTTGTAAATGCTGCTGCACCGTAGTTGGCGTAACAGCACTGATATTCCACGCCATATCCATAAACAAATTAAGCTGATATGCCGCCACTTTGGGGTCGTGAATAGTCACCAACCAAAGGCGGTTAGCACCATGAGCATAGGCCGTCTGCATCTCGCTGCAAACCAAACCAGGCTGTGTAGTACATAACCAAAGATAATCATGGGGTTGCCCTTCATAGCTAAGGTGATAGAGAGCAGCGCCATGAGAAGTCTGCTTTACATCATCATTGCTACGTGCTAACATATAACCGTAACCGTCGTCAGCCCACAACAGGTTGACACGAATAGGCTTTTTATGCTCATATAGCGTTACCGTGTTATCCTGATAAGGCGCAGAAACAACGATAGAAAAAGAGTCAGCCAACTCCCTATTGCCTTTAACGTCAAGGAAATCAGAGTGCTTTTTATCCCACCCTGCGCTGATAGTATTAGCACGTAAGCGCAGCATCAGTTCGAAAAGTTTATGATAATAGGCTGGCCCAAGGCGACCATCAGTGAGTTGTTCTTTCAAATAGTTTTTATCCCATGCCGCACTACTCCATTGCGTATTATCCATATTAATTCCACGGTATTCAACCGATGGGGCTTCAATCTTGTCTAATTGCTCATCAATTTCAAGACGCTGGCGTTTACGTGGCATCACATCGCCCCACCATTTCCATGGACTTACACCCGACAAACGTGAGAGTTCGAGAAGACCATACGCAGCTCCGCGACCATTGCTACCTACAATAATAACACGCTTATTGCGCACTCCTATCCAGAAAGCGTCCGTACGGGTAATGAACTTTAACAGCGGAACCTGCATGGTTTCAAGCTGCATTAGCTCTTTATTCGAAGCTAAATCAAGTTGATATACAGCTACTTCTCCCTGCCCACTGGTATGACAACGATTACCCGTAAGCGCTTTCATATCGTCTTCAAAAAGATTTGCAGCTTTCGTTACCACAGTACCTACTTTATCCTGCAACGTATAGGTAACGTCTCCGCGCTTGTGCCAAACCACATTACCGCCTTTCGCCGGAAAAGAAATAAACAAAAAAAGAAATAGAAATAAAAGGATATACTTTTGTATCATGGTGTCAAAAATGTGTCTCATGGAAAAGCATGTTTCAAAGTGTTGATACAAAGGTAGTAAAATACTTAGCGTTGGGGAAATTATTTAGTTTTTATTTGTATTTTAGATAAATAATGGCTATTTTTGCTTTCCACAAAAATGATAGACACATGATGACACTTTATCCCAAACTTATTACCGATGCTCTGGAAAAGGTAATATATGCAGGTACAAAGAAAAACCTGATAGAAAGCGAAATGTTAGCCGATACGCCTAGTATAAATGGCATGAAAGTAAGTCTGACGCTGATATTTCCACGCGACACTGACCCTTTTTTGAAGTCGACAATTAAAGCTGCTGAGGCTGCCATTCATTTCTATGTTAGCAAGGACATTGAAGTAACGATTGAAACAGAATTTAAGTCAACACCACGCCCTGAGGTCGAAAAGCTGTTGCCTGAAGTTAAGAATATTATAGCCGTTAGTTCAGGAAAAGGTGGCGTCGGTAAAAGTACCGTGTCAGCGAATCTTGCTATTGCGCTGGCCCGATTAGGCTACAAGGTTGGCCTACTTGACACTGACATCTTCGGTCCATCAATGCCTAAGATGTTCGGTGTGGAAGAAGACAAACCTTATGCTGTTGAAAAAGGTGGGCGACAACTTATATCTCCCATTGAGAAATATGGTGTGAAGCTGCTATCTATTGGTTTTTTCGTAAATCCAGATACCGCTACACTATGGCGCGGAAGTATGGCAACGAATGCCCTTAAGCAGCTTATTGCTGACGCTGATTGGGGAGAACTCGATTACTTTATTCTTGACACACCCCCGGGAACTTCCGATATTCATCTTACCTTACTGCAAACTCTGTCCATCACAGGTACAGTAATTGTGTCAACTCCTCAAAGTGTGGCACTGGCCGATGCGCGTAAAGGCATTGACATGTATACGAATGAGAAGGTTAATGTGCCTATATTGGGACTGGTTGAAAATATGGCTTGGTTCACGCCTGCTGAATTACCAGAGAACAAATATTACATCTTCGGTAAGGAGGGGTGTAAGAATTTGGCAAAAGAAATGAAAGTTCCATTGCTCGCACAAATCCCAATTGTACAAAGCATTTGCGAAAATGGTGATGCGGGAACACCTGCAGCACTGGACGTTGACACCATGACAGGACAGGCTTTCATTAATTTGGCTCAGGCCGTTGTGACCACAGTAAACGTAAGAAACAAAAAATTGCCTAAGACACATATTGTAAAAGTAGACAATAAATAGAAGTAAAATATTCGTACTTCTATCACACACAAAGCCCTTTCGCTTCGTTTTTTACCATAAGAAATCACAAAGCGGAAGAGCTTTTCATATATAATATTTTGATAGTTTCTGCGTTATTAATTTACAATGACAAAGAAACAAGTTCATCTTTTATCCATATTTTCTATATTTTTCTTCGCATTAACGATTTTAGTTTCGTGTGGAGCAGAACGCAATTTAAAGCGTGGCGAGAAGTATTTAGCCCTTGGAGAATACTTCGATGCGGCTAATGAATTCAAGCAAGCTTATCAAAAAACACCACCAAAAGAGCGTGAACGCCGTGGACAAATTGCCTTAAAAATGGCTCTTTGTTACGATAAAACGTTACAAACAGGTAAGGCTGTGGCGGCCTATCGTAACGTAATAAGATACAAACAGGACAGAATTGAAGAACATCTTGCCTTAGCACGGCAACTCATGAAAGAGGGAAGCTATGCCGCTGCTGAAGCAGAGTTTAAGCTTGTATTAGATTCTCTGCCCAACAATACGTTGGCAAAGGAGGGCCTTATCGCTGCAAAAAACGCGCCCCGTATTAAAGAAGAAGGTAGCCGATACAACGTAAAGAAGATGGATATCTTTAATTCACGTCGCGCCGAATATTCACCAATGCTATATGGCGACAGCTACGACCAGCTCTATTTTACTTCTACTCGCAATGAGGCTATGGGCGATGAGGTAAGTGGTATTACAGGAACCAAAGCTGGAGATTTATTTTATTCGGAGAAAGATGATAAAGGAAAATGGAGTAAACCCGCAGCAGTGAATGGCGGAATTAATACAAACTATGACGAAGGCACATGCTGTTTCTCTCCCGATGGGCGCGAAATGTACCTTACACAATGCACTACAAGTCCTTCCTATCCACGCTATGCACAAATTGTTAAGTCTGATAGAAGCGATGCTGCATGGAGTAAAACTATCCCAATTACGCTTACAGCCGACAGCCTTTCAAGCTTTGCTCACCCCGCGATTTCGCCGAATGGAGAATGGCTTTATTTCACTTCCGATATGCCAGGAGGTAAGGGAGGACTTGACATTTGGCGTGTTCGTATTACCCCTTCTGGTTTTGGCGGAGTAGAAAACTTAGGTGAACCCATCAACACTGCGGGCGATGAGCAGTTCCCTACTTTCCGTCCGAACGGCGATTTATACTTTTCAAGCAATGGCCATTCGGGCTTAGGCGGTCTTGATATTTTCATTGCCAAGGTTGGAAAAGACCGTCGTTATCACCTCTCTCATCCAGGATACCCACTTAATTCTCAAGGCGACGACTTCGGAATGACCTTTGAAGGTCCATACAATCGTGGCTTTTTCTCGAGCAATCGTGGCGATGGGCGCGGCTGGGATCATATTTATTCATTTGAGAATCCAGAAATTACGCAAACCGTTAAGGGTTGGGTGTATGAAATGGACGGCTATGAACTTCCTGCGGCACAAGTGTATTGTATTGGTGATGATGGCACCAACGAGCGCATTACGTTACGTAGCGACGGCTCATTTACAAAAATTCTCAGCCCTGGGGTAACCTATTTGTTCATGGCAACATGTAAGGGTTATCTCAATCATCAAGAAGAAGTTAAGGCCCTTTCTGCCCCTAAGGAGTCGACAGATAGCACATTACAGTTTGCTTTAGCAAATATTTCGGCCCCCACGCTCATCGATAACATCTTCTACGACTTCAATAAAGCAACGCTCCGTGACAGCAGCAGAACGGCCCTTGACCATTTAGTGGGCTTGTTAAAAGAGAATGGAAACATTACGATAGAGCTGAGCGCGCATTGTGATTACATCGGATCGGCCGAATATAACAAACGTCTTTCGCAACGCCGTGCAGAAGCAGTTGTCGCTTATCTTATACAGAATGGTATTGCCGCCGACCGCTTAACACCTGTTGGTTACGGCAAAGAGAAGCCTAAAACTATCAAGAAAAAGCTTACCGAAAAGTACAATTGGTTAAAAGAAGGCGACGTACTGACTCCCGAATTTATTCAGAATTTAAAAGACAAAAGCAAGCAAGAGATTTGTAATCAGCTCAATCGCCGCACGGAATTTACCGTACTTCGCACCACCTATGGCATGTTTGATAAGGACGGAAAGCTTAAAAACGTTCCTAAACCCAAGCCTCAAAAGGAAGAACTTAGCGAAGATAACGGCTTCAATATCATTATAGAATAGAACGCTTTTCAAAAGCATTCAAAATAAATAAGAGCAACAAGGCAAGTGCTGCAGGCGATAAGCTTTGTATGCTTGCTGCATTGAGGTGCACTGTCGATAAGCAATTCATCATGTTTTCAGCAAAATATGCCATAAAAATACGCACGCTCTCTACTCCGTCAAACAACACAAACGATGCCCCTACTATCAACAAACACAACGTCGCCCAAATGTTATTATAGCGGCATGCTTTCTGAGACAAGTTACTCATCACACGTTGTGTAAAGCTGTTATCGGGCAAATCGATTTTTCTTTCTGCAAAAAAGCGCTCAATCAATAACTCTTCTTCCCTTGTTATATTTTCGTTTTCCATAGTTGTTTACTCATGATAGCCATTATTTTTCAGATAGGTAGCCAGTTTCTTTTTTCCGCGAGCAAGATGACTTTTCACCGTATTAACAGGCATTTCAGTAATTAAAGCTATCTTGTCTATGCTCTGACCTTCTATTAGTTGCAACGTAATACATACGCGTTCATTGCTATTAAGCACGTCGAGTGCACTTTCCAAATCGATTTTTAAGCCACTATTGCCATTACCATTAGCTCGTGTTGATACAGGCACAGTGTCAATATCCTGCGTTAAGTGCAGGCTACGAGCATAGTCGTAATATACATTATAGGCAATGCGATACAGCCAGGTAAGGAACGAAGACTTTCCTTGAAATTGACCAATATGTGTGTAAGCCTTTACAAATGTATCTTGTGCCAAATCATCACTCAGCTGACAATCTCCCCGAGTTTGATTTAAAAGGAATCGTCTTACAGGCGACTGGTATTTCCTAACAAGCTTATCATACGCTCGCTTGTCATGAAAAACAGCCACCTGTGTAACCAGTCTGATGTCGTCAAACTTATCCAAAACCGCTTACTTCATGGTTTTACTAATCACCATTTGGCCTATACCGTAGCAGGCAAGCATCAAGCTACAGCCTACAAAGAAATTGGCATTGCGCATAAATGCAAACATAATAGCCATACCTATACCCAATGATAAATTCTTCACGCCACGCTTCCAGTAATCCGCTGGCGATTCAGGCTTCAATGGTTTTGCCGATTCAGGAATAGGCATGCCGTTCTCCATTGCTTTCGTTGCAAGTTCAATCCGTTTATTATGCCTGTTAATCAAGAACTTCATAAGGAAAATAAACGCGATAAAAGGTGCAAGTAAGAATAACAAAGCAGCTAATATAGTAATAATAAATAGCAAGATACCGCCAGCACCTAACGTACCACTAAGTATAGCCCCAATAATAGAATCGCAATCCGATAGCTTATTCATTCCATGATGATATACTGTAACCGATTGCGCCACGGTATCATTAATAGTGGCCGTTGAAGAAGTATCGCTGTAGGCATCAATGCCTTGTTGGTTAGCGTGCGCTCTGTAAACCGAATCAGCCGTAGCTGCCTTAGCACGATGTTTAGCCTGTGTAGCAACAGGCTGATGACGACGATGTGATAACTTTTGAGATGCAGAGACCTCACCTACATTAAACGAAAGCAATAAAGCTAATGCTAAAAGATACTGTTTCATACGTATTATATTTTTTTGTTTATTTCTGTGTGTTTGACGATTGCCACCTATATATAGTTGCAAAGTAAAGAAAAAAATCATATTTTTGCAACCATAAAGCACCTTTCTTATGATATTACCTTCACACTTTGAAGATTATACGCGCCAACTTATGGGGCCTTCTCTCTATGAAAAACTGATTGAAGGACTACAACAAGACGCTTCTGCCAGCATACGGCTTAACCCTTTTAAACCGCATAAAACCACACAAAAGCAAAGCCCAAATACTGCTATTGCTTCGGCTTCACGCGTGCCTTGGTGCGCAAACGGACTGATATTACCTACTCGTCCTAATTTTACCTTTGACCCGTTGTTGCATGCTGGACTATATTATGTTCAAGAGTCCTCATCAATGTTCATCAGCGAGGTACTACGACAATTAGTGCACGAACCTGTTGCTATGCTTGATTTATGTGCCGCTCCGGGTGGTAAGACTACCGCTACACGCGCTGTTCTGCCAGCAGGAAGTCTTTTATTTACCAACGAACCCATGAAGTTGAGGGCAAGCATATTATCTGAAAATGTTCAGAAATTTGGACATTCAGATGTTATCGTTACCAATAACTACCCCAAAGATTATCGTAAAGCGGGGCAGCTTTTTGATATTATTTTGGCCGATGTACCTTGTTCGGGCGAGGGAATGTTTCGCAAAGACCCTAACGCAATTAACGAATGGAGTCTTCAAAACGTTGAAAAGTGTACGGCTTTGCAGCGTTCAATTATTGAAGATATTTGGCCATGCCTACGCGAAGGAGGGCTTTTGGTCTACTCTACTTGTACATTTAATGCTCACGAAAACGAAGAAAACGTTGAGTGGATAGCCCAAAACCTTGGGGCCGATTTTGTTGAAATCAAAATTAAAGAACAATGGAATATTACAGGTTCGCTTGTGAATAACCACCCTGTTTATCGTTTTATCCCCGGACTTACATCAGGTGAAGGCTTATTTATGGCTGTATTAAGAAAGCACGGCGACAGCGCAAACGTTATGTCAGAAGCCTGTGCGAGTGCAACAAAAGAGACGGCCCGAAAACGCCATAAGGGCAAAGAGCGACAAGCTACACCTTCTGCTGATATAGCAAAAACAGCAACATGGCTACAGGGCGACTTTACCATAATAGAAGAAAAAGGAAGTATCAGAGCAATACCTACATGGTGGACGTCTGTGTATAATCGCATAAAATCGTCACTTTATATTATACATGCAGGTATAACTATAGGCAATATTAAGGGGCGCGACGTTATACCCGATACATCACTTGCGCTTAGTACGTCGCTCAACACAGCAGCATTTCCGAGCGCTGAGCTAAGCTACACCGACGCTTTAAATTATCTTCGTAAAGAGGCTATTACGATAAATAGTAACGTGCCAACAGGTTTAGTTATCGTAACTTATCGAAATCAGCCACTCGGTTTTGTAAAAAACATTGGTAATCGGGCCAATAACTTATACCCTCAAGAGTGGAAAATTAAAACCTCTCACCTGCCCGATAGCGATGCTTACATTATATAAATAGGTGTTAAACACCATGAAGCAACCTTCATTATCTATTATTGTAGCCATGACCAGCAACCAAGCAATAGGCTATCGTAACGCACTGCCATGGCATCTACCTGCTGATTTAGCCCACTTTAAGGCGTTAACAACAGGCCATTGTATTATCATGGGCCGACGAACCTTTCAGTCGCTACCCAACGGTGCGTTGCCCAACCGTCGGAATATTGTCGTAAGCACCACCATTTCACATATTGATGGCTGCGAGGTTTACTCGTCATTGGCCGATGCCATAAGTAGTTGTCAAACCGAAAAAGAGGTGTTTATTATTGGCGGAGCGCACCTTTACCAAGAAGCACTACCCCATGTTTCTACACTTTATATTACACATGTAGAACAACTTCCTGCTCATGCCGACACCTTTTTCCCCAAGATTAATTGGGAAGAATGGGAAGAAACAGAGAATGAAAAACACAATGGTTTTTCGTTTTCAACCTATCATCGTCGAGCGATTGACTTATAAAGAGCCAAAGATTCATTGAAAAATAACTAATGATTAATCTAAAAACAATTGATGATGAAGTTAAAAACAAACAACAAGTAACTTAAAATCGAAAGATAATTAGCCTAAAAGCTGCCTACGACCAACCAATCATCACAAGATTGATCCTCAAATATAATATTCGCAAAACGTGCTAAAAACAAGAAGGTTACGACTATTTGGTCGTAACCTTCTTACGTTTTGCTGCTTTATTTACGTTGTTATGAGCTTGTTTGGCGGCCGCAGTACAACCTGTATGACGGTCGTAATACAACGTGTTCGACGGCTGTAGTACGCATGTACTACGGCCGTCATACTTTTATGATAACGCAAGAATGGTTTTAACAATTAAATGCTAAACACTAAGCGTTATTTAAATTTCGTCTTGGAGTTCTTCAACGTCGTTATCCTCTTCTTCCTCAAGAATAGGAAGATGACGGTCAATAACGGCATTGAAGCTTACAATAGTTTCGCTACGCGATAGCCCTAAAGGCTGTAGCTTATCATGAATAATATTAAGCAAGTGGTGGTTATTGCGAGCATAAATCTTAATGAACATATCATAGCCTGCAGTAGTATAGTGACACTCCGTCACCTCAGGGATTTCGCGAAGCTTCTCAACAACATCATCAAAATCTTCAGGATCTTTCAAGAATAAGCCCACATAAGCACAGGTTTCGTAACCTATTTTCTCGGGGTCGATGATGAACTCGGAGCCTTTTAAAACACCTAACGTCGTTAGTTTCTGAATACGTTGATGAATTGCGGCGCCACTTACATTACAAGCTCGCGCCACTTCGAGGAAGGGAACGCGAGCATCTGCTGAAATCATTTTCAGTATTTTACGGTCTAATGCGTCTAATGAATGATGTGCCATATTATTTTAAATATACGCACAAAGGTAATGAGAAAAAATAAAATCTAAAGCTTTTTTGCCATAATTTGCACCAAATTGACAGCAAATTACGCCATTTTTGTAACTATTTACGCTTTTTGTCGGTTGCCGAATAACTAATTCGGTATGCTTTCGCCTTACGTAAAGCCAATTTTACATCGTTGATAACGCCCATTTTTGTCGACTGATCGGCCTTGACAGATACAGTCATTTGTTGTTGGTCTTCGGGCGACATACGTTCTCTTTCTGCCGAAACATAATCAATAATATCGGCTACCGAGCCAAACTTATCATTAAGTTGGATACGCGTTTGTGGGCCCAACGTATGTTGAAGATTGTTTATTGGGCGACCAATATAAATATTGGTAACAGCTGTTTTTTTTGTTAAGCGGGTAAGTTCTGTACCTTGCGGGGTGCGGAATTGAACCTTAACAGCCACCTTTTGCATATGGGTGACTATCATAAAAAAGAAGAGAACCGAGAAAATAAGGTCGGGAAGCGAAGCCGTATTCAGGCCAGGCACCTCGTATCGGCGACGGTTAAACATGCTCATTGTTGCCCTCCCTTCTGCTGCGTACGTTGCATTGACGGAGCCTCAGCATGATATTGTTCGGCTATCCGTTGTGGACAGGCTTCCTTTACTTGCTCTTTACGGGCTGGCGATAACGATGCGTAGGGACGACCAAAAAGTCGTTGTGCTGTTTGGTTTCGGAGCTGATTGTAAGCTGATACCAACTGATTTTGCAGCTGAAAATAGCTTTCATAACTCGCCTGTGGGTCGACATCAACCTTAATTAAATGCTTTTTCCCAACGCTATTAACAAACGTTTCCACCTTCTTATCAAGTCCTTCTATGCGCGAAGGCTCTCCGTTGACAAGAAGCTTATTAGTTGCTGTGATTGTCAAATCTAAAGTTGTACCTTTAGAAACGAATGATTCCTGACTCTCTTCTTTATTATATGGTGGGAGCTGTCGCGACAAACCTTTATCAATATCCATGTTTGTCGTAACAAGAAAAAATATCAACAGCATGAACGATATGTCGGCTGTTGATGTCGTGTTCAGGCTCGGAACCTGATGTTTACGCCGCCTAAATATCATTTTTTCGATTATACTTTGTTGCCCCATAAGCAACAACACACATACCTGCTATAATCATCAACAGAGATGTATAGATAAACATGTCTGACACCTTGAGCCAAAAGCCGTCGGTATAGCTTATACCATTAATTCGCATAGGCTGTGAAGAGCCTACCAGAAAGAACAATAGCAAACTGGCTATCGTAGTAAAGACAATAGTATAACTTAGTTTTCGAGTCGGGATATTGTTGTCAACACTCTCTGATTTACCTCTAACCTTCAGTGTTCTATACACTGACCATATTCCCACAACAATGCCAGTAAAAGCCAAAATATACATCAACGCCAAGAGAAGATTAGTGAAAAGTGGAGCCGTAAAATTAGGATCGTCATCGAAAGGAAGACTAAAGCCCACTAACCAAAACAATATAAACACCACGCCAATGATGCCCACGAGCACATAAAGCACGCGTGTTGACAGCCGTTCTGTAGGCCATGTAGTTAGGTTATGACCAAAAAAACGTTTCATTTCTTCAACTTATATTTCATGATGCTGTCAAGAAGTGTGATTGACGACTCCTCCATCTGCGATGTAAGATGATCTATTTTCGAAAGAATATAATTGTAGAAGAGTTGTAAAATCAACGCAACGATGATACCAAATATAGTGGTAATAAGAGCCACTTTCATACCAGCGGCTACAATTGTTGGACTAATATCACCCGCTGTTTGTATCTGATCAAAAGCCATTACCATACCAACCACAGTACCTAAAAAGCCTAACGATGGTGCCATAGCGATAAAAAGGGTAATCCATGAGCACCCTTTCTCAAGGTTTGCACTCTGTACTGAGCCATAGCTAACAATGCTACGCTCAATATTATCTATCGTTTCGTCAATGCGTGCAAGGCCTTGATAGCAGATAGATGCGACAGGACCGCGTGTATCTCTGCACTGATTCTTTGCGCCTTCTATGTCTCCTGACATAATTTTTTGGTCGAGATCGGCCATGAATTTCTTTGCATTGATTTCTGAAAGACTTAAATAAAGAATTCTCTCAATACAGAAAGCCAAACCCAAAACCAACGCCAAGGCAACAAAAGACATAAAGCCTGCGTTACCCTCTATAAACTTAGTTTTCAGCGCTTTGTGAAAACTCAGGGTCTCTTCCTGTTCAATTTGTGAATCATCAGAAGCTAAAGGTGTAGCCGACGACATCTTTTCGGCTGTAACACTATCCAATTCTGCATCATCAACAACAGCAGAATCGCTCACAGATACTGTTGTGTTTGCAGTCGGTTTTTGCGCAGAAACTTTAGTCCCTGCTACATTTTGCGCCTGTACTAACGTGCAGGAAGTAACAATAAAAAGAAGTATTGTGAGACGCTTAAAAAAAGTTTTCATCTCTGTTTAGGAATTAATCTACAAGAAAATTAATCATCAAACTGCGGAAAGAACGGGATTCGAACCCGTGAAACGCTTAAGACGTTTACACGCTTTCCAGGCGTGCCTCTTCAACCACTCGAGCATCTTTCCCTCTGGGTTTGACGTAGCAACGTTCTGTTACTCATGCAAAAGTACCATATTTTAGATAGAAAAGTAAAAAAGAATGGGACTTTTAATTTTCTTTAAAGCTTATGATTGGCTTTAAATTGTGCGTAAATGGGAAATACTCGAGCCACGTTTTCATTCGTCACTTCGGCCATTTTTTCATCGCTTATGCCATAGCTCTCTGCAAGGGTATGCAATACTTGTTTAACGAAGGCGCTCTCGTTACGTTGTCCCCTATACGGAACGGGTGCCATATATGGGCTATCCGTTTCGAGTACTATGCGGTCAAGAGGTACCGCTGCTGGCAAATCCTCACGTAAATGACTGCTTTTGAACGTAGAAACACCGCCTATACCCAAACAGAATTTTTCAAACCGCAGGAAAGCTTCAGCCTCTTTTGTGTTTCCCGTAAAACAATGAAATACACCTCCGGGTAGCTTTTTTTCGTAATCTTTCAGGATATGAAGCAATTCGTTTTGGGCTTTTCGGCAATGAATCATCAACGGCAACTGGTATTCAACAGACCATTTTACCTGTTCTTCAAAGGCCAAAAGCTGTTCCTTTTCAAACTCACGGCTCCAATAAAAATCCAGTCCACACTCACCAACTGCGATGTAACGCAACGGCGATTCTGCTGGTAAAAGACGATTTTCATCTAAATTTGCCTTCATCTTATCGAGCACTTCACGCCAATTTTCTCGCACTTCCTCTGGTTGAAGACCCATCATTGGGAAACAATATCCCGCATAACGCTGACAAACTTCTATCACCGTTGTCATTGAAGATTCGTCTATTGCAGGTACAAAAACGGCCTCAACGCCAGCTTCTTGCGAGCGTTTGATCGTGTCATTCAGGTCTTCACAGAATTCTTTGCCGTCTAAATGGGCGTGTGTATCAATAAAAGAAAGGCTCATATTTAATACTTTCGTTTCATCATTCGTTCAGCATAGGCACGAAGTTCTTGCTTGCGTTCCTCTGAAATGCTGACAGCATCAAGATATCGTTTGCTTTGTTCGAAGAAGAAATCCATCTTATCTTTCGCCATCTTATCAATGCCTATTTCGTTATATAAAGCTGTAACGGCAGCTACTTTCTCATCTCTATCGAACGCCTCAGCGCCTATGAGACGCTGCAATTCCTTACGTTGGCGGTCATCAGCACAGTTAAAAGCATTAATAAGCATGTATGTTTTCTTATTCGATGCAATATCACCGCCCACTGCTTTACCAAATACTTTCGGGTCGCCATAAACATCAAGATAATCGTCTTGCAACTGAAAGGCCAGACCGATTTGCTCACCAAACTTATATAAATTGTCAGCATCAGTTTGTGAAGCGCCACCAAGGATAGCGCCTATTTTCAAGGCACAAGCCAAGAGAACGCTGGTTTTAAGGCGTATCATTTCAATATACTCCTCCTCGCTAACATCATTTCGGGTTTCAAAATCGATGTCATACTGCTGCCCTTCTCCTATTTCAAGCGCTGTTTGCGTAAATAAAGAGAGCACCTCACCAAGCTTATCTGTCAAGCCTTGCGCCATACGCTCATAGGCTAAAACTAACATTGTGTCGCCCGAAAGGACGGCTTGATTATCATTCCAGCGCTTATGCACCGTTTCATGACCGCGTCGAAGGTCGGCGTGATCCATTAAATCGTCATGCAATAACGTATAATTGTGGTAAGTTTCCAGTCCTACAGCCTGCATCAAAATGCGCTCAGGGTCGTCCTTAAACATATTATAAGCAAGCAACATTAGCGTAGGACGAATGCGCTTTCCTCCCATAGAGAGAACGTATTTTACAGGTGCATAAAGGCTCTCTGGCTTGCGTTCGTAAGGCAAATTCGCAATAAAGTCGTTTACCTTATTTAATATTTCATCAGCAGTATACATGATCATACAGGTGTTTTGTATCTATTATCTGGTTTTTATTCATCAATGTCTTTATCTCATATCTTCGAAATTCCCGCATCTTCTTTATTGTATCAATATTACAACTGGAAATTAACAGGAATAGCTATCATCGTACGGCAGGGCTCTCCATCTTGCAAACCAGGCTTCCATGGAGGCATTATCTTAATCACTCGTAAGGCTTCTCGGTCTAAAAGAGGGTCGATAGAGCGCACGATTGTCGGGCTTGCGATAGACCCGTCCTTATTTACAATGAACGAAATTACAACCTTTCCCTGTATTCTTTGGCTTTGTGCCGTAGGCGGATAACGTAAGTTTCGCGTCAACCATTTCATAAATTGCACGATTCCTCCTGGAAATTCGGGTAACTTCTCTACAGTTCTAAGAACTATCGAATCTTTCGTTATAGGCACCTGTGGTAAGGCTGAAGTAACCTCCGATTGTTTAGCAACGCCCTCTCCTTCTCCAATAACAAGTTTGCTTGTAACGGCTGCAATCTCTTGCGTAGCGACAGTTTTGGGTACCTCTGTCACCTTTTGCGTAATGGCTTTTGCGGCAGGAGTCGGGACTTCCGAAGCCGAAATCATATCCTTTTGTTCAAGAGCTGGCCTCATATCCAGCTCTTCAGGTAAGTCGTCTAGCAAATTATTCTCTTCTGATAAGTCGCCAGAGCGCGTAGAAAACTCAAGTGCAGCAAAGAGCATGGCCAAAGCAAGAACAAGTCCCAACAGAAATCTCTCCCTGCGTCGCTTGTCTAAATTTGCTTTTTCGCTCTTCTTAATTTCCATGGCTTACATCTTCTTTCGGTTGCATTCCCTTGCATAATTAGCGGTATAACTTACGTCGTTTCCTGCAACGTACAATAAACCGACTGCCCCTTCGTTATTATAACCGAAATGCATTGCAAAAGTACAGCAAATCTTCAAAAAAGCATTAACTTTGCGAAATAATTAGAACTTTTAAATGAAAAAAGCCCTTTTTGTCTTTCTAATGATGTTAGGGATATCGTCTCTACATGCTCAAAACGAGAGCCAAACGGAATATAACTTTCTGCGTTTGCCCGTCAGCGCTCATGCCGCAGCGCTTGGAGGCGACAATATTACGGTCATTGAGAATGACGAGGCGCTCATCTTCCACAATCCCGCACTACTTACTTCGGTTAACGATAAGACTATAAACCTCAACTATATGAATTATATGTCGGGGGCAAATATGGCTAGTGCCAGCTTCAATCGTATTGTAAAGGAGCGCGCTTCTTGGGCCGTGTCGGCACAATATGTGAATTATGGAAAGATGAAAGAAGTAGATGAGAACAACGTTCAAACTGGCGAGTTCTCTGCAAAAGACCTTTCTTTTGCTGGTTATTTTTCGTATATGCTTACTAATCGCCTCACTGGCGGTATCTCTGCACGCCTAATTACTTCTTATTTAGGCAGCTATAACTCTATTGGTTTTGGTGTTGACCTCGGCTTAAACTATTATGATTCGGACCACGAATGGTCGTTAGCACTGGTTTTAAAGAACCTTGGCGGTCAACTAAAAGCTTATCACGACAACTTCGAACGTATGCCTTTCGACATTCAGATGGGCGTTACCAAGCGCTTTACAGGCACTCCTTTCCGTCTGCATGCGACGTTAGTCGACCTCAATCACCTCGATTATAAGTTCCTAAACCATGTAGTTGTTGGTGCCGATGTGCTGTTAACTGAAAGTATTTGGATTGGCGGTGGATATAATTTTCGACGTGCTGACGAAATGAAGATTACGACAACCAACGGAAGTAGCAGCCATGGCGCTGGGCTTTCTTTGGGTGCAGGCCTGAACCTTGAACGCTTTAAGCTTAATCTGGCTTATGGCAAATACCATGTTAGCAGCTCAAGTCTGGTGCTAAATGTTGCATATGAACTTTAGAAAAGTAAAAGAGTAAAAAGGTAAAAAAGCAAAAAACAATGCTATACCATATTTAAAACATTGTCCGATCACAATGTTTTCAACCAGAAAACCAATTAAAATCATTGCTACTATAAAGCAATCTTTAAATAACAATATCATGAAAAAAATAACAATAGCCATTGACGGCTTCTCATCATGTGGAAAGAGTACTATGGCAAAAGACCTTGCAAGTAAAATAGGTTATGTTTATGTTGACACGGGAGCCATGTATCGTGCGGTTACTCTTTTTGCATTACGCCACGGCCTTTTTAACGCCGACGATAGTGTTGATACAGCAAAGCTTGAAGCACTAATGCCCGAAATTCAAATTAGTTTCAAGTTTAACCCCACTACAGGACGCCCTGATACTTATCTCAATGGCGAGTGTATTGAGAGCGAAATTCGCGGTATGGAAGTCAGTTCGCGTGTTAGTCCTATTGCAGCTATTCCCTTTGTGCGTACTGCTATGGTTGCACAGCAACAGGCTATGGGCAAGGAAAAAGGTATCGTTATGGACGGACGCGATGTGGGCACCACAGTTTTCCCTGATGCAGAACTTAAAATTTTCGTTACAGCTTCGGCTGAAGTGCGTGCTCAACGCCGTTTTGACGAATTAAAAGCTAAGGGGCAAGAGGCTGACTATGCTGCTATTTTGAAAAACGTTCAGGACCGCGACTATATTGATACACATCGCGAAGTATCGCCTCTTCGCAAGGCAACAGATGCACTTGAGCTTGATAACAGCACCATGACCATAGCAGAACAAAACAACTGGCTGATGGAAAAATATCATCATGCTGTTTGCAAGTAATAGTAGCTCTTGAAATTTTAACTTATAAAAGCATATTATCCGCTTTCGACAAACTTTGTTGAAAGCGGATTTTTATTGCAACCACACCCCACTGTCGTGTAAAATAATTTAATTAAACATTACGTAAACCATTTTACCAAACAACCTCATCAGATTTGCTTATTTGTAAAACGTTGCATCTTCCATACAAATAAGAGAATATCATTTTAATATGCTAATTTGCTAAAAATTGAGTTGTTACCCTCCTCGCACCCTTTAAAGTTCTTGCCATTACGGCGTAATCGCCGTGCGATTACAGCGTAAACGCACCCCCTTTACGGCATAAACAGCACACCATTACATCGTAAAGAAAATGCGATTACAGCGTAATGGCAAAATTTTTGTTCAATATTATTTCTCTCGCAAGCCAAGAAATTTCAAAATAAACAAAAATAAAGGTCTTATAAAGACTTTTTTATTCGCTTTGCAAACAAAAACAAAGCAAATTAATTATGAATTTTATTTACAGACAAGCGCTGTTTTGTAAAGTCTTATTCGAACAAATATCAACTTCAGATAAGCTTATCGAATAATCTAATAATCTCCGCAACAGATATCGTTTTAGCATATATTTCACGCAAAATATAGTTAAAAAACACACACCATACCGTGCAAATCTTTAAGAAACAGCCTTTGGCTGGGTTCGTTTTTTGGCACATGTTTTATTCATTTTCCGATTATATTCTCTATCTTTGCAATAATCGTTTTAAAGTAAACACACATGAAGAAAGCTCTATTCATACTCGGTTCACTGCTTATCCCCGTCATGATGATGGGCGAAAGCTTCTCAGCACTATGGCAGAAAGTGAAAGTAGCTAAGGCTAAGGACCTTCCTAAAACGGAAATTGCCTTACTGAATACGATTATCAAAAAAGCAACAGCCGAAGATAATTACGGTCATCTTATCAAGGCACAACTGGATAAATACCATGCCTGTCGCCTGTTTGATAAGGAGCAGGCTGCTACAGCTCTTGAAGAAATAAAACAGAAAGAGGCAGAAACACAGAGCAAAGCCCTGCAAGCTGTTTACAATTGCGCATTGGGATTAATTTATCAAGACCTCTCGCAAAGCAATATTGACCCCGACAAACTAAGTCGGCCATACTTCCAGAAAGCGATGTCAAATCCCAACGAATTGGCTCGTCACAAAACAACAGAATTAAAGCCTACTTTTACCACAGGCTTTGATAGTAAAATATTTAACAACGACCTGCTACATGTAATAGGCATGTATACCAAAGATTATAGTACGCTTAGCAAGTATTATGATGCACACGGCAATCGCCCTGCAGCCTGTATAATGGCACTGAAAGCTCTGCAGGAAACACGCGATGAAGATACAAAAGAAGCGCGAA
>JABCPF020000026.1 GCA_013333285.2 Prevotella sp.
GCAAGTATTATGATGCACACGGCAATCGCCCTGCAGCCTGTATAATGGCACTGAAAGCTCTGCAGGAAACACGCGATGAAGATACAAAAGAAGCGCGAAAATCACGTTATTTGCACAGCCTTGACTCGCTTATTGAGGTTTATCGCGACATACCCGAAGCTGGAGAACTGGCTATCGAACACTATAACTTTATATCCGAATCCACCGATACCCCCGCAGAAAGTCAGGTAAACTATATTAATTATGCGCTCAATCATTGGGGAACATGGCCCCGAATGAACGTGCTGCGCAACGCATTGCTCGGCCTTCAGCAGCCCGAATTCAACATCAGCATCGGCGACCGCATGCTTCTGCCCGATGTTGAACGGCAGATTCGTATCAACCTGATACGCAACATCAATGAGCTTACCGTCAAGGTTTACAAGGTAAACATAGGTGGAGACACAAAACTCGAGGCGTCAAGCAAGAAAGATTATGCACAACTTAGGCGTTACATTGAACCTAATGCAGTACAAACTATTACGCGCCGATACCTCGGCCAGCCCAGTTGGAAAGAGAATACAGACTCTGTTCGTCTAAAGGGTATGCCCATTGGTGTTTATCTTATTGAGGCTTCGAGCAACAATAAATCAATAGAACCACAGCGCGAACTGCTGCGCGTGAGCAACCTTTACGTCATTCACGAAAAGATTGATAAGGAGACTCTGCGCCTTGTTACAGTGAATGCAACAACAGGAAAGGCCATTCCGGGTGTAAATTTAACCATTACAACTGAAAAGGATTGGCGCAATAAAACTGCACATGTTGACCACTTGGTAACAGGAGAAAATGGTGAAGTGATATACCATACACAACAGCGCTACCCTAATACCATTTATCCCTATACAGAAAATGACAAGGCTTGCGACAATCTTCCTGTGAATGCAGCCTACTTTAGCAATGCTATTGAACCCGAAAGTGACCAGATAAGACTGTACACTGACCGCTCAATATATCGCCCTGGGCAAACAATCCACGTGGCAGGTTTGGCTTGGCACATTACCCCTGCAACGCTTTCAACCCAAGTTTTGGCTAAAGAAAGTATCAAACTTACACTATTAAATGCCAACGACGAGAACGTCATCGAGAAAACAGTTAGTACAGATGACTACGGCACACTATCGGCCGACTTCGTCCTTCCGCAAAGCGGACTGACAGGAAGCTATACGATAAAGGCAAACTTTAAGGGTAAAGGACGTGTTGTTGTAGTTCGTGTTGAACAGTTTAAACGTCCTAAATTCAAGGTTGAAATTGACAAATACAAAAAACAATATGCCCCCGGCGACACCATCATGGTGACAGGAACAGCCCGTAGTTACGCTGGTGTGCCTGTGCAAGGAGCCAAAGTTGTATACACCGTTAAACGCGAACAAAGTTGGTGGTGGAGAAGAAACGGTGTGCGAAATGAGGGAACAGTGGGGGGCGATACAGTAGTAACCGCTAACGATGGCACATTTAAGATGAAGGTTCCAATGGTGTTTCCTCCACAAGATGACATCGATATACCTCTCTTCTATCAGCTTGTTATTAGAGCCAAAGTAACATCAACAGATGGCGAAACACACGAGGAAGAACTGCGTCTACCTTTAAGTAACCGTAACGCTGTGCTTACTACAAACCTTCCCACCAAGGTACAGATTGACAGCTTATCACAGTTTAGCTTCACCCGCAAGAATGCAATGGGCGAACTGATTGACGGAACCATAACCTATCGTTTTAACCAAGAGCCAGAAGCTACGGCAGCAGCCAATACTCCTATCGTGCTTAGCCACAAGTTAACAGTGGGTAAACACACATTGTTTGCTACCTGCGAAGGTGACACCATCAAGCAAGAGGTTATTGTTTTCAGTATGGACGACAAACGCCCTGTATTTAACACACCCGACTGGTATTACGTTTCAGCTACACAATTTTCTGATGATGGTAAGCCCGTTTGGTTGCAATTGGGTTCTTCAAACGAAGGAACAGAGATATTCTATACCGCATTTGCCAATGGGAAAGTTATTGCACAAGGATCACAGCATATCAGCAACGAAGTTATTACACGTCAGTTACAGTACAAGGAAGAATACGGAGACGGACTCTCTATCTTCACAGCGTGGGTATGGCATGGCAAGCTTTATAAGCACAGCACATTTATATCACGCCCTGTTCCTAACAAAAAGCTTACGCTGCAATGGAAGACTTTCCGCGACAAACTAACACCTGGCCAGAAGGAAGAGTGGACATTACAAGTGCTTGCACCCAACGGAGAACCTGCCAAAGCGCAGTTAATAGCTACCCTTTACGATAAAAGCCTTGATGCGATATACACGAATCACTGGTCGCAACCACATAAATTCAGATTCTATCCTTGCAATGCTTTGTGGGAAGGAGGTAGTGAAGTAGCCATCGGTTTGTACGGTTTCGAATCGTATAAAGCCTTTCATGTTAGAAACCTTATATTCTCAAGATTCAACGCTAACATTACAACGGAACTATCATACGCTGTAATGCTATATGGTAATAGGGCTGTATATACTGTCCAGCCCGTACTTATGGAGAAATCAGTTAAAATAAGAGGAGTAGCCTCTATTCAATCAAAGGCGTTTGATGTGGTCGAAACGAAAGCTACTACAGGCAACCTTTCAAATGAAGCATCAACTGAAAGACAGGCACCAAACGACGCTATTCGTGAAAATCTTAACGAGACAGCATACTTTGCTCCTGCATTAATGAGTGACGAAAAGGGTAATTTCTCAATCCGATTTACACTACCAGAAAGTGTCACGACATGGCATTTTAAAGGCCTTGCACATGATAAGGAACTTAATAATGGAATGATTGAGGCCGATGTTGTGGCACAAAAAACAGTAATGGTGCAGCCAAACATACCCCGATTTATTCGTCAGGGTGATAAAGTTCAGATAGCAACACTCATCTCTAACACTTCAGAGAAAGCCGTTAATGGCACAGCACGCTTACAGTTTCTGTCGGCCGAAGATAACAAAGAGGTACTAACGCTCGCGCAACCCTTTGCTATTGAAGCAGGAAAAAGTACAACAGCTTCATTCATGATTGACGCAAAGCAGCTGTCGCGTAATACGCGTTACGACGATTTGCTTATTGTACGTGTCATCGCTAACGGCAAAGACTTCAGCGATGGAGAGCAGCATTATCTCCCCATTCTGCCAGACATGGAACGCGTTATTACTACGGTTCCGTTTACACAACATCGTCCTGGCACAAAGAGTATTGACCTTAAAGGGCTATTTCCTGCTAGAAGCGAGGATGAACAACTTACAATAGAGTATACCAATAACCCCACATGGCTCATGGTTCAAGCCTTACCTGCACTTGCCAATCCATCAGAAAACAATGCTCTTTCTTTAGCTGCTGCAATCTATTCTAACGCTATTGGTCAGCAAATTATAGGTTCATCGAAAAAGATTGCTGATATGATGCGCCAATGGAGACAGGAAACAGGAAAAGAGAATTCTTTGGTTAGCAACTTACAAAAGAATGAAGAGCTGAAAACTCTACTCCTCAATGAGACGCCATGGATAAATGATGCGGCTCGCGAAACCGAGCAAAAGCAACAATTGGCAGGCTATCTTGACGAGTCCACTATTGAGTATCGTCTGAATGATTTTACAAATAAGTTGCAAAAGCTACAACATAGCGATGGAAGCTTTAGCTGGTGGCCAGGAATGAATAGCAGCCCATACATGACGCTTTCTGTGGCTAACATTCTTACCCGATTGCAGAATATGGCACCTCTTTCTGGAACACTTAAGACGATGAAAGCCAATGCTTTCAACTACCTTGATAAGCAAATTGCAGAAGAAGTAAAAGAATTGCAGAAGGCAGAACGCAAGGGTGAGAAAGGCCTTGAGCCAAGTGAGTTCGCCTGTCATTATTTATACAATTGTGCTTTAGACAATCGAAAGGCAACCACCCAGATTAATTATTTAGTTTCTTTACTCGATAAGATGCCTACCCGACTTAGTATTTACGGCAAGGCAAGGGCTGCAGTTATTTTAGCTCACTACGGAAAAGCGCAACATGCACGTGATTATTTGCAGAGTATGAACGAATATAGTGTAACAAATGACGAAACAGGCCGACATTATGAAACACGTAAAGCTGCATACAGTTGGCGCAATTATCGAATACCAACACAAGTAGCCGCTATTGAAGCATTGAAGATTCTAACACCCACCGATACGGCAACAATTACAGAAATGCAGCGTTGGTTGTTGGCTGAAAAGCGTACACAAAGCTGGGATACTCCTATAAATGCCGTTGATGCCATCTATGCCTTTCTCTCAAATGCTAACAGAAAGGTAGACATGACGAAACTAACAACAGATCAACACAGCGTTTTGAAGATTGATGGCAAGGCTTTAGACCTACCTAAAGCAACAGCAGGATTAGGTTATATTAAAACAACCGTTCCCGCTGCAAATAGTAAAGTTTTCACAGCTGTGAAAACATCGCAGGGTACTTCTTGGGGAGCCGTGTATGCTTCTTCATGGCAAAAAACTACGAATGTGAAGTCATCAGCCTCTGGTTTAAGCGTTAACCGCGAAATTATACCCGAGCATCATGGCGTGTTAAAGGTGGGAGATAAGATTAAAGTCCGCATAACGATCCACGCAGAACGCGATTTTGACTTTGTGCAACTACAAGATAAGCGAGCTGCTTGTATGGAGCCCACCGAGCAAATTAGTGGTTATCGTTGGGGCTATTACTGTGCACCACAAGACAATGTAACCAATTACTATTTCGATAAATTATCAAAAGGAACACACGTTATCGAAACATCATATTATCTTGACCGCATAGGCGATTACACTACAGGCTTATGTACCATACAATGTGCGTACAGTCCTGAATACGGTGGCAGAGAAATGGCCAAATCTCTATCGGTAAAATAAATAGAAATTATGAAAAAACATTTATATCTGCTGGGCATTGGGCTTCTCACAATAGGAGCAAATGCTCAGAAAATATCAACGAACAAAACGATACTCGACTGCAAACAAGTTACGTTTAAACACCCTGTTACAGCTGTATTTACGATGACAAATAGTGGCGACAAGCCTTTATTCATCAATAGTGTAAAGACAAGTTGCGGTTGCACTACGGTGTCATATCCTACCACTTCCATTGCAGCGGGGGCTTCTTTTGACGTAAGTGTTACCTACGATGCAAAGCAAATGGGGCATTTTTATAAACAAATTGGCATCTACAGCAATGCTACTGAACCCACGATGCTTGCCATTAAAGGTGTGGTTACTGCCGAACCCGTAGGCTGTAATGGCGATTATCCTGTTATGTTAGGCACATTGGCGGCTGACCATAACGATATCATGTTCGACGATGTTAACCAAGGTGACATGCCCATTGCCGAAATAAATATTCGTAATGACGGCGAAGAGGTGGCACGTCCTGTGCTGATGAGCTTACCCGCATACCTTGCAGCGGAGGTCCAACCTGCACGTATTGCTCCTGGACGTACAGGTAAAGTGATTATCCAACTGAACTCATCGAAGCTTCGTGACCTCGGTTTGACTCAGACAACCGTGTATTTAGGCATGTTCCCTGGCGACAAAATTAGTCATGATAAGGGCATAACCGTCTCGGCTATTGCCCTACCCGCTTTCGGGAAACTGACTGATAAGCAACGCCACCAAGGGCCTAAGCTTCGTCTTTCAGATGGTCAATTGAACCTCGGAAGCTTTCAAAAAGCATCTAAAAAACGTGGATACATTTTGTTAACCAATAAAGGAAACAGTCCGTTAACGATACACTCGTTGCAAATGATTACCGCAGGCCTTGAGGTTTCGCTCAATAAAACCGAGTTACAACCCGGAGAATCGGCTCGTCTAAAGATAACAGCTGATGCTCAAGGACTCAAAAAAGTAAAGCAACAACCACGTATATTAATGATCACTAACGACCCTGATAACGCCAAAGTAATGATAAATGTCAACGTAAAACCTTAACAAGGAGATACCCTATTCAGTAAAAATACGTTGTACCTATTATTATTAGAATCATAAATATGGAAGTACAGATAGAAATAGATCATGGTAGTGGCTTCTGCTTTGGCGTGACCACAGCCATTCAAAAAGCCGAAGAAGAACTCGCTGCAGGCAATACACTATACTGCCTTGGCGACATTGTGCACAACGGTATGGAGGTAAAGCGCCTACATCAACGTGGTTTAATTACCATCGATCACGAAGAATTTAAAAAGCTGCACAACGTTAAGGTATTGCTTCGTGCCCACGGAGAGCCGCCCGAAACATATGAAATTGCTGAACGAAATCATATCGAAATCATTGACGCTACATGCCCAGTGGTGCTCGCTTTGCAAAGTAGAATAAAAAAACAATATCAGAACAACTCAGGCCGACAGGTTGTTATATTTGGTAAAAACGGCCATGCCGAAGTACTTGGATTGGTAGGACAGACCAAGTCGGAGGCGATTGTTATTGAGAAATTCGATGATGTGAAGAAACTCGACTTCACACAAGACATTTATCTTTACTCGCAAACCACAAAAAGTCTTGACGAATTTCACCGCATTATTGATTATATTCAGCAACATATTTCGCCCAAAGCAACATTCAGAAGCTTCGATACCATTTGCCGCCAAGTAGCCAATCGCATGCCTAACATTGCCGATTTTGCTGCCCGTCACGATGTCATTCTCTTTGTAAGCGGACAAAAAAGCAGTAACGGAAAGGTTCTTTTTGCCGAATGTAAAAGTGTAAATCCGAACAGTTATCAAATAGAAAGTGCTGAGGAAATTAGCATTGAATGGCTTAAAAACGCTCATACTATTGGTATTTGTGGGGCTACAAGTACGCCGAAATGGTTGATGGAAGAGTGTCGTGATTATATTTTAAGACTCTAATTTAAAGCTTAAGAACTTACATTTTAGTTCTTAAGCAACTTCACCTATTATACAAAATTGAAAGGAATATCCAATACTTTGGCTCCTTTCTAATCAAGGTAGATACACTCTGCCTTTTATTTTATCTGCTCTCCCTTATATTTTCCACCTCACTTCTACCCTATACCAAGCTTTGATGATCAAGTTTTCGCTATTTCAGAAGAAACTATTTTTGTCATTTTGTCTACATATTCAGTCAATATGTCAGCAAAAATCGGTTAGGCATATCGTTTGAGTCTATATACGCAGAAATCATAAAGAGATTATAAAGAAAGGAGAACATAAAATGACATTCGACAAATTTACAATCAAAGCACAGCAAGCTGTACAGGAGGCTACTAACATAGCATCTCAAGCTCACCAGCAAGCCATCGAGCCTGTACATCTGTTGCAAGGTATCATTCAGAAAGGACGCGATGTTAGTAACTTCGTTTTCCAGAAGTTAGGAGTCAATGCAGCCCAAATTGAAACCCTGTTACAGCAAGAAGTTCAGCACCTTCCCCGTGTAGAAGGAGGTCAGCCTTACTTCTCGAATACTAGCAATGAAGTGCTTCAGCATGCTGTTGACAACTCACAAAAATTAGGTGATGAATTCGTCAGCATTGAACCCTTGCTACTTGCTTTATTGCAAGTGACATCACCTGTTAGCCGCATTCTGAAAGACGCTGGCTGCAAAGAGGACGACATGAAGCGCGCTATCGCAGAACTTCGACAGGGTCAAAAGGTTCAGAGTGCGAGCGCAGACGAGAACTATCAGGCGCTTTCGAAGTATGCACGCAATCTGGTTGACGATGCGCGAAAAGGCAAACTCGACCCTGTTATTGGTCGCGACGAAGAGATTCGACGTGTACTTCAAATCCTCTCGCGCCGCACAAAGAACAACCCAATCCTCATTGGCGAACCCGGAACAGGTAAAACGGCTATTGTGGAAGGCCTTGCAGAGCGTATTGTTCGTGGCGATGTGCCCGAGAACTTAAAGAACAAGCAACTCTATTCGCTTGATATGGGAGCCCTCGTTGCTGGCGCCAAGTATAAGGGCGAATTTGAGGAACGTCTGAAAAGCGTGATTAAAGAGGTAACACATGCCGATGGAAACATTATTCTTTTCATCGACGAAATACACACGCTTGTTGGCGCAGGAGGTGGCGAAGGTGCCATGGACGCGGCTAACATATTAAAGCCTGCCTTGGCGCGTGGCGAATTAAGGGCTATAGGTGCTACCACACTGAACGAGTATCAAAAGTATTTTGAGAAAGACAAAGCGCTTGAACGCCGATTCCAGACCGTCATGGTCAACGAGCCTGATGAGATTGATGCCATATCCATTCTGCGTGGATTGAAAGAGCGTTACGAAAATCATCACAAGGTTCGTATACAGGACGATGCTTGTATTGCAGCCGTAAAACTATCTGAGCGCTATATTTCCGACCGTTTCCTGCCTGATAAGGCTATCGACTTAATGGACGAAGCAGCTGCTAAACTGCGCATGGAGCGCGACTCAGTTCCTGAGGAACTTGACGAAATTACGCGACATTTAAAACAGTTGCAGATTGAACACGAGGCCATTAAACGTGAGAACGACGAGGACAAAATTAAATTACTTGATAAGCAGATAGCTGAATTGCAGGAGCAAGAGCGTCAGTTCCGCGCAAAGTGGGAGGCTGAACGAAACCTCGTTAACAAAATACAGCAGGATAAACAAGATATAGAAAGCTTGAAGTTTGAGGCCGAAAAGGCTGAACGCGAAGGCAACTATGGTCGTGTGGCTGAGATTAGATATGGTAAACTTAAGCAGCTACAGAGCGATATAGACAGCATACAACTGCAGCTCAAAGCTACGCAAGGTGGTACAGCTATGATACGTGAGGAGGTAACTGCTGACGATATTGCCGAAGTGGTAAGCCGCTGGACGGGTATACCTGTAACCCGAATGTTGCAGAGCGAACGCGAGAAACTGCTGCACCTTGAAGAGGAATTGCACCAACGCGTCGTTGGTCAGGACGAGGCTATAGAGGCTGTAAGTAATGCGGTACGCCGCAGCAGAGCTGGTCTTCAAGACCCTAAGCGCCCTATTGCATCGTTTATTTTCCTTGGCACTACGGGTACAGGTAAAACCGAGTTGGCAAAAGCGTTAGCCGAATATCTGTTTAACGACGAAAACATGATGACGCGAATTGATATGAGTGAGTATCAAGAGAAGTTCAGCGTATCGCGTCTTATCGGAGCGCCTCCGGGCTATGTGGGTTACGATGAGGGCGGACAGCTTACCGAAGCCGTGCGTAGAAAACCTTACAGCGTGGTATTATTTGATGAGATTGAGAAAGGACACCCCGATGTTTTCAATATACTTCTTCAGGTTCTTGACGACGGAAGGCTTACTGATAACAAAGGTAGGACAGTGAACTTTAAGAATACGATTATCATCATGACATCGAACCTCGGTAGTCAGTATATACAGGAGCGATTTGAAAATCTTAACGATGCCAATCGCGAGGCGACCATTAACGATACACGTAAAAATGTATTGGAGATGTTGAAAAAGACTATTCGTCCCGAGTTCTTGAACCGAATTGACGACATTATCATGTTCTTGCCGCTCACAAAAGAGCAAATTGCCCGTGTGGTTACGCTGCAAATGAATAGTGTTAAGAAGATGCTTGAAGCGCAAGGATTTACATTAGAGTGGACGCCTGAAGCCATTAGCTACATTGCCGACAAGGGTTACGACCCAGAGTTTGGCGCACGTCCTGTAAAGCGTGCTATACAAGAGTATGTGCTTAATGAGCTAAGCAAGAAGTTGCTCACCGAAGAAGTTCTGCGCGAAAAGCCAGTCATAGTTGATGCTATCGACGGTAATCTCGTCTTCCGTAATTAAAACTCATGGGGCTCTACCCCACTCTTATACAAACACTTGCATGAAACTGCAAACTCTTTGCAGGCTTCTTGCAAGTGTTTTTTTGTGTTTTAGTCATTGTGCGACGGCCGTCATACAATGTGTATGGCAGCCGTCACACGACTTGTACTGCGGCCGTAGTACGCATCGTATGACGGCCATCGTACTACTACCACTGCAGGCTAAAGTATTGGGCAAAACGCTAACTAAATGTAGCCATTTTTCAACAAAAAGATGAAGAGATGGTACTTTTCTATGGCTTTTTACTTCCTATTTATTATCTTTGCAACAGATTGACAACAATCTGATTTTCCATAGAAATTAAACAATAACAATCAACAATATGAACGAAACAAACGAAACCTCGAAGGAATTTATGGAGCTTCCCGAGAACGCTTTTCGCGAATTGAAAGACGATGAGGATTATGAACCCGTCATGAAACCCCAGCAAACTTACCCCGAAGTAAACGCATGGTCCGTAACTTGGGGTATTGTGATGGCGGTTCTCTTCTCTGCAGCTGCTGCCTATTTGGGCTTAAAGGTAGGTCAGGTTTTTGAAGCCGCCATACCAATAGCTATTATTGCGGTAGGTGTTTCAACGGCCAGCAAACGCCGTAACGCACTGGGCGAGAACGTTATCATACAGAGTATTGGTGCGTGCTCGGGCGCAGTGGTAGCTGGTGCTATCTTTACGCTGCCTGCAATCTATATTCTTCAGGCTAAGTATCCTACTATTACATCGTCGTTTCTCAACATGTTTTTGGCGTCGGCATTGGGTGGTGTACTCGGAATTCTATTCTTAATTCCGTTCCGTAAGTATTTTGTGAGCGATATGCATGGCAAATATCCTTTCCCAGAAGCTACGGCAACCACACAGGTTCTGGTCAGCGGAGCTAAGGGAGGCGACCAAGCTCGCCCACTGTTGTTAGCAGGAGTAGTAGGTGGCATCTACGATTTTATCGTATCAACATTTGGTTGGTGGAATGAGAATTTCACGAGCCGATTTATCGGTATCGGCCAAGACCTTGCCGACAAAGCAAAGATTGTGTTTAAGGTTAATACAGGAGCAGCCGTTGTCGGACTCGGATACATCATCGGTTTAAAGTATGCTTTGTTCATCTGTTTGGGCTCTGCAGCCGTTTGGTGGCTCATCGTACCGGGCATGTCACTGCTATTCCACGACCAAGTTCTGAATATGTGGGACCCCAGCATCACAGCAACCGTAGGTTCAATGGCGCCTGAAGAAATTTTCAAATCGTATGCACGAAGTATCGGTATTGGTGGTATTGCCATGTCTGGTGTGCTTGGAATTATTAAGAGTTGGGGCATAATCAAGAGCGCTGTGGGCCTTGCCTCAAAAGAATTAAAAGGCAAAGACGATAGCATGGCTGATGTTAAGCGCACACAACGTGACATTTCGTTTAAGATTATAGCCGTTGGAAGTATTGTTACTATTCTCTTAACATTCGTATTTTTCTGGTTTGGCGTAATGGAAGGCAATCTGCTTTTCGCCGTGGTTGGCATCTTATTGGTAACCATTATCGCTTTCCTTTTCACTACCGTAGCAGCAAATGCTATCGCTATTGTGGGTAGCAACCCTGTTTCTGGCATGACATTGATGACGCTAATCTTGGCCAGCGTGGTAATGGTTACAGTGGGCTTGAAAGGTCCTGGTGGAATGCTTGCCGCACTAATTATGGGTGGTGTAGTGTGCACTGCGCTATCAATGGCAGGAAGTTTCATCACCGACTTGAAGATTGGATATTGGTTAGGTACTACGCCTGCAAAGCAAGAGACATGGAAATTCCTCGGAACCATTGTTAGTGCTGCAACTGTTGTGGGTGTGATGATTGTGTTAAACAAAACCTATGGCTTCGCAAGCAATAGTCTTTCTGCACCTCAAGCTAACGCTATGGCGGCAGTAATTGACCCACTAATGAACGGTGTAGGCGCACCATGGGCTTTATATGCTATTGGTGCTACGATAGCTATCATACTCGATCGTTGCCGCATTCCTGCCCTTGCCTTCTCTTTAGGTATGTTCATTCCGCTACAATTGAACGTTCCTCTTATTGTAGGAGGTGCTATAAACTGGTTTGTTACATCGCGCTCTAAAGACGAAAAGACAAATAAAGAACGTGGTGAAAAGGGAACGCTTATTGCAAGCGGATTTATCGCTGGTGGTGCATTGATGGGTGTTGTATCGGCTTTACTGAAGTTCGCAGGAGCTGATTGGTCAATTGCTAAGACATGGTGGACAAACCCATTATCAGAGATTTGCTCGCTCGTTGCATATATTTGCTTGATCGCTTACTTTATAAGAGCAACTAAGAAATAGTTTTAAAAACAATCTCTTACATAAAAGGGATAAACCGATGCCGCTACAAAGGCACGGTTTATCCCCTTTTTTTTATTATTCTTAAGCTAAAAATACACCTTATATAATATTGATATACTTGGCCGAACAGAAAAATAAAAGGAAGTAATCTTTTAATAAATATATATTTTTTTTCGTGAAATCCTCATATCAATACTTAAATATCAGACCATCTTAATATAAAAAGCCACATTGCATCAAATTAGTATTATGTTACAAAATGAAATATTTTTTGCCGTTTTTTTTTGTTTCTATTAATTAAATACCTATATTTGCAACGATATTTTATGATTACTAATTTTACTAAGTGTAATGAGGAAACTTTATCTTATGTTAGTGACGTTTGCATCATTATGTGCAAACAGTCAGGCTCAAACGATTTTAAACGAAGACTTTGAGGGCTACGAACAGCGAAGTGCAACGTATTATTCTGATAACTTTCCATCAGGATGGACCTACGAAGGTAGCGGCGTTCAAACAACTTGTGAGTATTACGTGTGGAAAGTAGAAAGCTATCAGGGCAAGGTTCCGTCAATGACGGGTCACGGTTGGCTCTTTATGGATGCGCCAACCTACAATGGAGACAAAAAGGGTGGGTTTGGACCACGTAAAGAACGCATTCTGACACCTGAACTAAATTTGAATAATACCTACCAATTAACATTTGATTGGAAGGCATCGCCTGCCATGGTGAACAAAAACAAATGGTATACTTTAAAGGTGTATGCGGTTGATACGCAAACGGGAAACGAAACACTTCTACTTGATATAGCCGACCCAGTGAGCTTGAAAGCGAGCGGAGTGGTAAGCTTTAAAACTTGGGAACAGCAGCATTCTAAGCTTGATCTGAGCGCGTTCCAAGGAAAGAAGATTCGAATTGCTTTCGTTTACGACATGCTGAAACAGTGTGGAAATGCCCTCTGGATTGACAATGTAAAGGTGCAACAGGGAGCAGCGCTCACAGCTCCAAAGGCTCAATCGAGCTTGATGCAATACAAATTCAATAAAATGTATATCGGTGAGAAGCATTATTCAGAGGTGTTTACTTTGAAGAATGTAGGAGCAAAGGGATTAAAAGTTACAGGTTTTGAAGCACCTGAAGGTGTGACACTTAAAGCTGATACATCACGCATCAACTTAGATGTAAACGAAACTGCTCCTATGCGACTCGCTTATAAGGCATCCCTAACTTCACCAACAAGTGGTAATGCCATCATTAAAACGAATGGTGGTGATATTACTATCCCATACACTGTAACCAAAGAGGCAGTACCATTAGGCTATCAATTAGAACTGTTTGAAACATTTCCTCCAGCTGGTTGGCTCGTTAAGGGATGGCGTGATGCATCAACAAACTTAGAAGGAGATAAAAGTGTTTATGCATCGATTGATTATAACGACATGCTACTTACATCGCCACGACTCGATCTTTCTGATCCATCATCTCCACACAAAGTGACGTTCTCATACTACAATCAGTTTACATCAAAAGACGGAACAACCTATCCTGATAATGAGATTTCACTATTAATATCGACCGATGGCGGAAAAACATGGAAAAGCACAGACTGGAAAACGGGAAATAATGCATCGAGTGTCTATAACAAAATTCAAAGTGTTACAGTAGATTTAAGCAGATATTCATCTGACAATGTAAAATTATGCTGGAAAATTCCTGCAATAGACATGAGTGATGAATCTGGTTCTGGGGAATACAGTACATTCTATTTAGATCAGATTCTTCTACCTAACGTTTATGGAGCAGATGGTATTCCATTGGGCATTACATACACTTCACCTGAGAAGAATAAAACAGATGTCTTTTATAAAGATATTAATTTCGAATGGAAAGCGGCACAGTTTGCAGACTATTACAAGCTATTCGTGGGTACTGCCAGCAATAATTTCGATATTATAAACGGGAAGAATATCGGCAATGTCACCTCATACACCATTGAAAGAGTTCCTGAAGGGACAGAGATATTCTGGAAAGTTGTTGGTGTTAACAGTGTAGGAGAAGAGACTGATGCACCTATATGGTCATTCACAACACAACAAGATAAAACTGTTACCGCTTTTCCGTGGTTTGAAGGATTTGAGAATAACGGAACTTCTATGCCTGTAGGCTGGCACGCTGTCAACGTAAGTAAACATTCTGCTTGGGAAATCACGAACCGTTATCCCTATGAAGGTAAATACATGGCGACGGCAAGCGGTCGTGCTATCGACGATACGAATATACTATACTCTCCAGAGGTTAAGCTTCCTGCAAGTGGACAGTATCAAATTGGCTTCTGGTGGGGTAACGATTACCCCATTAACCTAAAGAAAGATCCCAATAGTGTGCGCACAAATACATTTACCACAACAGATAATAATGCTGATTTTGGTACATTTGAAATCTTAGTTGATGGAACGTGGAAACAATTAAGCCGCATTTCTGACAATAGCAAAGATGAAAAACGTTACTGGATTCGCGATGTCTTTAACCTTACAGAATATGCAGGAAAGACCGTACAATTTAGATGGACATATACAGTAACCAACTATCAAGCGTCGAATGCACTCTCTGTTGACAATGTAGAGATTACTGATTTAAACTTAAGCAAGGCTTCGCTTAACAAGTCAAGCTGGTCAGCTTACAAAGTAAACTATGGCAAAAGCTATTCAAGTGATGTTATAGCACTTACGAACTTGGGCGGAATTAACGCCACTGTTACCGGAGTTAGCTTCTCTACACCTAATTTCACAACGACGTTAACGCCTAACACTACAATTGCAGCAGGTTCATCTAAAACATTTAAAGTAACTTTCAATGCAGGCTCAACAGCTTCTGCTGACTCTGTAAAGGTCGTAGATAAACTCAAGATTCAGCTCAATAATGGGTCAATAATTGAACTCCCTCTTGAAGGAGTTGCATTAGCAAAGGACATACATTACTTCGGATTTGAAGAAGACCAGACAGGTGTTGTGCCACAAGGGTTCACAGGTATTAATGCCGACGGAACCTCTTCTGAGGGTATTTTGTATTGGACAACGCCTAATTTGCACGAGGGCGCGCCACTTAGTTTCTGTGTATTAAATGATTCTGAATGCTTCAATAGCCTTAAAGGGCTGTATGGCCATCAAGCTTTAATGACAAGATGTAACTTACAAGCCGATGGCGATGACTGGTTAGTTTCACAGAAATACGACATAACATCAGCATCTACTATCCAGTTTGATGCTCGTTCTTGGGAAACAGAAAATAGTATTAATCCTCTTGAGACACCTAAATTTAAGGTTCTTGTGAGCGAAACTAGCGCAACAGATCGTTCAACTTTTACCCAAGTCGGTGACGTTTTACAGCCCCGTTTCTTTGACGGAACAAACTGGACGCATTACAGTGTTGACCTTTCGGCTTATGCTGGTAAGAGTGTTTACATTGCAATTGAAGCCTTTTACACCAACTCACTTGGCGGTTTCATTGATAATGTAGAGATTGATCATATAGGGGGAATAACCAACAGCATAAAATCTTTAAATACAGACAACGCAGCTAATAGAAACGAACCTGTGTATAACCTTTCGGGACAACGTGTAAACAAGTCTTACAAAGGTATAGTTCTGCAGCATGGAAAAAAGACGATAAACAAATAAAATAATTATGTTATCAGGAACATGGAACCGAGAAATAGTACTCGGTTCCATACCTGCTATCTATATTTATAATATAATGGTAACCATTTATTGCCATCTTATTACTATTGTTTACTTCTTTAATTCCTTATATTCAATATTAGAGATATCTCAATTTCCTTCAATATATTAGGTTATCAAGTTTTAAATAACTCATGAGCTATTCTCAATAACACTTTGTAAATACATGTTTATGAATTATAAGCATTTAACTTTCCTATTTATTCTTGCAATATTGGCATTGCCCATATCTGCACAAAAAAGAAATATTAATTTAACTCTCCACCTTACAACCAATACGGGAGAAAGCTTAAACAAGCAATCTATTGGACTTACACAATCTGATTACTCGCTTAGTTATGGCAACATTCTGCTTGATGCCAATGGTAAAACCACACTAAAGGTCTACGCAGGGCATCATCATCTTAACGTAATTCGGAAAGGTTTTCAAGAGCTGGACACGATATTCGAAGTAAAAAAAGATACTACAATTAATCTGACACTGAAAGAATCATTCCTTACACCTTTCTCATTAAACGCACAAATTAATCATAACGCCCAAACGGGTCTTAATGATATTACCCTATCTTGGAACCGTGAGAAGCCCGTTTTCTTTGACGATTTCGATTCTTACGAGCCCTTTTCCACCACTTTTGGCGATTGGATCGGTATAGATAATGATAAGGTTAACGCCGTCTCATTGACAGGAAACTATCCGAATCGCGGTGTATTGCAATATGCCCAAATTATTAATCCTCTCACCGTTGACCCAGCATGGTGGTATAATTATCCCGTATTACGTCCTTTTAGCGGACTACAATATGTCGGATTTACACGTACAACCACAGGCGAAGCAAACGATGATTGGCTTATCTCCCCTGCCATAACTCTTGGCAACCAAAACATATTACAGTTCCTTGCTAAGGCTGGTGACAAATATCCTGAGAAGTTTCAGGTGTACGTTACAACCACCATTGATAACCCTGATATCAATGATTTTACACTAATATCAACAGGAAACTATGAGAGTGTTGGTTATAACAAATGGCAACAAATGACATACGATCTCAGCATTTATGCAGGAAAACGTATTCGTTTTGCCATACGCTATATTGGTGGCAGCAATAATGGAGGTAATTTTATGTTGATGGTTGACGACGTTTATGTTGGCCAACCTAAAATTGACGAATTAAATGCCAAAGCAGGTCTGCTATATGCTAATCCTGAAGGTATAGCAACAAGAGCTAAAAATCGAAGTTCTACTGTAAATATTACCAAGCGTTCGCCACTCAATCCTAACGAAAGTTTTAAGATTTATAAGAATGATGTGCTGGTTGGTACAACTAATAACTACAATTATGTTTTCCGTAATCTCCCATCTGGAACCTATAAATTTGGCGTTCAAAGCATATACAAAACAGCTGTTAGCGCAATCGTCGACACAACAATAAGTATTGGACTAGATTACGCTAAAGCAGTATTCAACCTCACTACCAACAATCACGTCACACCTAAAGGGGCTATTCTCACACTGACGAATAAAGTAACAGGCGATATTTTCAGCGAAACGTTCAAAGATGTAGTAGATAATACTCATCCTTCTAACAGCTGTATTATCTTCCCATCTTTGCTACATGGAACCTATTTTATAAGTATAAAGGCTCCCCATTATGAACCATATACAGCTGAAATTGATGTAAATAGCGATCAAGCGTTTAATATCGAGCTGTACGAAACCATTGTAGACCCATATAATATCACCGCTGATATCACATCAAATAATGGCAAATACAATGCAAGAATAAAGTGGAACCAGAATATTAGCTTCAACGACAGCTTTGAAAAATATGATGATTTTGCAACCAATTCGTTTGGCAACTGGTGTAGTTATAACTTTGATAAGCGTGTCTGCTACCCCATTTCATTAAACGGAATTATCGTAGACTATCCTGGAGCAAGCACTACACAAACGCCTAAGGCGGTTGCACCACTTGTCTTTAATCCTAATGCAACCAACCCTGTCATGACAAATGACGCAGCTATACTTGCACCTGATGGTAACAAGACTATCGCATTTTTCTCACCACAACAAAGTGCTGCAAACAAATGGTTGGTGTCTCCACTTCAAACTATTCGCGAAAACTACATTGTTCGCTTTGCTGCAAAGGCCTACACAAACGCCTATGGAAACGAAACAATGGAAGTAGCTGTCAGCACAAACGGAAATAATCCTCAAACAAGCGATTTTGCAACCATCAGTAAAATTGATGGTGTTACAGCTGGCCAATGGACTATTTATGAAGCCGACCTAAGTAAATATGTGGGCCAAAATGTTTATATTGGACTACATTATACCACTTATGACGGATTCCTTACACAGATAGACCAATTCTTTGTGGGCAATCCAAACGCTTCAACTGTAGCTGATGTTGGTGCGGTACAAAGCTATAATATTTACGTTGACGGCGTCCTCTCGGCCACGTCAAACACCAATGTATATACACTTACTAACTTAAGTGCAGGCGCACACACCATAGGGATAGAAGCTGTATATGTTAGCGGTAAGAGTAATATAGCCAACTACACTCTTGGCGTAGCTACAAAAATAGACCATTTAAATAATAATAACATTAACAATTCCACGTTTAAACCCACAACTATCTATAATATAAGTGGAGAAAAGGTATCTAATGGTAGTACCAATCTTTTATCAAAGGGTATTTATATTCAGGTCGACAAGCAGGGTAACAGACGTAAGGTTATCCTGAAATAAATATATTTTCATCTGAATTTAAACCAATAAACGTCAACTTAAGTATCGGCTGGTATGCTCTTTCTTTCAAAGACATACCAGCCGATAGCTTTTTATTTCTCTAAAATGCCACGTAGGAATCGGCTCGGCTCGCGCTTTGCATTATAATAAACAAACAAACGGCGCTTGCTTCTTGATAAGGCCACATAAAGCTTGCGAGCATCTTCGGCCAATAATGACGGACTATTGGTATTATAGAAATTAGGAATTCGCCCATCAACAGCATCAAAAACTATTACATTATCAAACTCAAGGCCTTTAGCTTTATGAATGGTTGACACAAATATTCGTTCTTCGATAGTCTTCGAACTACACAAATCGGCTTCCTTAAATGTATTAATTTCAAGGGCATGATGGCTTAATTGCTCTATCAACGACGGCTCTATAGCCTCATTAATTACATCAGTTGCCAAGAACTTAAAAACGTAATCAATCTTTGAAACAGCATGAATCCAACCTTCTTCTACAATATTATGATAGAACTCACGCATCACGTCAACAAATGCAGGAACACCAAAAGGTGACAGCGAACGATCATAAAGGCGAGCTGAATCACACTGAAAATAGCGTGTATAACGCGAACGCAGTCGGGCAATTCTGTCAATAGTAGTCTGTCGTTTCAAGTATTCGTTCTGACTTTCTAAGCGTAATTTACCCTGCTCATAACAGTAATTCACCAATGATACCGTTGCATTTACATCATCGTCTGCAAGGTGAGAGTTCTCCCCTTTCAGGCCAAGCTCCTTCAAAAGAAGCTTTAATTTAAAGGCCTTTAAATCAGAACGTAACAGCCTGATAAGCTTCAACGAATCGAAGCACTGTGGGAAAGATTTTGTCCAATCGACCTCAGGTAGATATCGTTTCAAGTTAAAGTTCATGATATGATAATCAAAAGACGCATTGTGTGCAAGCAAAACGCCATCGCCCGCAAATGAAATGAAGCTGCGCAAAGCCTCTTCAGGTTCATATAGTTGCTGATGAAGTCGCTCTTCTATTATCGGATTCACCACATCTCCCAGTCGTTCGGGTATTGGTTTATCTGTTTTTATATGAACCGAGAACTTTGCAATGCTGCGTCCCTGACGTATCTTTTCAGCCGCAATTTGTATAATATCATCGTCAAAAACACACAATCCTGTTGTTTCGGTATCGAAAACAACAATATCCTGTTCCTCATAAATCTTGAGAAAACGTTGTAAGTAAGGCGTGGTTTCTGTGCCGAGAAAGTCGGTCGGCGATAGCGCCCGCACCTCCAGCTGATGTACAAATTGCCGTGCCGAAGCGTTCGTTTCGCACACCTTAAAGCCTTGCATAATGCGCGACCAAGCCAAGAAATTATGCTCGCTACCAAGCACATCAACATGTGCTAACAGCAGCTTTACCTCAGGTGTGGCAAACAAATCGGAACCCGAAACTTTAAAATGGTCACACCCAATAGCCGTCAGCATCTGACTAACACGGTCTGCATCTTGATTAGAATTGACGATAACAGCCGTTGTCTGGTCAGCAAACTGTTCATAAAGACATCGTGCATGCTCGGCCACATCACGATATTCGGCAATAATATCAGCCGAAGAAACAAGCCTAAAATCCTCTTCACAACCCTCTTCCGCATCATCGGCAGGTACAGGCAACAACGCTTGGTCAGAGCCCAGCTGCTGCATAGCATACGTATTCAGCAAATTAACAAGTGCTCGTGGCGACCTATGGTTTATACCTAAATGATGCACACTTCCTGCACAACGCACCTTAAGCAGTTCCAAAGTAGCCATTTTCGCTCCCATAAACGAGAAAATGGCTTGTTGCTCGTCGCCCAAATACATAATAACGGGCGCTGTTGCAGTGTTGTCAGGGTTACATGCTTGCACCGCTAATTGTTCTGCTTCGTCTGCCCTACCCGATAATTGATCAATAATAGCCAACTGTAAAGGATTCAGGTCTTGTACCTCATCAATCTGTATCCAGCCAAAATGCTTACCGTCCTTTTGCTGTACAAGCGTGGTGTAAGTGTATTGCAAGAGGTCTTCAAAATCTAACAAACTATTTTGTTTTTTGTAAGCCTCGTAGGCGTGTGCATACCGCATCTTGTACAGTGTATCCTGTGCCTGATGACGCAGTTGTGGCTGAAAATCGGGCGAAAGTGACAAATCGGTATAGAAATCGTTATGTTCATAGATGTCGCAAACGGCTTCAACATCGAACGTACGCCCTTGAAGTCGACACAGTTCACGCAATACTGCCACGTCGTTACTGGTCATACACTCTGGATGAGTGCGCAGTTCTTTTGGAAAATGATGCTTTAATTCGTACATCAGATGCGAAAAGAACATAATCTGGCTATAGGCTTTACGACGATTAAAATCGGCATTTACACGCGTTTCTTCTTCGCCAAGATACATGGCAATAATGCTGATTACGGTATCGTCGTCGATGATTGCACTATCGGCCGCAATCACATGGTTATCGTAAAGATAACGCGAACAAAAGCGATGAACATTGCCCACGAATATATTATCGGCCGCACGGTCGGACACTTGTCGCTCAATGCGTTCGCGCATACCGCGTGCAGCCCTATTGGTAAACGTCAAACAGAGCATGTCTTCAGCCTGACGCCCTTGTTTCAAAGCCAAACAAATGCGTTCAGCTAATATCTGAGTCTTGCCGCAGCCAGGGGGTGCAAGCACAAGGTGATATCCACTTTGTAAATTAATAATGGCTTGTTGCGTTTCATCAGGTATCCACGATGGGGCAATATTCTTTTCCATAAAGGTAGTAGATAAAGACGAAGAAGGGGGAAAACACAGGCATGCGCTTTCCCCCTTTATGTGATAAAAACAAATTAAATATTGTCTTTTTCGATATCCTTAAAGTAGCGATAGGTACTCACTTTCAGCTCATCGCAAGCAGCTTCATCAGCTACAATAATGCTGTGTGCGTGCAATTGCAGTGCGCTAATAGTCCAAGCCTGTGTTACGCCACCCTCTACAGCAGCCTGCATTGCGCGAGCCTTATGGTGACCATTTACAAGAATCATTACCTCGCGAGCGTCCATTACAGTACCCACACCCACAGTAAGTGCGTTCTTTGGCACCTTATTAACATCGTTATCAAAGAAGCGACTGTTAGCAATAATAGTGTCAGTAGTCAGCGACTTAATACGTGTGCGACTTGTTAAGCTTGAGAAAGGTTCGTTGAAAGCGAGGTGACCGTCAGGGCCAATACCACCAATGAACAGGTCAATACCGCCTGCTTCGCGAATCATTTCTTCGTAACGTGCACATTCAGTCTCCAAATCCTTAGCGTTTCCGTTTAGAATATGAATGTTCTCTTTGGGGCAATCGATATGGTCGAACAGGTTACGCGCCATGAAGCTATGATAGCTTTCAGGGTGGCTTTCGGGCAAACCAACATACTCGTCCATATTGAAGGTCTTAACATATTTGAAGCTTACACGTCCCTCTTTGCAGGCTTTTACCAGCTCGGCATACATACCCTCAGGCGAACTACCTGTTGGAAGACCCAGCACAAAGGGGCGATCGGCCGTCGGTTTAAAGGCGTTGATACGCTCGATTACATGATTTGCAGCCCACTTTGACAGGCGATCATAGTCTTGTTCTATAATTACTCGCATATTATTATTATTTAAAATATATTTAATGCAAATATACTAAAATATCGGCAATGAGGCAAAATATATAATGACAAATAAGATTTAGCCACCATTTTTACCCAACAGGCCATACGGAAGCATAAGTTTCTGTATATACTATTGTGCTTATGCTGCTATTTTCGTAGCATAAACGCAATATCATTAAAGCGACAAGATAAATGGTTTGTGGACTAAAGGTAAACGTGTGGCGGCCGTAGTACGAAGAGTATGGCGGCCGTCATACAACGTGTACCATAGCCGTAGAACGATGTGTACGGCGGTCGTCGTACAACAAACCTACAAGGCTAAAGACAAAACCACTATTGAATGAAGATGAATTGCTTACAATATAACCCTCAATACTTTACGAAATATAGATCTATAAACAAAGTCAAATATTATGATATTTCTCCATGTTATTTTATAGCTTAAACCATATAACATGGTATGCAAAATGCCCAAAGACAACAACAAAAAGGCACATTGTCTGTGCGGTAAGTTCTATTACAGCAACTGCGAACAGAGCTATGCCCTACCTGATGACATTGACCGCAATAAGATTTCAGCTCAAGTTTAGAGTTGTGTCCTGCGCATTAAGTTGCCCCCAATTAAGCCACAGCAGACCGAACCATAGTAAGGTATAGAAATAGGTAAAGCGTTATGCTTAACCTTAATAAATAAAATAACGAGAGAAGTACACTAATATGTGCTTCCCTCGTTTACATTATGTATTAGCCCTTTTACAGATAACTATCGTCAAAACTCATAGCCAAGCATCAGATAAAAAGAACGGTTGCAAGGCCATCGTACATTCTTCCCTCTGTCGTCTTGCCCTGCATAGCCGCCGCGCACAGGCACAAAACCAGCCTCGGCACCCATAGTTGCCGTGAAATGACGGTACACGGCCGAGCAAACCAGGCCGCAACCTACGTCGAATTTCCTTATTTCCATCGTGCCCATACCGCCGAATGTGGCATACGAAAGGTTGCTATAGTAAGTAGTTCCACCTATACCGTAAGCGACATATGGCCCCATTCCCACCTGAAAAATAACATCATCGCCAAACTTGAAGTTCATTGTGACATCAAGAGGAAGTTCTAATGTTTGCTGGTATATTTTAGTATTCGCAGGATCTCCTTGCGCCCACGACACATTTGCACCCTTTGTAATATAGCGCAGAGCGGGCTTGAAGCCAAAGTATGTGTCGGTAAAGAAAAAGTCAACACCGGCTTCAGCCGCAAAGCCCCAAACGCTTTTAATGCCCCGAACCTGCACTGAGGTATAGTCGTTGCACGATACGCCCGTGCGCAAATAAGGGTGAACACCTGGCTTTACATAGTTACGGTATGTGCGTGGCGAAGGATAAAGCTGTTCGGAACTTTCGAAAACGTCCTGCGCATTCGATGCAATGGGGAATATAATACACAGAAGAATTAATAAGTTTTTTTTCATAAGATAATATGTTTTGAAGGTTAAAAGCTGGTAGTATCGACCATAAATATTTTATCCGACGACAAAATGTAGAGTGTGTTGCCACGAGAATACATCTTGTTGACAGGTACCATAATGTGGGCTACGCTCGTACCGTCACGACGAATAATCCAGAAATCGCTGGCCTTTCCCACTATTTTGTTATACACTACTAAGCAAGAGCCACAGGGAACAAACTTAAAATAAAGGTTCCTGGCCTGATAATCGTCAATAATATTCAGCTGACGATCTACCACTTTCAATAGGCCTTTTGCTGTCTGTACAACACAAATTGAATCGTTTGAGAACAGCGGCGTAAGGTTTTCATCGTTTTGACGGAAGGTATAAACAGTATCGCTGGGCAGCCATTCAAGTTCGCCATAGGACCTTGTGTTCCACGGACGCACCGTCATGGTGCTATCAGCAAAAGGCTTATACGCCATATGATCGGATAGCATCAGAAAGGCAGATGACGCGCCTATGTGAGAACCTTGAACCATAGCTCTCGTATCCTCCGTCAGATAACGCAGGTAAAGCTGCTCGCCCGTCGACTTATTGAAAGCCGCAACAAATGGACGGCCTACGGCTTTCATCTGGCGGTCGCCCTGAAAACCGAAAGCATAGTTCAGCATAATCAGCGTGTCGCCCTGCACTTTAAGTGCTGCATTGCCAGTCTCGCGCTTAGGAAGCGCACGACTCCATACAGCTTTTCCTACCGTTGAAAGGCAATAAATACTATCACGATCCGACACGAAGCACCGCCCATTTTCATATAAGGCCGACGAAGATGTAGTAGTAATGGAATTAATATCAACACTAGAGACCAGATAAGGATTATAGCCGACTGTTGCCCCTACAGCGCCAAAAGCAAGGCCGGCAGCAACAGCCGTAAGTAGATTCTGACCTGTTCGCGGCAGCCCTGTGTGCGCCTTGAACTGCCCCTGAAGGCCTTTCAGCGGATGAATAAAGTCTATACGGTCGTTCACAACAACTATTAGCGAGTCGCCTACCATCGTCATTCGCTCCCAACCATTGCATAAGGAGTGTGGCGATTTGGCCTCCCAAAGCTTTTCTCCCGTGCTTAAGCGATTGCCCACTAACTTATTCGACATGGCCGACGTATAGCCAAGAATGACATCTAACGAGTCGAAGACTGCGACAGGATAGAGTTTTTGCTCCCATTTTTTGTTGGTTCCGTCCATTGCCAACATCGTATATTTTGAACCTGTAGGCATTAATATGCCATAGGGTGTGATGCGGGTCTGAAATCTCTGTGGAAGAGTTAGTAACGAACCACCCACAGGAAAGGTGGTTTGTACTTTGCAAGGCACTGTCCATAACGGCACCGTATCGCCCTGTTGATAGAGCGACATCAGCCCCTTTTCGCCAATTTTCCCGTCCTTTCCTGCAGTTCTTTGCAATAGTAACACCTGCTTTTTATCAGCCGAAAACGACAGTGAGGCACAATAATCACGATAGGAAATACAGGGCGCCATGAGCGAAAGTCCTTGCGGCGTCTTTGCAAACTCTTGCATGGTCTGAGCTTTTGCGTCAAATAACACGGCAAGTAAAGCCCATAAAACAAACAGCTTTTTTAACATAAACGAATGGAATAAAAGGGGTAAGGCAGAATATTGAAAAGCCAAAAACTTCATTTAGTAAACAGGAGCCTTCTTGAGTTTCTTTCGCTTTCCGCTAAATGTTGAAAAGTCAACGCGAATAATCTCAACCCGATGGAAGCTTTTATGTGCATAGGTATCGCCGAGTTCCTTAAACTCGGGTGAAAGTTTGTCAATAAGAAGATGTAGTGCCTCCATTTTCTCGTCATCAGAAAGATCAACTCTTGCTTTGCCAAAGAAGATAGCACTCTCATATTCTGTTGTAAAGTTTTTAGGCAACAGATGAACACGTCCTATCACACACAATGACACATTAGGATTTTCTCGAATAGCCTTTAACTTGCGGCCTTCAGGTGCACAGTGAATATAAATACTGCTTTTACCATTCCAAACATAATTAATAGGAATGCCATAACCTTCGCCTTCCGACACCATGCTGAGTACTCCATATTCACTTTCACGCAATAATTCGATAGAACGTGTCTCATCTAACAATCTATCCTGTCGCCTTACCGTATCATTTATATTCTTCATTTCCATAATTTGTAAACTATTATATATAGCAAAGATAATAATATAATGTAAAAATTACCTTGCAGAATCCATAAAATTTCCTCCTATTCTTTACTCAGATTGTATATTATAACGACAATCATTACTTATGGTATCAACAATATTTCCTCCAATTCCTTCTCCTAACTATTTGTTATAACAACGATTATCACTTGCGGTATCAACAATACTCCCTCTTATTCCTTTCTCTAACTGTTTGTGATAACAACGATCATCACTTACAGTACAAACAATACTCCCTCTTATTCCTTTCTTTAACTTTTTGTTAGAACGACGATCATCACTTACAGTACAAACAATACTCCCTCTTATTCCTTTCTCTAACTGTTTGTGATAGTAACGATCATCAATTGCGATTTTAGCAATCTTCCTCATTACTCCTAACACGACAAATACACTTTTACCACATGATATACAAAACTCCATATAACGCAGAAAGCCTGCTCCTTAAATAAGGAACAGGCTTCTATGTTTGTTTGGAATAATTTTTTTTGTTATTTGCTATGCCTCAGCCTTTTTAGTCTTTTCGGCGTAAGCTTCTGGTGACAGCACTGATACAGTACTCTTGTTGCGGGATCCTTTGTGGAAGTAAACTACACCGTCTGCAAGAGCATACAATGTATCGTCCTTACCCTGAGCAACATTCTGGCCTGGGAAGTGCTTGTTACCACGCTGGCGAACGATGATATTGCCAGCAACAATCTTCTGACCACCCCAAATCTTAACACCTAAACGCTGGGATGCTGATTCACGTCCGTTTCTTGAACTGGTTTGTCCTTTTTTGTGAGCCATTTCTTTTCCTCCTTGTTTTAAGCGTTAACTGATTTAACTTCAATCTCGGTGAACTGCGCACGATGACCGTTTTTAACGCGGTAATCCTTGCGACGCTTCATTTTAAAGACAACAACCTTGTCACCTTTAACAAGCGGATTCACTACTTCTGCTACTACTTTTGCACCATCTACAACGGGTGCTCCAACGGTTACTGCTCCATCTTTGTCAACAAGCAGAACCTTGTCAAACTCAACGGTCTTACCGGCTTCAACATCCTTCATGTGATGTACAAAAAGCTTTTTGCCAGCTTCTGCTTTAAACTGCTGACCGTTAATTTCTACAATTGCGTACATTTTATTAACTAATAAACTGTTCTTCCGCAAGGCGGATAACCTGTTGTCACCACTTATTCGAGCCTCAACGGACTATATCGGGTGCAAAATTACGAAATAATATTGAATGAAAACTATATATAGATGAAAAGTTTTTGCTTTTTAGGTCAGATTAACACTGTTATGACCAACTTTATAAGCGCAAAAGAGCCAATAAGATAACGAAAGCATTAAAAATTATCTGTAAAAGAATGGCTATAAATGCTGAAAGTATTTATTCCATAATCGCAAACACAAAGACAGAAGATTATAAGCCATACCTAAAACAAAAACGCCTCTCTTCAAAAAGAGAAGCGTACACCTTGATTATATATAAATAGCCTTATTCTATTCTCTTATTACAATGATAGGAATAGAATAAGACCATGATTGTTTTATTTTACAATACCTTTTTCAAGATATTCCTCAAGATTTACCCGAACTTTAGCAGCTGCATCGTCGGCCGCAACTTTCTTCATATCTGAGTCAACCATAATTCTAACTAACTCCTCAAAGCTTGTAGAATTAGGATTCCAGCCCAGTTCCGTCTTGGCTTTTGCAGGATCTCCCCAAAGGTTTACCACGTCGGTAGGACGATAAAAGTCAGGACTTACCTCTACAAGTACACGTCCTGTTGCTTTGTCAATACCCTTTTCATCAGCACCTTCGCCTTCCCAACGTAATTCAATACCCACATAATGGAAAGCCAGTGTTGCAAACTCACGTACTGAATGTTGTTCACCCGTTGCGATTACAAAGTCATCAGGACGTTCGTTTTGGAGAATAAGCCACATGCATTCTACATAATCACGAGCATAACCCCAGTCGCGAAGACTCGACAGATTACCTAAATACAGTTTATCTTGTGTCCCTTGCTTAATACGTGCAGCCGCAAGAGTAATCTTACGTGTGACAAAAGTCTCACCTCTTCGTTCGCTTTCATGATTAAAAAGAATACCATTACATGCAAACATATTGTAAGCCTCACGATATTCTTTCACAATCCAGAAGCCATATTGCTTAGCTACTGCATAAGGGCTATAAGGATGAAAAGGTGTATTTTCGTTCTGAGGAACTTCCTCAACACGACCATAAAGTTCTGATGTAGAGGCTTGATAGATACGACAGGTCGAAGCAAGTCCACACACTCTAACAGCTTCTAATATGCGCAGTACTCCAATAGCATCTACATCTGCCGTAAATTCAGGAGAATCGAAACTTACTTGTACATGGCTCTGTGCTGCAAGATTATAAATTTCAGTAGGCTTAACCTTACTAACTACATTAAGGATAGACATCGAGTCGCCAAGGTCAGCATAATGAAGATGAAAGTTAGGTTGTCCTTCAATATGTGCTATTCGTTCGCGGTAATCGACAGATGAACGACGAATAATGCCGTGCACATCGTACCCTTTCTCTAACAACAATTCGGCCAAATAACTGCCGTCTTGTCCGGTAATACCCGTAATTAATGCTATTTTATCCATAGTTTCTTAACCTTTATATACATTATAATATATAAGCACTGTTTTAAATTATTGTTTTAATGAATTGCGATACCATTCGTAAAGCCGCTCGACACCATCTTCAATTTCAATTTTATGCTGCCAACCCAGACTATGAAGCTTGCTCACATCAATGAGCTTACGAGGAGTTCCGTTAGGTTTTGTTGAATCCCAACAGACATCCCCTTCAAAACCTACGGTCTTCACAACCATCTCTGCCAAAGATTTAATTGTAAGTTCCTTACCAGTTCCTACATTGATATGACAATTTCTGATTTCACCTAAGCTTGGAATTGCTCCGCCACGGCCCTCTGAATTATTACGATTAACCTCACCATCACTCTTCACTCCATAAAAAACAGAAGAGTATTTCTCTATGCCTATAATGTCCTTAAAATCAACATTCAGCAGCACATATACCGATGCGTCGGCCATATCTTCAGACCAAAGGAATTCTCTAAGAGGAGAACCATCACCCCATAACGTCACTTTATTATCTTCTATACCATAGAATGAAAGTGCTTTAAGAATACGTTCCTGTGACTCTTTGCCATCTACGTTGCTTTCTCCTATCTCTAAAGCTAACTTTGCAGTGGGATTAATTGGGCGCTTATCCATATCTATCCGAATAGCATCCCAATTATTATCATGAATAAGTTTTGCTAAATAAATCTTGCGCATCATAGCTGGCAAGACATGACTATTCTCGAGATGGAAGTTGTCATTAGGACCATAGAGATTCGTAGGCATCACTGCAATATAATTAGTACCATATTGCAGATTATAACTTTCACACATCTTCATGCCTGCTATCTTAGCTATAGCATATTCTTCATTAGTATATTCCAAAGGAGATGTTAACAAAGCGTCTTCCTTCATTGGCTGAGGGGCGTCCTTTGGATAGATACAAGTAGAACCCAAAAAGAGCAATTTCTTAACCTTATGCAAATAGCTTTGTTCTATAACATTACATTGCATCTTCATATTTTGCATGATGAAATCAGCCCTATAAAGCGAATTAGCCATAATTCCACCTACAAAAGCTGCTGCCAAAACAACAGCATCTGGACGTTCTTTATCAAAAAACTGTTTGACAGCAAGCTGGTCTGTAAGATCTAGTTCTGCATGCGAACGACCAATTAAGTTATTATAACCTCTACTTTTAAGATTATTCCATATAGCAGAGCCAACAAGACCACGATGTCCTGCAATAAAAATCTTATCATCTTTTTTTAACATATCATACGTTTTCTCTGTTCTTCTATAATTTAGAAGTGCAAAGCATTACGAAAAGCAATGCAAAAATTAATAAATAGTTCATGCAAAGATAGTATTTTCTAATGACTTTCGTTATTTAAGGCCAAGAAAATAAGCTTTATGGCATAATTTATGTAATATTTTCATAAAAAAATTTGTTTCTTGAAAAAAACACCGTAATTTTGTAGACGTAAAAGTTTCTATTAAGGATTCAACATTATTTTTTTATAACATTTTGATAATACAAATTATGAAAAAGCTTTTATTAGCTATCGCGTTGTTTGCCGCTGGCATCAACGGCGCAAATGCGCAAGAAGGTCTTCAGAAGGCAAAATTCCTGGACAATTGGTATTTAGGTGTTAAGGGTGGTGCTACTACTCCTATGACATTTAACTCTGTTTTCCCTCTTAATCCAACTGCTGGAATTAAGCTCGGTAAGAACTTCTCACCTGTATTTGGTGCAAATTTTGAAGGCTTAGTAGGTTTCGGCGATAACGGTTTCTGTGTTGATACTCAGCACAAGACTTTCCTTAATGCAAAGACTTTCGCAAAGATCATGAATCTTGGCATTAACGGAACTATCAACCTTACAAACCTTTTCCTTAGTTACAATGAGAACAAGACATTTGAGTTAATTGCTGAAACTGGTATTGGTTACAGCTACCTCTATGGTGATAAGATCCTTAGAATGACTCCTAATGTTGGTGACGATGATGAGTTAACAGCAAAGACAAGCCTTGACTTCACTTGGAATCTTGGTGCAAAGAAGGCATGGCAGCTTTATGTTGAGCCTGCAGTTTATTGGAACCTTACAAACGGTCCTATCGACGCTATCCACTTCGATCGTCGTGCTGCACAGGTTGGCCTTTTCCTTGGTTTGAACTACAAGTTCCTCACAAGCAATGGCACACATAACTTCAAGAAGATCAGCCTTGACGACCTGAACAACCAGATCAATGACCTTCGTAGCCAGCTGGCTGCTAAGCCAAAAGAGGTTGTTAAGGAAGTTGTTAAGGAAGTTGTTAAGGAAGTTCCAGTTCAGCAGACAGAAGTTAAGACTCTTAGCTGCGAAAATCTCTACTTCGTTACTTTCCAGCAGGGTAAATCAGTTCTGACTACAGCTAACATGAAGGCCCTTTCTAAGATTGCAAAAGGTAGCCATGTTGAAATCGTTGGTACCGCATCACCTGAAGGTCCTAAGGAACTTAACGACCGTCTTTCACAGGCTCGTGCTGATGTCGTAGCTAAATACTTGAGTAACCGTGGTATTATCGTTGACAAAGTTACTGGAGAGGGTGTTAAGGGTGTTACCTCTAACCGTCTGGCTGTAGTTTACGTAAAGTAAACTATTATCAATAAGATTGGGTACATTATTTGCACCATCTTAAAAAATAATCCGCGAACGGCGGAGCAACAAAAATGTTGCTCCGCCGTTTTTATTTTGCCTTAAATGTATTGAATATATATTATAAGCTAAATTGAATTCTTGTATTATATAATGGTTTTACCGTATAAAATATCTCCATTCTGTGATAATATCCTAGACCTATTATTTCTTTTAAGAGCTATGAAAAAAGTGCTATTCTACGTATCTTCCAAAATAACACAGCTTGAGTTTGATATTATTAAAAACGAGATATAAATATCAAGCTAACATCTCTATTCTGAAATAAGACCGCTAAAAAACTGTCATACAAGGAGAAACACCATGTCACTTCCTCGCTTCTTTGTAAGAATTTATATACCTTTGTACCACAAATAAAATTCACACACTTTATACCCACTAACATCTATGGTAAAAAGATTACTCCGTATTGCATTATTCCTCACAGTATTTGTTCCCACAACAGGCTATTCTATTAGCAGACAGGAACTTATTAACCAGACAAAAGATCTGAAAGGACTTTCTGGTTCAGCCCTTAAACAAAAGCTTCACGAGCTCATGCAACCCCACAACGTACTTGGCTATGGCTCGGGAAACGGCAAGACTTGGTGGGGATTCTGGCAAACAGACCGCAACGAAGCTACTGGCGAAGTGATTAATCGATATAGCGCCGACAAGTTTTATTTCTCAGCAACCAACAATGGTTCTGTACCGAGCGGCATGAATATTGAGCATTCATTCCCCAAAAGCTGGTGGGGAGGAACCAAAAACGACGCTTACAAAGACCTGTTTAACCTCTATCCTTCCGATTCACACGCCAATAGTTCAAAGGGAAACTACCCCATGTCTGTGGTTACACAGGTTAAAGTTCAGGACGGTATCTACGACAAAGTAGGCCGTGGACTTGTTGACGGCGCTATGGCTCAATGCTGGGAACCCGGCGATATGTACAAGGGCGACTTCTCACGAAGCTATATGTATATGGCTATTATTTACAGTCATTACAACTGGTCGGGTGTAGGAACACAAACTATGCAAACAGGCGCATACCCAAGTATGAAGAAATGGGCCACTGATCTTTATCGCTCATGGAGCCGCAAAGATAAGGTGAACGACCTTGAACGCAACCGCAATAATGCTGTGTACAAGATTCAAGGCAATCGTAATCTGCTTATCGACTTCCCTTATCTCGTAGAATATATTTGGGGTGATAGCCTTAGTACACCTTTTAACCCAGAAACCTCTATTACCACAGCCGATGACGATTCGCGCTATATGAACGCGCAAGGTACTGAAACAGGCGACCCCAGTGTAACCCCAAGCAACCCTCCTTCTCCTTCTGAAGGCGGTGGCACAATAACAGGCTCTACCTACGTTTTCAAAAAAACATCGACCATCGAAGCTGGTAAAAAATACCTGTTTGTTGCCAGCAACGGAACCGCTATTAAGGCTGCCAATACTGTAAAAGGTACACGAGGTTATGGCTATCTTCCAACATCAGATGTAAATATCAGTGGCGAAACCATCACGCTTAACAACGATAGCTATGCGTTCACGCTTGAAGCTGCTAATGGTGGTTATCTTATCAAAGATAATGAAAACCGATATCTGCTTCAGAAGGGAACATATACAAGCTTCAATGTTACCACAACCGCTACACAAGCCAGCACATGGACTGTCGAGGCGCAAGCTGATGGCACCATGAAGATAACTGCAAACGGCTATTATATACAGTTCTCGGCACAGCACAATTCGTTTGGTTGCTATACTACAACTAAAGGAACCATGCCGCAACTATTTGTTTACGATCCAACAGCTACTGGCATCACAGCCCCAACCACTGTGCTAAACAATAACCGTGTATATAACCTTCAAGGGCAATATCTTGGCACCGACCTCAATCGTTTACCCAAAGGCGTATACATTGTTAATGGTAAAAAGATTTCGAAGTAAGTTAAATTTCTTCATAAAAAGAAAAGAGTATGCCGCTTGGCATACTCTTTTTTATTTCCCTTATTGTTCCCTCTTCCAATCCCTTTATAAACAGACGAAGTATCAGATTTGCACCATTTCAACGTAAACGCAAACCGATTACGTCGTAAAGATTTCCAAAATCTTATAACAATCTGTAAATCAGAATATTAAAAAACAAAGGAAAGGCGTACGATTTGCTATGTAATCGCAGTCCGTTTACGATGTAAACATCACGCGATTACGACGTAAACGCACGACGATTACATCGTAAAGGGAACGCGATTATTGCGTAAAGGGGAAATAGCATGCACATAAAGCTACTAAAAGCCTTATATCATGAAGAAATATCTATATCAAAAAAGAGCTTTTACATCTCCATACCGCGAGATATAAAAGCTCTTTCTTAGCTTATTTTGGCGCCTGCAAGCGCTTTAAAAACAAGACTAATTCCATCTGTTTCGTTCAAAAGTAGCCTCTACTTTCTGCTCTACAACATCGGGTAGATTACAGAAGAAGTCAATTCCCGTGCGCTTTTCCAGCTCCTTAATAGAAATATATTCTGTAGTACTACCACCAGCATGGGGCGACCAAATACCTATAGCCTGATAGCTATTTGACGATTTGGTATATCCCAACAGAGCCATATAGAAGTATCGTGGAACGATAAGTCCCGAGTGTGTACGTGTCATAATATTGTTCTTGTCAATAGTAGCAGCTTTCACTACATACAGAGTATCGAAGCTTTCAGCCCATGTTCTCACCTTGCCTTCGAGCTTAGCCCATACGCCTCCATTATGTCCCTGATCCTGTGGCTGCATATTCGACAAGTAGAATGTTTGTGAATTCTGCTCGGCCGAGCACAAACGGTCGCCTGAAGGACATAAGTGTCCGCGGCTATAACCAGAACCCCTATAATCGCTAAGCGTTGTACGGTAGGCAGAAGGTATGGCTGTATCTTCTCTAAAATCGTTAGATCGGTCAACATTTCTGGACATATTTCCTGCATGAAGCTGATAGCAAGTCCAACGATTTGCCTTCAGCGTACCGTCCCATTCTAACGAATATGTAATACCATATCGAGAGGTTGAATGGGTAACTTCGAACGTCTTATTAGGCCCTTGATAAAAACGAGGGAATTCGAGACGCCAGCCTTCACGGTTCTTTGCCAAGTCAGCAGCATTATTTTTATTGACATTTCCCGCTGGTCCTACAACAGGAGCGTCCGCCCACCATGTAATACGACTAATATGACGACGCAAGAAATCAAGCTCGCCTTTCGCACCTACGCAATATACTTTCACACCAAGCGTATCGCCAGCATCATTAAGAATTGCGATAACACTATCAACTTCGTTCTTCTCAAAAGTAACATTCACACCCGTTCTTAGACCTATACTCTTGAGCTTACGGGTGTCTTGTGCACCTGCACCTATTGATAATAAAAGTGCAAAAAATAATATAAGATGTTTCTTCATTTCGTTTAATCCTTTCATTTAATTACAACTTTACGTCCTTTAATAATGTATACACCCTTTGACAAGCCTGCTGTTGCTGTAGCAACACGACGACCAGCGAGGTCATACACAACAACATAATCGGCTGTTGACGAGTTTATTGCGTCAATTCCATTGGTTGTTGTAATCGTCATAAAAGGGAAAGTGTGGGTAAAATTGCCCGTAGGATTATAAGTTCTGGCCTTAGCTTTATTGCCTGCAAGGCTTAAAATATCGTCGTTAGCTGTTGAAGAAGTAACAATGCCGCTGACGTTAACCTTTGAGCCTGACGCTGGAGCTTGGTAACCACTTTGATGGAATGTATTATCTAATTTAACGTTACCTGTTGCGTCTTGGCCCGTAGAAGCATCAGTCATAGTGACATTTGACAGCATCACCCAGTCGGCATAATGCTGTGAAAGTTGCGAAGCGGTAATGCTGATAGGCTCAACATTAGGCTCATCAACAGGCGCCGCAATAAGTAATCGCAGAATAGACGTGTGGGCTGTAGCCTCCATAACTGGAACATTACCTATAGAAGAGCGTCGACCTGTAATATATCCCGCAAGATGCTGGTTATATTCCATTACACCCTGTTCAGCGCAACCGCTAAGACAAAGTGCTCCTGTAGCGTCACGCACATAAACATTTTGACCATCGACAAAAGTTACACGAGCGTTCGATTCAACAGGTAAGTAAAGTCGTGCTTCGCTACCCAATGGCTGCGCAATGAAAGCAGCAATTGATGTTACTGTTGGAATAATCGTTGGTGTTGGCGCAGGAGTACCACCCGTTGTTATCTCAATTTGGCTAATGTATATTGCCTTTGCTGAAGTTTGGTTATAGGTTAACGTTACCTCTCCTGTAGCATTTCCAGTAAACGACAGCTCTGTTGATGCTGCAGTAAGCGTCTTCGGTGTTCCAAACGCAGTTGTTCCTACACTAACCGCAAGCGTTGCACTAATACCGTTAGCACCACAAGTGGTTACCTTTACAGAAGTTACATTTCCTGTTAAACCTGTAGAAACTAAGGTAAGCGAACGAGCAGGTTTCTTCGAAGAGCCCATTTGAAAGCCCTTTGCCGATGTACCTCCAAAGTATCCACCATCTGTTACAAGTGTCCAATTGATGCCACCAAGAGACGCGGTTTGCTCAGAGCCGCTGAATTCATGGCCATTAAAGGTATAACTATAATGCGCGCCCCACGCTTGTAGAGTCGCGACGACAAGCGCTATTAACGCTGCCATACGGGGAATTTTGTTCATCTGTATTATCTTTTTTTACACGATGACGGCATCTGCCGCAAGTTTTTCAATTTATAATTAGTAATAATGTATTTTCAAAATATCAAGAACCACATCAATGAAAATACTACATCATAAGCTTAAAAGCGTATCTTTGAGCAAGTGGCACTATGGTTAAGCGCCAACGCTGTGTCGTTATTAATGTAGAATTTCACATAAGCTTGAACACACATGAATAGGAAACAAGACACCATTTAGTTGTAATCAACAAAAGCGCTACACTGTTTCATATTTCGTATTTAGCTGGCTTTCAATTATTTTTAATCAAATAGGTTACAAAGATATATATAAATTAGAATAAGTCAAGCATTTATATGCTCTTATTTTATCCTTTAAATGTCACATCATAAAACAAAAAACGGATGCACACTATCATGTACATCCGTTTTAATTCCTCTTATTTTATAAGATGTGGGTGGTGATGGATTCGAACCACCGTAGGCAAGAGCCAGCAGATTTACAGTCTGCCCCATTTGGCCACTCTGGTAACCACCCTCTCAACTATTTCGTAAACATCAAGCCTTATCGACCATCTGATTTCTGAAAAGCGGTTGCAAAGGTAGAAAAATATGTCAGAACTACATCAAAGTGTTTACAAATTAACCTTCATTTAACATTTAAAAATATTCCTCTATATTATTTTGCTATTTTGAAAGATGAGCGAGAAAATAATGTCAAATAAAGCTACTCACAAGCTATACTCGCTGTAATTCGTGAAAAGCTACGCAAAAATACACTCAGAAGCTTTGCATTATAAAGCAAAATGTGTATTTTTGTCATGATATTAAGAAACCATACTTAAAATGTTACCTATGCGTATTCTATCTGTTTTAAAATTAACAGCGTTAGCCGTGGCTTGCGCATTCGTCCCTCAAAACGCTTGTACACAAGACACCATTAGCACCTCTAAGGATTGGGGAGTATTCAATGTTTCGGCATGCAATCTGCGCAGCACGGGCGATTATGACGCTGGAATGGAATCGCAAGGCTTGATGGGAATGCCTTTGCGTATTGTGCAAAGACAAAGCTGGTGGCAAGTAGAAACACCCGAAGGATATCATGCTTGGGTACACCCTACATCAGTTACAGAAATGACTCGTGACGAACTTACGGCATGGAATAACGGTCCACTTGTCGTGGTTACAACCCTATATGGTTTTATTTATTCTGAACCCAATACGCGTTCTACAACAATTAGCGATATCGTTGCATCGAATCGTCTGAAACTTCTTGGAACAAAAGGTAACTTTTTCCATGTACAAACACCCGACGGAAGGCAAGGATATGTGCTTCGAAGCGAAGCCGACGAACTTCAACACTGGCGTAAAGGTCTGAAGAATAGCACGCAGGATATTCTCAATACTGCACACACATTGATGGGAATACCCTATATGTGGGGTGGCACAAGTACCAAAGGTGTCGATTGTAGCGGTTTTGTCCGCACTACGTTGCTTCAGCACGATATCATCATTCCACGTAATGCTTCGCAAATGGCCATCGAAGGCACTCATATAGATATAGCTCCTGATTACAGCAATCTGCAACCAGGTGATTTGCTTTTCTTTGGAACGAAAGCTACAGAAGATAAGCCAGCCCGCGTGTCACACGTAGGATTCTATACAGGAAACGGACGTTTTATCCATTCATTGGGACGTGTTCGTGAGGCCAGCTTTATACCAACTGATGCCGATTACGATGCTTACAACTTAGGTCGATTGCTTTGGGCTCAACGCGTACTGCCCTTTGTCAACAAGCAACCAAACCTAATGACCACAGACAAAAACTCATTTTATAAATAAAATAAGGTGTAGTCATAGCGGCGATACTATTGTGTCGCCCATACTCTACCCTTTTCTTTAAACCCCATTACAAAATAGCCATGTCATCTCGACGCGATTTTCTTAAAAAGGCTACATTGGCCGTTGCAGGAGCTGCTCTCACAACAAGCAGCGCAAAAGCCATTGAAAGCCTCACCATGCCATCATTTAACATTAACCGTAAGAAAAAAGGTGACGGACGTTTGCATCTGCGTTTCTTTCCCTACGAACTGAAATTGCAACACGTTTTCACCGTTGCCACCTACTCACGCACCACAACTCCCGACGTGCAGGTTGAATTAACCTACGAAGGTATAACTGGTTACGGCGAAGCTTCTATGCCTCAATATCTTGGGCAATCGGTTGAATCGGTAACCCGTTTCCTCAGCAAGGTGAACCTCGAACAGTTTACTGACCCCTTCCGCGTGGAAGATATTCTGACCTATGTCGACAGTCTTTCGCCCGGAGATAGCGCTGCAAAAGCCGCCA
>JABCPF020000027.1 GCA_013333285.2 Prevotella sp.
ATACCTTTCATTTGTTTGCAATAGCAAATGAAAGGGTAATTATTTTCTGATATCAATCTGCAATTGTTTAAGTTCGCTTATCGTATATATTAGGTGAGAAGGTCAAAGAACAAGTAAAAATATGTTAGTAAACTAAATACTATAAAGCTCAGCACTATGATAAAAAATAGAAGTGCCTTTGCAATTGTAGTACTGTATACTTTTTGTTTTTTTTCTGTTCGTTCATCTACATCTATTTCATAAATAGCCTTTAAATACGTGTTATACCAACAATAAGCCTCTTCGCTTCGATGCACAACAAATAGAAAATAGTGTTTTATGCAGAAGAAAATGTCTTTGTCTGCCATATCGACAACATCGTTTTTGAGTTGTAATATAGCTTGATTTACAATATATTTTGACAAATCAGAAAACGGCTTTAATTCGTTTTCATTTAGCTCAAAGCATTTGTTGTTAATACAAATATCCTTAAGTTTAAGGCCTCTTTTATCAGCATTGAGATTAGTGTCAAAAGTTATAAGAAGGCGTTTCATCTGTATAACATGTTAGTGGTACTATCAATTGTATTCAGATTAGAATATGGAGTATTGCAGGCTATTGAGTGCTCACCTCACTTTAATTCATAAAAATCACCGTCATTATTTATTCGATAAGCGTAAATTCGTGTTTCTTTTTTATTGGTTTCTTTTATATAGATCGTGCCATCTGTAAATATAGCAAAATCGCCTATGTAATCGTCATACGAGCTTATAGCTGTAGTTGATACATAGTTATTAATGTCAATGCCTCCGTTTTTATATGTATAAATGAGGAAAATTTCATCTTCATGATAGTTGAAACCAACATAAAGAGGATATTGTTTATAGTTAGGCAATTGGAGATAATCAACTCCTCCTCCTGTATGAACGGTATCACAATGATGTCCGTTCATCAGCTTCAGATAACCATTATATGGGCGAATACCATACTGGCGTGCACGAATACTACTATTTTTGTCCTGAAAATCTTTATATGCGTCGGCTTTAGTGTACATAATGGTTGCAGTAGCATCTGGCAAACCTTGTTGATTTCTCTTAATATACTTGAATACCAATACAATCCCTTTGTGATATAAAACCAAATAATTAGCTATATATATGTATTCAAAATCACGACTATAAAGCCCCTTTACTGCAGGTATCTCACGTAAAACAGGAATTTGTTTACCAATAGTAATTCCTTGATTGCTGAAAAAACGGACTAAATAGTCGTATAACTGTTTATGTTTTTGGTAAACGGCTGTATTTTGAAAAACACGACGCACCTTTATTTTTTGATTATTTCTAAATAGAACGGTATCGCCTTCAAGGCGAATTTTCATGTCGTATATTTCCTTTCTGGTATTTTCATCTACAAATTCGCCAAAATTAAAATAATCTACAAGCTCCCAAGTATCTTTTAAATGATACGTTTTATGAGCATATTTTGCGTGTATAGCATTCCAGTTTGTAGCTTTTATTATATTGGGGGTACGAAGTGGGGCAGTACGTTTCGGTTTCTTGTTTATGAGTGTTTTAGCATAAATCGCTCCATTTGGTACCCAGCATAACGTTATACTCAGAACTATACCTAATATGATAAGTAATTGCTTTTTTATATGTTGCTGTTTTAGATTGCACAGACGTGAGAACAAGATTTTAAAAAATTGATTCATACCTATTATTTTTACGACGATAGAAACACCGCCATGGCTTTAATGCGACTAATTTACAAAACTATTTCTTATACTTGTGCGTGTTTCTGTGTTTTTTATTTTTTGGTAGTATTTTTTAGCTTTCAAGCAGTCTTTTTGAACCGTATAATTACATCGAAATAGGGTAGTTGTAATAGCCGTTAAATGTACTAATTTTACGATTCTGCAGTAATCGTGTTGCGTTTACGTCGTAAACGCGATTCGATTACGATGTAAAGGGTTAGTGATTACGTCGTAAACGGGTTGCGATTACGACGTAATCATAACGATTAAACAATATAAGTAAATAGCTTATTCACAGGTATTTATAGTGTAAGACTTTGCCTTTATGCCACAATCATATTGCGTTTAGCCTGTAATCGCGATTTTTAGTGGTAAGGAGTGAGTCGTTACTGTGAGATCATGCAGGTAAAGCTTATTCAAGCAAAGGTGATAATTCAAATTATAAAACACTATTTTTCTTCTTTATTTGGCATGAAACCGATAATGCGAATTATTGTTTGTAGTTAACAAGTTGTCAATATCGAAAAGATGAAGACAGATAAAATAGAAATAAAAAAGACAGTTCCTATAAGAAACTGTCTTCGTTAAAGTAAGTGTGGTACCTCTTGGAGTCGAACCAAGGACACATGGATTTTCAGTCCATTGCTCTACCACCTGAGCTAAGGTACCCTTTATTTGTTTAAGCGAATGCAAAGGTAGCAATATCGATTGAAAGCAAAGAATGTAACCGTATTTAAATATAGGTTTTTAATATCCGTTAACAATATTCAGCCTTAATTATAGTGTTGACATCAAATTATTTTTGATTTTCGTTAATAAATAATTGAGCCTACGCTCCAGATATGTAGGAACGTAGGCTCAATTAAAATGTTATAGAATATGAAGTAGAATACTCTTTAAAAAGCTTTCCAACCCTGAGCAGTGATGTCAAACTCCTGATTATCGCGCGATAATAGGCGTGTGCCCAGTTCTTCCTTCGTAATATATCCTATCTGTTTGATACCTTTATCTTCTAAAGCATTCAGTTTCTCATGGTCGCCAATGGAGCAAGTAAAGAGCAATTCATAGTCTTCGCCACCATTCATGGCACAGGTCGTAACGTTCATATTAAACTCTTCGGCCGTGACCGCAGTCTGATAATCAATAGGAATATTCTTTTCGTAGATGCGACAACCGCAATGACTTTGACGACAGATGTGCAAAAGTTCTGATGATAAGCCATCAGAAATATCCATCATAGCCGTAGGACGAATGTTGTTTTCTTTGAGAAGAGCAATCATATCTCCTCTTGCCTCGGGCTTAAGTTGACGTTGAATGAGGTACTCTCGGCCAGCAAAGTCGGGCTGAAAGTTATTAATCTTCATGCCTTCTTCCTGCAAATGTTTAACCAAAGCTTGGTTACCTTCGGCATTTGCTTTACGAATCTTCTGGTTGATATCGTCAATTTGCTGATAGTACACGCTCTTTTCACGTTCTAATAATTGCAATCCCATATAGGCTGCACCAAGGTCTCCCGTAACGCAAATAAGGTCAGTTTCCTTAGCTCCATGACGATAAACAATATCGTTTTTGTCAGCTTCACCCATACAGGTAATGCTAATAGCTAATCCTGTATATGACGATGTGGTGTCGCCTCCAACAATATCTACATTCCATTTGTCGCATGCCATGCGCAGTCCGTTGTAGAAATCTTCAAGATCTTCTACCTTAAAACGTTTACCTACCGCAATAGATACAACCATTTGACGTGGTGTTCCATTCATGGCAAAAACATCAGAGATATTCTGCATAGCCGCTTTATATCCCAGTTGTTGTAAGGTAATATAGGTAAGATCAAAGTGGACGCCCTCCATAAGCATATCGGAGGTGACAAGAATCTCCTTATCAGGATAGTGCATAACGGCGCAGTCATCACCTACGCCGTATGCAGAAGAAGCGTTTTTTAGCTTAATGTCTTTCGTGAGATGGTCAATAAGCCCAAACTCACCCAGCTTAGAAATATTCATTTTTAGCTGTAATTTCTTATGAACGACGAATCATTTCGCGCATGATTTCGGTCATTCTGGGCTGTGCTTCGTTTGCAGCAATCTGTACTTCCTCGTGGCTAACAGCAACAGGTACATCGAAACCACCAAGGTCTGTAATAATACTCATACCGAAAACCTTAATACCACAGTGACGGGCTACAAGCACTTCTGGTACTGTACTCATACCAACTGCGTCAGCGCCTAAAATGCGATACATGCGATATTCTGCAGGAGTTTCGAAGGCAGGACCCATATCTCCCAAATAGATACCATGCTGAACCTTGATATTTTTCTCTTTAGCGATATCGTCAGCAAGTGCAATAAGCTCGTGAGCATAAGGCTCATGCATATCAGGAAAGCGTGGGCCAGTGGGGAAGTTACGACCTCTTAATGGGCTCTCGGGGAAGTGATTGATGTGGTCTGTAATCACCATGAGGTCACCAATTTTAAAGTCTGGATTCATTCCGCCAGCAGCATTGCTGACAAAAAGTGTCTTAATTCCCAGTTCGTACATGATGCGTACGGGGAACGTTACTTCCTTCATGTTATAACCTTCATAATAGTGGAAGCGGCCGTCCATGGCCATAATATCCTTGCCTCCTAACTTACCAAAGATAAGCTTTCCAGCGTGTCCTTCTACCGTTGACACTGGAAAGTTGGGGATATCCTTATATGGAAATTCATAAGATTCAGTTATCTCGGAAGCTAATTGTCCCAGACCTGTTCCGAGAATTATGGCTGTTGCGGGGCTTGTTGTCATCCTTTCTCTTAGCCAGGATGCTGTTTCTTGAATTTTTTCGTACATAATTTATAATTTTATTATTGAAGTATTCTCCTTGATTTAGTAAAAATTTAATCTTAATTGGCAGCACAAAGAGGGCGTCGCGAGCCTCTGTACTGAGTCCTTCTAAATGATAAAGACGTGTAGAATCTTTCTCTGTTGTAAGAATAATCTTAGGTGAAGGTAAAGCCGCAAAAGCATCATTGATACGCTGTGCGTCTTTAAGGGTGAATAGATGATGGTCATCAAAAGCCAACGATGTTACAGAACGACACTTATTTTTCATGTCATTCTCCATCTGTTCTGGCGATGCAATGCCCGTCAATAAGAGTATATTCTGTTTACTTAACGATGTGTTTGCATCAGAAAAGAGCGCATAAGGCACATCGTAATCAATGGTAGAGAAAAATAATTTCTGATAAGGGAAGAGATCCATAGCCTTTGTAAGGATACGGAATTCCATGGGTTTGAGATCCTTTGGGCACTTAGTGATAATGACAATATCGGCTCTTTGTTTACCGCTAAGATGCTCACGTAGGCGTCCTGCTGGCAGAAGGCGGTCGTAAATAATTAGTCGATGATAGTCGACTAGCAAGATATTAAGTCCGGGTTTCACATATCTGTGCTGAAAGGCATCATCTAAAAGAATAACGTCTACATCAGAAGATTCATGATCTTGTGTAAGATGCTCAATGCCATTACATCGATTCTTGTCAACGGCCACGTAAATATTAGGGAACTTTTGCTTCATTTGGAATGGTTCATCTCCCAAATCACGCATAGTGCTACTGTCATTAGCTAAAATATATCCATGGCTTTTTCGTTTGTAACCACGCGATAACACACCCACTTTAACATCGTTATGTAACAAACGTATAAGATATTCGACGTGAGGAGTCTTTCCTGAACCTCCAACCGTTATATTACCAACTGATATAATTGGTATCTTAAAGGTTCGCTCTTTTAGTATTCCAAGGTTGAAAAGTTCGTTGCGAAGTGACACAATAAAGCCGTACAACCAACTTAGTGGCAGTAACCAACGGTTTATCTTTATTAAATCGCCTTCTGTTCTCATTCCTTATTATTTCATGGCAATAGCCTTATATCTTTATATGAAATAAGTTATTATATCATGGCAAGAGCCTTATGTCTTTATACAAAATAAGTCGTTATGTTATGGCAAAAGCCGTATAGTCTTATATAAAATAGTTTATTAGTTCACCTGTAATCTAAATGGCAAGCGGGCCTGTATAGGGTCCATTTGTTGTAAACTGCGTGTTAACATAAATGGTTCGTAGAGTACACCCAATGTCAAACGTAACTGTTCGTCAAGGAAATTACCTTTAACAGTCTCGCTATTTAATAATTGTTCCATGAAGCCTTGTGGCTCAGGATATGATCCTGTGTACCATGTCTTCACCTTTGCAAGTGCTGCAGCCTTAGCAACAGCGCGGTCAAGGCCGCCTAATTCATCAACAAGCTTAATCTTTAAAGCGTCTTCTCCCAGATAGACATGGCCTTGAGCCACTTCCTCTACGTTCTCCATCGAAAGCTTTCTACCTTCTGCAACACGGCTCTTAAAGAGCATATAGCCACGATTTATGCTTGCTTGGATAAAGCCCATCTGTTCAGTTGTCATTGGAGTATCGGCAGAACCGAATGTAGAATTGCGGTTAGTCTTGACCTCATCATATTTAATTCCGAGCTTCTGTGTCATGAGTTCCGACTTGTTAAACACCATACCGAAGATACCAATACTACCTGTAATTGTTGTAGGCTCGGCAAAAATATAGTTAGCTGCACAGCTAAGATAGTAAGCACCAGAGGCTGCAGCTCCACCCATTGAGATAACAACAGGTTTCTTTGCTTTCAGTTTCTGAACAGCATGCCACAGTTGTTCCGACGCATATGCTGAGCCACCGCCCGAGTTTACACGAATAACCACCGCTTTAATATTATCATCATTGGCTAAGCTTTCGAGATCATCACATACATCTTCGCTTGCAATGAAATGATTATTTTGCAATAAGTTCTGTTTCGGAACTCTGTCAACTATATCTCCATAGGTATAATAAACAGCAACTTCATCGCCGTTAGTTTCCTCTTTCATGTTCTCCATGTCGGCCACACTAAGCTGATTAATATTGTCGTCTTTGTCCAAACCGAGACGCTTTTTAATCACATCTTTAATTTCATCATTATAGAGTAGGCCATCTATCATTTTGTATTTTACCAAGTTTTCAGCAGGTTCCATTGATAGAACTTGGTCTGCATAGGTGTTCAATGTACTTACACTGATACCACGACTTTGGCTTACGGCCTGACAAATCGTATTCCACCAGCCGCCAATATAACGCTCCGTCTGCTGTCTGCTTGGTTCACTCATCTTCTCTTCCGTAAAGGGTTCTGTAGCGCTCTTGTACTTACCACACTTAAACGGAATAATTTTCACACCTACCTTTGCTAAAATATCTTTATAGAATGCAACTTGACCGCCTATACCGTGCCAATCAATCACACCCACATGATTTAAATAAATCTTATCGGCTGTGGTGGCCACATAGTATGCTCCTTGCGAAAAGGCTTCACCATAAGCTATGATCCATTTGCCCGATTTCTTAAAGTCGACCAACGCATCACGTATTTCTTGCATCTGGGCCATGTCGGCAGCAAGCGAGCCACCTTCCATATAAATACCCTTGATATCTTTATTTGTTTTTGCCTTCTTGATAGCAGCCAGTGTCTCTTGTAGGCCTTGCACACCATCTTCATTATCAGAAAACCAATTGGCAATTTCGTTTTGCGAACTTTGTTCTTCCATAATACCATCAAGTTTCAACACCAAAACAGAGTTATCACTTGTGGTTTGTGTAGCTTCTGTTGAAGCAACCATACCAATAATACCCATGATTCCGATGACGGTTGCAATAACTGAGAAAAGAAACAAGCCCACAACGGTTGCACCTACATTTTTCAAGAAGTCTTTCATAAAAGTTAAATTTTTATTTTTAAAAAGGTGTTTGTTTGCAAATATACAGCAAATAATTCAATTATGTGTGAAAAAATCATATTTTATTATGAAAAGCTCTTATATATTATTTTGATGTGACAAAGCTGTCATAATATCGACTGACAAAAATGTCACTTTCGCCCTTTAGGCTGCAATTGGCACGTTTTTCGTTAAATACATGGTGTATTTCAACGCGAATTACATATCTAAACATTAAATATTAATACAATTATGAAGATTAAACCATTAGCAGACAGAGTGCTGGTACTTCCTGCACAAGCTGAAGAAAAGGTAGGCGGAATCATTATTCCTGACACAGCTAAAGAAAAACCACAGCGTGGAACCGTTATCGCTGTTGGCGGAGGTACAAAAGATGAGCCTATGGTGCTGAAAGAAAAAGACACTGTACTTTATGGCAAATACGCTGGAACCGAACTCGAATGTGACGGTGAGAAGTATTTGATGATGCGTCAAAGCGACGTGCTTGCAGTGGTAGAAGACTAAAAGCAGCAGCTCATTACCAGCTGATTATACAACAAAACTATTTAAAATCTTAAATTGTAAAGAAAATATATCATGGCAAAGACAATAAAATTCAATACTGATGCTCGCGACTTGCTGAAGCAGGGAGTTGACCAATTGGCCAACGCCGTAAAAGTAACACTTGGTCCTAAAGGTCGCAATGTGGTGATTGAGAAGAAGTTTGGCGCCCCACAGATCACCAAAGATGGCGTAACTGTAGCCAAGGAAATTGAATTAGAGGATAAATTTGAGAACACAGGCGCACAGCTTGTTAAGAGTGTTGCCAGCAAGACTGGCGATGATGCAGGTGATGGAACAACAACAGCTACTATTCTTACACAGGCTATTGTAAACGAAGGTCTGAAGAATGTTACTGCTGGTGCTAACCCAATGGATTTGAAACGCGGTATAGATAAGGCTGTAAATAAGGTTGTTGAATACATCAAAGCCAACGCTGAGGTTGTAGGTGATAACTATGATAAGATTGAGCAGGTGGCTACAGTATCTGCTAATAACGACCCAGAGATTGGAAAATTGCTGGCCGATGCCATGCGCAAAGTTTCTAAAGATGGCGTTATTACTATCGAAGAGAGCAAAACTCGCGACACATCTATCGGTGTGGTTGAGGGCATGCAGTTCGACCGTGGTTACCTTTCGGGCTACTTTGTAACTGATACTGACAAGATGGAATGCGTGATGGACGATCCTTATATCCTCATCTACGACAAGAAAATCTCTAATCTTAAAGAGTTCCTTCCTGTATTACAGCCTGCTGCTGAAAGCGGTCGCCCATTGCTTGTTATTGCTGAAGACGTTGATTCTGAGGCGCTGACAACTCTCGTTGTAAACCGTTTACGCGGCGGATTAAAGATATGTGCTGTTAAGGCTCCTGGCTTTGGCGATCGTCGTAAGGCAATGCTCGAAGATATTGCAGTGTTGACAGGTGGTGTAGTTATTAGCGAAGATAAGGGTCTTAAGCTCGAGCAGGCTACCCTTGAAATGCTTGGAACAGCTCGCAAAGTTACTATTTCGAAAGACAATACCACTATTGTTAACGGAGCAGGTGAGAAGGAAAACATTCAGGCTCGCGTGGCACAGATCAAGAATGAGATTGAAAACACCACAAGTTCATACGATAAAGAAAAGCTGCAGGAGCGCTTAGCTAAGCTTGCTGGCGGTGTAGCTGTGCTTTACGTAGGTGCAAACTCAGAGGTTGAGATGAAAGAAAAGAAAGACCGTGTTGACGATGCTCTGTGTGCTACTCGCGCTGCGATGGAAGAGGGTGTTGTTGTTGGCGGTGGAACTACCTATATCCGCGCTCAGCAAGAATTGGCTAACCTTAAGGGCGCTAACGCTGATGAGCAGACAGGTATCAACATTGTTTGCCGTGCAATAGAGGAGCCTCTGCGCCAGATTGTGTACAACGCTGGTGGCGAGGGTGCTGTAGTGGTCAACAAGGTACGTGAGGGCAAGGGCGACTTTGGCTATAATGCACGTGCTGATGTATACGAAGACCTTCGCGCTAAGGGCGTTATTGACCCAGCTAAGGTTGCGCGCGTGGCTCTTGAGAACGCTGCATCTATTGCAGGAATGTTCTTAACAACCGAATGTCTTATCGTTGATAAGCCTGAGGAGCGCGCTCCACAGATGCCAGTTCCTCCACAGATGTAATTATTCATAACATCATATGATTTAAAGGACACAAGCCGATTGCTTGTGTCCTTTTTTTGTTTTCAACGCTTTTTTACGATTTTACAGTTCTGCCATTATGGCGCAACGACAAAAGTACGGCGGCCGTAGAACAACGGGTATGACGGCCGTGGTACAACGTGTACTACGACCGTAGTATAAAGCGTACTACAGTAGCCGTACATGCATATAATGGGCGGTATGCTGTTAGCATTATGGCAGAATTGCAATAACATGATGTTGCAAAGAATATGGCATTGCAACTTTTTGCGCATTTTATTACACTGCAAAATCTGTATTTTGTAAGTCAGAACCAATAAGAATAAAAAGAAAATGTTATCTTTGCATCATGAAATTTAAAATTCGTCTGGATTGGAAAAAAGCTGCCATCTTTCTGTCGGTATCAGCGGGCTTGCTCTATTTAACACGCTCTGCATTGATGTCGATAGGTATTATGATGTTGCTTTTTGTTGTTGACGCACTAATTGTTAATTACGAGTATCGTCAGCAAACGCGTCGTTTTTTTGAAGAATTGCAACGTGAGAACACTGACGAAGCGACTAACGAGGACGAGAACGAGCAAAGATGAAAGAGCTAACCGAATTATATGTGCGTTGGGCAGGCAAACAACCCACGAATGTTGAAAAGCTTGTTGGCGCTGGTAGCAATCGCCAGTATTATCGTTTAACCGATGAAAAAGGGGCAACGGTGATAGGTGTTGTAGGTACCAGCAAGGACGAAAATAAGGCTTTTATTTACCTTGCCAAGCACTTTATGCGACGCCGTTTGCCCGTACCACAATTGCTTGCAGTAAGCGATGATAACATGCGATACCTGCAAAGCGACCTCGGTAACCTCTCGCTCTTCGATGCTATCAAGGGTGGTCGTGAGGCTGGTGGCCGCTATAATTTGGCCGAACAGAAGCTTTTAAAGCGTACAATACGTGAGCTTCCGAATATCCAAATTAGAGGAGCGGTAGACCTTGACTGGAGTAACTGCTATCCACAACCTGTGTTTGACGAGGACAGTGTGCTCTTTGACCTGAACTATTTTAAGTATTGTTTCCTCAAGCCTACGGAGTTAGACTTCCACGAATTAAAGCTTGAGGCAAGCTTTAGACGCTTAGCTAAGGACTTGACATCAGAACCAAGCGAATGCTTTTTGTACCGTGACTTCCAAGCTCGTAATGTAATGCTGGACGCGAAAGGGAACCCTTTCTTTATCGATTTTCAAGGAGGGCGCAAAGGTCCGTTTTATTATGACTTGGCCTCTTTTTTGTGGCAGGCATCGGCTAAGTACCCTTTCAAGTTACGTCGTGAACTAATTGCCGAATACTATCATTCGTTAAAACGATACATTGAGGTGCCAACGCTGCGCCATTTTGTTGACCGTTTGACGCTGTTTGTGCTGTTCCGCACGCTCCAAGTGCTTGGCACGTATGGCTTTAGAGGCTATTTTGAGCACAAGCAACACTTTATAGACAGCATACCTCCTGCCATGGAGAACCTGCGCGACTTGCTAAAACTGCGTGAGACGGCGCTACCTTACCCTTATCTGCGTGACGTATTGCAGAGGCTTACTGAGATGCCACAGTTTGCCCCTCACAAAACACCCATACAACCTCGTAAGGACGGTTTTAAAACCACATCGGCTGATATTTATCCCCTTAACCCTCAAGACGGATTGCCAACGTTCTCAAAATACGATGGCAAAGGTCCGTTGGTATTAACCGTGTACAGCTTTTCATATAAGCGTGGTATACCTGAAGACCCGTCGGGTAATGGGGGAGGATATGTATTCGACTGCCGTTCGACACATAACCCTGGCCGATATGAGCCTTATAAAAAGCTTACAGGACTGGACGAACCTGTTATTCGTTTCCTTGAAGATGACGGCGAAATTATCACCTTCCTTGAACATGTGTATGCTTTGGCCGATAAACACGTAGCACGTTACATACAGCGTGGCTTTACCCACCTGATGTTCTGCTTTGGCTGTACAGGCGGTCAGCATCGCAGCGTATATAGTGCTCAGCACCTCGCTGAACACATACATCAGAAGTTTGGCATCGAAGTGCGCGTTATTCATCGCGAGCAAAATATCGAGCAAATTATGCCAGCGCAAGCACCACAGGCAACATTAGAAAACCCGATACAACAATAGGACAAAACCCAATAAAGCAAAGCTATGAAACAAGCCATGATATTTGCAGCGGGATTAGGTACCCGCCTTAAGCCACTTACTGACACCATGCCTAAGGCTTTGGTTAGAGTGGGGGGTGAACCGCTGCTAAAACATGTTATCTTTGGCTTGAGAGATGCGGGGTTTGAGCGTATTGTGGTTAATGTTCACCACTTTGCTGAACAAATAAAAACGTATTTGGAGCAAAACCATAACTTTGGTTTAGATATTCGTATTAGCGACGAAAGCAATGGCTTGCTTGATACGGGTGGAGGAATAAAAAAAGCTAATACACTGTTTGATCAGCATTTTCCTATTCTCATTCATAATGTAGACATTCTAAGTAATGTTGATTTAGCACGTTTTTATACGCTTGATGAGAAAGTGAAATGTGCCGACTGCGGTGTGCCTCATCTTATGATTGGGGCCCGATTGTTGGTAAGTTGGCGCAAAACAAGTCGCTATTTGGTTTTTAATAAAGATATGCGACTTGTGGGATGGGTAAATGTTCAAACGGGCGAAATTAAGACACCGTTTGACGAAGTGCGCAAAGAGCTTGAAACAGTAAGCTATCCTTACACTATCAGTGATACGCCAACGCCAATAACTGAGCATTTACACATCTATGCTTTCAGTGGTATTCATGTGTTCTATCCGCGTATGTTCTCATATATGGACAGCTATCCCGCGAAGTTTCCTATACTTGATTTCTATCTCAATCATTGCAAAGATATACCTATTCTGGGTATTGTAAAAGACGATTTACGACTAATGGACGTTGGTAAACTTGACTCCTTGCACGATGCAGAAACCTTTTTGAACGAACTTAAACAAAATATTTAATCGTTAATTACTTATCAACAACAATACAATGCAACAGAAAATCATCATTCTTGATTTCGGTTCACAGACGACACAACTTATAGGTCGCCGAATCCGTGAAATGGATACCTTCTGCGAAATTTTGCCTTACAACAAGTTTCCAGAGAATGATCCTGACGTAATTGGTGTTATTCTCAGTGGAAGTCCTTATTCGGTTCATGATAAAGAAGCCTTTAAGGTTGACCTTAATCAGTTTGTAGGCAAGTATCCTGTGCTTGGTATTTGCTATGGAGCACAGTTTATTAGCTATGCCAATGGAGGAAAAGTAGAACAAACTGGCACGCGCGAATATGGCCGTGCTAACTTAAAGTCTTTTGACGCTACAAACCCTTTGTTTAAAGGTTTTGAAACCGATTCGCAGGTTTGGATGAGTCATGGTGATACCATTACTGCAATTCCTGACGACTTTCATATTATTGGCTCAACGGCCGACGTAAAGTATGCTGCCTTCGCCAGCGACACAGCACCTGTTTGGTGTGTACAGTTTCACCCTGAAGTATATCACAGCTTGCAGGGCGCACAAATGTTGAAAAACTTTGTTGTTGATATTTGCGGTAGTAAACAGCAGTGGAGTCCTGCATCGTTCGTTGAAACCACAGTTGAGGAATTGCGCCGTCAGGTAGGCAATGATCGTGTAATTTTAGGTCTCTCAGGAGGTGTTGATTCATCGGTTTGTGCTACACTGTTGAATAAAGCCATTGGTAAAAACTTGACGTGTATATTCGTTGACCATGGTATGTTGCGCAAGGACGAGTTCAAGAAAGTGATGGAAGCTTACGAGGGTTTAGGCTTAAACGTGGTTGGTGTAGATGCCAGCGATAAGTTCTTTAAAGACCTTGAAGGCGTTACTGACCCCGAAGAGAAACGTAAGATTATAGGTAGAGACTTCGTGGAGGTATTTAATGCAGAAGCGCGTAAAATAACTGATGCTAAATGGTTAGCACAGGGAACCATCTACCCTGACCGCATAGAGAGCCTTAGTATCACAGGAATGACCATTAAGAGCCATCATAATGTAGGTGGCTTGCCAAAGGATATGCAGTTTAAACTGTGCGAACCGTTGCAGTGGTTGTTTAAAGATGAAGTACGCCGTGTAGGCTATGAACTACAAATGCCTGAACGTTTGATTAAGCGTCACCCCTTCCCAGGTCCAGGCCTTGCTGTGCGCATATTAGGCGATATAACACGTGAAAAAGTGCGCATTCTGCAAGATGCTGACGATATCTACATCGAAAAAATGCACCAATATAAGATGGAAGACGGTAGCTCTCTGTATGACCATGTATGGCAGGCAGGCACAGTATTGCTGTCAACCATACGTTCGGTGGGGGTGATGGGCGACGAACGTACGTACGAACATCCCGTTGCACTGAGAGCTGTAACCTCTATGGACGCCATGACGGCCGACTGGGCACGCTTGCCTTATGACTTTATGGCAGATGTTTCGAATGAGATTATTCGTAAGGTAAAAGGCGTAAACCGCGTTTGTTACGACATTTCTTCAAAACCACCATCGACAATTGAGTGGGAGTAAATATAGGTTTGAGCAGGAGTAAACATGAAAAAGATTTTTACTCACTTTGGTGGAGACGAGGAAAGCAGGCGAGAAGAGCTGATACGTACTATTGAACATAGTGTTGAAAAACTAACGTTAGGCGAACTCGAAGCACTTTATTACGATCTCGTTGCCAAAGATTATATTCGAAAATAAAACTTACTTGGCGCTATCATGTTTTAGTAGCGATGGAATAATATATATCAAACCCCATGTGCTGTATGATAGGAATGACGAAATATTCTATGCATACAGTACATGGTGTTTATTTGATAATAAATAAATTATAATAGTTATGTATACCCTCTACTATACATTAAATGTAGAGATAACTTGATTTATGTTATGTTTTTATATATAATTTCTATTTTATTTGTTGTTCAATTTTGATATTTAAAAAAGACGAAATACCTTTGAAGCTAATTTTACAAGATAATGAAAGGGAGTTTAAAACAATCTGATTGTTTGATTGAGTGCTTAGCTTTTGATATTTCAAAGACTAAATTATTTGTTTTATCTATATCATATTTTTAAAGAATATATTTTTTAGTTGATTTGAATAATATGATAAGAAAAAAGTATTTATTATAGCATATCACCTTCTTTTTATAGAGAATAAATTTCATGAGTTATTTGAATAATATATATCAATCATATAAAGATTTATTTATGGATAAACAAAGTTTAAGAGGAAAGGAATATATTAAACCTTTCACTAAAGTTTATGTTGCATTTACAGATAACCTTTTACAGTCTGCAAGTGGTCAGCATACTCACATTGGTCAGAATGGTGGTTATGGAGATGCCAAGAAAAACATTGGCTGGGAGTCCCAAGAAGATGATGAAGAGAATAGTGAGTATGGGTATAAAAACAACTACAAGTATTAGTAAAAAATCTATTCTTTCAAAATAAGAATTAGAAAGTATAATAATAAACATAAATAATAACAATGAAAATATTCTATAAGATATCTTTATTTATTGCAGGTATAGGCTTATTTGCGGCTTGTACAAGCGATGATACTGTATTACAAAAAACAAATGATGCGAAAACTCCTGTAGGTGTAACCTTTGCTATTAGCGAATCTAAAGCTGCTTTTAATGGAAATGTTTCAACAAAAGCAACAGGTGAAATACAAGATGCTAGAACAAGAACAAGTATTACACATACATTAAATAACGGTGCTGAAGCATACTGGGAGGCAAGCGATTATATATGGGTTAAGGATAATACAGGTACTTGGCAGAAAAGTATTGCAACACAGGTAAAACACAATGGTGCAAGCGCGTCGTTTACATTACCAGGAAGTGTAAGTGATTATTCAACAGGGTGTGAAGTACGTTACACAGGTAATAGCAATCAGCCAGACCAAGTAAATATTTCAACTACACGCACCCAGACAAATCCTAATCAGCTTACTAATGCTGGTACAACAGGTGATTGTGGAATAGGTTATGCAACAAAAGAGATTGCTACCAATATTTTTACTTTTAAACTTACCCACAAAGCTGCTTATCTTTGTTTCCTTCCACGTGAGATGGATACAGCACTTGGTGCAAACATTTATCTTACACGTATAGTGATTAATTCTGATGATGCAATTGCAGGTAACTATTCTTTCAGCAACACGGGATTGGGTTCAACTCCTAATAGCGGTGCATCAAATGTAGTCACATTGACGACAAAGGGAACAGGAGCTTATGCGAATGGCTTCCCACTTACAAACAATACAAGCAATCTCTCTACAAATGGTGCTTATGCAATTATTGCACCTGGAGCACACAATCTTACAATACAATACTATCTTTATGACCCAACAACTGGGGCAGAAGGATTTATTGTTAAGAAGATTCAAGGAACATTTCCAGTAAATACAGTTACCCCTATTACAGCTAACTGTAATGTAACAACAGTAGCTCTTAATAGTTATTATTACTGGGATGCTAAACAATATGCGTGGTATGGAAATGAAAGTACACAGCCAACAGAAAACGGAATATCCGCTAGTCTTGGATTTACATTCATTTATGGCACTCAGTCTTCAGATCCACGTGCACCACGAGCAAATACTCTGGATGTAGCTGCTTCAGAGTCATGTAAGGACTGCCCCAACTCAAATGAAATAGCATGGTATATTTTGCATGGAGACCCACGTTGGGATGCGAATGGTATATTTGCATTTGGTAACCATTTACGAAAAGGCGGAATGTGGCTTTTAAAGAAAGAGAATATTACTGGTTTTAGTTCAGTATTAGCTCCTGATGGCGTAAATAGAAGTATTAGTGCGGGTGCTAATAATTTAGATTCTTATATGCACACTGGAAATATACCAAATGCAACACCTGGTTCTGCACCAACTATCTTTGATAGGAATAAGTATTTCTTCCTGCCAGCAGCGGGAAAATACTCATCTCGTTACGGAAATGATCCTGCAATTTTAGAAGATCTTGGAACAGAAGGTACATATTGGGGAACTGACGGAACCCCCTCTCCTCCAAATAGAAATTATTCATTAATTTTCACACAAGATAATATTAAACTTGCTAGCTATGAAATGCAAACCTATCTTAGAATTTTACCTATTTGGAAAGCACAGTAATTGCTGATTAAAATTTATAATCTTTCTAATTATATATTTTAAATCAAATATTCTTAGCAGATAAATAATACTTTCCGCAATGCCTAATAAATTTAGGTATTGCGGATTTTTATAGGTATTCTTTAATTAAAAGATGATTTTTACAATAATATTACCAATGTCTGAAAAGCTCAAATCCGAATTTACAACCTATAGTTCGATTATTTTTACCATTGCTCACAAAGAAACCAACAGAAACCACACGAGAGGTAAATCCGTATCCGAATTCTAAATAAGGGTGAGCGTTACGCACGTCAAGTGCAGAAAGATAGACGCGTTCGGTTTCCATATAATGTCCTACAAGTGGAAGCCAACTAAGTAATAACAATGGACTTTCGTAGGTAAAGTTAGTACGTATATAATAATTAGATGTATTATAGTTGTCGCTACGTAACAACTCGAATTCGCCGCTCCAATCATCATTCCAACCACCCGGAATATTGTTTTCTTTAAAATTCTCGTAGTTAAGAAAATATGTGCGCTTATGACGATGAGTATAGAAACCTGTTCCTATTCTCATTTGTAGCGATTGTAGTTTGTTGATATGATGAATGTATTCTCCATTAAACTCCATACGCTCGTAAGCAGTATTGGAACGGAGAACTTTCTTGATACTACGGTCGTAATCAACTGTAAATATAGGACCTTTCCAACCCCATGGACGATATTGTATTTCAAAAATAGGAGAAAAAGAAGAATAAGCAGACTCCCATTGTAAAGCTTTAAAAATATGCTTATATACAGCATCTTTACGCTGATATAAAACACCTGCTTGAAAGCTCAGATATCGATTAATATCATAATTGCAAATAAGACGAGCATCTGTTTGTCGAAACTCATTTAATAAATCGTAATTAATAAGTCCTGTCCAAAGAGAATTTGAGAATTGTGCCTCAATATCTTGTCTGACGGATTGACTACGAATTCGACTTCCGTTACCAACTTCAGCTTTAATATATCCATTATGATTTTTGTTGAAATAATAATAGATAGGAAGACGAAAATAGAATTGCTTTTGTTTAAATGCATATCCTCCTCTTAATCGTGCAGACAGTTCACTATTTGAGTTGAATTCATAATTGGTTTTAATTGTAAACTTATAGGTAAATCCTCTATGATGGTCATACCCCATGTATAGTGGATTAAAAATAGGATTAATGCGAAGATATCCATTATTATTCTGTCCAAAGCGGGTTTTGATATGATTTAATAGGTTGTCACCTATAATATCCCAAAAGATTCGTTTTGCCCAATTATTTCGTGGTATAGTATCTGTAGAGGTCCTAATTGAGTCTTGAATATTTTTTTCTTTTTGTTTACGATATAATTCCTGATCATCGCAGTTTAGTGTGTCTGGACGAACATTACACATCAATGTATTACTATCTTTGTTGATAATACTGTCATTCGGAGCCTTTGTTAGACCATAGTAGGCAATCATATTACCTGTAACACGATTAGCCATGAAACGAAAACGAAAATGTGTACTACTTTGTTTCGGAAAAAGGGATAAGAGACCTTGCTGTCCCATCTCTAACTGCGTAGAGAAGCTAATCATGTCATATTCTCCCGAAAAACTACATTTTAAAATACGACCAGTTACTTGATCAATCTCTGCGTCACCTTTAACCAAACGTGTGTTATATCTTTTAGGGATAAATCGTAGATGTATTGTTTTGCTGTGTGCAACAACAATTTGGTATTGATAAAATTTATAGTTTGAAGGGTAAAAGGGGGATAGGAGAGTGTTCTCTATAATTTCTTTGTCATATAGTCGAGGAGTTAAATATTTGTCTACATTTTGCATAGTACGTCTACCACGTGGTATTGTTGTAGTTCGAAGCAACGTTTGTGTGCTGTAATTATGATAACCATGCATAATTACCTTGTTATAGGTTTCACTAATATATTGGCGTTGCGTGCCATGGGCTATTGTATATACAGTAGGAACTAAAGGTAATAGAAAGTTTCGCCGTTCAACATTAAGCGTAGAACGGGTGTATGAATAACTTTCATCAAATGTATGATTTGTTGTATCAATAGTTGATACATAGTCGTGTATGCGTTGAAGAAGTAGCATATTCTTCTTTTTGCCAGCCTGAACACAGGTTGCTGACAGAAGGAATACAAATATAGCTACAAAAAACATTCGCATAAAGCTACTATTTTATCTTGAAAAGTGTATAACAAGATAGCTATTCTAATTCGCTAAGCTCAAGCCATCTTAAACTTTTTTCATCAAGTTCGTCTTTGAGTATAGGCAAGCGTTTGCTTTTCTCTGTAAGTTCATCTACAGACAATGTGCCACTACACAAAGCTTCTTCAATATTTTTTTGTTCTTGCTCTAAAACTTCTATATCTTTAGAAAGTTGTTGGAATTCGTATTTTTCTTTAAAACTCATTCTACGACGAGTGTCATTATGATAATCATTTTTCTTTTTATTCGTACTATTATTCTTTGTGACTTTATTTTTTTCTTCTTCGTCCAACTTCAATTTGCTCCATTCTCTGTATTGTGTATAATTGCCTGGAAAATCTTGAATACTTCCTTCACCTTTAAATACTAACAGATGATCGACTACTTTATCTGTAAAGTATCGGTCGTGACTTACAACAATAACACAACCTGGGAAGTCTTGGAGATATTCTTCAAGAACTTGAAGAGTTTGAATATCAAGGTCATTAGTAGGTTCGTCTAAAACAAGAAAATTAGGGTTCTTCATGAGAACTGTACACAAATATAACTTGCGACGTTCACCTCCACTGAGCTTATAAACATAGTTATGCTGTTGTTCAGGTGAAAACATAAAGTAATTTAGAAACTGTGAAGCTGTCATCTTCCGTCCACCTCCTAAATCGATATAATCAGCTATGTCAGTAATTATATCTATAACTTTATCATCTTCACTAAACTTTAAACCTTCCTGCGAGAAGTAACCAAAGCGAACAGTTTCACCAATATCGAAGCGTCCACTATCGGGCTGTATGATATTAAGCAGCATCTTAATAAAAGTTGATTTACCTGTTCCATTATCGCCCACAATTCCCATTTTCTCAAAACGAGCAAAGTTATAATAAAAATTATCAAGTATGATTTTTACAGTTCCGTCTTCTCTTTCAAATTTCTTAGAAACATATTGACATTCAAAAATCTTCGACCCAATATAAACATTATTTGCTTTTAAACGTAACTGTCGCTCCTCAATACGCTGATGGGCTTTGTTTTCTAATTCATAAAAAGCTTCTTCTCTATACCTTGCTTTATGTCCACGAGCCTGTGGCATTCGACGCATCCATTCTAATTCTGTACGATATAAATTATTAGCACGCTGAACCTCTGCGCGTTGATTATCAACACGTTCTTGTCTTTTCTCTAAATAATAGCTGTAATTTCCACGATAGGTGTATATACTTTGATTATCAAGTTCCAAAATAATATTACATACATGATCAAGAAAATATCTATCATGTGTGACCATAAGTAATGTTAGATTAGAGCGTGAAAGATAACCTTCAAGCCATTCTATCATTACTAAATCAAGATGATTAGTGGGCTCGTCTAGAATAAGAAAGTCAGGTTCATTAATTAGAACATTAGCAAGTGCAACTCGCTTTTGTTGTCCTCCGCTAAGTTCTTTCATTGGCTGTTGAAGATTTTGAATGTGTAATTGTGTCAAAATCTGCTTAGCCTTTAATATTCGTTCTGGCTCACCTTTGTGATTAAAGCAAGCATCAAGCACGCTTACTTCTGGATTGAATTCGGGAATTTGTTTTAAATAACTGATACGAATATCATTACGATAAATAATATTTCCTTCATCGTAACCCTCGTGATCAGATAGAATTTCAAGGAGTGTAGTCTTTCCTGTACCATTTTTAGCAACAAGTCCTACTTTCTGACCCTCACCTACAGAAAAGCTAATGTTCTTAAAGAGTATTTGTGAACCAAATGACTTTGTAAGGTTCTGTATATCTAAAAATGGCGTCATCTATTAGTCTTTAATATCGTTTATACACTGATCAATATATTCAAGAATTTCCTCTCGCCCTGTTTTATCTTGTGAACTAGATATATAATAGGGAGGGAGTGTTTCCCATGTATCATGCATTTTTTTCATCCACGCTTCTGCATTTTGACGAGCCCTGACACGTCCTAACTTGTCAGCTTTTGTGAAGATAATAGTAAAGGGAATCTGACTTTCACCAAGCCAATCGATGAATTCACGGTCTACTTTTTGCTGATCATGTCTTATATCAATAAGAACAAATAGATTTACAAGTTGTTTTCGTAAAAGAATATAAGACCGTATCATACGGTCAAGCTTCTCCTGTACAGTTTTTGAACGTTTTGCATAGCCATATCCAGGTAAGTCTACAAGATACCAATCTGTGTTAATTAGAAAATGATTAATCAGTAATGTTTTTCCAGGAGTGGCAGAAGTTTTAGCTAAACCTTTGTGATTACAAAGCATATTAATTAGGCTTGACTTTCCGACGTTACTTCGACCAATAAATGCAAACTCCGATTTGGTATCATTGGGACATTTCCCTACAGTAGGCGAAGAGATAATATACTTAGCATTTTTTATTTCCATCGTGTAAATTCATTTTAATGCAAAGATATATATTTTCTTGTTTATAATATTATTTTTTGCTACCTTTGCGCCGAATTTTATTTATAATAAGGTACAAGTTAATTTTATAATGGCTAAAAGGTTTACCGAGCATAATGGTCTAAACTTGACCAAGACAAACGAAGATGTGTTGGCAAAGTGGGAACAAAACGATATATTCCACAAAAGTATTGATGAGCGTGAAGGCTGTCCTAAGTTTATTTTCTTTGAAGGACCACCTTCTGCAAATGGCCATCCTGGCATTCATCATGTATTAGCTCGTACTATCAAAGATACATTTAACAGATACAAAACTATGGATGGGTTTCAAGTTCAGCGAAAAGCTGGATGGGACACTCATGGACTTCCTGTTGAATTAGGTGTTGAAAAGGAGCTAGGTATTACAAAGAAGGATATTGATAACAAAGAGTCTGAGAAATATATTTCGGTTGAGGACTATAATCAAAAATGCCGTGAGAATGTGATGAAATTCACCCAAGAATGGCGTGAACTCACAGAGAAAATGGGTTATTTTGTAGACCTAGACCATCCTTATGTAACCTACGACAATAAATATATTGAAACCTTGTGGTGGCTTTTAAAGCAACTCTACAACAAGGGACTGCTTTATAAGGGATATACTATACAGCCTTACTCTCCATCTGATGGTACAGGATTATCAAGTCATGAGCTTGCTCAGCCTGGTTGTTATCGTGATGTTAAAGACACTACTGTAACAGCACAATTTTTAATTAAAGATGCTAAAGCAGAGTGGATGCAACATGGTAAACCTTATTTTATTGCATGGACAACAACACCTTGGACTCTTCCTTCAAATGTTGCACTTTGTGTAGGACCAAAGATTGATTATGTTGTTGTAGAAACATATAATCTTTATGATGGTACACCAATGACACTTATCATGGCAGAAAGCCGTGTAACTGCTTATTTAGATGCTAAACAGGAAGTTAAAGAAGGAGAATTAGGTGCATTTAATAAAGAACAAAAGCATTGTCCATGGCGAATTATAGATCGTGTAAAAGGCACAGAACTTGAAGGAATTCATTATACCCAGCTGATGCCATGGATAAAACCTTGCGAAATTGTTGGCGAATATAGTCCTGCTTTTGTCAACGAGTATGCAAAACAAAATCCTAATAAAGTATTTAGTGCGGAAGAAGGTTCTGAGCAATTCGTAGAAATGAGTGAAGAAGCATTCCGTATTATCTTAGGTGATTATGTGACAACTGAAGATGGTACTGGAATTGTGCACATTGCTCCAACATTTGGTGCTGATGATGCAAAAGTGGCAAAAGATGCTAAAATACCAAGTTTGTATCTTATAAATAAAAAGGGTGAAACTCGTCCAATGGTTGATCTACAAGGAAAATATTATAATGTAGATGAACTTGATAATAATTTTAAGAAGTATTGTGTTAACTTAGATGCATATGGTCACCATGCTGGCGACTATGTAAAAAACTCATACGATCCCAAGTATAATCCAGAAGGTGTATGGGATAAGGAACGTTCTGAGAAGGAAGATGATTTAAATATCGTCATTTGTTTGGAGATGAAACAAAATGGATTAGCTTTTAAAATTGAAAAGCATGTTCATAACTATCCTCACTCATGGCGCACAGATAAACCTATTCTTTATTATCCTCTTGATAGTTGGTTTATTCGCGATACCGTGAAAAAAGAAGAAATGGTTGCATATAACAAAACAATACGTTGGCAACCTGAATCAACAGGAACTGGTCGTTTTGGCAATTGGCTTGAAAATCTTAACGATTGGAATCTTTCGCGTTCACGATTCTGGGGCACACCTTTACCAATATGGCGTGATGAAAATAAGCATGAAAAATGTATTGGATCGGTAGAAGAACTGTATGCTGAAATAGAAAAGTCGGTAACAGCTGGTATTATGAAGTCGAATCCTTTAAAAGATAAAGGCTTTATAGTAGGTGATTATAGTCAAGAAAATTATGATAAAATAGATCTTCATCGTCCTTATATTGACTATGTCGTCTTGGTTAGTGATGAAGGTAAGCCAATGTATCGTGAATCTGATCTTATCGATGTTTGGTTTGATTCTGGTTCAATGCCTTATGCACAATTGCACTATCCATTTGAGGGAGAAATAGATGCTGAAGGACTGAAAAAGACAGGACTTAACGAGAAAGAATACAGAAACCAACTTATTCATAGCACTTATACTGGTACACCTGTTGCACCAGCATTCTTCCCTGCTGACTTTATTAATGAAGGAGTTGACCAAACACGTGGTTGGTTCTTTACGTTGCATGCCATTGCAACTATGATTTTCGATTCAGTTGCATTTAAGAATGTAATATCAACAGGACTTGTTCTCGATTCCAAAGGAAACAAAATGAGCAAGCACGTTGGTAATGTTACCAATCCTTTTGAAATGATTGGCAAATATGGTGCTGACCCTGTTCGCTTCTATATGTTGACAAATAGCGAACCCTGGGATAACTTAAAGTTTGATCCTAACGGCGTAGACGAGTGTCGTCGTAAATTTTTTGGTACATTATATAATACATATAGTTTCTTCGCTCTTTACGCTAATGTTGATGGTTTTAATCCAGAACAGCATGCTATTGAGAATTGCAAGGATTCGCTAACAGAAATTGACCGCTGGATTCTTTCAAGTCTTAATTCACTTGTTAAGCGTGTTAAGTATGAGCTTGATAACTATGATCCAACCCGTGCTGGCCGTCTTATCGATTCATTTGTAAATGATGATTTAAGCAACTGGTATGTTCGTTTGAACAGAAAGCGTTTCTGGGGTAAGGAAATGAGCAATGACAAGCTTGCTGCTTATTCTGCTCTTTATACTTGTTTAATGACGGTTTCAAAGCTTCTTGCGCCTTTTGCTCCTTTCTATGCTGATGAATTATATCATGATTTAGGAGGGAAACTGCAATCAGTACACCTTGAAAGATTCCCAGCCGTTGATAAATCACTTGTTGATATTGACCTTGAGGAGCGCATGAGCATGGCTCAAAAAATAACATCAATGGTGTTAGCTCTTCGTAGAAAGGTAAATATAAAGGTTCGCCAACCACTACAGCAAATCATGATTCCTGCAGTAGACAATGAACAAAAAGCTCATATTGAAGCTGTTAAAAGCTTAATTATGAACGAGGTTAACGTCAAAGAGCTAAAGTTTGCTGAAGGACAGGGAATGCTTGTAAAGAAGGTTAAGTGTAATTTCCGCGTGATGGGAAAGAAGTTTGGCAAGCTAATGAAAGCCGTTGCTGCACAAATTGACGGCCTATCACAGGAAGAAATTGCTCAATTTGAGAAAGCAGGAACTGTATCTTTTAACATTGAAGGCGAGCCCATTACTGTGGAGGTTGCTGATGTTGACATTATATCAGAAGACATTCCAGGCTGGCTTGTGAGCAACGAAGGCAATTTAACGGTTGCACTTGAAGTTGAATTAACGCCCGAACTTCGTAAGGAGGGTATGGCTCGTGAGCTGATAAATCGTATTCAGAATTTACGTAAGGAAACAGGATTAGAAATAACTGATCGTATCATTGTTACAGTTACGCCATGCGTTGAAACCGATGAAGCAATTAAAGATTACGCTGATTATATCAAGTCGCAGGTTCTTGCTGATGATATTATCATAGCAAATAATGATGGTACAGAGACAGAATTTGACGATTTTAAACTGAATATCAAAGTAGAAAAAAAATAATAATTTTACAAAGGTCTTCTCTCTTCTATATTACATAATATGGAAGTGGGGAAGGCCTTTGTTACTATCCTAACCTTTTAACCGATTTCCTACTATGGAGATAAAAAGACGTTATTCTGATGATGAACTCGAAGAGTTCCGTCAAATCATTAATGAAAAACTTAAAGTGGCTCGCCAAAGTTACAGTGAAGCCATGCAAGATTTGAGTAATGCCAATAGTAATACAGATGCCGATACTGCGCCTACCTATAAAATTTTAGAAGAAGGCACAGAGGTAATTGGACGTGAATATCTTGTACAGAAAGCACAACGTGAGTATAAATTCATACAATCATTAGAGGCGGCCCTTACACGTATCGAGAAAAAAACTTATGGCGTTGACCGTATTACAGGCGAGCTTATTCCAAAAGAACGTTTAAGAATTGTACCTCATGCAACACTTAACGTTTCTACAAAAAACTCAAGAAAGAACTTGAATGTCTAAGATAAGAGAAATTTTCACTAATGGTAGGATAGCTTTTTTCATCATACTGGCTATCCTAATTATAGACCAAATTACAAAGATATGGGTTAAAACGTCAATGACTATTGGCGAATCGATACATATTACTAATTGGTTTTACATTTATTTTATTGAAAATAACGGAATGGCTTATGGCATGACTTTGGTCAACAAGCTATTCTTAAGCATATTGCGAATCATAGCCATAAGCATTATAGGCTGGTATATTTGGCAGGTTATCAAGCAGAAAGGTCGACTGCTTTATATCATTTTTTTGTCTATGATTATTGCTGGTGCCACAGGCAATATACTTGATTCTATGTTCTATGGCCTTACATTTTCAGAATCAAATCCCTTTGAAGTATCAAAGATTGTTGAATTTGGACATGGCTATTCCAGCTTTTTGATGGGAAAAGTTGTTGATATGCTTTATTTCCCTATTATCCAAACCACATGGCCTTCTTGGGTACCCTTTGTGGGAGGAAACGAATTTATTTTCTTCTCTCCAATATTTAATATTGCCGATGCTGCAGTTACAACAGGAATTATTTGTTTATTCCTCTTTTGCACAAAGGACATGGGGAATATTGGCGACACTTTCAGCGACGCATTAAAACGTTGTAAAAGACCGCAAGCTGATAAATAAATACTGACAAATTATTAAAGATGAGATTAAAGAATATTATTTCGGGAATGCTTTTCCTGCTCGTAGGCGTTTTGATGGTTGCCAGTTGCAAGCCTTCTACTCCGTCAGAGTTTATCTCATCTGGCGACATGGAAAACTTATTATACGATTACCATTTGGCCGACGCTATGGCGAGTCAAGCCAGTGGAAATTATGATGAGAACCTTGTCGCCTATCGTTCTGCGGTTTTGAAAAAGTATGGTGTAACTCAGGAAAAGTTCGATACCTCTATGGTATACTATATGCGTCATACCGATGAACTTCACACAATATACACCCATATAGCAGAACGCATGCAGAACGAAGCTAAGAAATATGGTTCGCCTGAAGGCTTTTTCGCTGGCTCATTCTCTGCTTCAGGCGATACGGCTGATGTTTGGAAGGCACAACGTTCTGTTATTTTAATTCCAAATCAACCCTACAATCTGTTTACTTATTCTTTGAAAACAGATTCTACTTTCCACAAAGGCGATAAATTAATACTAAATTTCGATTGTGACTTTATTTTCCAAGACGGAATGCGTAGTGGCGTAGCCACAATGGCTGTTGTTCTTGGAAATGATAGTGTTATATCTCGAACTATGCAGCTGTCTTCCTCTATGGCTCAGCGTATAGAGATTAATGACGTCGACAGTTTGGGTATGAAAGAAATTAAGGGTTATTTTATCCTTACAAAAGATAATAGTGCTAATAGTTCTCTCACGACATTACAACTGATGAGTATCAGTAATATCTACCTCATGCGATGCCATGTAAGAAATAAGCCTACACAATCAAAAGCCGTTGAAAGTCAAATACCAGTGAATAGTTCACAGCCCGATTCTCAACGCATGCGACCACAAGGTATGCCCGACAAAAATGTTATGATTGACCCTCATGGCAATAGAGTTAATGAGCCGTCAGTAAAATAACGTTGTTAGGCTACTTATAATTAATTTAAAATATTGGCTTTGGCCAATCGAACTTAGTAAAATTATACTATATATGAAAAAGTATTTAATTCTTTCTTGTTTCTTGCTGATGGGCTTTAAAGCCTTTGCATGTACTAACTTTATTGTCGGAAAGAAAGCATCTGCCGATGGTTCTGTTATTTGCACTTATAATGCTGATGACTACGGCATGTTTTTAGGGCTTGCCCATTATGCTGCTGGCAAACATGCTAAAGGCACAATGCGTGATATTGTTAACTGGGATACAAACAAATATAACGGAAAAATTCCTGAAGCTCCTGAAACTTATAATGTTATAGGAAACATCAATGAGTATCAGGTTACCATTGGCGAAACCACTTATGGTGGTCGTGATGAAATGGTAGACCCAACAGGATTGCTCGATTATGGTTCGTTAATCTATATTGCTTTACAGCGTTCTAAAACTGCGCGTGAGGCTATAAAGGTTATGACCACGCTTGTACAGACATATGGTTATTGCTCAGGTGGTGAGACATTTACAATATGCGACCCTAACGAAGCATGGATTATGGAGATGCAAGGTAAAGGTTCTGGTTCAAAAAGTGTTGTATGGGTGGCTCTACGAATACCTGATGATGCAATCTGCGCACACGCTAACCAAAGCCGAATTGGTAAATTTAACATGAAAGATAAGCAAAATGTGATGTACTCAAAAGATGTTATCACTTTTGCTCGTTCAAAAGGTTGGTTCAGTGGTGCTGACAAAGACTTTAATTGGAAACAGGTTTATGCAGCACCCGATTTTAGCGGACGCCGCTTCTGCGACGCACGTGTCTGGGCTTTCTTTAATCATTTTACAAAGGGCTTTGACCGCTATTTGCCTTGGGCTTTAGGCAAGGACAAAGATGCAGAAGATATGCCTCTTTGGATTATTCCTGAGAAAAAACTGTCAGTACAAGATGTACAGGAAGCTATGCGCGATCATTATGAAGGCACACCTCTTGCGCTCGATAGCACCAGTATTGGTGGAGGAATCTGGCAAATGCCTTATCGTCCAACTCCGTTAATGTTTACTTGCAACGGTAAAAAGTATTTTAACGAGCGTCCAACCAGTACACAGCAAACAGCATTTTCTTATGTTGCGCAAATGCGAAACTGGTTACCACGTCAGATAGGTGGTGTGCTTTGGTTTGGTAATGATGACGGAAACATGATTGCTTATACACCTATTTATTGTGGAAATACCGTACAACCCGAATGCTATAATACACCAGGAGCCGATGCGTTAACGTTCTCAATGAAAAATGCTTATTGGGTTTGCAACTGGGTAAGTAATATGGTTTATCCTCGTTATTCTGCAATGTTCCCAAGCCTAAAAGAGGTGCGCGACTCGCTGGAACAAAGCTATTTTGCACAGCAAAAAGAGGTTGAAGCAAAGGCTTTACAGCTTTATTCTACTGATCAGGCTGCAGCATTAAAGTATCTCAACACGTATAGCAACGATAAAGCGCAGCAAATGCTTGCTCGCTGGACCGACTTAGCTTTCCATCTTATTGTAAAATATAACGATATGATTGTTAAGCCTGAAGAGAACGGTAAGTTTAAACGCAATGCTGAAGGCTTAGGCGAGAAGGTTGCCCGTCCAGGTTATCCAGAATCATTTACTAAACGTTTGGTGAAGGAAACAGGAAGTAAATACGAGTGTCCTGTTGAATAAATTCGACAAAATACTTACCATAAAAGTATAAATAATCCCCCTTTTAGAGATAAATCTAAGAGGGGGATTATTGTCTTCTATGCTTTCTGATAGCGGATTTCTATCATATTGCTTCAATCTGTACGATATAAGTGTTATGCCTTTATAAAGTTTTGTGCATTGTACGGCGGTCATCGTACACATAATATGACGATAGCCGTACAACGTGTATCATGGCCGTGGAATGATGCGTACGACGGCCGCCATACCTTCAGCTTGATAACAAAATCATAATAGAAGATAGCCCTAAACATTTTAGAATAAGGCAAACAACAATAAAGAAAATAGCTTATTTTGCGAAAGTATAATTACTTTCTCAAATAGAAAAAACGGTAGAACTTTAATTTCACAAAAGCTTTAATACAATTAATGTAAAGCGCAATCAATCAGCCTTTTGTGAAATTAAAGTTCTACCGAATTATATAAGTTTAGAATATTCCTGCTTTACCCAGTACAACAAGTAAAGAGAAACCAAGTGTAAGAGTTATGATGCCAATAATAAATCCTGATTTAGCCATATCCTTTTGCTCAATAAGACCAGTAGAGTAGGCAATGGCATTAGGAGGTGTTGAGATAGGCAAGCACATTGCTGCAGATGCTGCTACCGCAATGCCTACAATAACAGTAGACGAGCCACCAATAATATTTAGCTTCTCTCCCATACCTGCACAAACTACGGTAAGGATAGGAATCATGAGTGCTGCTGTAGCGGTGTTGCTGATAAAGTTTGATAAGAAGAATGTAACCAAACCAGCAATAATCAGAATAACAATCGGATTCCACTCTCCAAAAGGAATAGCATTGATTGCGACATCAGCTAAATGAGTACCGTTCATAGCCATACCCAGAGCAAAACCACCAGCTACCATCCAGATAACTCCCCAGTCAATCTCCTGAAGATCTTTCGCCGTAATAACACCAGTAAGTGCGAATACAGCAATAGGAAGCATAGCAACGGTATTTGCATTAATACCAAGAGGCTTGCCGAAAATCCAAAGAAGAATAGTAACAATCATTGTTACAGCAACTACAACTGTACGCCAGTTGTGCTGCATATCGCCCTGAATATCAAGTTCTATCGTCTTACCCGTGAATGGGAAGAAGCGACGTAACAAAAGCCATGCAATAAGAAGCAGAATAAGAACCAGCGGCCCCATAACAGCCATCCAAAGACCAAACGAAATGTCCATGTTTAAACCAGCAGGGTCATTCAATACTTTAAATGCAAAAGCATTGGGTGGAGTACCGATAGGTGTTCCCATACCACCAAGGTTTGCGCCAATAGGAATAGCCATTGTAAGAGCTATACGTCCTTTGCCATTGGCAGGAAGCGCCTTAAATACAGGTGTAAGGAATGTTAACATCATGGCTGCAGTAGCCGTGTTTGAGATGAACATTGAGAACAATCCTGTAATAAGCAAGAAGCCTAATAAAACATTTTCGCTCTTCTTACCAAAAGGTTTGATCATGGTTTTGGCCATCCATACATCAAGTCCTGACTTAGTAGCGGCAATCGCAAGGATAAAACCACCTAAGAATAGGATAATTGTAGGGTCGGCAAAACATGCCATAATACCTACAGAATCGAGGAAAAGACCATAGTCTCCGCCTTCACCCTGCATGAATTTAAATGAGGAATCGCTGACGAAAAATAAAAGAACGAAGATAATACATACAGAAGTGGCCCAAGCAGGTATGGCTTCTGTAAGCCAAAGCATGACAGCCATCACGAAGATTGCTATAACACGCTGTTGTACAATCGTAAGTCCTTCAATTCCGAATGCGGCACTTGGTAAGTTCCACACAATAAGTGTGAGTAGGGCAGTTAAAAGGAGCCACAATCCTTTTTTCTTGTCAAAGTCGCCCGTTAAGACTCTTTTCACGGTTTCTTGCATTGTTTAATAGTGCTAGTGTAAATAAATATTAATTATAGGTTTGGGCGCAAAATTAGCCTAAAATTTATTTTTAAACAAATTATTTTATACATTTTTAAATAAATAGCAGCCATTCTTCATAATAAAAGAATGGCTGCTACGCATTTCCGATATTTAATCGGAGATTTACTGATATTTAATCAAAATATTTCAAATATCAAATGAATGTATTTTGAATATAAAATTATTAGATAAGCTTTTTATTTATCTGACTTGGCCTCTGTCATTGTACCTTCAACATAAATACGTGTAATTTCAGGTACTCCATTGGTACGAATAGTGATCGCTTTTTTGAAATGACCAGAGAATTTAGTCTTACCATTATAGGTGACTTCGACAGTTCCCTTTTCCCCTGGCTTAATTGGGGTCTTGGTATATGTAGGGATTGTACAGCCGCAACTTGCTGCAGCTTGGTTAATAACAAGCGGTTTGTCGCCTACATTTGTAAATGTAAATACACATTTTTGTACAGGAGCGTCCTCAGAAAAAGTACCAAAGTCATATTCGGTCTTATCAAATTTTATCTGTGCTTGTGCGAAAGTTGTTGTGATTCCTGCAATCAACATCAACGAAATAAATAATATTTTCTTCATCATATTAAAAATTTTCTTTACCCTTTTGACGAACAAAAATATAAAAAGTTTCACATAAAGCAATATAAAGGTGTACTTTTAACATTATTTTCATGGCTAAATAGGCCTGTTTTTTTTCTTTCAATTAAAAAAGTATTAATTTTGTATGTAGTTATAATATTCTTATAAAAGGTATGTATAGAACAAATACTTGTGGAGAGTTACGCCTCTCTGATAAGGGAAAAGAAGTCGTTCTCGCTGGATGGATACAGCGTTCACGCAAGATGGGTGGAATGACATTTATTGACCTACGCGATCGTTATGGTATCACCCAATTGGTGTTTAATGAAGCTGATGACAAGCAACTCTGTGATGAAGCAAATAAGCTTGGTAGAGAGTTTTGTATTCAAGTAAAAGGTGTTGTCAGCGAGCGCCAGAGCAAAAATCCAAAGATGGATACAGGCGATATTGAAATTCTTGCTAAAGAACTTAACGTTTTAAGTTCATCTTTAACTCCTCCTTTCACAATCGAAGATACGACAGATGGTGGCGATGATATCCGAATGAAATATCGTTATTTAGATTTACGTCGCCCAACTGTTCGCTATAATTTGGAACTTCGTCACCGTATGACGATTCTAATACGTAACTTCCTCGATAACCAACAGTTTATAGAGGTAGAAACTCCGATCCTTATTGGTTCTACTCCTGAAGGTGCACGCGACTTCGTTGTACCATCACGAATGAACCTTGGCCAGTTTTACGCATTGCCTCAAAGCCCTCAAACCTTGAAACAATTGTTGATGGTGGCAGGCTTTGACCGTTATTTCCAAATTGCAAAATGCTTCCGTGACGAGGACCTTCGTGCTGACCGTCAACCTGAATTTACTCAGATTGACTGTGAAATGAGCTTTGTTGATCAGGACGATGTGATTAATCTTTTCGAGGATATGTGCTGCATGCTATTTAAAGAAATACGTGGCGTAGACCTGCCAAGGCCGTTACAGCAGATGAGTTGGCACGAAGCCATGAAGAAATATGGTTCAGATAAGCCTGACATTCGCTTTGGAATGGAATTCGTTGAGCTTATGGACGTATTAAAGAACAAGAGCGATTTCTCTGTCTTTAATGAAGCAAACTATATCGGTGGCATCGTTGTTCCGGGTTGTGCAGATTATAGTCGTAAGCAGCTTAACGAGTTAACCGACTTTGTTAAGAGGCCACAGGTAGGTGCACAAGGCTTAGCTTACATTAAGTTTAACGCTGATGGAACTATCAAGAGTTCAATAGACAAATTCTATACAGAGGAGCAACTTCAGGAGGTTAAGACAGCTACAGGTGCAAAAGACGGCGATCTTCTTCTTATTCTCAGTGGTGATAAGGCAAACAAAACGCGCACACAGCTTTGCACTTTGCGCTTAGAGATGGGTGATAGATTAGGTCTTCGCGATAAGAATACGTTTAAATGCCTATGGATTGTTGACTTTCCTCTCTTTGAGTGGAGTGAAGAAGAGCAGCGCCTAATGGCCACACACCATCCGTTTACTATGCCTCATCCTGACGATATTACGTTGTTAGACGAGCACCCAGAGCAAGTACGCGCAAAGGCTTATGACTTTGTTTGCAACGGCATTGAAGTGGGAGGTGGTTCACTTCGTATCCATGACACGCAACTTCAAGAGAAGATGTTTGAGGTGTTAGGCTTTACACCAGAACGCGCCGAGGCTCAATTCGGTTTCTTAATGAACGCATTTAAGTATGGCGCTCCACCACATGCAGGTCTTGCTTTCGGTCTTGACCGCTTTGTAAGCATTATGGCAGGGCTCGACTCTATTCGCGATTGCATTGCATTCCCCAAAAATAACAGCGGCCGTGATGTAATGCTTAACGCTCCGTCAACGCTTGATCAGAAGCAATTTGACGAGCTTGCTATCAAAGTAGATATTAAGGATACAGAGGCGTAAAGCCTGATTTGTCCGAATATTCATACAAACACAATCCTGTCTCTCATGCAGAGACAGGATTTCTTTTTATACATCACATGAAATAAGTGTTTGATATTCAAATGTTTGATTTATATCAAAAAAATGCATATTTTCGAAGCTATCCTTCATTTATATTTATAATTTTATCGGTTCTTTATACCTTTTCTTCTTGATAAATACTTAATTTTGCAACAGTTAATATGTTTATATATATTTGAGAAAAGGGATATTTTAATTTTACTAACTATGGTAGAGAAGAAAACTTCTAAAAGCACAGCAACAAAAAAAACAACAACAGCTGTAGCTAAAACAACAACAACAAAGTCAAAAGCTGCGAAGAAAGACATTTTCGTTGACGCTGATAATGCAGGATTCCGCGCTGGTGATGTTTATCAAGCATTATATACTGCAGGAACCTCTAAGTCGGTAGAAGAACTTGAGAAGCTCACAGGCAAAACTCAAATTGAGGTATTACTTGGTATCGGTTGGTTGCTGAAAGAAGGTAAAGTAAAAGGTGACGGCGGCAAAGTAGTCTTAGCTTAAGCTTTGCCTACGTTATTAATACTATTGAATGATTTAATACACGTATGTCATTAAGCCGCAATTCAATGTATAATTGAACTGCGGTTTTTTCTATGGATAAGGATATATTAAAAGTGCTTACAGAGGCAGGGGATAGAGGATTAAGCTTGCAGAAGATAGTTCTCTATGCGTATAACAGCCAAAATAGCCTGTTCCAGAAATACGAAAAGGAAGAGGTTAAGGGGTATGTTATCCGATTTCTGCGTCAAAACACACGTTATCCAGGTTCACTTATCCAAAAAATATCACGCGGAGTATATCGTTTAAATCCTAACTCTGACCAAGGACGCCAGTTGCTTTTAAGTTTTGAAGAAGAGGTACAAGAGCAGAAAACAAATACTTCGACGTTGAACGAAATGCCCCACAAAACACTGTTTGACGACATTGTATAGCGCCAAACTTTTTCACTTATATGATGATGTTTTTACCTTTACATCGTAAAGGTTTTGCGATTACGATGTAATGACCGTGCGATTACATCGTAAAGGGTTCGCGTTTACGTCGTAAACACACTGCGATTACATAGCAAAACACAAATGTTTGTTCCTATTTATAAAAATCTAATTTTCAGCAACTTACAAACATAAAAATGCCTTTACGTCGTAATTAAAAAATAATTACGTCGTAAAGGCATATATTACATTTTTTCGTTACAAAATAATGCTCTATTCTATAAGAATAAAGAACCTACCTATTTGGAACACAACAGCCGATACTACCCATGCTAAAAAAGTAGTATATCCTGCGGCAAAAAGAGCCCACTTCCACGAGCCTGTTTCACCCTTAATAGCTGCTATAGTAGCTATGCAAGGGAAGTAGAGTAGGACAAATAACAGAAAACAGTAGCTTGTAAGTGTGGCTATAGGTATAGCTTCTTCAACGATAAGTCCGTGCATTTTTGCAATATCATTCGTAATATACTGGTGCAAATGTTCGTATTTACCACCTTCATCGTTATACGAATTATCATCACCAAAGCTGTCATCGTTCGAATAAATCACACCCATAGTTGAAGCAACTATCTCTTTTGCTCCCACACCAGCCAGCAGACCTACATCTAACTTCCAATTAAAACCTTGTAATTGAAATACGGGTTCTATCGTTTTGCCTATATGTGCAATATAGCTTTGTTCTTGCTGTTGTTGGTTATTAAGTCCCTCTGGGTGCGGAAAGTATCCTAAAGCCCATACTACAATAGAGGCGACAAGAATGATACCTCCCATCTTTCTAAGATATTGCTTACCCTTTTCCCATGTATGACGCAGTAGGGCTTTTGTAGTAGGGAAGCGGTATGGCGGAAGCTCCATCACAAAAGGTGTATCTTCTCCTTTCACCATAAACTTAGTAAACAGTTTGCTCATCACCACAGCCATGCCAATACCTAATACATATAGCGACAGCATTATAAGCCATTGCAGGTTACGTGTAAAGAAGGTACTGATTATCATTATATAAATAGGTATACGCGCTTCGCAACTCATCAGAGGCAGAATAAGCATGGTTACCAATCGGGAACGGCGACTTTCAATAGTTCGAGTCGACATAACCGCTGGCACGTTACAGCCAAAGCCCATAATCAAAGGAATGAACGACTTTCCATGTAAGCCCATTTTGTGCATGAGCTTATCCATAATAAAGGCGGCCCTTGACATGTAACCCGAGTCTTCCATAAACGAAATAAACAGGTAAAGTATTAAGATTTGCGGTAAGAATACGATAACAGCACCAACACCTCCTAACACACCGTCAATAAGCATTGCCTTAACAGGTCCGTCGGGCATGAGCTGACCAATTGAATTTTGCAACCATTCTATCCCAGCTTCTATCCAGTCTTGGGGATAGGCACCAATATAAAAGGTGGCTGCAAACATAACAACCAAAACCAGAAGAAATATAGGAAAGCCAACGTATTTGTTCGTTAAAACAGCATCTAAATTGTGAGTCCACTCGTAAGTATCGGCATTATTACCCGTTCTATACTTAGCTTCTTTCAAAGCACCATGTATAAAACCATACTTCGAATCCATGATAGCGGTTTCCGAATCTTCATTTATTTCCTCCTTAACTCGTTCAGCTGTATCGTCCCTATGCAACATAATTTCGTGTGCATCAGGCAAGCTATTCACCAAGTTTTCAACCTCTTCATCGTGCTCTAAAAGCTTAATGGCAAGATAACGGGTAGAGTATCGGTTAGTAAGATTGGGCACCTGCTTCAAATGTTCTTGAATTTCTCTGATACCATGCTCTAATTCATGGCCATGATTAATGTGGATATGGCGATAATGTGCATCAGTATCTTCAGTTCCTTCATAGGTTTTTATAATTTGCTTAAAAAGGTTTTCAACACCTTTTCCTGTAGTAAATACCGTAGGAACCATAGGTACACCGAACAGCTCTGAAAGCTTATCATAGTCGATATTGTCGCCTCTCTTTTCTGTTTCATCAAACATATTGAGGGCCACAACCATGCGCAAGTGCATATCAATAAGCTGTGTGGTAAGATAAAGATTACGTTCGAGGTTCGACGTATCTATTACATTAATAATTACATCAGGCGTTTGCTCTACCAGTTGCTTACGTACATATAGTTCTTCTGGCGAATAAGCCGACAAAGAATATGTGCCTGGGAGGTCAACAATATTAAATTCATAACCGTTAAAAGAAGCGTGTCCTTCCTTTGCATCTACCGTAACACCCGAATAATTTCCGACGCGCTCATGTGCCCCTGACACAAAATTGAAAAGAGAAGTCTTTCCACAATTGGGGTTTCCTACAAGCGCAACGTTAATGGTTTTGCTCTTTTTCTCGGCAAGTTGCTCTAAGTTTCCAGCTGTTGTAAGTTCGTTATCAGTATCTTCTATGCCCGGAAGAGCCTCGTTGTTATTATTTATTTTGTTTTTTTCGTTGATGTTATGAGCTTCCTCTTCTGTGATAACCTCAATCATTTCAGCCTCACTATGGCGAAGGCTCACTTCGTATCCCATGATTTTATATTTCACGGGGTCTCTGAGAGGAGCATTAAGAAGCACGTCCACTTTTTTGCCTTTAATGAATCCCATTTCAACAACACGTTTGCGGAAACCACCATGACCAAGCACCTTTACAATAATTCCGCTTTGGCCTGTATGCAAATCTGATAATCTCATACGATAATATTTTTTAATCAATGCAAAATTACGAATATTATATTGCAACAGTGTTGCAAAGCAGTTTATTTTGAGAAGAATACCTAATTATGGGGATATAATTCCGAAGATATTTTATTAACTTTGCAGGAAAAGCAAAAAAGGGCATGAAAGAAATTATATGGGGATTTATTGGTTGTGGCGAAGTGACCGAGAAAAAATCGGGTCCTGCATTTAATGAAGTTGCAGGATCACGCGTTGAAGCCGTCATGAGCAGAAGCGAAGATAAGGCTCGTTCTTATGCCGAACGCCACCATATTAAGAAGTGGTACACCGATGCCCAACAGCTTATAGATGATCCTGATGTGACGGCTGTGTACATAGCCACGCCGCCTTCAAGTCATGCAACTTTCGCAATTATGTCGATGCGAAGCGGTAAACCTTGTTATATCGAGAAGCCTCTTGCCGCAAGTTATGAGGATTGTATTCGCATAAACCGCATTAGCGAGGAAACAGGCGTGCCTTGTTTCGTAGCATATTATCGTCGTTATCTTCCATATTTCCAGAAAGTAAAGGAAATAATTGATACCAATACTATAGGTAAAGTGCTGAATGTTCAGCTGCAATTTGCCGTTCCTCCTCGCGAACTCGACTATCATGCAAGTGCTAATCTTCCGTGGCGTTTGCAGCCAGACATCTCGGGTGGCGGTTATTTCTATGACCTTGCACCGCATCAGTTAGACCTGTTACAAAGCTTATTTGGTGTTATTATCAGGGCACACGGCTATCCAACCAATCGCGAACATCTCTATCCTGCAGAAGATACGATAAGTGCATCTTTCATTTTTGACAGCGGAATATCGGGTAGTGCATCGTGGTGTTTTGTAGGACATGAGAGCGCTAAGGAAGATAGAATTATCGTTATTGGCGATAGAGGAACGCTCACTTTTTCAGTTTTTAATTACGATCCTATCCGTTTGGTAACGAGTGAAGGCTTACAAAGTATTATCGTTCCTAATCCACCATACGTACAATTACCAATTATCACGTCGGTTATTCAACATTTACAGGGAATAGGAGAGTGCACATGCTCAAGCGTTAGTGCAACACCCGTCAACTGGGTTATGGATAGAATACTCGGGAAATTTTAATAATTAATTAAAGATAACGTCGTAAAATGCCAGATAAATTGGAACAGTTTATCGATGAAATGGCTTAAAAATTAATGTTTCTATAAAATATGAGGAAGTTTATTTGTTGCTTTTTACTGTTGTTCTGTACTACTAACGTAGTGCTATCTCAGGAGGATAGCGTGGCAGTTTCAACGCAAGCTCTATCCTCAGAAGTTGTAAAGCCTCGTAAAAATATATTGCAACGATTACGTAATTTTGTAGAATCATTTTCTGATGTCGACACGAATTATATTGAACCACAGGCATATAACTACACGGTAATGTTGCAAAACACCAATACTTACGAAGTATATCACGTGTGGAATAAGGCTGGACAAGAGTTCGTTTTTTCGCCAAAACCTTCTTATAAGCTTGGTCCTTACGTTGGATGGCGATGGGTTTTTCTGGGTTATACAATTGATTTAACTCACATTGGTGGCAAAAGCACCAAACAAGATTTCAATTTAAGTTTATACAGTAGTAAATTAGGTGTAGATCTTTTTTACAGAAAATCGGGCAATGATTATCGTAATAGCAAGATAAAACTGGGCCCAACCTATAATACTGACCCTATGAACAACACCTCCTTTAATGGTTTTACATACGACATTAAAGGCTTTAACATTTACTATATCTTCAATAACAAAAAGTTCTCATATCCAGCAGCTTATAGCCAAAGCACGATACAACGTCGCTCTTGCGGTAGTGTGCTTGCAGGAATAGGATATACCAAACATAAACTTAGTATTAATTGGGCGCGCCTTAACGAACTTGTCGAACAGCGTTTAGGCTCATATTATGCGCATCATGTTATTGATTCGTCCATGACATCAGCCAGTATCGAATACACAGATTACTCTATTAGTGGCGGCTATGCTTACAATTGGGTATTCGCTCACAACTGGTTATTTGATGCCTCTTTGCAAGGAGCGATAGGCTATAAGCACAGTAAGAGCGATGTTACTAATAAGAATGATATTCGCTCAAGAGAATTTAACTTTAGCAATTTCAACCTTGACGGCATACTTCGATTAGGTATTGTGTGGAACAATATGCGCTGGTATGTGGGTTCAAACGCTGTTTTCCATGGATATAATTATCGAAAAAAGCAGTTTTCTACGAACAATTATTTCGGAAGTCTCAATTTTTACGTTGGATATAACTTTGGTCGGCGCCGTTAAAATACTGTATTATCACCTGATTATTTAAAGCCTAACTATATGAAAAAGTTTTTAGTTTTTCTATTCTTCCTTGCCTCTACAGGCAGTATTTTCGCTAACAACTGGAAAACCGACTATCTACCTGACGATTCGACAAAGGTAGTTAGCCTGCTTAAAAAAGCAGCAACGCAAAAGAATATTGGCAATAAAATGCTTTATTTTGCGCGACAGCTGGCAGGTGTGCCTTATGTAGGCAAAACACTTGAAAAGAATAAACAAGAGCAGCTTGTGGTGAATCTTCGCCAACTTGACTGCACAACTTTCGTAGAAACTGTACTTGCTTTGACACGTAGTTTAGAACAAAACAAACTTACTTTTGACGCTTTTTGTTACAACTTACGCATGATAAGATATAGCGAAGGCATTGTTTCTTATCCTACACGACAGCATTATTTCACTTACTGGATTCAAGAAAATGAGAAAAAAGGCATTGTAAAAGATATACAATTGCCCAATCCACCATTTACCGCTGTTCAAAATGTGAATACCGATTATATGACAACTCATATCGATTTATACCCTATGCTTGTGCAAAACAAAGCATTAATTAGCAATATTAGAGCTATGGAAACTGGTATAAATGGCATGAAATGTAGATATATTCCTAAAAACAGCCTCAACGATAGCAAGCTTCTTCGTCAAACTATACAAAATGGAGATATCATCGCTATTATTACATCAATTAAGGGTTTGGACACAAGTCATATAGGCATTGCGGTGTGGCATAAAGACGGTTTACACATGATCGACGCTTCTTCTATTCATAAAAAAGTTATAGAAGAGCCCACATTGATGAAAACTTACATGTCAAAGCACCCATCTCAGCTGGGTATACGTATTGCTCGTCCACAATAACAGACGAATAAGAACGCAATAAGAAAAGACCCATTAACACTAATAATAATTGATCGTTCGCAATAAAAAACGAACAAGGACGCTATTAGTAGCTTGTATTTTCAAAAAATTAACATAGCGTCCTTGTCGACCTTTATATAGATTTGTTATTTTTGCAGCTATATGAGTGAACCTTTAGCTGAGCGCATGCGCCCACGAAAGCTCGACGATTACGTAGGGCAAGAGCACATTATTGGCGAAGGAGGTGTGCTGCGAAAGATGGTTTTATCGGGGCATATCTCTTCTTTTATCCTCTGGGGACCGCCTGGAGTAGGAAAAACCACGTTGGCAGAGATTATTGCCAACATGCTTAACGTTCCCTTTTTTACCCTTAGCGCCGTTACGAGTGGCGTTAAAGATGTTAGAGATGTTATTGAAAAAGCACGCAATGGACGCTTTTTTAATAGCATGTCGCCTATACTTTTTATTGACGAAATTCACCGTTTCTCCAAATCACAACAGGATTCTCTACTGGGCGCTGTTGAACGAGGAGTTATTACGCTCATCGGCGCCACCACTGAAAATCCCTCTTTTGAAGTCATACGTCCGCTGTTATCACGTTGTCAGGTTTACGTTCTTAAACCCCTTGACCAAAATGCTTTAACAAACATTCTGCAACGAGCTATTAATAAGGACGTTGAATTATCAAATAAAAATATCAAATTAGAAGAAACTGCTGCAATATTAAGGTATAGTGGTGGCGATGCACGCAAGTTACTAAACATACTAGAACTTGTTGTTGACGCATGCGATTCGGACGAGATTATTATCACCAACAAGATGGTAGAAGAGCGTCTTCAGGAGAACCCTATTGCCTATGATAAAGACGGCGAAATGCATTACGACATTATTTCAGCCTTTATCAAGAGCATTCGTGGGTCAGATCCCGATGCCGCTCTTTATTGGATGGCTCGCATGATAGAGGGTGGAGAAGACCCCCAATTTATAGCACGACGCCTTGTTATCAGCGCTGCCGAAGATATTGGTTTGGCTAATCCTAATGCACTTTTACTGGCAAATGCAGCCTTTGACGCTGTAATGAAAGTAGGGTGGCCTGAAGGACGCATTCCGTTAGCAGAAGCAGCGGTGTACCTTGCCACCAGCCCCAAGAGCAATTCTGCATACATGGCTATCAACACTGCACTTGAAGTGGTTAAGCAAAGCGGCAACCTTCCTGTACCGTTACACCTACGCAATGCTCCAACGGCATTGATGTCGCAGTTAGGTTATTCCGATGGGTACAAATACTCACACAATTATGCAGGAAACTTTACTGAGCAACAGTATCTGCCCGATGATTTACGCGATGCGCGCTTCTGGCACGGTCAGCATAGCCCCGCAGAAGAAACGCTATATCAGCGTATGCTTAAATGCTGGGGAGATAGATATAAGGACACTGAAAAAGAATAATTAAATTTTATAAATTACAATAGGATATGAATATTGTTGTATTAGACGGATACACCGCCAACCCCAATGACCTATCGTGGGAACCGCTTGAAGCGTTTGGCAAACTTACCATATATGATCGCACTTCAGCCGACGAGCTGATTAAACGCGCACAAGATGCCGATATCATCTTGACGAACAAGTGTCGTCTGAAGGAAGAAGAGCTTAAGCAATTGCCTAAGCTTAAGTATATTGGCGTGCTGGCAACAGGTTACAATAACATTGATACTGAATACGCTCACAAGCACGGGATTGTAGTGAGTAACATACCATCGTACAGCACAGAGAGCGTTGTACAGATGACATTTGCGCATATTTTCAATATTACAAATCAGGTATCGCATTATGCTTCTGAAGTAAGGGCAGGACAATGGAGCCAAAATCCCGACTTCTGTTATTGGAATACGCCCTTGCAAGAATTAGCTGGACGTACCCTGGGTATTATTGGATTGGGAAACATTGGCATGCGAGTGGCACAGGTTGCTCACTGTTTAGGCATGGACGTATTTGCTTTAACGTCAAAGGAAAAAGACCAGTTGCCCACAGGTGTACAAAAAACAACCCTTGAAGGACTGTTGGGAGTAGCTGATATTTTAACACTACACTGCCCACTTTCGCCTGACACTTATCACCTCATTAACGAAGAACGCTTGGCCATGATGCGCGAAGGGGCTATACTTATTAATACCAGTCGCGGTGCGCTTGTTGACGAACAGGCTGTAGCTAATGCTCTCGAATCGGGTCGTTTGCAGGCCTATGGTGCCGACGTTATGTCGAAAGAGCCACCACTTGCCGACAATCCGCTATTGCGACAAGCCCATGCTTACCTTACCCCACATATTGCTTGGGCTACGTTAGAAGCACGCCAACGCCTCATCAAAACGAGTATTGAGAATGTAAAAGCCTTTGTTGAGGGTCAACCACAGAACGTAGTATAATGATATATTCTGACGCAGCCTTTCTGCATCATGTGCAGCAAGTTATCGAAATTCTGGGTACATTAGCTTTTGCCATTTCAGGAATCAGACAGGCCGCCTATAAACATTACGACTGGTTTGGTGGCTTTGTCTGCGGTTTTGCCGTTGCCATTGGTGGCGGAACACTGCGCGATGTCATGCTCGGCGTGATACCATTCTGGATGACTTCGCCCATGTACATTCTGTGTACGCTATTGGCACAAGCTATCGTTATTCTGTTTGCCCGCTACATGAAGAAGCTTGACAACACATGGTTTGTCTTTGATACTTTAGGACTTGCACTGTTTACGATAGCTGGTATACAAAAAACTCTCCAATGTGACCACCCTTTTTGGGTTGCCATTATTATGGGCTGTATAACAGGTTCGGCTGGTGGCATTATGCGCGACTTGTTTCTTAACCGTCCGCCTGTTATCTTTTCAAAAGAAATTTATGCTATGGCCAGCATTGCAGGAGGCTTGCTATACTGGGCGCTTTATATGTTTGAAATCAATATAGCATTAACGGTTATTGCCAGTTTCTTACTTGTTGTAACCATACGCTTTGTTGCGGTACGCTACCATATTTCGCTTCCCGTTTTAAGATGGGATAAATAACATACTACTTATACATCGAATCCCTTGCACCATAACCATGCAAGGGATTTTTGTTTGCTGAATAATGCTGATTATACGATGTTCGCAGTACACGTTATACTACGACCGCAGTACAAGTCGTATGACGGCCGAAGCACGCACGTATGACGGCTGTCGTACAACGACCCAATAACCAAAAACAGAATATCACAATACTGTTATTACATTATAAATTAATCATTTACATATAACCCATTAATGCTTTTCTTTTAAACATAATTGCAGCATCATATTTGTAAAATGATTAACAGACGTATAACGTTCATTGAAAGGTAATATTGAAAAATATTTTCTTCTTATGAAGAATAAGGCTTTAACTTTTTTCTGCTCACTTTTTTTTAGTAACTTTGCAGGGCATAAACAGGTATTGTTGCGTAGCTGTTTAAAGGTCACTAAGAGCCTTTGGCAACAACAGGGTTACATCATGTAGCAACGAAGTTTACAAACCCGCAAACAATATACCTGCTGCGCAACAGTGCACAAGTAAAGAAAATAAAAATCATTATATAATGAAGATTTCATATAAATGGCTTAAGGAGTATGTTGATTTTGACCTGACGCCACAAGAAACAGCCGAAGCACTTACCTCAACAGGTTTGGAAGTTGGTGCATTAGAAGAAGTACAGGCCGTAAAAGGTGGTTTGAAAGGTTTGTTTGTAGGTAAGGTTCTCACCTGCGTTGCGCACCCTAATAGTGACCACCTGCACGTAACAACTGTAGATTTAGGCAAGGGCGAGCCTCAACAAATTGTATGCGGAGCGCCTAATGTTGCCGAAGGGCAGAAGGTTATTGTGGCTGATCTGGGTTGTGTTCTTTACGATGGTGATGACGAATTCACCATTAAAAAGAGCAAATTGCGTGGCGTTGAGAGCTTCGGTATGATATGTGCTGAAGACGAAATTGGTATTGGCACCGCGCATGATGGTATTATTGTGCTGCCCGAAGAGGCTGTACCCGGCACACCTGCTGCCGAATACTATCAGTTAGAAAGCGATTGGCTTATCGAGATTGATATTACAGCTAACCGCGCCGACGCTTTAAGCCACTATGGTGTAGCACGCGATTTGTATGCGTGGTTGGTTCAGCGTGGATATAAAACCAGCCTGCATCGTCCTGATTGCTCGGCTTTCCATGTTGACAATGAGAGCTTACCGATTGACGTTGAAATCGAGAATAACGAAGCTTGTAAACGTTATGCTTGTGTGAGCATAACTGACTGTGAGGTAAAGGAAAGCCCTAAATGGCTTCAAGATAAACTAAATACGATAGGCTTGCGTCCGATTAACAATATTGTTGACATCACAAACTACATTATGATGGCCTACGGACAGCCAATGCATTGCTTTGATGCCGACATGGTTAAGGGCCATAAGATTGTTGTTCGCACACAGCCTGAGGGAACGAAATTTGTTACCCTTGATGGTGTTGAACACGTTTTAGGCGAACACGACCTAAGTATTTGTAACGCCGAAGAGCCTATGTGCATAGCTGGTATTTTCGGCGGTAAAGGTTCAGGAACCTACGAAACTACAAAGAACGTGGTGTTAGAAGCGGCTTATTTCCACCCAACATGGATTAGAAAGAGCGCACGTCGTCACGGACTTAGCACCGATTCAAGTTTCCGTTTCGAACGTGGTATTGACCCTAATGGTACTATTTATGCGCTGAAACAAGCAGCTATACTTTGCCAACAGCTTGCAGGCGGTAAGGTAAGTATGCAGATTCGTGATGTGTATCCAAACCCATTACCCGACTTTGACGTTAATCTGAAATACGAATACTGCGACCGTTTAATCGGTAAAAAGCTTGGGGCAGATACTATTAAAAGTATTGTTACATCGCTTGATATGAAGATTAAACACGAAGATGCAGAAGGCTTGCAGCTTGATGTACCTGCTTTCCGTGTAGATGTTCAGCGTCCATGCGATGTGATTGAAGACATTCTGCGTATTTATGGCTATAATAACGTTGAAATTCCTACACAGTTAAAATCGTCGTTAACCGTACAAAACGATTTTGACCGTGAACACAAAATAGAAGGTGTTATATGTGAACAACTCGTGGGTTGTGGCTTTAACGAGATTCTAAACAACTCTCTCACAAAATCGACATACTATAACCACGACGAATTTAACGCGTATCCATGGGCTAACACTGTTAAGGTGATGAACCCATTAAGTACCGATTTGGGTGTGATGCGCCAGACAATGGTGTTCGGCGGCCTCGAATCGTTGGCCCGAAACATCAACCGTAAGCGTGTAAACTTGAAGTTCTTCGAACTGGGTAACGTTTATAAATACACACCTGAAAAAGACGATCAAATCGACTCTATTCGCGCTTATTCTCAGGAAACGCACCTTGCTTTGTGGATAACAGGTAAGCGTGTACAAGGCAGTTGGGCGCATGCTGACGAAGAAACTTCCTTCTACGAACTGAAAGCATACCTTGAGAACATCTTCCTTAGAGCAGGAGTTCCTGCAGGTTTAGTAGTTGAAAGCAAGACAGATAATAATATTTATGCCTATGGCTTGACTAAACGCAATCGCGGTGGAAAGCTTTTAGCAGAGTTTGGTAAGCTTGCTAAGAAGGCCGCACATAGCGTAGGTGTTGAACAGGACGTTTATTACGCTGAAATAAACTGGACTGAACTGATGAAAGCTATCAAGAAGAACAAAATCGAATTCAAAGAATTGAGTAAGTTCCCATCGGTTAGTCGCGACCTCGCTCTGCTTGTTAACGAACACGTTGAGTTTGCAGAGATTGTGGAAATAGCACGTCAAACAGAGAAGAAACTTCTGAAGAAAGTTGAACTATTCGACGTTTATACAGGCAAAAACCTACCTGAAGGTAAGAAGAGTTATGCCGTAAACTTTATTCTTGAAGACGAACAGCGTACCCTAAACGATAAGCAGATTGATGCTATTATGCAGAAACTGCAACATAATCTGACAACCAAGTTAGGTGCTGAACTTCGATAATAGAAATCGATACAACTAAAATTTTAATAATATACTTTTCAAACAATGGGAAGAGCATTTGAATATCGCAAGGCTGCAAAGCTCAAAAGATGGGGGCACATGGCCCGCACATTCACCAAATTAGGCAAGGAAATTGCTATCGCTGTTAAAGCTGGTGGCCCTGAACCTGAAAATAATCCACGCCTTCGTGCTATTATTGCAACTTGCAAACGTGAGAATATGCCCAAGGATAATATTGCAAGGGCTATTAAAAATGCAATGGGTAAGGATACCAGTGACTACAAAGAGGTAACGTATGAAGGATATGGACCTCACGGCGTTGCTGTGTTTGTTGACACACTTACTGATAATACTACACGTACAGTAGGTGATGTTCGTTCGGTGTTTAATAAATTTGACGGAAACTTAGGCACAACAGGTTCGCTCAGCTTTCTCTTTGATCACAAGGCTGTTTTTACATTCAAGTCGAAAGAAGGCATTGAAATGGACGAACTAATCCTTGACTTAATCGACTACGGAGTGGAAGAAGACTACGACGTTGACGACGAGGAAGGTGAGATAACTATCTATGGTTCTCCTACGAGTTTTGGAGAAATTCAGAAGCATCTCGAAGAAAACGACTTCGAAATTACAGCTGCTGAGTTTACCTATATTCCAAATGACTTGAAAGATGTAACCGAAGAAGAGCGCGAAACCATCGATAAAATGGTTGAAAAACTGGAAGATTTCGAAGATGTACAAAACGTATACACCAATATGAAACCTGCTGGCGATATTGATTCGGAATAATAACAAAACAGTATAATCGATTTTAAACCTGATTATTAAGCATTTTAATCAGAAATCGTTACAAACTAAAAGAACCATCATCAAGCAGTTATTACACTGTGATGATGGTTCTTTTTTTGAATATTTTTCCCAATAAAAGGTATTGATTCTTTACTTATATTGCTTACTTGTAAAAGTATGTTCAAGAAGTATGTTTCCTTTGCTTCCTGACCTAAAAACATAATGAAAGTTGTATCCTTCGTCTTTGTAAAGCTTTGCAGAGGTGTTTTCTTTTAACTGTTTGAGCAAAGCATCGGTAATTTCTTGACGTTTTACCTTAATAATATCCGCATTATCCGCCTTGTCGACAAGGGTAAAATAATAATTAAACGTATGAGACGAACGGTCAAAAGTAAGGCTATCTGTGCGCTGCATGTCCTGAACAGGAGTAGGGCAGAACCGTTCAGTATAATCTTTTGTGTACGCTTCGGCTCTGTCTTCGAGAGAAGCATGCTGACATGCAAATAAACACACGGAGAGAGCTGTAAGTAAAATATTTCTTTTTAGCATTGTAAAATTGTTTGTTATGTTTTATGCAAAGATATTAAAAATATGTAGTGAACGGTCCTATTATCCAATCTTTTTATTAACTTTGCCGTTAAAAGCATATAGTATATTTGCATGGATAAAATAAGAAATTTCTGTATCATAGCCCATATTGACCATGGTAAATCAACTTTGGCTGACCGAATGTTGGAATTTACCAAAACAATCAAGATTACTGAAAATCAGATGCTTGATAACATGGACCTTGAACGTGAACGCGGTATCACTATCAAGAGCCATGCTATTCAAATGGAATATGAGCATAATGGGGAGAAATACATCTTTAATTTAATTGATACTCCGGGACACGTAGACTTTAGTTATGAGGTGTCACGAAGCATAGCGGCGTGCGAAGGCGCTCTGCTTATTGTTGATGCTACACAGGGAGTTCAGGCTCAAACAATATCAAACCTCTATCTTGCAATAGACCATGACCTTGAGATTATTCCAATAATCAATAAGATTGATATGCCTAACGCAATGCCTGAAGAGGTAGAAGATGAGATTGTTGACCTGATTGGTTGTGATCCTGACGACATTATTCGTGCAAGTGGTAAGACAGGAGAGGGCGTCTCTGATATATTAACGGCAGTTGTTGAGCGCATTCCCGCTCCTGTTGGAGATAAGACAAAGCCACTTCAAATGCTCATTTTCGATTCTATCTTTAACTCATTTCGCGGCATCATCGTGCTTGGAAAAGTGCTAAATGGCACTATACGCAAAGGCGACAAAGTGAAGTTTGTACAGACGGGTATGGAATATGCTGCTGACGAAGTGGGTGCTTTGAAGATGGATCTTGAGCCGCGAAAAGAGCTTTCAGCAGGCGAAGTAGGTTACATTATCTCTGGTATTAAGAATGCAACTGAAGTAAAAGTCGGTGATACCATTACGCATATTGACCGTCCTTGCGACAAAGCTATTGCGGGTTTCCAAGAGGTTAAGCCGATGGTTTTTGCGGGAGTTTATCCTATTGACCCTTCCGAGTACGAGAACTTACGTACATCATTAGAGAAGCTTCAGCTGAATGATGCCAGTCTTACATTCCAACCCGAAAGTTCACAAGCCCTTGGCTTTGGTTTCCGTTGTGGCTTTTTAGGATTGCTTCACATGGAAATTGTACAGGAACGCTTGGATAGAGAGTTTAACATGGAGGTGATTACGACGGTGCCTAACGTTTCTTACATGGTGTATACTAAACAAGGAGACGAACTCGAAGTACACAATCCAAGTGGTCTTCCTGATCAAACTGAAATTGATCATATTGAAGAACCATATATTAAAGCTTCAATAATTACTTCCTCAACCTTTATTGGTCCTATCATGACATTGTGCTTAGAAAAGCGCGGTGAGCTTATAGACCAACAGTATGTATCAGGTAATCGCATTGAGCTTAACTTCTATATGCCACTCGCTGAGATTGTAATCGACTTCTATGATAAGCTAAAATCAATCTCGAAAGGCTATGCTTCGTTTGATTATCACATTGATAGTTATAGACCTTCAAAGCTGGCTAAGCTTGACATTCTGTTAAATGGCGAACCCGTTGATGCACTATCGTCGCTTATTCATCAAGAAAATGCTGTGACAATGGGCCGCAGAATGTGTGAAAAATTAAAAGATTTGATACCACGTCAACAGTTTGATATCGCTATCCAAGCAGCAATAGGTGCGAAGATTATCGCCCGTGAGACGGTGAAACAAGTTAGAAAAGACGTGCTCGCTAAATGCTATGGAGGTGATGTTAGCCGCAAGAGAAAGCTGCTTGAAAAGCAGAAAAAGGGAAAGAAACGCATGAAACAGATTGGTAATGTGCAAGTACCCCAAAAGGCTTTCCTTGCAGTATTAAAATTAGATTAACCTTTCTTACAAAACAATCTAACAGATTTTATAGAAACAATGAAGGAACTTCAAAACACGACAAGAGATATTGCGCGTGAGCTTGCTCGCAAGTACAGTACAATGACACATGAAGAACTTGATGTGTTAGAAAGCATCTTGGTTCCTAAAAAGTTCGCAAAAGGAGAGATGATCCTTCAAGAAGGAGACGTCTGTGAGAATATTTACTATATTGATAAGGGACTTGTTCGTCAGTTTTATTTTAAGAATGACAAGGAACTTACAGAGCATATTGGTGCTGATGGCGAAATTTTCATGTGTATTGAAAGTCTGTTTAAGGAACAGCCTACAAAGCTACAGGTGCAGGCTATCGAAACAACAATGGTGTATATGCTTCCAAAGCGTCGACTCGAACAGGTGGCTCTTCATAATGTAAACATTCAAATTCTTTATCGAAAAATATTAGAAGAGAGCCTCATCATTTCACAAATCCATGCCGATTTGCTTCGATTTGAAACAGCACAAAACAGATATTTACGTTTGTGCAAGATGAAACCGCAGGTTGTTTTGCGCGCTCCGTTAGTATATATTGCAAGTTATTTACAGATGACGCCAGAGACTTTAAGTCGCGTTCGTGCTTCATCTCTATAGATTTTTTGTTATAGAGCTTCAGCGTAAAAACCCAAACTTTGCGCTGAAGTTTTTTATAACATATTATAAAAATGCCCATTTCATCGAATGATATCGATTGGAATGGGCATTTGTTATTTTATCAAAAACTATTTTTTATGATATAATCTATCGCATTTTATGCCTCACCATTGAGATGAAAAGCCACAACTTTACCCAACTTTAAATCTATAATTACATTTCCATACATTATACCTCCATCAAAAATATAATGTACTCGATTTTTCAAGCTTTCTCTAATGCTTTTCATATTGAAAAGACACTCTTGGGCTTCTAAATTAATTAAAACCATAATATGTCCATTTTCTTTATAGGCAATATATTGTTTAAAATATCTTTTTAATGGTAAAGGCTTACGTATTTCTATCTCTTCTTCACCCGTTTCTTTCCCACGCTTATCTACTTTCATAAAGTAAATCGTATCGCCTCCACCACGATTAACATATTCTGTAAGAAGAAGTTTCGCTCTTTCCTGCTCTTGTTTTGTGATTTGATGATAAGTTTTTTCGCTTCCAAACGCTGCATCAAATCCTTCTTTTGAAAGAACATAATCAAGAGAATCGAGAGCTCCCTTTGTATTTAAAGGAGAATTTAAAACACGTGCATTCTCTTTTTTATTTTTGTTATTGCAATTACATGCTGTCAAGGACAACAGAATTAAAATAGATATAAGTAATATTTTCATTGTAATATAACAATTTATTAAATTGCGTAAAATAATATTTACTAACATTTTACGCTATATTGATTTGTAAATATGTTAGCCACAGCCGTTTCCTGTACACAAACTGGAATCCCAATTATTTACTTCACAATCACTTTTTTAGTCGTTCTTCCTTCTTTAATAATGTATGTTCCGGGAGCAGACATATCGTTAACACGTGTACCAGAAATTGTAAATATCTGACTATTATGTATATTATCGCTATTCACTGCATTATAAATTCCATTAGTAACTTGAGCATTTTCAACCGTTATATTGTCAATAACAACCTCCGAAGCTGTACCATGGAATATACCATCAAAACGAATTTGAATTTTCTGATTGTTTGATTGTAATTTAATTGGGAGAATAATCTCACGCCATTCAGCCTTATCTCCCTCTGTATTTAATGAAGAAAAAATACTCGTCCATACTGTATCATCATACTTAACTAATACTTTTAATTCGTCTTTCATACCCTCAACAGGGATAAACCAGTAATGAAACTTTAAGATAACACTATCTTTTCCCATAACGTTTATATGTGGAGAAATAAGACTTTCTGTTTGACCCTCCTCGCAATATCCATAGAAAAGACACGCCGCTAAACCACCATCTTTATCATGTGGTTCCGTAGTTAACGTCTCATCAGTAGGAAAATAATAAACTGATGCTGCATTAGGGAACATCCATGCTTTGTAAGTATAATAGTCGCTCTTTTGTGTTGTAGCGGTAGACCAGCCCTTATGCTCGAGTGAAGAATTTGAAAATGACTCCTTAAAAGGTAATGCTGCAGGCTTTCCTACTAAAACAGGGGCATGTTTTACATCTTTAATGCTTTCACCAGCTATATTGACAGCTGTCATGCGATAAGCAACACATGTTTCTTCTTTTGTCGTAGGCTTATCAATATAACTATTTCCTTGAATACCACGTGCGGCAATTTCTTCAGTACCATCAGCGCTAATTCGGTACAAATTATATGATGTCATTTCGGGCGCATAGCTGCCACCACGACCACCTACTGCTGGTTCCTTCCAAGTAATTTTTACTTGTTCGCCTTCACTTACACAAGTAAAGTCTCTTGGTGCACCTGGATAGTCAAGACCAACATACGTACTAGCATCAACAAAACCGCTCTTACCTTCAGTACCTACAATAGCTATGGCACGGAAATGATATGATTTACTCATTTCAACTCCTTCGAATTTCCATGTGTATGCTTTCCCTGGCTCCACATCTGTAAAGCTATGAACATCAATATAATCAAAATATTCTTGTTTAAGTTGAATACGAATCGTAAGAGGCTTACTCAATGCTTCGCCAGTTACTGCTGTATCAGGAGCTATAACCGAAAGGTCAATTGCATTGGTATTTGCATCTACTGTTGTTGCAGTAAAGCTCTTAACAGGTGCTGGAGTTTTACCTGTGTAGATATGTTCGTATGCCGTTTGGCTTGAAAGTGCATCAACATGAACTGTTAAAGCATATTCGTAACTCTTGTCAGGCAGTACATTTGTATCAACAAATTTGAACTCTTTTCCTAATGCAGGCGATGTAATTCGGGCTAGTTCTGTATCTGGCCACGGTGTGCCTACATCGTGCCTTTTAATTGAAATGTACGAAATATAAGACAAATCATGCTGCTCATACGTATCCCAATCATATTCAGTTTTGCTGGGTGTTACAGCTGTAAGGGTTACCGTATTGTTGTTAGCATTATACACTGCCTTTTGACGAGTAACGCGTTCTGGCCTTAAAGTTTCAGTTTGTGCCCACATAGGATCCGAAGAAACAACCATTACTGCTAAGGTAAAAAATAAAATACGTAATAGCTTTTTCATAAGTTAGAAATATAATTGATTAATAATATAAGATAAATCATCTTTACATGATATTTCACATCAAAGCTTATTTGAAATATAAAATGCATGAACCATAAAGAAATCATGATTTTAAAGCAATAAACTATTACACGAAACCTGTCAAGTAGCCTGACGTATCAATCACGTTAAACATTTGAACTTCCTCTTCATACCTTTAATTTTAAAAGGTTAGACATTAAGTTTGAGAATACATCACAAAAGTAATAATTAATAATGAATTAATATAATTTCTTTTAATTTTCTTACTTTTCATTCATTATTATGCTTAAAAATGAACAAAAAAATATGCCTATCGGGCATTATTTATTATAACCCGACAGGCAAATAAGCTATTTAAGCGTATATAAAAACTATTTTACTACTTTTGTATAGCTACCATTATGCGTAGTAATTTTTACGATATAAGCTGCACGAGGTAGGCTAAAGCTTAGGTAATTCTGCCCCTGTATCCATTTCTTTGCTATCAATACACCACTTAAATTGTATACCGAAACCTGTTGCAAACCAGCTTGTCGCAATTCCAACAATCCGTCATCAAAGCTAATTGATGCAGTTTCGCTCGTATGATGAATACTATTTGTTACGTCATCAGGGTAGATATTGTATGGCCCATTAATAATTGAAACATAGAGAGGACTGGCTGTTTCAGGCCACAAATTAACCTCTTTGCCATCAACATTACCCATCAATGCAACCTGATAACGACGATTATTAATAATTTTCAGGCTGCTTGCACGCAACCAACCGCTCATGATGTGAACCGTTTCATTGCTCGAATTCAGTCGAATTACAGAAGGAAAGGTGTTTAATGTAATCTTACGGCCATCTTCTGTATCAATAAGTTGGAGTATCGAAGGACCATTATAATCTACATTTTCTTTCTTATAGACAATACAACCTATTTTAAATACATTGTTATAACGCATGTCAATATTCTCGCTTGGCATGCTTGCGCCCGAATTATCGCTTACAAAACCTAATACGTTAGCCAGCACGGCCGTCGCTTCTTCTTGTTCTAACACCTTCACAACTGTAGCTTCTCCCATATTATAGTTGCGCACAACACACTCTTCATTCGTATCTTTTTTAATGATTGTTATACGTAATGAATAGTCGGCAGAAGCCATATCGTAAGGCAACTGCAGCGGAAGTTTAACCTTAGTTGTGGCAAATTCTTCAAAATCGACAATATTCTCAGTCGTAAAACTTGCTGCTACCGTTCCGTTGCTATCAATAAATTCAAGTTTAACCTTGCCGTCAAAGGGTAGCCCATTCAGTTTTCTCAAAGCCAAACGAGCCTTATTTGTTCCACCCGCATAAAGTGGTTTCTCGAATATTGGAGTAGCAAAGAGTTGGAAAGCAGGCGCTGTTGACGGCATTTCACGATAAATAATATTACCGTCTTTCACCTCTATCACCATACGCGGAGCCTTCTTTATCTTTGTCCACGTTCCAAATTGACCAGATTCATCGCGCGCTGCCGCTATAGGCAATAGCGTATATGTTCCATTGGTTAAACCTGTAAAATCAAGCTTAAACTCAACATCTTCAACAATAAGACCGCTTGGAGACATCTCGCCATTATAATCGGCGTAACGCGATACCGTATATCCTCCCGCAGCATGATACGCTGACGGACAAGCGCGAACTAAAGAACCTTCGGCTGAATAAATACCAACGCCAAAGTCGCCACGGAAAGATTTTGCACTCTGATTGGTAAAATTCTTGTACACAATGTGGCTTTCAGTGCTTATATTTGTAGGTGCATCACCCACAAAATGCATATCACCATCTATACCAAACGCTATATTAGGCGCACTTGAACGCAACTGTTCATCAATAGGTTCAACACCTGCTTTGTTGGGATGAGCCGCAATAACCATTAGTTGCCTGTTAAAAGACAATGGCCGACCGTTAAACTCTTGTCCTGAAGTAGTCAAACTGAGCGCATAAAGCGAATAATATCCATCAGCCTGACCGCTCCAACCAAAGTTCATGTGCACCAAACCCTCGCGATCAAAACCATCTACTACCCATGCGTGACCGCTGGTACTGTATTTCGTAAATCCCGAAATATAAAGCGGAAAGCCTTTTCGAAGCTCACTCTGTATAATCTCAAGGAAGTGTGAAGTGCCTTCATCTATCTTGCTTATTGTGGCTACATCATAATCGAAATTATCGCGTAGCGCCTTTGCTGCCGAATAATTTGAAGCACTACTGGCGGCATGCGTATATTGCATATACACCGAAATACCAGCATCATTCATCAATAACGCAACCGCATCAGCTTGCACAGGGGTATAAGCTCCTGATGAATAATCGGGTAACATCTGCGGCCACTTATACTCTGATTGCGAGAAGTCGGCCGAACGTACGCTCTGATCAGTTGATAATGTATAGCTATTCTGCCCACGTCCACGCTTAGGCCACTGATGAAAATACATCAGCTGGGCCATAGCTGTTGCCACACAGCCTGTTACATAACCTGTTTTTTTATTGAAAGGTTCTCTTTGTCCCCAGCGCGATTTTAACAGAGGCTTCACCTCATCGCTCACTGTACGTGGGGCGAAAGCACGCGTTTTGGCCGCAGAGGCTTGTTGAAGCTCTTCATAAACCTGTCGATAGTTTTGCAACAAGAAACGTGCTTCGGGGTTC
>JABCPF020000028.1 GCA_013333285.2 Prevotella sp.
AAAGCTCAACAATCTCATAAACTCTCTGGCTTTAGTTATGATAATGCTAAGGGCACAGACGTCTGGTCATTACTTTTAAATCTTGCACCACTTCTTTTCTTTGTCTTCCTCTTTTGGATGTTTAATCGTAACATGGGTAGTGCAGGAGGCGGTGGCGGCGTCTTCAATGTCGGCAAGAGCAAAGCGCGTCTTTATGAAAAAGGTAACGACTTAGGTATCACCTTTAAGGACGTGGCTGGACAAGAAGGTGCTAAGCAAGAGGTTCAGGAGATTGTTGAATTCTTGAAGAATCCTCACAAATTCACCGATCTTGGAGGTAAGATTCCAAAGGGAGCTTTGCTTATAGGTCCTCCCGGAACTGGTAAAACCCTGTTGGCAAAAGCTGTTGCAGGCGAAGCTGGTGTGCCTTTCTTCTCGATGAGTGGCTCTGGTTTTGTCGAGATGTTTGTGGGCGTTGGTGCCAGTCGTGTGCGCGATGTCTTTGCGCAAGCAAAGCAAAAATCACCTTGCATTATTTTTATTGATGAGATTGATGCTATCGGTCGCGCTCGTTCAAAGAACCCTGCAATGGGAGGCAATGATGAACGAGAGAACACCCTTAACGCGCTTCTCACCGAGATGGACGGCTTTGGAACTAACTCGGGCGTGATAGTATTGGCTGCAACAAACCGTGCTGACATGTTGGATAAAGCCTTATTACGTCCAGGCCGTTTTGACAGACAGATACACGTTGACCTCCCAGACCTTGCTGAACGTAAGGCTATTTTCAACGTCCATCTGCGACCATTAAAGATTGACCAAAGCCTTGACATCGACTTCCTAGCGCGTCAAACACCTGGTTTTTCGGGCGCAGATATTGCCAATGTTTGCAATGAGGCGGCTCTTATAGCAGCTCGTCATAGCAAGCAATACGTGAGTAAGCAAGACTTCCTTGATGCGGTCGACCGTATTATAGGTGGTTTAGAGAAGAAAACAAAGGTGATGACCAGTGATGAGAAGCGTGCTATCGCTATACACGAAGCAGGTCATGCCACAATCGGTTGGTTCTGTGAGCATGCCGATCCACTCGTAAAGGTAACTATCGTTCCTCGTGGTCAGGCCCTCGGTGCTGCATGGTATCTGCCTGAAGAGCGTGTTATCACGACGAAAGAACAAATGCTTGACGAGATGTGTGCGCTGCTTGGAGGTCGTGCTGCCGAAGATTTGTTTACAGGACATATCTCTACAGGTGCTATGAACGACCTTGAACGTGCTACCAAGTCGGCTTACGGCATGATAGCTTATGCTGGTATGAGTGATAAGTTGCCTAACATTTGTTATTATAATAATCAAGAATATTCGTTCCAAAAACCCTATAGTGAGACAACCGCTAAGGTGATGGACGACGAAGTTTTGGCTATGATTAACGAGCAATATCGTCGTGCAAAGGATATCTTGAGCGAGTATAAGGAAGGCCATCAACAGTTAGCAGAACTGCTATTTGCGAAAGAAGTTATTTACGCTGAAGACGTTGAGAAGATTTTTGGAAAGCGTCCTTGGGTGAGCCGTTCAGAAGAACTGATTAAAGAAAACGAAAAACTTGAGCAGGAAAAAGCTGCTAAGGAGCAAGCTGAAGCACCACGCTTGGAAGATATGCCCGACATTGTGAAGCAGGCACAAGCTGAACACGAGGCTGCAACTGCTGCCGTTGAGGCTCCTAAAGATGTAGTAGAGTCTTCATGCAATACTACTGCTGACGAGGCTTCTGCCGCTATAACTCCTCAAACAACTGTTGACGAGAAACAGGCGGAACAGCAGAATGATACCAAGACTGAAGAATAAAAAGATACCAATAATTATGAATGAGAAAAAGAAGAACCTGATAATCAGGACGATCACAGGCGTACTTTTCGTTGCCATTATGATTGCTGGCTTTCTTAATGTGCAAGCCATGATCCTTCTCTTTGCCCTTATTACCGGACTCACAATGTGGGAATACACGGGCTTGATTAACGAAAACACTGAAGGTGTGTACGTAAATCGTTTCATCTCTACGGTGGCAGGCGTGTATCTTTTCTTTGCTGTGGCAGGCTGGGTGAACGGTATTGTAAATGGGTTTATGGTGTTTACACCTTATATTCTCACATTATTATATCTCTTCATTAGCGAACTATACCTAAAGGCAGAAAATGCAATCCATAACTGGGCATACACAATGCTCGGACAAATGTATGTGGCACTGCCTTTCGCCCTCATCAATATTTTAGGCGCTTTAGGTGGAAATGGAACAAAGATTATGGTGTTGCCACTTTGTCTTTTCGTCTTTTTATGGATTAACGATAGCGGCGCTTATGTGAGCGGTTCTCTCTTTGGCAAGCACAAATTATTCCCTCGAATATCACCCGGAAAGACGTGGGAGGGTAGCATTGGCGGCGGTTTGCTCGTTGTTGTTGCGGCTTGCGTTGTTGCCTATCTGATTAATGGTAAAAACCTTACCGCCGAATATCTGTTGATGTGGGTGGGTTTAGGCATTATCGTTGTGTTCTTTGGAACATGGGGTGACCTTGTTGAGAGCCTGTTTAAACGCACATTAGGTATTAAGGATAGCGGTAATATTTTGCCCGGACATGGCGGAATGCTCGACCGTTTCGACTCAAGTTTATTGGCTATTCCAGCTGCAGTTGTCTATCTTTATATTTTGCAATCGGGGTGTTTCTGATATGAACACTTTGCGTTTTTGACAAAATAATTCTGAATTTTTAGGGTATACAATTTACCATAAAATAGCATTCAAATTTGAAGACGCACACAGGCGTTTGGAATTAAAAGTATATAAATCGTGTCTTTCTCAAATGAAAGACACGATTTTTTTATGTGCTATTTCACCCTTTATGGAAAAGCCACTCTACTTTGACCCTTTTGGGCAAACAGGATTGCTCACTTTGGCCATAATATGATTGACCCTTTTGGCCAAAATAATATTAGCCACTTAGTACAAGTGTCGTT
>JABCPF020000029.1 GCA_013333285.2 Prevotella sp.
GGATAATGCAGTAGATAACTAACTAAATCGTAACCTATTACTATCAAGAGCGATTAACCAACGCTCATTTCCAATAAATTACACTCTTTTCGTAACTTCGGTGTACAAAGATACAATAAAAGTTTAAATTAGAAGAATAAATGTATTCGGTAGCCTTCTTTTTCTAAATAATTTTAGGCGCTTTTATATGGGTTGGTTCCGGCATTAGGCTTTAGGGGTTTACACCTTATTATTATATTGTGTTTTCTTGATGTGCAAAGCGTCATGGTATGGCGGCTGCCATACACGTTGTACGGCGGTTGTGGTACGCATGGTGTGACGGCTGTAGTATGCGCGTTCGGCGGCCGTCGAACAGTTAGCGTTATAGTGTTTTTAACTTGCCTTTTTCATCTTTTCATTTTAAAATTTGCGTGTAAACGTAATAAAATGGCATGCTTGTACGTTTAAACAATATCAATAACACTCAATCAATTTTGCCTATGACGCACTTTACTCCCAACGAATTGAAACCTTCAGAGAAGACACTACGGTTAATCCGTCAGATTGCTTACTCGTATCAGGTTCTCAAAAACGCCGACAAGCCTTGTCCTTGTTGCATGAGCTGAGCTTCATAAAGATGTTTTAAAACTGAAAAATGAATCCGCTTATTTCGCCCTCTTTACTATCGGCCGACTTCACCAATCTGAAGGCTGATATTGATATGATTAACCGCAGTGAGGCTGATTGGCTTCACTGTGACGTGATGGACGGTACGTTTGTACCTAATATCTCGTTTGGCTTTCCTGTTATTAAGGCTGTTAAAAGTATATGTAACAAGCCGCTTGATGTGCATTTAATGATAGTGCACCCAGAGCAATATATTGATGAAACAGCTCGCGCTGGTGCCATGATGATGTGTGTTCATCAGGAGGCTGTGGTGCATTTGAACCGTGTGGTGCATCAAATTCACGATGCGGGTATGAAAGCTGGTGTGGCCCTTAACCCTTCAACGCCTGTGTGTATGTTGGAGAATGTGATAGAAGATGTGGACATGGTGTTGCTCATGAGCGTCAATCCCGGCTTTGGTGGACAGCGTTTTATTGAGGGAACGCTTGACAAAGTGGCTCGTCTGCGTAAGCTAATTAACGACAGTGGCTCACGTGCTCTGATTGAGGTTGATGGCGGCGTGAACGACGTTACTGCGCCTAAGTTGGTGGCTGCTGGCGCTGATGTGTTGGTGAGTGGAAGCTATATCTTTAAGGCTTCCGATCCTTTGGCAACCATACACGGATTAAAACATACGACAACGGCGTCAGAACGCTGACGCCGTATGTATTTTTTTAAGAATTGAAAGAATCGTAAATATGCTGTAGAGCTACCTAAAAGGGTAGCAAACAGTATCAATAAAGTTGTAATTCAACGTTGTTGTCGCGTGCCATTTTGCGCATGTTCAGAATGGCATAACGCATACGTCCTAAAGCGGTATTGATGCTTACCTCGGTAGTTTTCGCAATTTCTTTGAATGACATCTGTTGGAAAAAACGCATGAAAACTACTTCACGTTGTGACGGTGGCAACAAATCAATCATCTTTTGAATATCTTTCATCACTTGGTCGTTGATGAAACGAGTCTCAATATTCGAGTCGAGGAGGTCGTCGTGTGTGAGGTTTGACAAATCGTTATTTTCGGTAGGCTCTACAATTCGTTCCGACTTCAGCTGACGAAATTGGTCCATGACGACGTTGTGCGCAATGCGCATACACCACGCTGCAAACTTACCCGTGGGGGCATATTTGCGATGGCGTAACTTCACTATTATTTTAATGAAAGTTTCTTGAAACACATCGTTGGCAACATCTTCATCACGAACGATGAAAAGAATATAAGAAAAAAGCTTTGATTGGTTGTGTTCCAATAGCAAATCAAACGCCCGATTGTTCCCCTCCATGTAGGATACTGCCAGCTCTTCGTCTGACATATCTGCAAGATGCTTCATGTTTTATTTTACTTTTTAATGAAGTAAATGTCAATCTATAGGCAAAATGTATTATTAATTATTAAAATTGGATACACTGTGCAAATATATATCTTTTCTTATTTTCTACCAAATTTTTAACACTTTAAATACAATAAAACGCAAAAGAGGTTGGTGCAGGATGCTACCAACCTCAAAAAAGATTTCGCCAAAATAACACGAAACCTATAAAAAACTGTAGCAAATATATGTTTTTGAAACGAGAAAAGCAAATATTTCATGCGCTTTTTTGCCGATTTAACAAATTAGACGGTAATTTGGTTGTTAAATAGATAGTTTTCAATAAAATAGCTACGAAAACGGGTTTATGATATTCTGGTAATTGGCTGGAGTAGTATATTTATAAATATATGGTGGGTAAAGCGCATAACTTTCGCCCTATTATCCAATCAATTTAAGATATTATCTCTACCTTTGCAGTTCATTTAGGTATACAATAATAATAAAATAGGCAAAATGGTGACAGAGAAAAGATTTAGTTTTTATTTCTCACAAAAGAATATGATTAGCAATAGACTTTCTTATTTATAATTGCTGTCACCAGTACAAATTACCTGTAAAAAGATGTGTATGAATCGAATTGTTTATATTCTTTTTTGTTTTTTCCTGTCGCTTCCCATGCAAGCGCAGATGTTATTCTCTGAAAATCAGACGATGAATATTGATAGTACGAAGACCATTCAAGGCTCTTTGCAACCTGTTCTTGATTTTAAAACAGAGAAAGAAAACGTGTTGACGCTTAAAAATACAGCCAATCTTAATTTGTTGATAGGACGAAATCGCGTGATCAATCTGATTAATAAGCTCGAATTTTCAACTTACGGCAAAAGTATAACCGTAAGTGGTGGCTATGTACATGCTGAATATCGTTATTTGCTTCATCACGCTTTCGAGGTTTATCCATACGCAGAATCGCAGTGGGCTGGGAGCCGCGGTATGACCTTTAAGGTTTCAACGGGTTTGCAATCGCGTTATCGTTTAGTGAACACTACACACAGTCTGATGTTTGCTGCTTTAGGTTTCTTTTATGAATTTGAGAAATGGGAGTACCCTAATCCGCCAGCAGGAACTAACTCGCATGCCTATAGCCGTAGTATAAAAAGCCATTTATCATTGAGCTTTAAGCATACGATAGGAGAAAAATGGGAACTAACTACTACGGCTATACATCAGGCTAAGCCAGACAGTTATTTTAAAAGCACACGTTTTGGTGGTGCTGTTGATTTGGCTTATCATATTACGCCTAAGATAGGAGTGCGCGGAACTTATCGTATTATTTATGATACGACGCCTATTGTACCTGTGCGTAAAGATTATAATACGGTTGATGTGGGTCTTGATATTGCTTTTTAATAAGCTAAAAGAGTAAGTGCTGACTCATATAATATTAGGTAGGCGCGCTTGATAAAGACTTCATTCGTAATTAGAAATAAAAATATTTCTTGCTGCTTAATATGGCATTGTAATATGTAAGTTTCTCATTTATTATTCGTATTTTTGCCTTATCAGTAGCTGTTTTGTCTGATAATATTTGCTCAACGAACGGAAACATGGGCATATAATCAGCTAAATGTATTTAAGAATATTCTTTTTCTGCTATCTGATGATATGATGTTAACCCATGCAAATTAGCAGAATTTTATAGAGAAACTATGATAGTAAAGGTTAGTGGGATGCGCGATGCCCGTAACATTCGCGAAGTATCGGCGTTAGATGTTGATATGATGGGGTTCGATTTTTATCCAGCAAGCAAGCGTTTTGTGCAGATGATATCGTCACAAGCTGGCATAATTCCCGACTTTAGCCCTGAGCGTTTGAAGAAGGCTGCGAAGCCAAACAGTACGGGTAACGCAATGGTTCCAAAGCGAATAAGTCGTGTGGGCGTGTTCGTTGACGACATGCCACAATCCATTATAAGCCGTGTTTATAACTATTCGCTTGATTATGTTCAGCTCAATGGAGATGAAAACGAGGTGATGATTGATAATTTAAAACGTAGTTTGGTGCCTGATTTGGTACCTGAAATTAAAGTTATCAAAACGCTTAACATCAATACTCCTGACGATTTTGCACGCTGTGACGTGTTCGAGGGCTGCGTTGACCTCTTCCTTTTTAATATTATAGGTGATAAGAAAACGGGTGAAGGCGTTGCAGAAAGTGTGAAAATGTTAGAAGCTTACAAGGGTAAAACGCCGTTTTTGCTGGGTGGAAATATAGGTGTTGACGATGTTGAGGCTATTCGAGCATTGCGCCATTCGAAGTTTGTTGGCGTTGATTTGAATGAGCAATTCGAGCTTTCAGAAGGTGTAAAAGACGTGGAACGTCTGCAGAAATTTATTGCAAACGTAAAATAATAAGGAGAAAAAAGAAGCCGAAAGGTGAGATTTAGTTGTAAAATTTGAACTAAATCTCCAAAGCTTTACAACACCATTTGGTGACCTTGAGCATGACACCAATGCCCGGGATTTCTTTTAAAAGATAGTATTTCCTATCGGTTCGAACCAGCTTTCCTTTCAATCCTTTTAATGGTCCGTGCGTAACGATAACAGGTGTGCCTTTTTTTAGTTTGGCTTGTTCTTCGCTAACAAACTGCTTCATTTGAATTTCGGGGTTGCACATAGCCTGAAATTCAAACATCTGTTTGGCGGGAATTTCGTAATAATCTTGCTTACCTAATTCCTTTCTTACGATTGAAACCTTGTAAGGAAGTGACAGGACGAGTTCGCGCATAGCCTTTTCGACTTGCGTTTTTTTGATGAAAATAAGGTTGCGAACAACAGGGCGGAGAACCTGACGGACACGGTTTTTGCCGTCTTCAACGTCGGTATATTGCATCGGAATAAACACTTCTAATTGCTTTTCACGCAGTGCTTTGGCAATCTCGTTTTGGCGAGTGGTAAAAAGTTTCATAGCATACCAAGGCCTATCATCGCGTTGCTCTTCGTCGTTGAAGAGTGCTACCTTTTCGGTTTGCGATGTAGGGGATAGGTCAGGGTTTTGTGCTATTCCGTCCATTTGTATGTTATTTTGGAAAGAAGGCGTTTGTAACGCGTGCCGACTTCGCAGAAAGCGTGTGAGGCTAACGTGGCGGAAGTCAGCTTGTAATATCAGAATTCGGAAGTGAAATGGAACTTGATGTGTTCGAAATCTTGCTGCGCCATACTCAGAACGTAGGACGAATCGGCAAGGAATACGTCGCGTCCTTCAATGTCTTTCGCCATATACTGATACTTACGCTTTTTGAAATTCTCGAGTTCGGCATCGTTATCCGACTCAATCCAGCACGCTTTGTATAGGCTAACAGGCTCCCAACGACACTTGGCATTGTATTCGTGTTCGAGTCGATATTGAATAACTTCGAACTGAAGCTGACCAACTGTTCCGATGATTCTACGGTTATTAAACTGGTTTACAAACATTTGCGCAACACCTTCGTTCATAAGTTGCTCAACGCCTTTTTGGAATTGCTTAGACTTCATCGGGTCATCGTTCTCAATATACTTGAAGAGTTCGGGTGAGAATGAAGGCAAACCGCGGAACTGTAATTCCTCTCCTTCAGTAAGTGTATCGCCTATTTTGAAGATGCCGTTGTCGGGAAGACCTACAATATCTCCTGGCCACGCCTCGTCAACAGTGCTTTTTCGCTGTGCCATAAACTGTGTAGGCGAAGAGAAACGCACTGTTTTCCCCAATCGAACATGGTAATAAGGCTGGTTGCGAACAAACTTTCCAGAACATACTTTACAAAAGGCAATACACGACCTATGGTTAGGATCGATATTCGCTGTAATCTTAAAGATGAAGCCTGTAAACTTGGGTTCTTCTGGCATAATGACCTTTCCTTCGGCCTTTGTAGGCTTAGGACTGGGTGCGATTTCGACGAAACAGTTGAGCAATTCTTGCACACCGAAGTTGTTTAAAGCCGAGCCAAAGAAGACGGGTGCGACCTCAGCGTTACGATAATCGTCAACATTGAAATCGGGATATACGCCATCAACCAATTCAATATCGTCGCGAAGACGAGCTGCTGACGCTTCGCCAACGTGCTCATCAAGCTCTGCCGACTGAATGTCTACGGCTACTTTCTCCGTAACTCGTTGTTTATTTGGCGTAAAAAGATTAAGTTGTTGCTCGTAGATATTGTAAACTCCTTTGAACTTTAAGCCTTGACCAATGGGCCAAGAAAGAGGTCGAACATGAATCTTTAGTTCCTGTTCAAGCTCGTCTAATACGTCAAAGGGATCGCGTCCTTCGCGGTCCATCTTGTTAATAAAGATGATAACGGGGGTGTTTCGCATGCGACACACCTCCATAAGCTTGCGAGTTTGTGCCTCCACACCTTTGGCAGAGTCAACCACAATAATAGCAGAGTCGACGGCGGTAAGCGTACGATAGGTGTCCTCGGCGAAGTCTTGGTGTCCTGGGGTGTCAAGAATGTTAACCTTATATGGCTCTCCTTCTTGACCTTCTGGCAGGTAATCGAACTCCATTACCGATGTAGATACCGATATACCACGTTGTTTTTCGATATCCATCCAGTCGGAAGTTGCTGTCTTTTTAATCTTATTGCTCTTGACAGCACCAGCTACTTGAATCTGTCCACCGAAGAGAAGGAACTTCTCTGTCAGCGTTGTTTTACCAGCGTCAGGGTGTGAAATGATGGCGAACGTTCGCCTTCTTTCTATCTCTTTATTCATTTTTATTTCGGTGAAACTTCGTTCATGTTTGCCATACACTTCTTTAAACTATCTTCCCAATAGGGTATTTGTATACCAAACGTTTCCTTAATTTTAGTTTTATCAAGCACACTGTAAGCGGGTCGCTTAACAGGAGAAGGGAACTCGTCGCTGTGACAAGGCTGAATATTACATGCCGTGTGCCCAGCAATCTGTGCTATTTTAATGGTGAAATCGTACCAACTGCAAACACCTTCGTTCGAGAAGTGATAAACTCCACTATGTCCTTCAAACTTCTTATTTTCTACAATGTTGAAGATTGCATCAGCCAAGTCGCCTGCATATGTGGGTGTTCCTGTTTGGTCAAAGACTACTTTAAGCTGTGGTTTCGTCGCTGTGAGATTAAGCATAGTCTTAACAAAGTTGTTGCCAAACTCGCTATACAGCCATGCTGTGCGCAGAATGATATGGTCAGAACCTATAGCTTGTATTTTCTCTTCACCGTGTAGCTTGGTTAATCCATACACGCCCGTAGGTGTTCCCTTCATATCTTCCTTGCAAGGGGTGTTGTAAGGGTCACCTCCAAACACGTAATCGGTTGAGACATGCACAAGTAGTCCGCCAACCTCTTTCATGGCTTTTGCCAGATTTTCGGGTGCAACGGCGTTGAGAATCTCTACAATATCTCCTGCTGTTTCGGCCTTGTCAACATTTGTCCATGCTGCACAGTTGATGATACACTTTACATCATTCTCCTTCACTGCTTTGCGAACAGCTTCAAGATTGGTAATATCGAGGTTTTGATAACCCTCACAAACATCGGTGAAAATGTAATGATTAGTCGATTTTTTGCTGACAATTTGAATCTCGTTGCCCAATTGTCCGTTGGCGCCAGTAACTAAAATGTTCATGTCTTATGGGGTTTTGTTTGTCTTATTCTTCCTCTCCGAAGTCGAGTCCCTCATCTCGATTCTTGATGTAATAATCGCTAAGCATGCCAATAAAGGTTGTAATTTCCTTCACCGCACGCTCTGTGTCGGTTGAAATTTCTTTCTTTTGCATGCGCAACATCATAATACCATAGAGGGCATTCAGGCAGGTTTCTATCTCGTTAACGTCTTTATCGCCTTTATTTCGTAATTCAACAATGAAAGGCAACACCTTATAATATTCGGCATTATAGAAAGGAAAGTTGTTTGATGCCAGCAATTGCTGATGAAGATCAGATAAGTCTTGCAAGGTAACCATATTGATATTGAGGTGTCCTTGCTGACGTTTTCCTTCCTCGTTAATCATGCGAATAAGATTCCCAAACCATTCTGTTTCGGCATCTTTCTGTTCATCAGTATAGTTGAATCTGCTGATATATTCGTCGGTTATGCGACTTAACGAGCAGTCGTAAGCGCGGACAAGATCCTCCAACTGCCACATATACAAAAGGTATTCAGCTATTGACGTCTTGCGTATTTCCTTTGCAATAAACATACAATGGGTGTATCAAAAACGAATTAATAATGGATAGAATAGAGGTTAAATACAGTTCCCACTAACACAATGAGTGAAAAGATAACCACAACAGCACCTATAATCTTATTGAGAATGCTGATTCCGTCAATATCAAACTTCTCACGGATTTTGTCAACAAGCCATGTAAGCCCGAACCACCACATGAGAGCGCCTGCAAAAATGCCAATATAGCCGAAGCTCATCTCAAATGGATGATTAGGAATGACAAAGTTAAATTGCGCAAAAGAGGCCATAAAGAGAAGTAGAATCAGGGGATTAGAGACGGTCAAAAGGAAAGCAGTAAAGCCGTTGTGCGAATAGCTGCCCTTGTTTTGACTGCTTTGATGAACGTGGCTTGCAGGGTTACTTTTCCAGCAATAAACACCAAAGAGCATCAGAATAACGCTTCCTGATATCTGCAACCAGAACTTATTGGTTGGGTTTGTAATAAGATCCATGACGAAACTCATACCCAAACCCGTTATCAAAGCGTATATAATATCGCTAAAAGCTGCTCCAATGCCTGTTACAAAACCATACCAACGGCCTTTCTTTAAAGTGCGTTGTATACAAAGGATACCTACAGGTCCCATTGGCGCAGAGGCTATGATACCTATGATAATTCCCTTTAGAATTAACTCTAACAAATCTATTTTTATTGGAATAGGCATAATTCAGCCTGCAAAGTTACTGGTTTTATTTGAGAATTGGGTAAGAAAGCCCCACTTTTTCGTGTTTTTGCGACCTAATGGGTTGATAGAAAGATGGATAAAATCTATTCAGTAGAGTAGTCGGCAACAAGCTGACGATAAACGCCGTAAAGCTTTTGTCGTGTAATATAACCTATAAGTTGATTGTTAATATCGACAACGGGAAGTGCATATGCATCTGTTTTGTCGAATTTTTTCATTACATCTTCCATTGGCTCGTTTCGGTAAAGTATAGCTGGTACTGGTGTCATGAGCTGGTTTGCACGGTAGCGGTGATACAGCTCGGTACGGAAAACGATATGCCTTACTTTCATAATGTCAATTTCTCCCAACAGTCGTCCTGATTCGTCGGCAACAGGAAGAAAATTAAAATCGCTCGATGTCAGCACGTTTACTAATTTACTAAGAGGAAGGTCGGGCTTCACGGTGGTTACGTGTTTCTCTATAACCAAGTCCATGTTCATGAGCGTAAGCACGCTCTTATCCGTATGATGGGTGAGCAGTTTACCCTCTCGTGCCAGACGCATTGCGTAAATACTGTGCGGTTCAAATATAGAGATAACCATTACGCTTACAACGCTAACCACGATTAATGGAACAAAAAGAGCGTATCCACCAGTAATTTCTGCAATCAGGAAAATGCCAGTAAGCGGAGCGTGCATCACACCCGACATCACGCCTGCCATGCCTAAAAGTGTGAAGTTTTTTTCAGGAAGATAAACGCCTATTTGCTCCATGTTCCATAAACGAGCAAATAAAAATCCTGCGAAACCACCCACAAAGAGTGAAGGTGCAAACGTACCGCCACAGCCTCCAGCCCCATTTGTTGATGAGGTTGCGAAAATTTTGGTCATCATAACAAGGAAGATATACAATGCCAAAAGCTCACCGTGTCCATAAAATAATGACCCATTCATTACCTGTTGCCAATCGGCAGGTGTCTTCCCGCTGATAAGAAGATTGAGGGTTTCATACCCTTCGCCATATAGAGAAGGGAATAAGAAAATAAGGGTGCTGAGAATAAGACCTCCGCAAAGCAGGCGTATGTGTGGACGTTTTTTTAAAAGAGCAAACCTTCCTTCGCACCATGTCATGGTCCGCATAAAGTAAAGGCTCGCAAAAGCACAGAATATACCCAATAGCACTGTGCCCGGAACGCGTTCAATATTCCACGCGCTGTCAATATGAAATGCAAATAGAGTAGAAGTTCCTGTGAAAAGATAGGAGAAAATATCAGCCGTAATGCTGCTGATAAGAATAGGCACAAGCGACGACATGGTCATGTCAATCATCAGCACTTCAAGCGTAAAAACCAATCCCGCTATGGGCGCTTTGAAGATACCTGCAATCGCCGCCGATGCGCCACAACCTACAAGAAGCATCAGCATTCGCTTGTCCATGTTGAAGAGTTGCCCCAGTTTCGAACCTATTGCAGAGCCTGTAAGCACAATAGGTGCTTCGGCACCCACCGAACCACCAAAGCCAATGGTAATAGCTGAAGCTACTAACGACGACCAGCAATTGTGGCCACGGAGTTTCGAACGTCTTGATGAAATAGCGTAAAGCACGCGTGTAATACCATGCGATATGTTGTCACGTACAACATATTTGATAAAGAGCATGGTTAGATATATACCTATAACGGGGAACACCAGATAGAGCCAGTTGGCAGCGTAAGGCACAAAGTCTTCGGTTAGTAAGCGTTCTATAAACCTGATAAGGGAATGCAGAGCGTATCCTGCCACCGAAGCCAGAAAACCAATAATAAAGGCTAATACCAACGTCATTTGACGATCGGTAAGCCTTTTTTCGCGCCAAGCAATAACTTTATCCAGCATTTATTTTCTGATAATCGTTACTTCGCCATCGGGTTTAAGCCTGATGATACTGCTTGGAGTATGTGGTTTGTGTTCCTGTCTGCGCGACCAGCATACATAATCTACGCTATTGATAATCTCTTCTGATATATCTCGGTAGTTCTGTGCTGCAGGTTCGCCGCTAATATTCGCACTTGTTGATACAATTGCCTTCTGAAAACGGTAGCACAACTCGTGCGAGAAAGCTTCCCTTGTAATACGAAGCGCAATGCTTCCGTCTTCAGCAATCAGGTTAGATGCAAGGTTTGTTGCATTGTCTAATATAACGGTTGTAGGCTTGATGGCAGCATCAAGCAATTCCCATGCTACAGCTGGCACGTTGCGAACATAACGTTGCAGGCGAGCATCTGAATCGACAAGACAAATCAATGCTTTTGAATCGTCACGATGTTTAATATCATAAACCTTGGCTACTGCTTTAGCATTGGTTGCATCACAACCAATACCCCATACGGTGTCTGTGGGATAAAGAATAACGCCACCTTCACGAAGAACCTTAACGGCATTCTTAATATCTTCTTCCTGTGTCATATCTCTTACTATGTTACGCAAAGATAGCAAATCTTTTATATTCTCACAAATGTTTATTAAAATTTTCATTTTCACGCTGTTTTCACAAATGTTTTATTAACTTTGCCTTGTAAATTTGTGTTAGGTTTGGGTGTCATTATCCTGATTTTTAGGCATGGGCAAGACGCTTATACAACCTTTTATTAAATGCAGAATATCTAATAATAAAACAGTTAAAGATATAAAGAAAATGGAACAACTAACTTTAAAACCGTACGTTATTGGCTTAGACCTCGGCGGTACCAACTCAGTCTTTGGTATTGTTGACTCACGTGGCGAGATCAAAGCTACGACAGCTATCAAGACTCAGGCTTATGACAATGTAGAAGACTATGTGCAAGCTTCTGTAGATGCGCTGCAAATCATTATTGATCAGGTTGGAGGCATTGATAAAATTAAGGCTATGGGTATTGGCGCGCCTAATGGAAACTATTACAGTGGCACCATTGAGTTTGCAGCAAACCTCTCATGGGGACACAACTGTATTGTTCCTTTAGCTGATATGTTCTCAAAAAAACTGGGTATTCCTGTGGCTTTAACCAACGATGCTAATGCGGCAGCTATCGGCGAAATGATTTATGGTGTAGCACGTGGTATGAAGAATTTTATTGACATTACGCTGGGTACAGGTGTGGGTTCAGGCGTTGTTGTGAACGGACAAGTGGTTTATGGCAGCGACGGTTTTGCAGGAGAGTTAGGCCATGTAACAATGGTTCGCGAAAATGGACGTGATTGTGGCTGTGGCCGTAAAGGCTGTTTAGAAGCTTATTGTTCAGCAACGGGCGTGGCTCGTACCGCTCGTGAATTGTTGGAAACGACAGACGAACCATCTCTTTTGCGCGATTTAAATCCTGAAGAAATAACATCTCTTGAGGTGAGTCTGGCAGCAGAAAAGGGCGATGCTTTAGCGCTTCGCATTTATGAATTTACAGGAGAGATGTTGGGTGCGGCGTGTGCCGACTTCACTGCCTTCTGTTCTCCCGAAGCATTTGTGTTCTTTGGTGGTCTAACTAAAGCAGGAGAGTTGCTCATGGAGCCTATCAGAAGAAGCTATGATAAGCACGTTTTGAATGTGTTTAAAGGCAAAGCCAAGTTCCTTATCAGCGGTTTAGATGGTAGTTCTGCTGCTGTTTTGGGTGCCTCGGCAGTGGGCTGGGAAATATAATATAGCCTAAAAGTATAACAAATATATAAGCCTTTTCAAGAGTTTTAGCTCTTGAAGAGGCTTTTTTATGCGGTAAAATAAGGTGTATCAGGTCGAAATTCTTACTATTTTATACGAAAAGAGCCTTCCGATTACGCAATAATCATCTGACGTTTACGTCGTAATCGCAACGCGATTACGTAAGAATCGGTCAACGTTTACGATGTAATCATTTCGTGTTTACGATGTAATCGTAACGCGAATACGCTGTAATGGTAAGTGGTTTACGATGTAGACACCAAGCGATTACGACGTAAACATCAAGCGATTACGATGTAAACACAATGTGTTAAGGCGATAAAACAATGTAGTAAAAAGGCTATTTTACGCAACAATTTTCAATATTTTTGTTGCCGTTGAGGAAGTCGCAAGCGGTCATACGCTTTTTACCAGCAAGCTGTAATTCAGCAATTTCTATCCAATTGTTGGCTGTAGCTACATAGAGATGTCTATTTTCAACCCTAATTGCACCTACTTTCTCAGCGTTTACAGGCTTATTACTTAATACAGTTTTAAAAATTTTAAGTACGGAACCTTCTGTTTTTTCACCGTCAATTGCGTAGAGAGTAGTCCAAGAACCAGGGTAGGGAGAAAGTCCACGCACAAAATTGTGTACGTGATGAGCCTCTTGCGCCCAGTTAATTTGACAAGTTTCTTTAAATATTTTTGGTGCAGTGTGTAGTGTTTCTGGCTGTTCTTTGCCCAACCATTCGCTTTGTTCAGTGGTTTTTACCGTGCCGTTGCCTTCGAGAACAAGGTCAATCGTTTCAACGGCAATATCAGCGCCAAGTTTCATTAAGCCTTCATAAACGTATTCAACATTGGCATCTTCGGGTATGGAGAAAGGCTTTTGCAAGATAATTCGGCCCGTATCAATGTCTTTATCAAGAAAGAACGTGGTAACGCCCGTTTCGGTTTCTCCGTTGATAATAGCCCAGTTGATAGGTGCTGCACCACGATATTGTGGCAAGAGGGCGGCGTGAACATTGAATGTTCCCATACGTGGCATAGCCCAGATTACTTCGGGAAGCATACGGAAAGCCACCACAACCTGTAAGTCGGCTTTGTAGGAAGCCAACTGCTCTACGAAGTCAGGGTCTTTCATTTTCACGGGTTGAAGCACTGGGATTTCGTGCTCAAGGGCATAGCGTTTCACCTCAGAGGGTTGTAAATGCTCTTGATGTCGGCCTACGGGTTTGTCGGGTTGGGTTACCACTGCCACCACATTGTAGCCGTCTTCTACCAATCGGCTCAGTGTGCCAACGGCAAACTCGGGAGTCCCCATGAATATAATTCTTAAATCTTTCTTTTCCATACACCTTATTATATTATAAGGTACAAAGTTAGTAAAAAGTTTTTAGAATGGGGCTTCTCGCCATTGTTATGACGTTGTTGCGTTTGCTGGGATATGATTTTGTATACAAACTGATGGCTGCTTTTATTGTATCTGCTTTTAAATTCCAACTTGTTTGCTTCGTGTTATGGTACAAATAGATGTTTGGTTTTTACATGATAGACGGTAATTTTCTGTATAATACTCAATATTTTATAGCAAAGAAGGCCCACAATTACTGCGGGCCTTCTTTGGTTTATATTTGTAATGACATGTGGTCTATATCATATTGACATGTACTTTATATCATATTGACATGTGTTTTATATTGTATTTACCACTGCCACCAATGCTTTTTTCTGGGAATATCCTCTTCACAGGTCACGCCAAAACTCTCTCGAATGACGTCGGCATAGCTTTTACGCTCGTTTATCATGCGGTAAATTTGCCCCCATTCAGGCAATCCTCCGATGTTGCGGTCATCGATAAAGTAATCGGCTTTTACCTTTCTGCTGAAGTGGTTATTCTTTTCTGCCTCTTCCTCAGGGTAATCGCGGTTAATCGCCCAGAAGTCAACGCCTCGTTCATGACACCAATCTATTGCCTCCTGTAGAAGCTCACCTTCGCGCACTGTCCAAAGAATCAGACGGTGTTGGTCGTTGATAAGCATACGAAGAGTGTCGGTAGCGAACGGAACTTCTTTACCAATCTCGGGATAACGGTGTTCTACAATAGTACCGTCAAAGTCTACAGCTATTATTGCCATTATCGTTTTACTGAATTGTCGTTTACGTTGCCGTAGTGGCTATCTTGATAATTTCCATAACTTCCATAGCTACCATAGCTCTTGTAATGGCCATATTTACCGTAGCTTCCATAGCGTCCGTATCTACCGTATCGTCCATATCTACCATAACCATAATAGTAACTATGTTTCTTTTTCGACATATCGATACCATTGATAACGATGCTGACGTTAGGCAATTTATCCTCTGTGGCAAGACCATTTACCAAGTCGATGCTCTCCTTTGGTGTATAGTCGGCACGGCAAACATATACCGTGGCATCACAAACTCGTCCAATTGCCAACGTATCGGTTACCAAACCTACAGGCGCGGTGTCAACAATGATGTAGTCGTACATCTCACGGAGCTGTGTCATAATGTGCTCAAGGCTTACACGCGCAACAAGTTCGGCAGGGTTTGGAGGTATAGGACCTGCCGTCATTATGTCGAGATGTTTGTTAATTCCTGATGGTGAAATCTGTTCGTTTATTTCCTCAACGGTAGGATTTTCCTTCACAAGGAGTTTGGTAATACCGCGTGCAGTGTCGTTCAATTCGAAGAGCTGACCCAATCGAGGTTTACGAATGTCAAGACCTACAAGCAATACTTTCTTACCCAAAAGTGCGAAAGCCATGGCTAAGTTACCCGCATTGAAAGTCTTTCCCTCACCTGAATTGGTTGACGTACACATGATAACCTTTTCTCCCTCTTTCATCATGAAGAGTAGGTTTGTACGCATTGAGCGGAAGATTTCTTCCATCATGTTATTCTGATTCTCATGAATTACGATGTCAGCCTTATTTTTAACAGCATCGGTTGCAACGGCAACGTCGGCCAAGATAGGCAGTTTCGTGAGACGAGCCACATCTTCATGTCCTTCGATTTTGTAGCTTAGGAGCTGAATGATCAACAGTATGACGATTGGAATAGCCAATCCAAAGAACAATCCTATAGCCATTACATAGGTGTTGTTTGGGCTAATCTTTCCGCCTGCAGCAGGATCATCAAGTAGCCTTCCTTTGTCAGCGGTTGCTGCTAACGAAATAGAGTTCTCTTCGCGCTTTTGTAAAAGCATCAAGTAAAGACCCGATTTCACCTCCTGTTGACGTCCTATTTGATTGAGCATACGCTCCTGAACGGGTGAACGATCAACTTCTCCCTGATATTTTCCAACCTGTAAAGCTACCGAGTTACGCACAATTTCAGCGCTACGTGTCGCTTGAATCAGCGCACGATTAATCGCATTTTGTAACTGGTCAAGCTGCGTAGTAAGTGGGATTACTGATGGCGAGTTCTCACTTGCACTTTGTAATAACAGGTTGCGTTTTTGAACAACCTCGTTATAATCTTTAATCAACGCAGTAGCTGCTTGGTCTGTAAGCCCAATATTCATGGGCAAAGGCTGATACTTATTCGCCGAATGGGCGATGTAAGAACGCATTTCATTGAGCAATGTAAGTTGCGTATTGGCATCAGAAAGCTTTTGTGAAAAAGCATCGGCATTGCTGAAAGCCTGACTCGCATTCATCTTAAGCTCAACCATTCGGTTGCTTTTTTTGAAGTTCTCAAGCTGGCCTTCAGTGCTTCCTAACTCTGCATTGATTTTCTCTAAACGGCCATTAATAAACTCTTCCGTGCGCACAGCGACTTCGTTTTTGTCTTCGTTGGCTTGACGATTATAGCAGATTGCCAATTGGCGAAGGAAGTCAATGGCGCGCTGTGGCACCTCGTCGGTGAGCACAAGTTGTGCAATAGTAGTATTCTTATTGGTTTGAGCTACAGCCAAACGTGCCACATACTTGTAGGCTTCAATCTTAGGCGACTGAATAGTTATTCTTAGTTTCTGTCCTTTTGGTAGCGGTGTCACACCGTTAGTAGTAAAAGAAAGAATACCCGCACGAGTGTTAATCGTTGCAGGGAACGTTGTAAAGGTCTTGTCAATAGAGTAAGGACCATTTGCGCCACTTTCGCTAACGGGTACAAAATAGCTTCCTGTTACATGGTAATTATTACCTTCACGCTCTATCATTAGGTTGATAGGCTGGTTTAGTTTATCAAGGTGGGCCGCGTCGATATCAACGGAAATAGGTTGATTGCGGTACAAAATGATTTCCTTTACCTGTCCTACACTGTAATAATTAACGTAAAGTTTAAGGTCTCTTACTGCCTGTATGGCCAATGAATGTGACTTGAGAATCTCCATCTCATTGTCAATACCCGCCGAGTTAGATATCAGTCCGAGCGTTGCAGAATTCATCATATTGCTACGGCTTCTCGACCTTTCGTCGTTGTCTTTAATCAACAATTTAGCCGTAGCTTGGTACATTGGAGTTGTATAACGCAGGTAAATGGCTGCAACTCCCAAGCAGATGATGAGTGAAAGAACGAACCACTTCCAGTTTAAAATCACTGCAGTGTAGATCGCTCCAAGGTCTAAAAAACTCTTTTGCTCATTTGCATTTTCTTGAGGATTTGCAGCAACATTCTCAGCAACCTTGTTTTGTTCCATTTGTATATTCATGTTTTGTTATTTCGTTTCGTTAGCCAACCTTATAAGATACTGTCCATACTCGTTTTTGGCCATAGGCATAGCCTCCTCCAATAAGCGTTTGCGCGATATCCAACCCTTCTTGTAAGCAATTTCCTCAAGGCAAGCAATTTTCTGTCCTTGACGCTTTTCGATAACTTCAATAAACGTACTTGCTTCCGACAGACTGTCGTGTGTGCCTGTGTCAAGCCATGCAAAGCCACGCTGAAGAGTTTGTACTTTCAGGTTCTGTTGTGCAAGATAAACTTGGTTTACGGTCGTTATCTCCAGTTCGCCTCGTTCACTTGGCTTAATATTTTTAGCGATTTCAACCACGCTATTAGGATAGAAATATAATCCCACAACGGCATAATTGCTCTTAGGTTGTGTGGGTTTTTCTTCAATGCTTAGACAGTTTCCGTCGTTGTCAAATTCAGCAACGCCATAGCGTTCAGGGTCATTTACATAATAGCCAAACACAGAAGCTTTGCCCTCTTCCTCTGCCAAACGAACGCTTTCGCGTAGCATGGCCGAGAAGCCTGCTCCGTAGAAAATATTATCGCCCAACACCAAGCAAGCGCTATCGTTGCCAATAAACTTTTCGCCAATGATGAAAGCTTGTGCTAATCCGTCAGGACTGGGTTGCTCGGCATATTCGAAGCGTACGCCGTAACTACTACCGTCGCCTAACAAACGCTTAAATCCGGGTAGGTCATGAGGGGTCGAAATAATAAGGATTTCTTTGATTCCCGCCAGCATTAACACTGATACGGGGTAATAAATCATAGGCTTATCAAAAATGGGAATAAGCTGCTTGCTAATGCCTTTTGTAATGGGGTACAGACGTGTTCCTGAACCTCCTGCTAAAACTATGCCTTTCATTTTGCGTGTTTAATGTCTTGTACAAGTAGAAATTTTAACTGAATATGGTAAAAACTCGCTTGATTATAATAGAACACAAAGGTATGAATTAATATTAATATTTATGTCTCTTTAATCGGAAATTTATGCTTTCATGGTGCTTTTTCGTTGTAATGCTTGTTTGATGATAGGTTTTGGGTGAGTGTGCGGCGGTCGTCATACCCTTTGTATGTCGGCTGTCATACGATGCGTACGGCAATTGTCGTACACATTGTACTACGGCCGCCGAACACTCACCAGAAGCCTTAAAAGGCGTATCGTTTACAATAGAAAGGACAGAACAGAATGTAAAAATTGCGGTTGTGGAATAGCGTTTTGTGATACAACGGCAGAATGATTTATATTTTCGTTTCACAATAGAACAATGTTGTTAACTTAAGGCAAACATCGCGAAACATTTGCGCAGATATGGCATTTTAGACTGACAAACTTTTGATTTCTCATGATATTGTTGTATTTTTGCAAATATTTATTCACGCATTGAGAAAAACAAAATAAAAATTTCGTTATGGGATTATTATCAAAAATCTTCAATAAAAAAGAGTCGGAAGATAAAACTGGCGGTATGCAAGACTACATGACGCTTGTTCGTGTTTATTTTCAGGCTTCACTTGCAGAGCAGTTGGGTATTACCAATCTGGCGATGTTACCCGACCTGCGCATGTTTAAAACAACACTTCATGTACCTACACAGAACAACAAACTGGGTATAGGTGAGAAAATTCATTGTCGTAAGATGATGAAAGAAATATATAAAACAGACGAGGTTTTCTTTAAAGAAATAGATCAGAGCGTGCGTCGTAATTGCAAAAAACTTCCTGACATGCAGGTCTATATGGTGCAATTCCAAAACTTTACGCAAGATTTGATGATGCTGATGGGTAATTTAATGAAGTTCAAACTTCGCGTACCATCAATCTTTAAGAAAGCTATTTATAGCATGACAGCCAAGACCGTGCATGATATTTTTACGAAAAATAGTTACACTGACCCCAGTGTAATCAAGGCTGTTATGAATATTCGTAAATATAATTCAAAGCTAAATTTCTCGGAAAAGTGGATATCCGACTTCGTTTATCAGGTAGTTATGCTGGCCAAAAAAGAGCCAACGCCATCGCAAGAAGAAGCAGCTGCCGCCGAGAAAAAGATGGGAAGACGATAAGTTGCCGTAAGTTTTTTATTCTGATTCAGGTAAAGAATTACGTCGGAAAGCTTGGCATTCTCGTTTTAAAAAGTTAAATTTGCAAGCAAATATATCGTTATGGACGCTAACGAAAAGCTTATCACAACTTTCGCTACTCGCGTAAGGCAAATGCTTCTCCAACATCAAGAATTGAAGAAAGAGAACGCAGAGCTTTATGCTATGGTTGACGAGCGCGATAAGCGGCTTCGTGAAGTAGAGGAGAAACTCTTAGGCCTCCGTCGCGATTATGACACTCTGAAGATGGCAAAAATGCTTGAAGTCACCGACGGTGACCTTGAAACGTCACGTAAAAGGGTCAATAAGCTCATCAGAGATGTCAATAAGTGTATCACGCTCCTGAGTGGGAAATAACAGAAGCGATGCAAGGAGACGAACAAAGCAAGATTACAATAAGGCTGAATATCTACGATACTGTGGTAACAGTTAATGTTCCACGCGAAGATGAACCGCTGTATCGTAAAGACGCAGAGCTCATAAACGAGCTTCTGAACATTTATTATTCTAATTTCAAAGGTATTAAAAGCGATAAAGAAATTATTTATTTCGCTATGATAGACCTTGGTCTTCGCCTGCAAAGAGAACTGCAGCGAAACGACACTAAGCCTTATGCAGATATTCTCCAACAGCTAACTTCTGAAATCGAATCGGAGTTGAAGACGAAGTGATACGCTCAGTTAGAGAATAATTTATAACCATAAAGATAAATGATAGGTACAATAATCGCAGTCGCAGTTGCCTTATTTGTAGGTGGAATTGCAGGCTATGCTGTTTTCCGTTATGTTATCAACGGGAAATATAATCAGTTGATTGAGTCGGCCAAAAGGGACGCTGACGTCATCAAAGAGAAAAAACTGCTTGAAGTAAAAGAGAAGTTCCTGAACAAGAAAAGCGAATTGGAGAAGGAAGTTCAGCAACGCAACCAGAAGATTCAACAAGGTGAAAATCGTCTGAAACAGCGTGAAATATCGCTCAATCAGCGCCAAGAAGAGTTGGGTCGTCGTAAGGAAGAAGTTGAGCAAGAGCAAGTAAGAATAGAAAATGAGAAAAAACTGTTGGCCTTAAAACAACAGGATTTAGAGAAAATGGTTGAGCAAGAGCGTGCTAAGCTTGAAGAACTTTCAGGCCTTTCAGCCGAAGAAGCGAAGAACCGCTTGGTAGAAAGCATGAAGGATAAGGCTCGTTTAGACGCTGCAAGCTATATTAACGAGGTTGTTGATCAGGCTAAATTAGATGCTAATCAGAAAGCTAAGAAGATAGTTATTCAAACTATTCAGCGTGTGGCTACTGAAACCGCAATCGAAAATTCTGTCAGCGTTTTCCATATTGATAACGATGAAGTAAAAGGCCGTATTATTGGACGTGAAGGTCGTAACATTCGTGCCCTTGAGGCTGCAACGGGTGTTGAGATCGTGGTTGATGACACACCGGAATCAATTGTCATCTCAGCCTTTGACCCTGTACGTCGTGAAGTTTGTCGCCTTGCGCTGCACCAGTTGGTTGCTGACGGCCGAATTCACCCAGCACGTATAGAGGAAGTAGTTTCGAAAGTGAAGAAACAGCTTGAAAACGAAATCATAGAGACGGGTAAACGTACCGCTATCGACTTAGGCATTCATGGCTTACACCCCGATCTTATCCGCATTGTCGGAAAGATGAAATATCGCTCTTCGTACGGTCAGAACTTACTACAGCATGCTCGTGAAACAGCTAACCTCTGTGCCGTTATGGCATCGGAGCTGGGCCTTAATCCAAAGAAGGCTAAGCGTGCAGGCTTGCTTCATGACATCGGTAAGGTGCCAGACGAAGAAAGTGAGTTGCCACACGCATTGCTTGGAGGCAAGATGGCTGAACGCTGTAAGGAGAAACCTGATATTGTTAACGCCATTGCCGCTCACCACGATGAGGTGGAAATGAAAACGTTGTTGGCGCCCATCGTTCAGGTTTGTGATGCAATTTCAGGTGCTCGCCCTGGTGCTCGTCGCGAAATAGTTGAAGCATATATCAAGCGTTTGAACGATCTTGAAGCTATTGCTATGAGTTATCCCGGTGTTACAAAGACGTATGCTATACAGGCTGGTCGCGAACTTCGTGTAATTGTAGGCGCTGATAAGATGACCGATGAGGAAAGCATAAAGCTTAGTGACGAAATAGCGACGAAGATTCAAAATGAGATGACTTACCCGGGACAAGTGAAAATCACGGTTATTCGTGAAACACGCTCGGTAGCTTATGCTAAGTAAGTAACAGGGTTAGGGTAAAACACCCAAAACGATAATACAAGGAACCCCGCCATTCTGCATTGAGAGAATGGCGGGGTTCTTATTTGTTATGTATGAAAACAGGCTTATGCGTACGAGTGCATACCGCCTAAGATGTAGTTCACGCCGAAATAAGTCATGATGATACTCAAAAAGGCGATAATCATATACAAATGGTATGGTCTAGGCTTTCCGAATACAGGTAGGCTGTGTGTATGCAGAACGACAGCATAAATCATGAAGGTAATGAGTGCCCATGTTTCCTTAGGGTCCCAGCTCCAGTAGGTACCCCAGCTTATGTTAGCCCATATAGCACCGATGAATATGCCTAATCCCATGGTGCTTACTGCTGGATAAAGGAATAAACGACTAAGCACTTGCAGGCTCTCTATCTGTATATCTGTATTCGATTTACTTGTTTGGTTAACGCCACGAATACGGTCAATACCAATGATAATGAAAGCAGTTAGTCCGCATATAAAGGTTAATGCAAGTAGTGCATAGCTCATCATGATGATGCTAACGTGTATACTTAACAGTGGAGAGTTCAGAACGGGCATCATTTGACCTATAGCAGGGTCCATCTGTGAGATGTGACTAACTAACAAAAAGAAGCCCGAAAGCAGGAAACCAAATAATAAAACAATGTGAGCTTTGCGGTAAGCTATGATGCTTAACAGCTGAACGAACCAAGCTACTGTTAGCATTGACTCGTAGCCGTTGCTTAAAGGTATGTTGCCTGATATATGCCAACGTAATGCCAGTGAGAAAGAGAGAGCAAGAAACGATAGTATAAGCATAGCAAGTAAACTACGATTCGCCCATTTCTGTGTGGCTGAAACTATGGAAGCATGCGTTGTGGTCATTCTGCGAATAGTAAGCAACAATGCCACAAAACCTAAGGTAAGGTTTATAATAAAGAGTACGGTGGCAAATGGTATAGCATTATAAATATGCTCGGCTTTGACCTGATTATTAGACGGTAAGCTGCTTCCTGCATTCTTTTTCTGATATAAAGCCAGCTTGTCAATGAGCATTTGTACAGTGGTTGCCTGTCCCGTTGTAACTTGATGATACAGTATTGGGAAAATGTTTTTAAAGAAAAGAATCTTTGTTCGGCCTAATTGCTGTGGAAGACTATCTGATGGTGCATACCACATTGTTTTGCCTTCATGAGTATCGGGTAGTATGGTGAGTAGGCTACCCTGTTGTAATTGCATGATGAGAGTTATTTTATTATCCATCTCTGCGCACGCTTTGTGAAAGGCATCAGTTTGTCCTTGCTGATATTCGGCTGCATAACGTCCTAAGGTATATTCTCCATTATGAAAGAAAGCATTAAGGCTTGTATATTCGGGTAAGCTGAAACGAGTGCATATTTCATGGCTGTTCACCTTAATAATAGGTTCATTATTCCATTGGTTGGCATAGAAAATCCAGCTCATCAATACCTGTTCGGCATTGGCATCACCATAATGTCGTTTTCCGTATATTTTCTTTGTAAAGTCGATAGCCAGCGTTTGAAGTGGGCAAATGCGATTGTTATAATTAACAAAAAGGTTACCAAAGCTTGCTGCTGTGGCCTGATCAATAGTGGTAGCAGCACGCGATTGTTGTGGCGTAATGCTGGAAAGAGTAAGTAGTGCAATACTTAACACACCTTTTTTTAATAATGGAGATGAAAGTAAACGGCGGAAAGTACCTTTAGGATCAATCAGTAACCACAACAGCGTAAAGAATAATAGGGCATAGCCTGTATAGGTAACGGCAACTCCCCATGGGTCACTGTTAACACTAAGATAGCTGCCCATGTTGTCGGTATCGTAACTAGCCTGATAGAATCGCACGCCACGGTAATTGAAAATACGGTTCATTGATACCTTCGCATGAATGGTATTGCTTCCGTCTATAATCGAAAAGTGTGTAGTATAATCAGCTGCAGCTTCAGTCCCACTGTGGTATTTTATATCAAATTTATCTAATCGTACATAGAAGGGAAGGGTGTGTTTCTCTGTTCTTTCCATTGAAATCATCTCAGAATACTGGTTTGTAGGCTGGTCGCCACGGAGGTGAATGATGCCACTATACGATAGTATATGTGTAAGTAAAGCCCCTGCAAGGATAATGATAAAAGAAAGATGGAGCAATAGGATATCCCATTTTCTAACCTTTTGCTTCAATAAATATGCTATGCCAAAACCAGCAAGTAGTGCCCATACTAAGCTAAACCACCAACTTCCATAAATATATTGATGGGCGAAAGGCGTGCCATTATAGTTTTCAATAATCGATGCAGCTGCCATCAATACGATAATGAGAACGTATAATGCCGTCGTTATTTTTTTAATCATAATGCTTTTTTAAATATGTAAACTGATATAAGATGATTGTGATTAAGGTCTTGTGTTTAATGACTTTGGAAATAATCTCCTGCTTCACCGAGCACAGTCGAAAGCGTAATAAACTCATCACTGGCCGCTTTTACACGACTATCATGACAATGAATTACAAATGGGGTTGGAATATTACGCAGTGCATCGTCACATTTTTGTAGCTGTTGTTCTATCTTTGTTGCCAGTGTGGGGTTGTTTTTCTTTAGATAGGTGTCAAACGAAGCATTGCCTTTTTGAGGAGTTCCATCTGTAGTTGCATACCAAATGGAGCGTATACTTCTCAGATTATACTCTAAATCGAGTAATGATGTTTGGCTGTAGGGTGACTCAATGTAGGAGGAGTCGACGGAGAAAGGCCTTAAGAGCTTTGTAAAAGCAACCTCATCGGCCTGACCAACAAGGCCATGATCACCAGAAATTAGTGCAGCAGCCAACTGGCGTGTTGTAAATTTCGTAAGCATATAGTTACGGTATGATGTTCCGTCAGGAGCTAAATATGGTACTCCGTTAAGTTTAAGTAATGCTACGTGCTCCTTGCTTTTATCACCGTTCCAACCACATTCAACTTGGAATAACTTGATTCTTAAATGTTTGATAAGGGCTTTTGCATAGGTCAATTCTTTTTCAGTAATTGCAGAAAAGTTCCGAATTTGCCCGTTTCTAAAGAAGATGTATTCAAGCGCATGGAAACCCACGATAGACGATGATTCGTTTTCGGGGTCATTCAATCTTCTGTTACTTGCCATGAGTTGGTCGAAAGTGTGATGGTCTAATGGCCAATTGTTGATATCAGAATCAATAGTATAATTGGCATTTGCTCCAAGAAAGAATCCCTCGCTTTGCTCATAAGCCAGTCGCATGTTGAGAAAAAGATTAGCTGCTTTGTCAATTTGACTTTGCCCATACTGTCCATATTTTAAGGCTTCTATGCTGTTAAAGGCTGAATCGGCGTACAAAGCCGTCTTGGCATTAAGTGGTATAATGATGTTGTCAACGCAGTTCGCAAGAACCTTCTCTAAGGTCAAAGTACCACCATTTTGGTTGTTTTCATCTTCATTGCTACTATTACATGAAACAAAAATCGAGACGAAAAATAACAAAAATAAATGTAAAAGCTTTCTCATAAATTAGAAATTGAATTAAAATAGTGTACAGTTGACAATAAAAATCCACCAGACAAGCTGATGCTTTGTCTGGCGGATATGAAATGATAATTTTAAATTGCGTTAATGAAAGCTACGACAGCGTCGCGATCTGCTTTGCTTAAGCGATAGAATTTCTGCGTTGTAGCATAAGCATCACTTTGTCTATTGTAGCCATGCCACATAATAGCTTCAACCACATTACGTGCACGATTATCGTGTAAACGACAGCCTTCACCTGTCTCTTGAACCGAAAGGCCGCGACCCCATAGCGGTGTTGTACGGCACCAGCCAGTGCGAATGTCGTTCTCCATAAACAGTCTGTGCTGAACAAGGTCGGTGTAAGGCCAAATAACAGTGTTGCTATACTCTGGCATTCCGTTGCCTAAGCTGCTGAATTGGCGTGATATTGGGTCGAGCCAACCAGTGTCGTCTCTGATAGTCCATGATGGACGGTGACAGTGTGTACAGCCCATTGCATAGAAGAGTTTTTTGCCACGCTGTACCTCTTCTGTATCTAAGTTTCGGGCACGAGGCACTCCAAGTCCACGGTGCCAAACGGAAAAGGCATAGAAATTCTCATTACTCATCTCCTCTTGATTGTTCCAAGGAGCATTGTTCATGATGTAATTCTCGTAGTCTGCACGGTTAGCGGGAGTGTTTGTATTCAGTCCGAGCAACTTGTTTACCATCTGTGAGATACCAGCTTCTGTACCATCTCCATAATAAGGATGCAACCAAGATGTTACCGATTGACCGTCTCTCTTGATTTCTCTAATCACATCTTGATCCTCACTCATCTTTTTCGCCCATGCTTTTGATGTGTAAAGGTAATGACGGTCAGAACGTGTCACATTGGTAATATTCCATATAGCATTAGCGCCAGGGCCGTCGAGCAGAGCTGCACGCGTCATAGCGTAAGTAAATTTCTTAATGCGTTTGGTACCGTCGGCTAAAGTATACCATGCTGTAGGTGCCCAATCATTGGCACCAGCATTCCACATTCCAGGATTAAGGGTAGCATAGCGGGCTGCACGTTGGTATTGTACTTTCATAGAATCCTGGCTGATAGCATCTAACAAACCAGTACCATACATGCCAATTGTCGACTCAAGGCGTACTGCATAATTGTCTGGTTTGGGTGACGTGTTGAAAGCATCGCGATCAATTGATACGTCAGGATAAGTCAGATTGTAGCTTTCTCCATCGGGGAATTTGTTGCCATGTTCGTCGGTTGCTGTCTTCCATGTAATATGAATACCGCTTTCTTCAATAGGCGCCTTGAATGGATATACCGCCTTTGTTTGTGGCATGCCAGTCACTTCAGTAATGTAACTGTTCGCAGCATAAGCGTTTCCATTTCCATCTGTGCCTGCTGTTGGGTGATAAATTACAAGTAAATATCCGTTGCCCATAGTATTGGCGCGGTACTTGTCCTGCCTTTTCCCATGTCCATAAGAGGGGTGACAGTATTCGCAACCAGAACGAACGTAAGCTGGTCCCAGCCCCCAGAAGGGCTTTACAAGGGTGTTTGCATCGTGCTCGAAGAACAATTCTCCAGTCTTAAACGTCGTATAGAGCTGCTGATTATCCTCTATTTGTGGAACAGGATTTGAATAACAGCCTTGTTCGTTGCTTGTAGTTCCCTTTTCTCCACCAGGTAACCATTCGGCCTCGCTGAACACACTGAGTGAGTCTTTAGGCCAGCTTGTACGTGAAGAAGGCTCAATATTATCATCAGAGCAGGCCGTAAACGAAGTTACGGCCAATGCTCCAACAAGAATCATTGCAAAATTATTTCTCATTTTTTCTGTTTTTGTTCATCTCTTATTTAAAAAGAAAGAACCTGTCGACGTTATATTATTTCTTTTTCTGCTGAATATATTCGTCAGCCTGTCCCAGCATATTAGAAAGTTCTGTGCATGCGTCAATAGCAGCCTTAACCTCAGGATGGGTCTTGTCATAGTTCAATACGAAAGGCTCTGGACATGCTTTAATAGCTCTTTGTGCTTTGTTAATGGCATTCTGAACTTTTGCACCCAACTCAGGATTATACTTTTTAAAGTAGCTTGCAAAGCTGAATTCTGCAAATGTCGTCGATGTGTTCTTTAAATCAAATTTTCCATTCCATGTGTTGTTGATGCTCTGGATATTGTGCCAGAAGTCGTGCAACGAGTTATGAGAGAAAGGTGATTCAATATAGTTAGGGTCAGATTGCTGATTCTCTGGTGTTGTACCCAAACCGTAAGGCTTACCCATCTTTGTCTGGCCTACTTCGTCACAGATACCAGCACAGCCTTTATCTCCTGCGATAATAGCAGATATAGCTCCCTTAATAGTGGTGTAAGTACTTCCAGGTTTGCCTGCATTCGTCATGTTCCAAGCATAAGTTTTATCACTTGATGGCATGGTAGTAGTCCAATCTAATTCTTTTAAAGCTTGCTTGTGAGCTTCTGTTCCGCCACTCCAGCATACTTCCATCATGTAAGTAGAATACATTAAATCGCCTGCCACTGCTACAGCATATTTCAATTCGTCAATTGGTTTGATGTCGGTAAAATTCTCACGATCGTTATAATCATCGAAAGTATTGTTGAATGACGATACCGCACGAGGTTGACCATTACGGAATATTACAAACTCAATTGCGTGGAAACCTAACAGGCTGTTACCCAGATTGTCGTGTGCATTATTGATGTTGTCAGCATCGTCAGCCGTTGTGTACTGTGCAAGTCCTGGACCTTTAAGCAGGGCGTGCAGAGAAGATAGGTTGAGAGGCCATGTATCAATGTGTGGGTCAATATTGTAGTCAGAGGCTGCTCCCATGAGGAATGCTTCACTGCTTTCGTATGCAGCACGTGCTTTTTTCCATGAGTCACAGGCAGCCTTTACCTGAGCTTCTGTGGCATTTCCTTGCTCAACAGCATCGCGAAGCGCCTTTAATTGTGCATAAAGAGTTTCGGCATGTATCGCCATTTCCTTGTAAGTGGGGTTTACAGTAGCATCTACATAGTTGCTGAGCACTTTGCCAAGGAATACCTCTTCTTCCGTAGCAGTGTTAGTTCCGTTACCTGATTCTTCGTTGTTGTCAGAACAACTTCCGAAACCTAATGTCATTGTTCCTGCTGCAGCAAGGAGCAAAACACTCTTGAATAGCTTTTTCATTGTCAATTTATTAATAAGTTTAACGTTATATTTCTAAAAACAAGTGTTAAAGGAAGAAACCTTCATAAGCAACACCTATGTTTAAAGAAGGCTCGTTGTTGTATATTTTCTTAAAGAAACGGTGGCCGTATTCACATTTCACTACGATTTGGGGTAGTGGGTAATAGTTTACACCGAAGTGTAAAACGTTCTTTTCTTCATAGGTATAAGCGGCCTGACGGGCATCACGAATATAAGGATTGTAATAGTCGTAACGGCCAAAAATATACATCTTTTGCTTGTCAGCGCGTAAACTTTGTATTTGCGAGAACATATCATAACCCGCTTCTATACCTATGGCTACGGCGTTTTTACCAACTTCTGATGATGAGTAAGGACTCGTCTTTGTGCTACGACCTGACAGGTATTTCACATCATAGGCGTTGTCAAGATGTCCATAAGTAGCCTGCCCACGCACAATCCAGTTGTTTCTGTTCCATGTAAAGTCAACGCTACCAATGCTTACAGCACCTGTGAGTTTTTCGCGAGAATCGTTCATTAACGTATTGTTGATAGAGTGTCCATAATATCCACTCATACCAATTCTTACACCGGGCATAGCATAATAGTCAATACGGGCAGCTACAGCATATTTGCTTGCTGGTTCAAATTCGAAAGCACTGTGTGAACCTTTGTGAATCCACCCGTCACGATCAAATTGCATAGCATCAAGACCTTCGAGGAATTGCAGTTCATATTTAAACTTTGAGTACCGTCCCCATAAGCTTACTCCTGTCTGGTGCCAAGTTGAAGGCAGTATCGTATTTTCTCCTTCGGGACGATAAACTGTAAAGAAATTCAGTGGCTCATGGTGAGCATTGTTCAATCCTACAGGTACAACGATATGACCTATACGAAGGTTAAGCGCGCGCGAAAAGCTTTTTTGAATCCAGAATTGTTCCAATTCAACCTCACCTCCCTTTTCGGTTTCTACTTCCCATTCTCCTCCTTCTTCATACTCTCGCTCGTATGCAGAGCCTGTGCCTCCGTGCTCAAACTCAATCTCTGACCCCATACTCCAGCCTTTACCAAAGTCATATCCCATGTAGATTACTACGTGAGGAAGGTCAAATCGGCCATGCGAGCCTTTGTTTTTATATTTGGCAGGCTCATAATAACGGAAAACATTATCGCTATAAAAGTTCCTTGAGAGAGCCACTTCGCCATATCCTCCTATACTAAAACGGTGACCACGGGCATGACTCATTACCGAATCGCCCGCATTAACCTGAGCGCAAGCAGTAGAAGTGCTTGCCATAAAACACAATCCTAACAGAATGCCTGTTGTTAGATTCTTCATTATTTACAATAAGTTTAAATTATTCAGAGTGTTTAAAGAGTGCGGATTTCTGGTTGCATTCTCGTCTTCACATTATAAAATTGTGACATAGAAGCTGTATAATACAATACCCATTTGTTCTGTTTAATGTGACGAACGAGAGTAGTAATCATCACCGCACTCTTTATTTTGGGGAGTTATTGCGTTCTCGTTCTATTTCGTTTGCAAATTTAAATAGTATTTATAATAATGGCAATACCTAAAAATTGGTAAAGCGCAATATCACTATTTGTAAGTATTTTAATTGTAATGTATATAAAAATTATGCCGTACGATACGTATTTTTCGTCTTTTTTTATTTATTTTGCAAAAAGAAATTTCAAATTAGATGCAAGGATGAAGAACCACAAAATGTATGAAGCTACTGATAGTTTAATATCTATTATACAAGATAATTATAATATATTACAAAGCCTTGGGTCGTTTGGTATTAATCTTGGCTTTGGAGACAAGACGGTAAAAGAGGTTTGTGAGGAGCATAAAGTTGACTATTTTACATTTCTTGCTATAGTTAACTTCACGATAAATGGGTATCGCGAATATGACGATATTGAACGATTGTCTATCTCTACCATGCTTCACTATCTTAAAGCCAGTCACGATTATTTTATTCATTTTAAGCTTCCGTATATTCGTAAGAAGCTTGTCGAAGCACTCGATGAGAATGATAATTTAGCGCGTTTGATTATGAGACTGTACGATGAGTATTCACACACAGTAATTAATCATATGCAATATGAGGAAAAAACGGTATTCCCATACGTTGAAGGTCTTGAAAACGGAGTGGCTTCTTCTAATTATGATATTGAGACTTATTCGAGACATCATGGTCAAATTGATAAAAAGCTTCGCGAATTAAAGAATATCATTATTAAGTATCTGCCCTCTGACGGTTTACGTAACAACCTTCTCACAGCCACTTTATACGATATTTACAATTGCGAACAGTGGTTAGAGCAGCATTCGCACGTTGAGGAGGAATTGTTTATTCCTGCAATTCGTCGTCTGGAAAAGATGTCACGACAGGACGATGTTAGCGTAAAGATATCGAATATGATTAGTCAACAGCCCGACAATAAGGAAACATTGTCGGAGCGTGAGAAAGATGTTATCGTGGCTTTAGTGCAGGGAATGACTAACAAAGAGATTGCAGACCATCTTTGTATTTCAATAAATACGGTTATTACGCACCGTAGAAATATTGCGCGAAAGCTACAAATCCACTCTGCTGCTGGTTTAACCATTTATGCTATTGTAAATAATTTGGTTGATATTTCGAATGTAAAATTGTAATGTTACACGATAACATTACACCTATTATAATATAGGGGACATATATTTGCAGAGCCAATCGTATTTCTTTCCCTTGAATAGTGACAATAAAATAAGCGCCGTTCCATGATTAATGGGGCGGCGCTTATTCATGATATTGATAATTTTATTCGATACTACTGGAAGTTTCTTTTACACATACTTATAGCCACGGCGACAACAGATGCGCAAACCAAGCACGGAATCGTTGCCAAGGCGTGCGCCATTCTTTCCATTTCTTTTCAGTAAGCTTAAACGAATCACCCTTTTGCGAATTGAATAGATGTTCCAGTTGTGCTGTAACACACTTGTCAATTATCACTGCATTCTCTTCGTAATCGAATCGAAGGCTTCGTGAATCAAGGTTAGCCGAGCCTACAGTACATAAGCGTCCGTCAACCATAATGATTTTCGTGTGATGAAATCCGGGTTCAAACATCCATATATGACAGCCTTTTTTCATGAGCTTGTGCGCGTTGTAGAAACCGCAGTCAGGCGTTATCGGTTCGTCACATTTCACCGAAAGCATAATGTCTACCTTTACACCTCGTTTAACAGCCTTCTTAATCGCCCTTTTTAATGGGCCAATTAGTGTAAAATAAGGGTTGATAATCTTGATGCTATCTTTTGCCGAGTTAATGGCAGATAGGTAGAAATCGCGAATAATGGTGTTTGATGTGTGGGGCTCTCGGTTAATAATGCCCACCTGTTGGTGCTCTCTCGAATGGCAACTATCTGTTTTAAGACCGTGAAAATACGATATATCACCCAAGCCTCTGTAATATTGTGGGCCGTGAATATTTTGCTTAGCGGTTTTGTTCCATATACGCAGGAAGATACGTTGCAGTTCATTTACCGCATCACCTTCGATGCGACAGTGCATATCGTGCCATTCACCCACCTGATCAGTACCTTTAATATAATAGTCGGCAACGTTCATGCCGCCCGTATATGCCACGCATCCGTCAATGACAACTATCTTACGATGGTCGCGCGACCAAACATGATTGACGAATGGAAAGCGAATAGGGTCGAACTGGTATATCTCAATTCCCAATGCTCTGATAGCAGCAATATCTTTCTTTCGCATAGGGCTGTTGTTCGACATGTTGCCGAAAGCATCGTACAGAAGCCTCACCTCAACACCTTCTTTAACCTTTGGCGCAAGGTGAGATATCAGTTCACGGTTAATAGAATCGTTACGAAAGTTGAAGTATTCCATGTGAATGGAACTGCGAGCTTGGTCAATCGCTTTAAAAAGGTCGTCAAATTTCTCTTGCCCCGACATCAACAGGGTTACTGAGTTGTTGTGAGAAAAGCGAATGCCTTTGCTCTCAAGCGCACGTACTACCAGCGTGTCGCTTGTTTGTGCATGTCCTTGAAGTGTGGCGATGACCATCGCAGCCATCATGAAAGCCGTAAGAAGTTTTCGTTTTGAACGATGAAATTCTCTCATTCTTTTGTGAGTTCCTATTTGTTTTAACGTAGTGTTATCCTGCTGATACAGGTGCTAAATATTAATGTTTTTACTGATTGAGCATTGACGATGCGTAACTGTCGACGATACCGAGCAGTTTATTCTGCTTATTGCAAACCAATACCGAGTGAATTTTATGAAGGTGCATTACGCGCTGAATTTCAGTAACCTTAGTTTGAGGAGTCACTATTTTCGGGTTGCGCGTCATGATATCGCTCACAGTGCGGTTAAAAAACTGCTCTTGCCAACGCTCCATTGCACGACGAATATCGCCGTCGGTTAATATTCCTATCACCCTTCCCTCGTCGTCAAGTGATATACCAAGCCCCAGCTTACCTTTTGAAACCTCAATGATAGCTTCGCCTAAGTGCATGTCTTGTGAGATGATAGGCAGGTCGTCGGTGCGCATAACATCTTCGGCTGTGGTCAGCAATCGTTTGCCTAATTCGCCACCAGGGTGGAATTGTGCGAAGTCGCGAGGTCGGAAATCGCGCACTTGCATCAGTGCAACAGCCAGTGCATCGCCCATGGCCAGCACAGCAGTGGTTGATGAGGTGGGCGCAAGGTTCAACGGACAAGCCTCATGGTCAACCTTCACTTGGATATGTACGGTTGAATATTTTGCCAATAACGAGTTGGGGTTGCGGCTCATACCAATGATAGGCACGTTCATATGCAGCAACATCGGCACAAAACGCAGCAACTCATCAGTGTGTCCGCTGTTGCTCAAAGCGAGCACAACGTCATCAGATGTCATCACGCCGAGGTCGCCATGATAGGCATCAAGCGGATTGATAAAGAAAGCAGGGGTTCCCGTTGACGACAGTGTGGCGGCTATTTTAGCGCCAATATTACCACTTTTTCCTACGCCGGTGACAATTACTTTTCCGCGACAATGATATATCAAATCAACGGCACGCTCAAAGTTTTCGTCAAGTTGCGGAATGAGATCAAGCAAGGCTTGTGCCTCTTCGCGAATGCAACGCTCGCCATATTTAAGCGAATTTTTCAATCTGTTTTCCGAATCTGATTTCATCATTTTGCAGGTTTAATATTGTCTGTTGCGTACTTCGAAAATACGTTTGTGCTGAAACGTTATTCTTTTTACTATTCAAACAGGGGTGTTTTAGTTCTTTTTAGTTGCGTAAAGTGTTTGTGCAGCTTGCTGCTTAAGCCTGTCATGGCTGTTGTTACGCACAGCTGTCGGCTAATAACTGTTTGATAAGTCCTTCAAGCTTATGCAGTTCGAGCATATTGGCTGCGTCCGAAAGTCCGTTGTCTGGCTCTGGGTGCACCTCGAAAAAGTAGCCTGAAGCACCGAACGCCTTGGCAGCAAGGGCCATTGCTGGCACAAATTTGCGGTCGCCTACAGTCTTGCCATCGCCTGCCGAAGGGCGCTGAACGCTATGCGTGCAGTCCATAATAACCGTAGGAGTTATCTCTTTCATATCAGCAATATTGCGGAAATCGACCACCAAATTGTTATATCCGAAACTGTTTCCACGCTCTGTAAGCCATACCTCTTTAGCACCACTTTCCAGCGCTTTTTGCACAGGGTATTTCATGTCACGCCCTGAAAGGAATTGGGCCTTTTTGATATTTACCGTACAACCCGTTTTTGCGGCTGCTACAAGTAGGTCAGTTTGGCGACAGAGAAAGGCGGGAATTTGCAATACATCGCACACATTGCCAGCCGCTTCAGCCTGCCATGCTTCGTGAATATCGGTGATAATGCGCAGGCCGTAACGTTCTTTAATGTCGGCAAGCATTTGTAATCCGCGTTCGATGCCAGGCCCGCGAAACGAGCGTATAGACGTACGGTTGGCCTTATCAAATGATGCTTTAAAGATGATATCAGTGCCCAGATTGCTATTGATGCGAATAAGCTCTCGTGCAACGATGTCAAGCAGTTCGGCGTTCTCGATGACGCAAGGGCCTGCAATGAAAACGGGTTTCTCCATATTAGCTAATATTAGATATATGCAAAGATACAAAAAACGATGTCAAAAGCCAAGTTGTTTTCAACGAAAAAATAGGTTTCGAAAAGCGAAAATTACCTTTTGTTCTGCCTTTTATGATATTTGTGTTGATGTGCGACGGTCGTAGTACACATTGTACGACGTTCGCCATACGTGTTGTACTACGCTTGCCATACGTGTTGTATGACGTTCGCCGTACAGTGACGAATATGACAGAAAAGTATTGCGATTGTATTGTAAAGAGTTTACCAAATAATAAGGAAGTTAGAATGGAAAGCCTTTGATGTGCGGAAAGGTAGCGTGTAGACGAAGAATGTGAAATGTAGTGTAGGAGGTTGTGTTTGCTATAAAATAGTAAGATTTTGTAAAAAGAAAAGCATCTGTAACGCTTTTATTCGTGTTACAGATGCCTTGATTTGTTTAGCCCATGTGGACTTATATGTTTGCGATTTAAAAAGCGCTTTGGAACTCTTCAAGGAAACGGGTATCATTTTCAGAGAATAAGCGCAGGTCGTTAACCCTGTATTTTAGATTGGCAATGCGCTCAACGCCCATACCAAAAGCATATCCTGTGTAAACGTTAGAATCAATTCCACAAGCCTCTAAGTCATGAGGGTCAACCATTCCACAGCCTAAAATCTCAACCCAACCAGTGTGTTTACAGAAGTTACAGCCTGTACCTCCGCAGATGTTACAGCTGATATCCATCTCCGCACTGGGCTCTGTGAAGGGGAAATATGAGGGTCGAAGTCGAATCTTTGTGTCGACACCGAACATCTCTCGCGCAAAAGTGAGAAGCACTTGCTTTAAGTCGGTGAAGCTCACGTTTTTGTCAACGTAAAGGCCTTCAACCTGATGGAAGAAGCAATGTGCACGTGCTGAGATAGCCTCGTTGCGATAAACGCGCCCTGGACACAGCACACGAATAGGAGGTTCATGCGTTTCCATGTAGTGGGCTTCATCGCTTGAGGTATGCGAGCGCAAAAGAACGTTCTTTGTTGCATCATGTTGATTGCGAGAGATAAAGAAAGTATCTTGCATGTCGCGCGCTGGATGGTCAGCGGCAAAATTCAACATGGTGAAGATGTGTTGGTCGTCATCAATCTCTGGTCCTGAATAAAGGTTGAAACCCATACGTTGGAAAATGTCAACGATTTCGTTCTTAACCAGAGTCAATGGGTGGCGTGTGCCCAATCCAATAGGATATGCAGTGCGCGTTAAATCGATGCTTTCGGTGCCTGTTTCGGTAGTTTCTACCTGCTCGCGTAGCGCATTTATCTTTTCGGTGGCAGCGGTTTTAAGCTCGTTTATCTTCATGCCGACAGCCTTTTTCTGCTCTTGTGCAACGTCGCGGAAAGCGGCCATTACGGCGTTTATTTCTCCTTTTTTGCTTAGATACTTTAGTCTGAGCTGTTCAACATCATCAGCATTCTTAGCCGAAAGTGTTGAAATTTCCTTGAGAAGCTCGTCTATTTTGTCTAATATCATGTTGTAAAATCTCTTTATTTACGTGCTTGCAAAGTTACGAATTTTATCATGAAAAAGAAACTATATATAAAAAATAATGTGTAATTTTGCCTTAGTTTATATGTATGTTATGAGAAAAGGTTTTGCACTTATAGTTTTATTTGCTCTGGTTGTCATGTTTTTCGTGCCAACAGGCTGTACAGATCGTAAGCCCCGTGCTATAGATTCGGCAGTTGTTGACACAGCTTTGCACGATACTTCTGCGGCTGATTCTGCTGAAAATCTGATTGAAGCGACGCCCATGCCCAAAGCAGCCGATGAGTTATTTGATGATTTTGTGTTCAACTTTGCGGCCAATCGTAAATTGCAACGCAAGCGTATTGTCTTCCCATTGCCTGTGTATCGCAATGGCAAGATTGAGAAAAAGATAGCTGAAAAGCAATGGCAGATGGAGCATTTCTTCATGCGTCAGGACTATTATACGCTTATCTTTGACAATGCTAAGCAAATGAAGCTGGTTAAAGATACTACAATTAGCCACGCGGTTATTGAAAAAATATTCTTCCATAAGAACATGGTTCAGCAATATTTGTTCAATAGAATTGACGGGAAATGGATGCTTACATCAATGAATTACGTGCCAATGCGCGAGAATCAAAACGCTAGTTTCCTCCAGTTTTATAATAAATTTGCCACCGATAGCGCTTTCCAAATCAAGAGTATGGCCCATGAAGTGCAGTTTACTGCGCCTGATCCAAACGATGATTTCGCACAGATTAGTGGCGTGATGATGCCGCAACAGTGGCCCGATTTCAAGCCTGGATTGATCCCAAGTGGCACACTTTACAACATTATTTACGGACAAAAGTACACCCAATCTGACCGCAAACTGTTTATTATTCGCGGTATTGCCAACGGCTTAGAGATTGAAATGTCGTTCCGTAAGATTGGCGGCCAATGGAAATTGGTTAAGTTTAATAGTTAAACTGCGGGATAACGACAACTGTCAATGCCCATGAAAAGATTCCCAAATCAGTCGTTATTGCAATACAACACGTTTGGTATAGACCAAAAGTGTGACGAATTAATTGTGTTTGAAAGTGAGAAAGATGCCGTGGTTTTGGCATCTGAGCTACGCGATAACGAAGCTGCGGGCGGACGTATGTTGTTGATGGGCGGCGGCAGTAACCTGCTTTTAACGCGCGATTTTGACGGAAAGGTCGTTACTCCTGAGAGCAGATTCGACGTCGCTGTAATCATGGAGGCTGGTACAAATGTGCCATATTTGAAATGTTGGGCAGGCACAACGTTCGACGATGTTGTTGATTACGCGGTGCGACATGGTTATTATGGCATGGAGAATTTAAGCTTAATACCAGGCCAATGTGGTGCTTCGGCTGTGCAAAATATAGGTGCTTACGGTGCCGAAATAAAAGATTTTATAGCCGAAATAGAGGCTGTGGAATTGGCTTCAGGGCGAGTTGTTAAGTTGAAAGTGGAAGATTGCGATTACAGTTATCGCCAAAGCCGATTTAAAAATGAGTGGAAAAACCGCTATTTGATTACGTATGTAACCTACCGTCTTTCGCATAATTTTGTTCCTTTGCTTGATTATGGCAACATTCGTAGCAAGCTTGAAGAGATGCAAATTGATGTAGCGCACCTTACCGCACAGCAGCTTCGCGAGACGATTATTGAAATTCGTCAAGAGAAATTGCCCGATCCCGCAGTGACAGGTAACGCTGGTTCGTTCTTCATGAACCCGATAATTGACGAGGATACTTTTAGAAAATTAAAAGAAAATACGCCCGATTTACGCTATTTTATGGTTGATGCCGAAGGTAATTCGGTAAGCGAAGCGGATACTTCGCGTGCTCTTCGCTATAAAATTCCAGCAGGTTGGCTTATCGAACGTTGCGGCTGGAAAGGTAAATCGTTGGGTAAAGCTGGCGTGCATAGCAAACAAGCGTTGGTACTTATCAACGAAGGCGGTGCTACAGGACAGGATATTGTTAACCTGATGCAAGCTATACAACACGATGTTAAGGCAACGTTTGGCCTTGATATACAGCCAGAGGTTAACGTGGTATGACAAAAATGAAGTTTCGTTTTTTAGGTACAGGCACCTCCAATGGCGTGCCTGTCATTGGTTGTAAATGTAAGGTTTGTACCAGCAATAGCCCGCGCGATTTTCGCTATCGTACAGCTGCGATGGTTGAAACGCGTAGCACACGCGTGTTGATTGATTGCGGACCAGATATCCGAATGCAGCTGATGCCCTTGGAGTTTAGAAAGATTGATGCAGTGCTGCTTACCCATAAGCATTACGATCATGTTGGTGGATTGGACGATTTGCGCCCTTTTTGCGGAACGTTTGGCGACATAAATTTGTACGGTAACGAAGATACGGTATCGTCAGTGCGACATAATTTTCCTTACTGTTTTACTGAAAAACTGTACCCGGGCGTGCCAACCTTTAATCTGTTAACGCTAAATAAGCATGAGCTTCTGACGATAGGTGATATCGAAATTATGCCTATCGAGGTTAAGCATGGGCAACTTCCCATTCTCGGTTACCGCATTGGAGACTTGGCTTATATCACAGACATGAAAACGATTAACGATGAAGAATTGTCGTTTCTTGTAGGGGTAAAAATACTTGTTGTCAATGCCTTGCGATGGGAAAAGCCGCATCACAGTCATATGCTGATAGATGAGGCTATTGATTTTGCGCGTAGAGTGGGGGCTGAACATACTTATTTTACGCACCTTACGCATGAAATAGGACTGCATGACGAAGCCAGCCTGCGTTTGCCACAGGGTTTTGAGTTTGCCTATGATGGCCAAGAGATAGCGTTTTAAACGAGTAAGCGAAAAAGATTTAAGGCTTTTTATTCCATGTAAAAAGCCTGTGTATAAAGAAGTTGCAACTGCAAGGTTGCAACTTTATTGTTGATAGCTAATGGGATTACGATAGTTTTCTTAACTCTTGCTGGATTTACGGCAACTTGTTTGTGCTGAAAAGGTCAAAGTGCGGCGGCCGTAATACAAAGTGTATGGCGGTTGTAGTACCCGTTGTACCACGACCGCCATACGCGCTGACGACGGCCGCCGAAAGGGGAGCCGTACGTGCTAAAAGATTACGCATTTGGTTGAAAACGCCTAAGCGTTACAGCGTAATGGGCCTGCGTGTAGCCTATAGTGTAGGGACTTGGCTGCAATAAACAGCGGCCCGAACTATATTTATTACTTAAATTTGCGGTAAAGTTTCCACCCTAATAAGAAAGCGTCGAGAACGCCTGTGCCCATGCTTAAAATGCTGGCGATACGCTGTGCAGGCGTAGCATTAGCTTTTAAGGCTACAGGTTTCTGAAACAGTGAGCGCCACTGATTTTCTATTTTAAGACTGTCTTGTTGAATTTCCTTACGCAAAAGAGCCTTGCGCGACTGAATCTCCTGAATGGAAGTATAAGGTGTTTGTGAAAAATTTTCGTTCATCTTTGTACGTTTTCTTGCTATAAATCCTGTTGCTTTAACGGTATTTTCTACTCGAGCAGCAACGAGGCTAAGAACTTAACGAGGGGGCGTTCAATCCATTGTTTTCTGAAAATAAGAAACAATAGGAACACGATAAAATAAAGGCCCGCGATAGTTGCAAATGCAGCCACATGACCCATTGCAGGTGCAAGGGCAAAAGCTGCAGCGAAACTGAGGTAGATAAGCATAAGAACCAGTAGAAAACCCAATACGGCAGTTATGGCGATTGCGGTCATAATGCGTACCGCTTTCGCTACAAAGTCGAGCTTAATATACTCTTTTTGCAGGCCGACATAATGTTTTACGGTTTCAACTAGTTGGCTTATGGTCTCTATATTTTGGTCGTTTGAGAACATTATAATCTCTTTATGTAAATAAATATGCCACGTAGGGCCGAGCTGCTATAAAGCAAATACCAGCTCTACACCTTCGTAGGCGCAAAGCGTGAAGGGTGTAGAACTGGTATAATTAGTGTGTGTTGAAAGCAGTTTTCAAACTGAAAGGCTGTTAAGCCATTTCGTTATCTACTGCGTCTTTAATGTTTTCAACAAAGTCTTCTGCATCACGACGGTTCAACTTAATATCGTGTTTCTTGCAAAAATCGTCAACAGCCGATGCAATTTTGTTACGTGTATCTTTGCCATTTTCAGGTGCAAGAAGAAGTCCGAGTGATGCACCAGTAAGAGCGCCACATACAAAAGCGCCAAGATAACCTAAAGTCTTCATAATAATTCCTTTCTGTTTAAAAATATCTTTCAGTGCTGCAAATATAACGATAAAGGTATGAATATATAGCAATTTCATATATATTTTTTGTTAAAACTGTAGTCTTTAAATGATTTAACAAACTTTATGCGCTCGCGATTGTTATTTTTGTGGAATTCTTTGTAATTTCGCCCACATAAGGAATACTGCCTTTTAACGTTGAAATATTAATATCTTAATAATTTATTAGTGATGAGAAAATATATGGTTATGGGCGCAGCCCTCTGTGTAGCATTTGCTTTTACAAGTTGTAAATCACAAGAGAGTGCGTACAAAAAGATGTATGAGAAAGCACAAGCACAGGAGGCTCAGGCTCAAACAGCACAAGCAACACAGCCTGCTGTTGGCCAAACCGCATCTGTTACACCTTTAGTTGTAAAGCCCGCTGACCAGTCGACAGTAGTTAAGGCTGACGATACTCCTGTACGTCAAGAGAGCGTAACGCTGATCGATGGCTCAGGATTACTCCCTTATAGCGTTGTTGTGGGTTCGTTTGGCTTGAAGACTAATGCGCTCGGTTTTCAGAGCACGCTGAAGCAAGCTGGTTATGACGCACAGGTTGTATACAATGCAAAGGTGAACATGTATCGCGTAATCTGTGGTACTTATGCTGACAAGGGTGCTGCTGTACAGAGCCGTAACGCAATCAGAGGGTCGAAATTTAATAAAACTGGCGACGCTTGGTTGCTGTTTAAAAACTAATTTCGATAGACCAATTTGGGAAGAATTTTATCCATTGACTATGGCAAGAAGCGTACAGGGTTGGCTGTAACTGACCCTTTACAGATTATTGCTGGTGGTCTGTCAACGATAGAAACCAAAGATTTGTTCGACTTTCTCTCAGCCTATGTTGTGCGAGAGGGGGTCGAACGAATTGTTATTGGTAAGCCTACTCAGCCTAATGGGCAGCCCTCAGAGAACTTAGTGCGGGTTGAAAATTTCGTCAACCGTTGGCGAAAAGCCTGTCCTGAGGTTCCGATAGAATACTACGATGAACGTTTTACTTCTGTTTTGGCCCATCGAGCCATATTAGAAGGGGGCGTAAAAAAGAAAACAAGACGAGAGAATAAAGGATTGGTAGACGAGGTGAGTGCTACGATAATCCTTCAGGATTACATGAATTCAATAAAATGATATTACCTATTTATACTTACGGTCAGCCCGTTTTGCGAAAGGTTGCACAGGATATTCCTACCGACTATCCGGGCTTGACAGAACTTATTTCTGATATGTTTGAGACGCTTGCAGCCTCTTCGGGTGTAGGGCTTGCGGCTCCACAGATAGGCAAATCTATCCGTGTGGTAGTGATAGACTTGGATATTCTGAAAGACGAATTTCCAGAATATGCAGGCTATCGTCATGTATTTATTAATGCACATGTTCAGGAAGTAGACGCTAAATCGGGTAAAGTGGCAATGGAAGAAGGTTGTCTTTCTGTACCAGGATTAAGCGAAGAGGTGGTGCGTCCTACGCGAGTACGAGTTACTTACCTCGATGAGAACCTGCAACCTCATGATGAATGGGTAGATGGTTATGCAGCAAGAGTGATGCAACATGAGTTTGATCACCTTGAGGGAAAGATGTACGTTGATCATCTTTCGCCTTTCCGCAAACAGATGATTCGCAATAAACTTAAAGCGATGACGCAGGGAAAGTTTCGCGCAGGTTACCGTACGAAGCCAATTATCAAGTAGAAAGAGGTCCTGTAGAAAGAAGAACGAAATCTTGTATAAAACGGGAAATAATTTTGTATAAGGTGGGATTATTTCTTGTTTAAAATAGAACGAGGCTACTATAAGAACAGAAGGAAGTTCAGGATTAAGAATACCGAGAGCAATGAAACGCAAGATAGTTGTCATGTTGATTGCCTTAATAGCTTTTGTTAAGGCCAATGCGCAGTATAATGTAGACCGTTTAATTACGAGCGGTGAGGTTGCATTACACTACGAAGACTATGTGCTTTCTATTCAATACTTTAACAAGGTGCTGGCTTTAAAGCCCTATTTATGGCTCCCTTGGTACGATAGAGCAGTGGCTAAATTCTCATTAGACGATTATGTTGGTGCAGAAAGTGATGCGTCGCGTGCTATCGAGTTGAATCCTTATATCGAGCAAATATTCGACCTTAGAGCAATTTCGCGTATTCGTCAGGACAAATATGCTGACGCAATAGCCGATTATACACGTGCCATTAAGCTAAATTCGACAGTGCCAAGCTTCTGGATGAATAGAGCAATCTGTCGGTTGAATATGAAGGATTACGACCAAGCGCTGCTCGATGCCGATACCATAATCAAGCGTTGGTCGAAGACAGCGAATGCCTATTCGCTCAAAGCTGAGATTTATCTTGAGAAAAAAGACACCACACAAGCCGATTATTGTTTGACGAAAAGTTTGGATATTGACCCTTATAACGGCGATGCGTGGACTACTCGCTCATATATTGCATTGAACCGTAAGCAATGGCGAACGGCCGATTCTTGCTTAACTCGCGTTATCCATTTACGGCCAAAGGTGGTGAAAAACTACGTAAACCGTGCCCTTGCGCGATTGAATTTGAATAACCTTAGAGGGGCAATGGCCGACTATGACCTCGCTATTGACCTCGATCCACAGAATTTTCTTGCACACTATAACCGCGGATTACTTCGCGTTCAGCTTGGCGACGATAACCGTGCTGTAGCTGATTTCGACTTCGTTGTGAAGATGGAACCGCAGAATTTTATGGCTATTTATAACCGTGCGTTGCTAAACGAGCGCATCGGTAATCTGCGAGAGGCTATTCGTGATTACACGATGGTGATTAATCAGTTCCCAAATTTCTGGGCGGGTCTTTCTAATAGAGCGCGCTGTTATCGAAGGTTGGGTATGACCAATCAGGCAGAAATGGACGAGTTCCGTATCTTTAGGGCGCAGATGGACAAACATATCGGTATACAACAACGCTGGAGTCAGAAGAAGTTGCGCGAAGTAAGGAAACGTTCTGAAATTGATTTGAATAAATATAATGACCTTGTTGTAGAGGACCGTCCGACGGTAGAACATGAGTATAAGGGCACATATCGTGGCGCTGTACAAAATCGCGATGTGGAGATGGCGTTCTTGCCGATGTATCAGCTTTCTTATTTTACTTATACAAATGGCGTGGAAGACGGACAGGCTTTTGACTCGGAGTTGGAACATTTCAATACGAAGAAAGCGCCTTTGCGTAAGCTTTATCTGACATGTAATCAACAGCGAAAAGGTCTTACTGATGTACAGTCGAAACAAGTGTTCCAGCTTATTGATGCTCTGACGGCAGGAATTCAGGAGGAAAAAGACGCAAAAGTTCGTGCTTCGTTGCTGTTGCAGCGTGGTGTTGCGTATGCAGAAGCACAGAATTATAGCGATGCTATCTCTGATTTTGATGATTTTGTAGCTCTCGATTCGACGTCGGCAATGGGACGTTGGGGGCGTGCGGTGTGCCAGCAAATGTTAAACGACTATGAGGCTTCGAAAGGACAGAATGTCAATATGAAGCTTTCGCAGGTGGAAGGAGACTTTGCTGTGGCTCTGCAAAAGGCGCCAAAGAACGCCTATATTTATTATAATAGAGGCAATTTATTCGCATCTCAGAAGAATTTTTCGCGAGCAATTGACGATTATACACGTGCCATCAAGCTTGATTCGCGTTTGGCTCAGGCCTACTATAACCGCGGATTAGCCCACTATTATGCAGGACAAGAGAAAGAAGCACTTCGCGATTTCAGCCGCGCAGGCGAATTAGGCCTCTACGATGCTTACGCTTTGAGCAAGAAACTATCTAATGGAAAGACCGTTAGTAAGTAAAAAATAGCCCCTTTTTCAAAGCATTTCTTGGGTCGTCCAAAAAATAATGTTACTTTTGTCGCGATTTAAACAAACTAATTTGTAATATGGTTAAAATCACATTCCCAGACGGATCTGTTCGTGAGTATGAACAGGGCGTAACTGGTTTTCAAGTTGCTGAGAGTCTGTCTCCGGCTCTCGCCCGTGACGTTGTATCTTGCGGGGTTAATGGAGAAACCCAAGAATTGAACCGCCCTATTATGGAAGATGCCACCATTCAGCTTTATAAGTTTGATGATGATGAGGGAAAACACACCTTCTGGCATACGTCGGCGCACCTGCTTGCTGAAGCGCTTCAGGAACTTTATCCGGGTATTCAGTTTGGCTTTGGTCCAGCAATAGAGAACGGTTTCTTCTATGATGTAATGCCTGCAGAGGGCCAAGTGATCTCGGAAAATGACTTTCCGAAGATAGAAGAGAAAATGAAGGAGCTTGCAAAAAAGAGCGAGCCTGTAGTCCGTAAAGAAGTTTCAAAAGCCGATGCCATCAAGGAATTTGAAGCTGATGGACAACAATACAAGGTGGAACACATTGCAGAAGACCTTGAAGATGGCACAATCAGTACTTATACACAAGGCAATTTTACCGACCTTTGCCGCGGTCCACACCTCGTTAACACAGGAGCCATTAAGGCTGTTAAGATAACAAGCGTTGCCGGTGCGTTCTGGCGCGGAGACGCTAAGCGTGAGCAGATGACACGAATTTATGGTATTTCGTTCCCGAAAAAGAAGATGTTGGACGAATATCTCGTTATGCTCGAAGAAGCTAAAAAGCGCGATCACCGCAAGATTGGAAAAGAAATGGAACTGTTTATGTTCTCCGATCGCGTGGGAAAAGGCCTGCCAATCTGGTTGCCTAAGGGCACACAGCTTCGTCTACGCTTGCAGGAATTGCTGCGCCGTGTGCTGAAACCATACAACTATCAGGAAGTAATTACTCCAGGAATTGGTTCTAAAAACCTTTACATTACTTCTGGACACTGGGCGCATTATGGTAAGGACGCCTTCCAGCCTATTGAAACACCAGAGGAAGATGAGGTTTATATGTTGAGGCCAATGAACTGTCCTCACCACTGCGAAGTGTATGCACGTAAACCCCGTTCTTACAAAGACCTTCCACTTCGTATAGCTGAATTCGGAACCGTTTTTCGCTATGAGAAGAGCGGTGAGCTCCATGGCTTGACCCGTGTACGTACATTTACTCAGGACGATTCGCACATTTTCGTACGCTCTGATCAGGTAAAGGCTGAATTTGAATCGGTAATTGATATTATCCAAAAGGTGTTCTCAATCTTTGGTTTTACCGATTACGAGGCTCAGATATCATTGCGCGACCCGAAGGATACAGAGAAATATATTGGCTCTGATGAAATTTGGGAAGAGAGCGAGAATGCTATTCGCGAGGCTTGTAAAGAGAAAGGACTCAACGCTCACGAAGAAATTGGTGAAGCTGCATTCTACGGTCCTAAGCTCGACTTTATGGTAAAGGACGCCATTGGCCGCCGTTGGCAGTTGGGAACTATACAGATTGACTATAATCTTCCACAGCGTTTCCGTTTGGAATACACTGCAGAGGATAACTCAAAACAGGTTCCTGTGATGATTCACCGTGCGCCATTTGGATCGCTTGAGCGCTTTACGGCTGTGCTTATTGAGCATACGGCAGGTCATTTCCCATTGTGGCTAACACCCGATCAGGTTGCTATTCTGCCTATTTCTGAGAAGTATAACGACTATGCTGAGGAAGTAAAACGCTACCTCGACTCAAAGGATATTCGTGCTTATATTGATGATCGTAACGAGAAAGTGGGCCGCAAGATTCGTGATAACGAGCTTAAGCGTGTTCCTTATATGATTATTGTAGGCGAGAAAGAGGCAGCAGACGGACTCGTTTCAATGCGTCAGCAGGGTGGTGGTGAGCAGGCTTCTATGAAGATGGAAGCGTTTGCGCAGCGCATTATCGATGAGGTTGCTGACCAGCTTAAGGCTGTTGATAACAAGAATTAATTGTACGCATAACGCCTTTGTTTAAAGGTTAATTGCAAGATATATTATTATTACGGCTCTGTATCAAAAATATGATACAGAGTCGTTTTCGTTTTTTGTAATCCATTCTTTTGATGGAGTTAATTCTTAAAAAGGTTGTAGGTAGCCCGTACTATTATTTTTCATTGTATATTTCGATATAAAGTATGGTGTATTGCAGCGTTGTGGAAGAGTGCTTTCATGCAAATGGTGGTTGTATGACAGCTGTCGTACACATTGTATGACGTTCGTGGTACAATGGGTGTGACGGCCGCCGTATAACGTGTACTGCGACCGCCATACTCACACCCTTATGTTGTAATCGAAAAGCAGTTAGGTAGTAAACGCTGAGCCATAACTCGTTAATGCAAAAGGCGATGAACAGCAAGGGGTGTTTTATGGTTTCAGAATGATATAATAGTCGTATTGTTCATACAAGAAGTTGAGACAATAGCTTGATAGACGCAAGGAAGAGATTATCAATTATGTGCAAAAAAACAAGCTAAAGCTTTTGCCTGTTCAATAGTTTTTTGTAATTTTGCACGCTGTATTGGCATCGTTGTGCCGATATGTAAATAAAATAGATACTTAAAATAGTTGGATGAAGAAAGACAATATGAAGACTCAGTACCGGGTGAATGGTCAAATCCATGCCAGGGAAGTTCGAGTGGTAAGTGACGATGGCTCTGATGTGATGCCTACACGCCAGGCTTTAGATCTGGCTCGTCAACAAGGCGTTGACCTTGTGGAGATTTCTCCTAATGCACAGCCGCCCGTTTGCCGAATCATCGACTATAGTAAGTTCCTTTACCAGCAGAAAAAGCGCCAAAAGGAAATGAAGCAGAAGCAGGTGAAGGTTGAAGTTAAGGAAATTCGTTTCGGCCCTCAAACAGATGCACACGACTATCAGTTCAAACTGAAGCACGCAAAAGAGTTCCTTGAGGAAGGCAATAAAGTGCGCGCATACGTGTTTTTCCGCGGTCGTTCCATATTGTTTAAAGAGCAGGGCGAAGTATTGTTGCTACGTTTTGCCAACGATTTGGAAGAATTTGCAAAGGTTGAACAGCTACCTAAGCTTGAGGGAAAGAAGATGTTCCTGTTCCTTGCTCCTAAAAAGGCTGGTGTTGCTAAGCAGAGCCAGCAGAAGCGTGACCGCTTAGCGGCTGAAGCTGCAGCACGCGAGAATAATAAAGAACGCGATGCAGAAGAGGCCGAGAAGAAAGGTTTGCTTAATAATGCAAAAGGTGCTGAGGCACTGCTGAAGCTGAAAGGCGACAGCGAAGAATAAGAAAAAAGAGGGGTGCGTAACGCCTGGTATATGCGTTGCCACCTGTAAGATCAATTAATAAAATAATAAGAAAAATGCCAAAAGTAAAGACAAACTCCGGTGCTAAGAAGAGATTTAAATTCACCGGTACAGGTAAGATCAAGCGTCATCGCGCTTATCACAGTCACATTCTGACTAAGAAGACCAAGAAGCAGAAGAGAAACCTTGTTCATCAGACATTGGTTGATAGGACAAACGTGAAGCAGGTTCGCGACTTGCTTTGTCTGCGCTAATCGCAATTTTAACTTTTTAGTCGAACGTTTAAAGAAGAAAAATTATGCCAAGATCAGTAAATCACGTCGCATCAAAAGCCAAAAGAACCCGCCTTCTGAAGCTCACCAAGGGCTACTATGGCGCTCGCAAGAATGTGTGGACGGTAGCAAAAAATACATATGAGAAAGGTTTGACCTATGCTTACCGTGACCGTCGTAACAAGAAACGTACTTTCCGTGCACTCTGGATACAGCGTATCAACGCAGCTGCACGTCTGCAGGATATGAGCTACAGCCAGCTTATGGGTGCTCTGCACAAAGCAGGCATCGAAATCAACCGTAAGGTTCTTGCTGACCTCGCTGTTAACAATCCTGAAGCATTCAAGGCTATTGTAGACAAGGTAAAGTAAAATAGTTAAAGCAATAGGGTGCAAGCCCTTGTTTCTCCTCATGTAGGAGAGGCTTTGAAACTACAAATATTGTCCATTCCTTTCAACACGAAAGGAGTGGATTTTTTATTTATGCGTGGCATCGCCATTGCTTCTTGAAAACAGTAGTTGGCCAGCCCGATATTTTTTATTAACTTTGCACGCATAGACATATCTAAGGAAAGAATGATTTCTGTAGAAAATTTGACGGTAGAATTTGGCGTGCGCCCGCTCTTCGAAAGCGTTAGTTTTGTGGTTAATGACCACGATCGCATTGCGTTAGTAGGAAAGAACGGCGCTGGAAAATCTACGATGCTTAAAATACTGTGTGGGCTTCAGCGCCCCACTTCAGGAGCTGTAAACATACCCAGTGGGGCTACAATAGGATACCTTCCGCAGGTCATGAAACTGTCGGACGATACTACTGTGCGCGAAGAAACGCGCAAAGCTTTTGTGAGTCATACCAAAATGAAGGCTCGCCTTGACCGTATGCAGGAGGAAATGTCGCAGCGAACCGACTATGAAAGTGCCGATTATTTAGAGCTTATTGATCGCTTTACGCAGGCCCATGACCGCTTTATGATGATGGGAGGTGAGAATTATGAGGCGTCGATGGAGCGCACATTGACGGGTCTTGGCTTTGAACGCACCGACTTTGATCGCCCTACGCGCGAGTTCTCGGGCGGCTGGCGTATGCGTATTGAGCTTGCAAAAATTCTGTTACAAAAGCCTGATGTGTTGCTCCTTGATGAGCCAACGAACCACCTTGATATCGAAAGTATACAGTGGTTAGAACAGTTTATACAGACCAGTAGCAGCGCAGTTGTGCTGGTTAGTCACGATCGCGCGTTCATTAATAATATAACAAACCGAACGCTTGAGATTACTTGTGGTCATATTGAAGACTATAAGGTAAAGTATAATGAATATCTTGAGCTTCGGAAAGAGCGCCGTGAGCAACAGCTTCGCGCTTATGAGAATCAGCAAAAAGAGATAGCTGATATCAAGGCTTTTGTGGATAGGTTCCGTTATCAGGCTACAAAGGCTATACAGGTGCAGCAGCGTCTTAGGCAGTTGGAGAAAATAAAGCCGATAGAAGTTGACGAGGTCGACAACCGAACTATGCATCTTAAGTTTCCCCCTTGCCTGCGTTCGGGCGACTATCCTGTTATTTGCGATGATGTTCGTAAGGATTATGAGCCTAAAACGGTATTTGAACATGTAAACCTTACTATCAAACGCGGCGAGAAAGTAGCCTTTGTGGGTAAGAACGGTGAGGGTAAATCAACGCTCGTGAAGTGTATTATGGGTGAGATTCCATTTAGTGGAAATCTGAAGATTGGGCACAATGTGCAGATTGGTTATTTTGCACAGAATCAGGCTCAATTGTTAGATGAGAGTCTTACTATTTACGATACGATTGATCAAGTTGCCACAGGCGAAATGCGTTTAAGGATAAACGATCTTTTGGGTGCGTTTATGTTTGGTGGTGAAGTGTCTGAAAAGCGCGTGAAGGTACTTTCAGGTGGTGAACGCAGTAGGTTGGCAATGATTCGTCTTTTGCTCGAACCCGTGAACCTTCTTATCCTTGATGAGCCAACGAATCACCTTGATATGCCATCGAAAGACGTGCTAAAAGAAGCAATTAAAGCCTTTGATGGTACGGCTATTATTGTGAGTCACGACCGTGATTTCCTCGATGGACTGGTGTCAAAAGTGTACGAATTTGGCGAGGGTAGGGTGCGCGAGCATCTCGGTGGCATTTACGACTATCTTCGTGCACATCATGCAGAGAGCATTCATGAAGCATTGGGCGAAGGTCAGACAAGCGGTTCTGCTTCTTCTGTTGTGGCTCAACAGCCTGCGGTATCGGCGCCTGTGCAAGCTTCTGCTGACGAAAATGCAGGCAATAAGTTATCTTATCAAGAGCATAAAGAGCAACAAAAGAAAATACGTAAGGCGCAAAGAGCTGTAGAAGAAGCAGAGAAAAAGATCGCGGCTTTGGAAGCGCGAATTAAGGAACTCGACGATTTGTTGATGGATCCTAAGAATGCTTCCAACATGGAATTGGTGAATGAGTACACCGCTACGCAAGCAGCGCTCGACCGTGAAAATAACCAATGGATGGAGCTTTCGGAAGCATTGGAGTCCCTTGGCTAAATTAGATAAATAAAATTAAATCATTATTTAAATACAATCATATCATGAACATGAAGAATTTTCTACCGATGTTGATGTTCGTTACTGCCCCAGTGATAGGCGTTAGCGCACAGAACCAGTCGGGTCTTGACCTGTCAAATCTTGACAGATCAGTTAAACCAGTAGATAGTTTTTATCAATTCGCAACAGGTGGTTGGCAGAAAAGCCACCCGCTTCCTGCAGCATACAGTCGTTATGGCAGCTTTGACATGTTGCAAGAAAATGTGAATAAGCAGGTTAATTCTATCCTTACCACATTGTCAAAAAAGAAGTATAAAGCCGGAACGACAGAGCGAAAGCTGAGCGACTTTTATAAACTCGCAACCGATTCTGTTCGTCGTGACCGTGAAGGATTGGCGCCAGTTAAGCCCATTTTAGACGAAATGGAAGCTGCAAATAATATTGATGCGCTTCGTGCTTTGCAGCTAAAGTATGCCGATTTTGGCTATGGAGTACCTTTCGGAACGTACTTTGGAGCTGACGAAAAGAACGTAACGATGAATATTTTAACGCTATCGCAAGGTGGTCTTACGCTTGGTCAGAAAGACTGGTATATCAATAACGACAAGGCGACAGCAGCGATACGCGAGGCTTATCAGAAGCATCTCGTTCGTATGTTCCGTTTATATGGTTTCAGCGAATCGCAAGCAGAAGCAAAGGCTAATGCTGTTTTCCGCTTCGAAACTATGTTGGCTTTGGTGTCGAAAAGTAACACAGAGCTTCGCGACCCACAGGCTAATTACAACAAGATGACGTTGAAACAGTTTGAAGAAAACTATCCCAACATTCCGCTTGTAGCCTTAACTGGTGCACAGGGCGTGAAGCCAGAGTATATCCAAGACATGAATGTGTGCCAGCCAGCCTTCTTTGCAGGCTATGACCGTCTGTCGTCAATGCTCACCGCTGACGAATTAAAAGCCATCATGGAATGGGACGTAATCATGCATTCGGCTTCTTATTTGAGTAGCGAAATACGTGAGGCAAACTTCGACTTCTTTGGCAAAACAATGAGTGGTCGCAAAGCCGACTATCCTCTTTGGAAGCGTGCAACCACACAGGTTGAGAAAGCAATGGGCGAAGCTTTAGGCAAAATGTACTGCGAACGCTTCTTTCCTGCTTCAAGCAAAAAGATGATGGAGGAACTCGTTCACAACCTACAGGTAAGTCTGGCACAACGTATTGACGCGCAGACATGGATGAGCGACTCGACAAAAGCCAACGCACACAAGAAGCTCGATAAGTTTTATGTGAAGATCGGTTACCCAGAAAAGTGGACCGACTACAGCAATCTGACCATTGATCCAGCAAAGAGTTTCTATGAGAACGTGCTTAATACACGTCGCTTTGCTTTAAAGAAGATGATTGAAGAAAAGGCAGGAAAGCCCGTTGATAGAGAAGAATGGTACATGACTCCTCAAACAGTCAACGCATATTATAACCCTACAACTAACGAGATTTGCTTCCCAGCAGGTATCCTTCAGCGCCCATTCTTCGACCCGAAAGCCGATGCAGCCTTCAACTATGGCGCAATAGGCGTAGTTATTGGTCACGAAATGACTCATGGTTTTGACGACCAAGGCCGCCAGTATGATGCAGAAGGCAATCTCCATGATTGGTGGACGGCGTCAGATGCAGCGGGTTTTGATAAGCGCGCAAACCAATATGCCGACTTCTTTGACGCTATTGAGGTATTACCTGGTCTGCATAGTAATGGTCGCTTTACGTTGGGAGAGAATCTTGCCGACCACGGAGGCCTTCAGGTTGCATTCAATGCTCTAAAGAACTATATGGCAGTTAAGCCACTCGCTGTCAAAGATGGCTTCACGCCCGAACAGCGTTTCTTTATTGCGTATGCAGGCGTTTGGGGACAGAATATCACTGAAAAAGAGATTCGTAACCGCGTAAAACGTGACCCACACGCGTTGGGCAGATGGCGTGTTGATGGCGCTCTGCCTCATATCGAAGCCTTTTATGAGGCCTTCGGTGTGAAGAAAGGCGACAAGATGTATATTCCAGAGGAGGAGCGTTTACAGCTTTGGTAAATTCCAATTAGCCTGTTTTTACATACAGATATAAAGCTTCTGATGAAGTAAAATCAGAGGTTTCTCATAGATAAGGGTGCAGAAAGGTTTCTGCATCCTTATTTGTGTTTTATATACATATTTCGTAACTTTGCCTATATAAACCCTAAAGTAAGAGATGCCTTTACGCTTACCCGATCAACTTCCGGCAATAGAACTGCTGAAAAAAGAAAACATCTTCGTCATGAATGAGACGAGGGCGCATACCCAAATGGTACGTCCGCTGCAGATAGTAGTTCTGAATTTAATGCCTTTAAAGATAACAACCGAGACCGATTTGGTAAGATTGTTATCGAATACACCTCTTCAAATCGAAATCAATTTTATGCGATTGAAGAGCCATACACCCAAAAATACGCCCGTAGAACATATGCAAATGTTTTACAAAAGCTTTAAAGAGCTTAGTCTTCAGAAGTGGGACGGCATGATAGTTACGGGTGCTCCCATTGAGTTACTGCCCTTTGAAGATGTTGAATATTGGGAAGAAATCAAGTCAATATTCAATTGGGCTCGCACGCATGTTACGTCAACGCTGTATATTTGTTGGGCAGCGCAGGCAGGATTGTATCATTTTTACGACATTCCGAAGTACACATTGAATGAGAAAAAGTTTGGAATCTTCCGCCAATATCCGCTTATTCCTGATCTCCCTATTTTCAGAGGCTTTGACGATTCGTTCATGATGCCCCATAGCCGACATACTGAAGTGCGACGCTCAGATATTGAAAAGGAACCTGCTTTGCAAGTAATTGCCGAATCAGCTGAAAGTGGAGTTAGTATGATTATGGCGCGTGGCGGTCGCGAATTTTTCATAACGGGGCATCTCGAATATGCGCCCGATACCCTCGATAAGGAATATAAGCGCGACTTTGGCAAACGTCAAGATGTTGCCAAACCACTTCATTATTATCGTGATGACGACCCAACGAAAGGCCCTGTTGTATCATGGCGTTCGCACGCAAACCTGTTTTTCTGCAACTGGATCAACTATTACGTTTATCAAGAAACGCCTTATAACATTGACGAAATTGAGTAATCGCCCCTATTTTCCATGCGAACATTAGAATTACTTGCCCCTGCAAAGAACCTCGAATGCGGCTGTGCGGCTATCGACCACGGTGCCGACGCTGTATATATTGGTGCCGATCGAATGGGCGCGAGGGCTGCAGCTGGTAACTCGATTGATGATATTCGCCAGCTTGCAGCCTATGCCCATCAGTACGGTGCTAAAGTTTATGTTACCGTCAACACCATTATTTACGAACAAGAATTAAGTAGCACACAAAGCTTGCTGAACGAATTGGCCGAAGCTGACGTTGATGCCGTGCTTATTCAAGATATGGCAACGCTCGCCATGCGCCGCGTAACCCTGCGCACAATAGGCTCAGCTCCTGTTCTTCATGCGTCGACGCAGTGTGACACGCGCAGCGCTGAGAAGGTACAATGGCTACGTGATTTGGGTTTCAAACGTGCCGTATTGGCGCGCGAACTCTCTCTTGACGAGATTTCGGCCATTCACAAAGCCGTACCCGATATTGAATTAGAGGTGTTTGTTCACGGTGCATTGTGTGTGAGTTATTCGGGTGTTTGCTATGTCTCACAGCACTGTTTTGACCGCTCGGCCAACAGAGGCGAGTGTGCACAATTCTGTAGAATGAAGTTCGATTTGATTGATGCCGATGGTAAGCAGATTGTACACGATAGGCATTTGTTATCATTGAAGGACATGAATCAGGTGAATAGCGTAGAAGCTCTTGCCGATGCGGGTGCATCTTCGTTTAAAATAGAGGGTCGCTTAAAAGATATTGAGTATGTCAAAAATGTTGTTTCGGCTTATAGCCGTCGCCTTGACGAGCTTGTGCGTAAGCGCCCAACCGACTATTGTCGTGCTTCGTTGGGAAAGGTTGAATATCGTTTCGAGTCCGATTTGCGCAAGACATTCAATCGTGGTTACACCCCTTATTTTCTGAAAGGGCGTCGTCCTGACATCTCCTCACCTGATACACCGAAGGCTCTTGGCGAATTAGTAGGTCATGTGAAAGAGATGCGAGCCGACTCGTTTAATGTATCAAGCACAGCATCTTTTGCGAATGGCGACGGACTGTGTTTTCTCAATTCCGACCACCAGTTAGAAGGTTTCCGTGTTAATCGTGCCGTTGGAAACCGTCTCTTTCCGTTCCGCATGCCTCGCGGTTTAAAGCCCGGCATGGAGCTTTATCGCAATCACGACGTTAGTTTTACGCATCAATTGGCAGGCCCTACTGCCGAACGCAAGATACCCGTTCATTTGAGCTTTGCAGCTGTTGATGGTGGTTTTAGTTTGACGATGAGCTTGCAACACATGTCGTTGCCGTCGAAAATAGAAGTAAATACCACAATAAACTTTGAACATCAAGAGGCTCGAAAGCCACAGATAGAGAACATACGGCAACAGCTTGGCAAGTTAGGCAATACACCTTTTAAAGCCGAAGAGATAGATGTTTCGGCCGATGCAGCCAATCTTTTTGTACCCTCAAGTCTGCTTTCTGGCTTACGACAAGACGCGGTTACGGCTTTTACACGCGAACTATTGAACGCTGTTGCGCAACAACGACATGCTGAAAACGCGCTTGATATGACAGAATGTCCCAATACGGCTGCACATTTCTGGCAGCCTGAATATCAGAAGCACCCCTTCCTATTTAACGTATCCAACCATTTGGCGCGCGAATTTTATGAAGCACACGGACTGAAAGTTGACACCCCTGCTTTTGAAGTGCAGAGCGATGCTGCTGGTCCGCTGATGCAATGTCGCCATTGCATACGTTACACGATGGGCTACTGTGTGCGTCGTGGTGGCCGAAAGCCCGAATGGCGTGAGCCTTTACACTTGCGCTTAGGCGATGGCAGGCGCTTCCGTCTTGATTTTAAGTGTGACGAATGTCAAATGAATATTGTTGCCGTCAATCCAGATAGTTCGCCAAAATAGGCAATACTTGTACGGTGAACATTTAAATAATGGAGAAGAAAATAATGAAAAAACTTCAGCTACGACATGGTTTTTTAGTGGTTTGGGTGTTGATGGCATCAATGATTTTAAGCGGTTGTTACCAGCACGGTGCGAAGAATTATCAGCTTCCGCAAGCCTTTCATATGAACGAACGCCTCATGGATTCGTTATCGTTCTTCTCAACTCATCACTATACCAACAACTATAACTTTGTTGTCAAGGCAGATAGCTTACCCCTTATTCGCCAGCTTCCAGAAGAGACTTTGAATGGAATGCAAACCGATACGTTCAGCGTGAAGAAGGGCGAACATCTTGTTGTGGCCGATATTCGTATTATGCCAGCTGATAGTATTGATACTGTTTGGGTACAATTAGCCAATGATACTTCGGCCTTTGGGTGGAGCAGAGAGTGTAATATGTTGCCAAAGGTCATGCCCGACGACCCTATTTCTCAGTTTATTTCAACTTTCTCAGATGTCCATACGCTTATATTCCTGATTATCGTAGTAGTGTTTGGTGCAAGCTATCTGTTGTGGTGGGTATTCCGCCAGCATGCCTATATTGTGCATTTCCATGATATCGACTCGTTCTATCCTACGTTGCTCTGCCTTATTGTAGCCTCTTCGGCCACGTTCTACGCTACACTTCAGATGTTTGCGCCACAGCTATGGCAACATTTTTATTTCCACCCAACGCTTAATCCGTTCAGTGTTCCATGGGTGTTAGGGGCTTTCTTACTTTCGGTTTGGGTCATGCTAATCGTAGCTTTAGCTGCTGCTGACGAGGTGCGACACGCGTTACCCCTTGGTGAAGCCATACTTTATTTGGGTGGCTTAGTAGCAGTTTGCGCGGTTAATTATATTCTGTTTAGCATTACCACACTTTATTATGTGGGTTACTTGCTGCTGATAGCCTACTTTGTTTTAGCGCTTCGAGGGTACATGCGACGTAGGGCACGCTATGTCTGTGGTAACTGTGGAACTAAACTTCAGCACAAGGGACGTTGCCCTTACTGCGGAACAGAGAACGAATAATCGTACACGGCAGACGGTAATTTTTTCGTGTTTATTGCACCGAAATTCAGGGTTTATAATTGGTTTATGGAATTGTAATTTTGCGTTTACGTCGTAATCGTGTTTCGATTACGTCGAAAACGCCCAACCTTTACATCGTAAACACATTCCGATTACATCGTAAACGTTCTGCGATTACGTCGAAATCGTAACCCCTTTGTGGTGTGTTGTAAACGTCTTATAATAAGATTGTTACAGGCTTTAAAAAATAATTACGGCGTAATGGGTTTGCCATTACGCCGTAATCGTGTTATTTTCGCAAGAACTTACTTCTTAGAGTAGGTTTCCTTCCATTGACGAAACTCGCTCTGATAGCCGTTAAACACGTTGATATCTACGTGTCCGTGTATGCCCTTTACATGTCCGTCGGGTGCCAATTGCCATACCCACAGTTTAACATGAGGCTTGTATTCGCCATAGCGTGCTATCCAAACAGGATAGCTGTGTTTAATATCGGGTGCGGCATCTAAATATCGGTTGACAAAGGTTTGGCTGATATACAGAATAGGTCGCATGCCTGTTCGTTTCTCAACTATCTGTAACCAGTTTCTCACTCTGCGCCACATGGCAACCGCTCCGCCCATTTTCTTAACTTGACTGGGCAGTGGTTCAAGGTCGAGCACAGGAGGAAGATCCCCTTTTTTAAAATGGCTGTTCTTCAGAAAGAAGGCTGCTTGGTCGGCCCCTGTTGAAAGATGGGTAAAGAAATGGTAGCTTCCGACGGGATAACCATGGGCGCGTGCAGCTACGTAGTCGACAGCGTAATAAGGGTTTTGAAGCATTTTTCCTTCGGTCGACTTGATGAAAATAAACGATATCTTGTAGTCGACGTTTCCGCTTACATTCTTTTTCGAGAGCGAACCTAAATGTGTAATGCGCAGGTTAGGCCAGTCGATACCATACCGTTTACGCCCTTTGACGTGTTGGTGCTTGCTGATGTCAATGCCGTATATACGTTCGGAGGTATAGTTTAAGCGCTCGCCCTTATACACATCGTGCTTCCATTCGCCCACGCGAAAATAGCGATGCTGCGACGAAAAGCCAAAGCCTGTGCGTTCATCGTTCTTCCATTGCCCTTCGAAATAAGTGCCAAGCGTATCGCGATAGTGGCCGTAGCCATTGGCTTGCAGGCGTTGGTTAAACTCGCCTGTGTAAATACCTGTCGAGTCGTGGCGCGTACCCGTAACAAGTGTATCGTTATTCCACCAGCCTGTTATTTTTCTACCTAACGAGTCGCGTGTCCACCCCTTGCCGTGTCGTAAGCCTTTATGCCAATGGCCTTCGTAAATAATCGAGTCGGCTTGGTACAAAACGCCAAGTCCTTCACGCTGTCCGTTGACAATTTGTCCTTCGTAGGTAAGTCCTGAACGTGACGTGTGGGTGGTTACATCACTTTGTCGGGTGGTGCAGCTACCCAGCAAAAGAAGGGCAGTTAATGCAGTTGTGGTGATATGATGCAGAGAGGTAAACAATTTCATGACGATGCAAATTGTTCTTATTGTTTAACTTGTTTTCCCGAAACAATACCAATAAAGCGACCGTGTAAAGTAAATACGGCACTGCCGTCAACGGCAAAAAGCTGGGGCAAATTGTGTTTGCCGTGTTTCTCGTATATGCCTTTGGTGAGTACAGCACGATAGTTTTCGGCCGAGCCTGTTGCCGAAAGGGTAACAGTTAGCACTTTTTTGTGTTGCGAAACGCCCCATGGAACATTGCGCACCGCGTAAACACCCCAAGGCTTGATAAAACGAAAGGTATGTAAAATAACAGGTTGACGCAGTTGGGTTAGTGGCGTATAAATAGGCTCACAGCCCGTTTTTTGTAGTTCGCCATTGGCGTCATACCATGCCACTTGGTAAGAACCTTTGTGGAAAAGCTTAGCATCTTGGGTATAACGAAAGGCTTTTTGTTTATTGTAAACACGCTGTAGCGAGTCGGTTTCGCGGCTCTGCATGCTGGCATAGGTAGCTATTTGTGTATAGCCTTCGTCAATAACGCCATGGCTACGCAGGTAATAGGCCAGCTCTTTTTGCTCAACAAGCTTGCGCTTCAGCAAGCGAGCAATCGAGTCGGTTTGCTGTTCGATAAACTGTTTTATACTGTCTTTATGAGTGATATGCCCATGAAGTAAAGGCGTAGGGCCTTGTGCGATAGTAAGAACACGCCCATCACAGCTTGGCCACCACCAGTGACGGTTTATCCATACGCCTTGTATGTGAACCGAATCGGAAGCTAAAACAAGGGTGTCGCCATGAGCAAAGAGGCATAATTCTGACCGTCCGTTAACGTAACAAGACGAGCGACGAATATCGTTTTCGCTGGCAGGGAAAGCTCTTACGATAAGCCATGCCAAAGCAAAAGCAAGAAGGAGGCATGGAAGAATTAAAAAACGGTATCTAAAAAACTTTTGACGCATAATGCACTTGTGCCTGTATAATGTCATCACAAAAGTACAAATTTAAGTGGGTAAAAAGTAAAAAATAAGGGAAA
>JABCPF020000030.1 GCA_013333285.2 Prevotella sp.
AGTCTCTAAAAGGGTAAAATAAAATTGACCCCTACACCAGGACTTTACAAGGGGTAATAATATTGTGACCAAAGTGAGCAAATTCTATTTGCCCAAAGGAGTCAAAGTAGAGTGGCTTTTCCACTTTACATCGTAATCGTTTTGCGTTTACACTCCATTGGTTTTGCCTTTATGTCGTAATCATTCTGCGTTTACGTCGTAATCGGTAAGCTTTTACATGCTAAAGATGCTGTTATAAGCATGATAGTTTTTGGGTTTTATAGTTGGGAGTTGTTTAAATCCTTGAATGTCAGCAGTTTAAAATAATCGCTCGGTTTTGTTTTATTTGCAACCATGTGCTGGCTTGTTAGTAAATATTGAATTCTCAGAGCGATGTTTGTAAAAATAATTCGTAATGGTAAACTCTATTTTTACGATAGAAATAGCATGCATGATGGCGCTATCATACTTGTAGAATAAAAGAAGGCCAAGATACGTTTCTCATGTCATTGCAATATAAAATTGACTGAAAGGGCAGGGCATTGTTCTTTTTTTCGTAATTTTGTAGCATAACAAGCCAATACAGCTGTATGAAGCAAGTAAAGCCGAAAAAGAATTTAGGCCAGCACTTCCTGACCGACTTGAACATTGCGCGTCGCATAGCCGATACGGTTGATGCCTGTCCTGATATTCCCGTTCTTGAAATTGGGCCGGGTATGGGTGTACTCACACAGTACCTTGTACAAAAGCCACGTGAGGTTAAAGCGGTAGAAATCGACTCAGAAAGTGTTGCATATCTGCACGAAGCATTTCCTAAACTACACGATAATATTATAGGTGAAGACTTCCTTCGCATGGATCTCAATACTATTTTTGGTGGTCGCCAGTTTGTATTAACGGGCAATTATCCTTATGATATTTCATCACAAATATTCTTTAAAATGCTTGATTACAAGGAGCTTATACCTTGTTGTACGGGCATGATACAGCGTGAAGTGGCCGAGCGTATTGCCTCTCGGCCAGGCAATAAGTCGTATGGTATACTCAGTGTAATGATACAAGCTTGGTATGATACGGAATATTTGTTCACCGTTGACGAAAATGTGTTTAATCCGCCACCTAAGGTTAAGAGCGCGGTTATTCGTATGACACGTAACGGTGTAATTGATTTAGGTTGTAATGAAGCATTGTTTAAACGTGTGGTAAAAGCGGTATTTAATCAGCGTCGCAAAATGTTGAGAGTGTCACTCAAGCAGCTTTTCAGCAAGGAGACGATGCCTGCTCCTGATTTTTTCACCAACGACGTAATGACCCGACGTCCCGAGCAGTTGAGCGTTCAAGAATTTGTAGACCTTACTAACTTAGTAGCCTGTGAATATGACCGACAGGGAAGAACAGTATAAACAGCTTGTTCGGCAGCTGTTGGCGTTGCTTGAAGGCGAGCATGACTACATGGCGGTGTTGGCTAATACGGCTGCGGCCCTGCGCGATACGTTTGGTGAGCGTTTCTTTTGGGTAGGTTTTTATATGGTTTCAGAGGGCGAACTGGTGCTCGGTCCGTTCCAGGGACCAGTAGCCTGCATGCATATTGCCCGCGGAAAAGGCGTATGTGGCACATGCTGGGAGCAAGAACAGACCATTGTTGTGCCTGATGTTGAGCAATTTCGTGGGCATATAGCTTGTTCGAGCAAGAGCCGTTCGGAGATAGTTGTCCCCATAAAGAATAGGGGAGAAGTGAAGGGAGTAATTGATATTGACAGCCGAAGCCTGAATGCGTTCGACGATATTGACGCACGTTATATAGAGCAGATAGCTGACATTGTGGCGCGTCAGCTATACGATTGATGTTTTTTCGGTGAAAAGAGTTGCCACTTCAGGAAAAACTTTTTAATTTTGTGAATATAATAACTAAAAGTAAACAAATATGTTAGACGTAAAAGAGACTTTGAAAAGCGCAGAGAGCAAGATGAGCAAAAGCGCAAAGTTCCTTCAGGAAGAGCTTGCACGCATTCGTGCTGGACGTGCCAATATTGCCATTCTTGACAACGTGCGCGTTGAGTCGTATGGCGAGATGGTGCCATTGAATCAGGTGGCAGCATTGCAAGTTACTGACGCACGTACTATTACTATACGCCCATGGGACCGCAAGGCTATTAAAGATATTGAAAAAGGTATCATGGATAGTGAAGTAGGTGTAACACCTGAGAATAACGGCGAAATGGTTATCTTACGCATGCCACAGCCTACAGAGGAGCGTCGTAAAGAGCTGGTAAAGCAGTGTAACAAGATTGGAGAGCAGACCAAAGTGCAGGTGCGCAACGTTCGTTCTGATTATAAGGACAAGCTGAAGAAAGCGATAAAGGACGGTCTGTCTGAAGACGTGGAGAAGGATGCAGAGGATAGCCTGCAGAAACTTCATGACAAATTTATTAAGGAAATTGACAAAATTCTGGCTGACAAGCAGAAGGAAGTTATGACCGTATAAAGCTGATGCGAGGAGTAGTAGTCAGGAATACGGGCTCGTGGTATACAGTAAAAACGGACGACGGGAGGCTGGTAGAGAGTAAAATTAAGGGAAACTTTCGTTTGAAAGGTATCCGCTCTACAAACCCCGTAGCCGTAGGCGACCATGTAGATATAGCTGAAAATGCTGAGGGTACGGCCTTTATTACGGCCATTGACGACAGGCGTAACTATATTATTCGTAAGTCGCAGAACCTCTCAAAGCAAAGTCATATATTAGCTGCCAATGTAGACCAAGCGTGTCTTGTGGTAACGGTAAAACGTCCACAAACGTCAACGACATTTGTTGACCGTTTCTTGGCTTCGGCAGAAGCCTATCGGGTTCCTGTAATCCTTATCTTTAATAAAACAGATCTTCTTGATGAGGACGAGCGTCGCTATCAGCAAATGATGGTGACGCTATACGAAACGATAGGCTATGAGTGTCATGAAATATCGGCGGTACAGGACTATTGTGCTGACGATATAACTGCAGATAATGAGCCTGATAACCGTAAAGGCTGGGAGAGTGTAGAAGCATTGTTTCCTCTACTAAAAGATAAAGTGACACTGCTTAGTGGCAATTCGGGAGTGGGAAAGTCAACAATGATGAATATTCTCATTCCAGAAGCGCAAGCCAAAGTGGCAGAAATAAGTGATGCCCACGATACAGGAATGCACACAACTACCTTTTCTGAGATGCACCAACTGCCAGAAGGGGGATATGTGATTGATACACCGGGTATCAAAGGCTTTGGTACTTTTGATATGGAGCCAGAAGAAATATCGGGCTATTTTAAAGAAATCTTCCGTTTTTCAAGCAATTGTCGTTTTAACAATTGCACGCATACACATGAGCCGGGTTGCGCAGTGCGCAAGGCTGTAGAAGAGCATTATATTGCGGAGAGCCGCTATCAGTCGTATCTCTCAATGCTCGAAGATAAGGAAGAAGGAAAATATCGCGAAGCCTATTAAAAAAAGGCTTCGCGCGTTTTTTTATCCAATCGTTATTGTATATTGGGCCATGAAGCTGGCTCCTGGTAGCAATTGATTCATAAGATAGCGGTCGCGGATATCGCCTTCAAACTCAGCCACATCGGCTACACCATACCAAGGTTCGATGCAAATGAAAGGAGCGTTCTTTCCATGTGGCGTCCAGATACCAACTGCAGGGGCTTTAAAGTCGACACTTACTTCAGTTTCGCCAGCTGCATTCAGCAATTCTATACGGCGAAGCTGACTATGATCAAAGACGATAGCATCGTTATTAAATGAGCTATCATCAAATTTCCATACACCATTTTGAGTTTCTACTGTTTCGTGACGGGCGCGATCCAAACAACCTTTCACCGTAGCGAAACGACGGATAGGGTTATCACAGTCGAAGCGTAGGCGCCCATGGATAGGTTCTTCTGGCTGAAGGTCGGGAAGATTAAAAGCTGGGTGACCGCCAATTTGGAAATAAATAGTCTTATCATCTGTATTTTCGACATGCCAAGTGACGTGTATTTGGTTATCGTCAAGCTTGTAACTAATCGCCAAATTAAATTGATAAGGATATCGTTTTAGGATTTCTTCATTATTGGAAAAAGCAAAAACGGCCTTTGATTCACCTTTACCCACAAGTTCAAAATTACAGTCTCGCGCGAACCCATGGCGCCCCATCTCGTAGGTTTTGCCGTTAATGTGGCAGCGTCCGTTCCATAAGCTGCCCACGATAGGAAAGAGAATGGGAGAATGTCGTTCCCAAAAACGTGGGTCGGCCTGCCATAAATACTCTTTCCCGTTGGTGTCTTTGATGCTTTGTAATTCCGCACCTTTGGGCGAAATAGCCACACAAAGCTTATCGTTTTTGATGATTTCCATTGTATTTGGTTTCAATATTGGTTTTTAATTTCACTTTTTTCTATTGTTGTCAATGTTGTTGGAGCAAAGCCGTGATGTAGAAAATGGCTTGTAACAAAGAAGAAAACAGAGGATAAAAGTACCGCTTTATTCGATGAAAATTTCGGCAGATCCATAGCATTTATGATGATTTTCATCGTAAACTACGCAAAATTGACCAGGCGCTACGCCATGAATCTTCTCATCAGAATGTATAATTGCCTTTCCGCCTTCTTCGGAAACTAACTTGCCTAACGGTTCAAGCCATGCAAGATGATACTCTGGAGTATGGCGAATTTTGAAAGTAATACGAATCCAATCAGCTGGAATACCCTCTGGATTTGGACCTGTTGCAGGTTGAGGTGCATCGGTAAGAAGGTGGAAATCGTGTACAAAGAAGTCCTTTTTATAAGCTGTTTCGGGGTCGTAACCGTGGCTAACGTACAAAATATTTTGCGAAACGTCTTTCTTAATTACAAACCAAGGACCACCGCCAAGGCCAAGACCTTTACGCTGTCCAATCGTATGGAACCATAAACCCTTATGTTCTCCAATCTTCTTGTTGGTTTCAAGCTCGATAATATCTCCTGTTTTTTCACCGAGATAACGTCGTACATATTCGTTGTAATCAATGTTCCCAAGGAAACAAATGCCTTGAGAATCCTTTCGGCGCGCGTTGATAAGATGCTCGCGTTCTGCAATGTCGCGCACTTCATTCTTTACAAAATGGCCGATGGGAAAGATGGCTTTCTGAAGCTGCCAGCCGTAAATCTGTGCGAGAAAATCCGTTTGATCTTTCACGGGATCGGGGCTAGTTACGAGCCATTTTTGCCCATCGATAACCTCAGTTTGAGCATAATGTCCAGTGGCAATGAGGTCATAGTCGTGCCCTTTCTTTTCATGGAAAGCACCAAATTTAATAAGACGGTTGCACATAACGTCAGGATTAGGGGTAAAACCAGCTTTAACCTTTTCCATAGTATAGCGTGTAACCTGATCCCAATATTCGTGATGACAATCAATTACTTGCAAACTACACTCAAAACGGCGGGCTACAGCGGTTGCCATTTCGAGGTCTTCCTCCGAACTGCAGTCCCATTCTTCTTTCTCTTCAGGTCCAATTTTGATATAGAAACAATCAGGATGAATATCCCGTTGTGCAAATTCGTATAAAACAACACTACTGTCTACGCCACCCGATAATAGCACAGCGATGCGTTTATCTCTTAGTTTTTCGTAATCAATCATTTTATTTTTTATCCTCCTTTTGCTCCTGTTCTTTCGTCGCTTTTTGCCTTTCTATCATTTCTTGTTGCGCTTTTTGTTGTAAGGCAGCTTTGCGTTCCTCTTCCTTTTTCTTCAGTTCCTCTTGATATTTTTTCTCTTCGAGTGCTTGCAAATAAGCCTTTTCTATCGGATCTTCTGTTTGATCCATCTCGCGAAACTTCTGTCGGACATTTCTTAAATGTTTCTGATCGCGTTTATATCTTGAATCTAACATGCGAGCAAAATCAAACGATGTGACAACGCCTGAGCCGTTAGCGTTAGGGAGCATGCGCTTTTTCATCTCATCAATACCCTCTGTCAATCGACTTGATGTGCTCTTTCCCCATATCGTTACTTCTTTAACGCTCTTGCCTGAAGGTATAAGATAGGTGGTGTCCTTGATTTCGTTGGGCAATAATTTTTCAACAAGATAGGACGCACGATACACAGTAAGTGTATCGAAATTTTCAGGAATGTAGCATATTCCTCTGTAATTGGTAGTGTCGCGATAGCCTTTTGTTGTGATGACAACAGCGTTACGCAGAGGTATGCGCGTCTCAATGTCGGCCACAACAAGCTTCTTTCGGGGTTGTTCTACGTTCTGAGCCATAGCTTCGAACGAAACAAAGAGGAATAGGATAAAGACAAATTTCCGCATAATCAGGGGATAAAGATAAGGTTTTTTCCTCGTCATGACCTAACGAAACAACATTATTTAATGAAGAAAAATAATTGTTGGCTACACCCTTTGTACCATATTATATGTATCCGACTGTCGAAAGAGGGATCGTAATCCTAAATTATGCTTTGATGAATTGCTCCCAATCGTCACAAAATTCTGTTATATGCTGGTACAGAATATTGGCTCCAGCCTCAGTAAGTACGCTGTCAGGCAGCGGCCCACTGTTAATAGCTACGGTGAAAATATTTGCTGAAGCCCCTGCCTTAACACCAAGTGGCGCATTCTCTATCACAATACCCTCCCAAGGTTTTAGTCCACCAGCCTTGCTCAGTCCTGTTAAATAAGGGTCGGGTGCTGGTTTACCGTGCTTTACATCAAAGGCTGTTGTGATATGCTCGGTAGTGAGAAACTCACCAAAATCATGCGTTAATCGGTCAATTAACTGTCGTTGCGCACTTCCTGTAACAATGTTAATGGTCAATCCTGCTTCTGTAATCTTCTCCATTAAAGCCTTTACTCCGTCAAAGATAGGGGCGTCAGGCATGGTATGAAAGATACGTGCCTTCTCCTCATACATGGCTTCTGCTTCCTTGCGTGTGATGTCCCGACCTTGCTGTTGCTTCACAAAATGCTGTATGGTTTCAAAGCCTCGCGCGCCCTCAGTGGCATAAGCATCGGCTTTTGTCATCGTAATGCCAAACTTCTTCATCGATTCTTCCCATGCGATGGCGTGGTTAGGCATCGAGTCGTACAATACGCCGTCCATATCAAATAATACTGTTTTAGGGCTGAAAACGGCTCCTTCATCAGGGAAAACGCGAGCAATACTGTCGTTGTATTTGCAGATAGCTTTCTGAATAAGATTCATAAGAAACATTATTGATGAAAATATCGACCCCAAGAATCGCCCGATTCTTCATCTGGCTCTCTTGCAAGGTCGATAGTTATAGGTTGCTTTTATCTACCTTTTAGGTAGAAATCAGCTTTTATTTCTCTGCTGCAAGACGCTCCTTGATGGCCTTGCTGTCTGCTTCATAGCCAGGTTTGTCGAGCAGTGCAAACATGTTTTTCTTGTAGGCTTCGACGCCAGGCTGGTTAAATGGGTTCACTTCCTCAATCAGTCCACTAATACCACATGCTATCTCAAAGAAGTAAATGAGTTGTCCAATGTAGTATTCGTTGAGCTGAGGAACGCTTAAACGCAGGTTAGGAACACCGCCATCAACGTGTGCCACGCGTGTGCCCAGTTCGGCCATCTTGTTTACTTCGTCAACGCGTTTGCCCTCAAGGAAGTTCAATCCGTCAAGATTTTCTTCATCATGTGGGAACAGCAGCTTGCGGTTTGGCTCTTCTACAGAGATTACGGTCTCAAAAATGCTACGTTCACCCTCTTGAATCCACTGGCCCATCGAGTGCAAATCGGTAGTAAAGTCGCATGATGCGGGGAATATTCCCTTGTTGTCTTTGCCTTCGCTTTCTCCGTAAAGCTGCTTCCACCATTCTGCTAGGAAGTGCAGTTTAGGCTGGTAGTTCACCATGATTTCTATTTTCTTACCAGCTTGTGTGTACAGAGCCTGACGTGTAGCAGCATATTGAGCTGCCATGTTTTCGGCGAAAGGAACATCTAAAGCAACTGCTTTTTCCATGTCTTGTGCGCCACGAATCAATGCCTTTATGTCGAATCCGGCAATGGCAATAGGTAACAATCCAACAGGAGTAAGCACTGAGAAGCGACCGCCTACATTGTCAGGAATAACAAAAGTTTTGTAACCTTCCTTGTCAGCTGCTGCACGTGCGGCGCCTTTTTTAGCGTCTGTAATGGCAACAATAACGTCTTTAGCCTCTTCCTTTCCGCGTTGTGCCTCGCACTGTTTCTTAAGCAGACGGAAAGTGAGTGCGGTTTCAGTAGTTGTACCTGATTTTGAAATGTTGATAACACCAAACTTCTTTGTCTTCAAAAAGTCGGTTAATTCTGCCAGGTAATCTTCGCCAATATTGTTACCTGCATAAACAATAGCAGGGTTCTTTCCGTCAGCTACGAGCCATGAAAAGGAATTATCGAGCGATTCAATAACGGCACGAGCGCCGAGGTAAGAGCCGCCAATGCCAGCTACTACAACCACTTCGCACTTGTCACGCAGTGTGTTTGCGCATGCCTGAACTTCGTCAAGAAAAGCATCTGTTGTCTCAGAAGGCAGATGAAGCCAACCTAAAAAGTCGTTACCTGCACAAGTTCCGTTTTCAAGTGCTTCCTGTGCCGCTCTTGCTTTTGCTTCAAAGCCTTCTACAGCGCCTTTGCCAAGGAACAGAACGGCTTTAGTAGTGTCTAATTTAATATTTCCCATTGTCTTGTTTGATATTTAGACAGGAGGACAAGACATAAAGACAAAAAGGACATAATTTTTAAAGACATATTGCGTGTTTCTTGTTGTTACGCAAGCTTAGCCTTTTCTTTTGCTATACACCTTTTGTGCTTTTGATGATGAGGTCCTGCCGTTATTATTTAATATTATTTCTATAAAGTCTATATTTCCTTCGAATTTCGATAGTCTCTCCACCGAAGTTTACCAACAGTCCATTGTCAATTTTGGTTGCTGTTAAGTAGTTAACAAGTTGTACTTCGTGGGCTTGACACAAAGCCTGTACAGCTTTAATCTCAATGATAATGCGGTCTCCCACAATCATATCTGCCCGATAATTACCAACGACAATGTCGTCATAGTAAATCTCAATGGGAACTTCGGTTTCTACAGGAAGTTGTTTTTTCTTCAGCTCTATGTATAAAGCATTTCTGTAGACTATTTCCAAGAACCCTGCCGGAAGCTTATGTCGTACATTATAAATGCACTGAATGACTTGTCGAATCAATTGTTCCGTATCCATAAATCATACTTTTACTGATATCCTTTTAAAAATATGTTCTTTTTGTCTTTATGTCTTCCGAAAACAATCTTTATGTCTTAAAAAATCGGTCTTTTAGTTTTCTTTCGAGCCGTCAATCCATTTCTGAATATCATCTAATGGAGGACGTTCGTATTCGAGCTTGTATTTCTTGTTTATTTCGCCAATTTTCTGCTGCAGACCCTGTGCATTCTGGTCTTTGATATCAGAGATAAGGTTGAAGCCTGCCTTACGCAGAACGTACACCCAATTTTCAGGAACGCCGAGCGCTGCCCATTCTTTCACAGAGCTTTGTGGCATTTTTGCCTCAGGTTTAAGCTGTGGGAAAGGCATTACTTCTTGAATATACTCGTTGGCAGTCATCAACATTACCAAGCGGTCAATACCAATTCCGATACCCGATGTTGGCGGCATACCATACTGTAATGAGCGTAAGAAGTCATAGTCGATAACCATAGCCTCGTCGTCGCCCTTATCAGCAAGCTGCATCTGGTCAACGAAACGCTGTTCCTGATCAATAGGATCGTTCAACTCTGAATAGGCATTTGCCAACTCCTTACCGTTGACCATCAGCTCGAAACGTTCTGTAAGACCAGGCTTTGAACGGTGCATCTTTGTCAGCGGACTCATTTCAACGGGATAGTCGGTAATAAATGTGGGTTGTACAAAATCGCTTTCACAGTACTCGCCGAAGATTTCATCGATGAGTTTTCCCTTGCCAAAGCTTTCGTCAACACTCTCCATTTTTAGCTTGTTGATAGCGATGTCTCGAATTTCTTCTTCGCTTAAACCTGTGAGATCGTAGCCCGTCTTTTCCTTGATAGCATCGAGGATAGGCAGGCGTTTGAACGGAGCCTTGTAGCTGATCACCTTACCATCGGGGTAGGTTACTTCAGGTTTGCCGTTAACAGCTATACAAATGGTTTCGAGCATCTGCTCAGTAAAGGTCATCATCCAGTTGTAGTCCTTATACGGAACGTACAATTCCATACAAGTAAACTCGGGGTTATGCGACTTGTCCATACCCTCGTTACGGAAGTTTTTGCCAATTTCGTATACGCCATCAAAGCCACCAACGATGAGCCTTTTTAGGTAAAGCTCAGTTGCAATACGCATATACATGTCGATATTCAGCGCATTGAAATGGGTGATAAAGGGGCGAGCGCTTGCACCTCCTGCAATCGACTGCAGTATAGGAGTCTCTACTTCCGTGTAGCCACGCTCGTCAAAGAACTGTCGCATGGTGCGTAATACGGTGGCACGTTTAAGGAAAGTGTCCTTCACACCGTCGTTAACAATGAGGTCTACGTACCTTTGGCGAGCGCGTTGCTCGGGATCATCAAACTTGTCATAAGCCACACCGTCCTTGTATTTCACAATAGGGATAGGCTTAAGTGATTTAGAAAGCACCTTGATATCCTGCACATGAACGGATATTTCGCCCATCTGCGTTTTGAAAACAAAGCCTTTAATGCCAATGATATCACCAATATCGAGAAGCTTTTTAAATACTTTGTTGTATAAATCTTTATCTTCGGTAGGGCAGAGGTCGTCGCGAGAGATGTACAATTGCACGCGTCCCTTGCCGTCCTGTAGCTCAGCAAAAGACGCCTTTCCCATAATACGCTTGCCCATTAGGCGGCCTGCGATGGTTATTTCACGCTGTTCGTCTTCCTTAAAGTTGGCCTTGATATCTTCGCTTGTAGCGTTTACAACAAACTCTTCTGCAGGATATGGGTCAATGCCCATATCGCGGAGCTCTTGCAAACTTTGGCGGCGGCCAATTTCCTGCTCACTTAACTCTAAAATGTTCATAGTGTCGTTATATTCGAATACTGTTATTATCTAAGGTGCAAAATTACGAAAAAAGAATGAAACTACTGGCTTATTAGTCTTTTTTATAGACCTCTCTATGCCTTTCTTTCTGGCTTATTTGTTATATTTGTAACCGTAAATATACAACTATGGATATAGAAAAGCAAAAAGAACTGGTCGAGCGCGAGGACGGATTGTCGAAAACGCTCGGTATGGAATATATCTCAACGCCAGAGCCTGACACTTGTATGGCGCGTATGAAAGTGAACGAGCGCAACCGCCAACCGTTTGGTTTTCTCTCGGGTGGCGCTACGTTGGCACTGGCCGAAAACCTTGCTGGCGTGGGCTCTTCGGCACTATGCCCGAAGAAAATTTGCGTGGGTATCAATGTAAGTGGCAATCATGTGCGCACCGTTGTTGAGGGACAGACGGTGACGGCTTACGGAAAGCTGCAGTTTAAAGGCCAGACTCTGCACGAGTGGCAGGTGGATATCAAGAACGAAAAAGGCGACCTTATTTCTACCGTGCATGTAACCAACTATATCATTACCCCTCCGCGTAAGGAATAAACCGTTATTTTCTACAGATAATAACCTGCTTTTTAAAGAGCCTTTATGCTGGTGTAATAGGATTTTTTTGTGATTTTTGGTATTTGATTGTAAAATAAATTCCGAATTATTTAGTATCTGTTTAAGTACGCAAATAGCGTAAAAACTATATGCTTTTTGCGTTGTTTCATAGGGTTTATATGTGATACGGCAGGTCGTTATCTTGTATTTTGTTTGTCATGATGTAGTATTTGCACACCCTTTAGCCCGTAATGGCGTTGCCTTTACATCGTAAACGCAACGCCATTACGCTGTAAATGTCTGACGATTACGTTGTAATCGTTTCGCCTTTACGTCGTAAAGGGCATTCTTTTATGATTTTATTTCATTTTGATTATTTTCTGATTTTTCGCAAGTTTCTGAAAATTAACAGGTTAATAAAACTGTCTGAGAATAGCGTATTTTCAATTATTAGTTTATTGTTTCAAAAATATGGAAATATGAGCGTATATTTGTAAAATTATTTTTATATTGTGTTGTGTTGCAGAAAATTTACTTCAGAGATAGCAGAGATGGAAAGTTGTCTCTGTGCGTTAAGGCATAAGAGTTATCTTTTTTATTAAATTTTGTCTGTTGTCATAGCAGAATGACCAGACAAAGCAGAACGCTTAGTTAAATAATTATAAATAAAAAGGTAACAAATGCTATAGTATTATTATACTTTTATATATTTGTAATAATTACTTTAAAACAATTTATTATGAAAAAGCCTAATTATTTTATTATGGGAAAGTTATTTTCTTTCCTGTTGGTTCTGCTAACTGTATCTTGTAATCAAGACATTTCACCCGAAGAAGTTGTAAAGACCTCAAAGACTTTATCGGAACAAACTATTTCGCAGAAAATCGATGCATATGCATCTTTGCTTAATAAACAGGATGCTTCAAAAGTCGCGTTATTGTTTCATAAAGACACTAATGGGAAGACGAGGGCTGCCAAAAGGACTGTCTCAAAGGTTATACCTTTCTATGATAACTTAGGAAATACCTTATTCTATGCAGTTGACTTTTCTAACAATATGGGTTATGTCTTGATTAGTGCTAACAAGAAATCTACTCCCATTCTTGCATATTCAGATAATGGTAGTTTTGAAAACGCAAGGGAAAAGATGCAGGTTTGGTTGGATGAATTGAAAGATAATCTTGTATGTATAGTGTCGGATACAACAAGGAAATTTAATATTGATTGGTTGAAATACTCTGGAATGAAAGAGTTTCCGAAAACTCGAACTACAGATAATAAAGAAAAATGGAAGGCAGAAATAATACAAGAGTATTCAGGGAAGAGTAAAAGTATTCCTCTCTATGATTATAAGAGCTATACTTATGAATTTACGACTTTTGATTGTCTCAAGAAATATGATCCTTATTTTAATGAAGAAGATTATGATGATATGATCAAAATGTGGGATAAAATGGGTTTCTCGAACAATGATATTCTTTGTCAGGTGTTTATTTGTCAACAAGAGGACAAGTTTGGTCCTCTCCTTACAACTCATTGGAACCAATATCCTCCATATAGCGGTGCTGTAGAAGGCCTTTTAGGTTGCACTACAGTTGCTATGGGACAGTTCATGAATTATTATCGGTTACCAGCATCGAAGAATTGGGATCAGATAGGAGTTACAGGTAGTACAGCGCAACAGCAATTCTTAAAAGAAGTTGGTGAAAGTATAGGTATAAACTATTCTTCTTCTGAGCGTGGTGTGGAGTGTAAAGAAGTATTTTCTTCTCTAAAATATAAATATGGATATTCGAATATTAGTATGTCAAATGAATTTGATGATTCTAGGATGATATCAGAAAAGAAACCAATAATATGTGTGGGAAGAACTAGTCAGTTTTTGAATATTCCTACTGGAAGCGGACATATGTGGGTGATAGACGGGGCTAATTATGGTAGGGAGAATATTTATGTAATTATGTACCCTCCATTTAAACAAGACAATGTTTCTTATGAAGTGTTACCAGATGAAAATCCTTACTATCCATACGAAATTTCTAGTCCGTTGAAGTCAGCTACATATGCGTTTTGGCATATGAATTGGGGAGGTGCCGAGTCTTGGAATGTTGCGTACGATTATTATTGCAAGGCGATAGGAAAAGATTATAAACGTAAAAAGCGATTTATATATTGCAAGTAAGTTAAACTAATTTATTTAAAAGAGATGAAAAAAGAAGTGCTTTATTTGTTTCTAATTCTTTTATCCTTGTCAGGGGAAGTGGCGACGGCACAAGAGAAAAACGGTTTCTACGTTGATTTTGGTGCAGGTTTCTCCAATGAGCTGAAGTTTAATTTTGCACAATTAACACCTGGTGTTGGCTATAAGTTCAGTCCTCAATGGGCTGTGGGCTTCCGCACTACCTTGCAGACGACTGATAGTTCGCCCGAAATTTTTGTCTATACACCCTATGTAAGCTACACCTTTCTGCAATTCGGAAAGTTAGGTATCGGCACTGACGGCATGGTTTCGTTTGCAACAAAGAAGGCCAATTGCGACGAAACTATGGACCCTTACTACAAACCTTACAAGCCTCCATTTTTTGAAGGTGGTTTGAACGTTGGTGCGACGTATGACCTTTCAAGACATTTCGGTGTGTTTGTAAAGGGTTTCTTCTTAGGGTATAGCAACACTGAGTACACCCATAAAGGTGCTGTGTTGGGCAATGGGCGCTTTATTTTCGATGCCAATTGGCGCAGGGTGATGTTAGGTGCAAGAGTTGTGTTTTGAGCTTTAGGCAAGAATACGATTGTATAAACGATTTCGGGCGCGGTAACAACCGCGCCCGAAATGATTTAAAACCGTTAGGAAGCTTAGACGAAATGAAGATTAGCCTTCGCGAAAAAAGTCGAGGGTTTCTTTTATTTCTTCTGTTGTGGCAGTTTGGTTGATACGTATATCGCCAATGTTTGCGAGCAAAGTGAAATTAATTTTGCCTTTGACGTTCTTCTTATCGTGCTGCATGAGGTTGATAAGCGTGTCGTAATGGTCGCAGGTGATGGGTAGTGTGCCATAGTTTTCACGAATGAAACGTACCGTCTGGTATAGCTTTTCGGTGGGAAATCCTGCCTTTTTAGCCGAAAGGTAAAGCTCGCAAATAAGACCGAAGGCAACAGCATAGCCATGTAATAAAGGTTCGGTTTGTTGCTCGGTAGCATGCTGTAGTGAGAAGCTTTCAAAGGCATGACCAAACGTATGGCCAAGGTTCAGTGCTTTGCGTAAGCCCTTTTCCAACGGGTCGGCTTTGACAACATTCTGCTTTACCTTCACCGACTGCCCCAGCATGGTTTGTAAACGTTTGTAGTCGGGGGATTGCAGGTCGAAGTTTAACAGCTCTGCCCAAATGGTTTCATTGGAGATAAGTCCGTGCTTTAGCATTTCGGCGTATCCCGAAAGTAAGTTTTTCGTGTCGAGTGTGCGTAGAAATTCGGTGTCCATAATAACGTAACGAGCCTCGTTAAACACCCCAATTTCGTTCTTTAATCCATTAAAATTGATACCCGTCTTGCCGCCAACGCTGGCATCAACCATCGCAAGGAGGGTGGTTGGCAGATTAATAAATTCGATGCCGCGCTTGAAAGTAGATGCCGCAAAGCCTCCAAGGTCGGTAACCATACCGCCTCCAAGGTTGAGCAATAGGGAATGGCGCGTTGCCCCTCCTGCTTCAAGCTCGCGCCAAACATGGGAAAGAGAGTCTAAGTTTTTGTTTGTGTCAGTAGGCGCAATGCTAATAACGTGCGCTTTTTTCATGCCTACATACTTATTGATACGTGGCCAACAGTATTGCCTTGTTGTCTCGTCGGTCAATACAAATAACTGTTCGTGTTCGCACTCTGAGATGGCAAGAGCCAAGTCTGTTGCAAGATTCTGTGATAAAATAACCCTCTGTTTCATAACCTTTCTATGCTTACGTTCAATACAAATATAAGTATAAATGCCTGATAACAGTAGTTTTTAGCTGCACAAATTATAACTTTTTAAAATAGAAGTGAGCATTTTTGCGCACACTAATTACTATGTGTGCAAAAAAATAATTGCGTGCAAAGAATAGAGAAAACGAAGAATAGTATTCAGTATGAAACGAAAAAACAGGATAGAATCAACAAAATTAAACGTTATAGCAAAGCAAATCATGCAAAAGAATAAAAGTGAAAAAACAGGTCTGTAATCTTTTAAATTCTTAATTTATGGTTGTATTTTCCTCGTTTTTGTTTATAATCTACTTAACTTTGCGACGATTTAGTTTTATCAGAAAAGGGTGAGCCCTTGCTAAAGCAGGAATAATTTCTTAAAGAAAACGCAATGAAGAAGGTGTTATTTTTGGCCATGCTGATGTGGATATCAGTTGCAGCCTCGGCACAGAAGAGAGAAATTTCAGGAATATTACTTGATCGCGCGACGAAAGATGCAATACCATTAGTGACGGTACAGTTGCTAAAGTTGGATTCAACATTTGTTGCTGGTACGGTGTCGACAGATAGTGGACGATTTGTTGTCAACGCTCCTGCCAACGAACGCTATCTGTTACGTTTTACAAGCGTAGGCTATCAACCTCTTGTGCGTAATGTACAAATAGCTGAAGACCATAATGTAGATATGGGTAAAGTAACGATGTTGGCCGATGCTATCATGCTGAAGGGAGCGCAAATAACAGCACAGGCTCAGAAAGTTGTGTTGAAAGAAGATACCTTTATTTATAATAGTGCTGCTTATCGTACACCAGAAGGTTCGACCATTGAAGAGCTGGTAAAAAGGCTGCCTGGCGCACAGGTGGACGAAAGTGGTAGGATAACCATTAACGGTAAGGAAGTAAAAAAGATTCTTGTTGACGGAAAAGAATTTATGACAGGCGATACAAAGACTGCCATGAAGAACATTCCTACATCTATTATCGACCGTGTTAAAGCGTATGATCAGCAAAGTGACCTTACGCGTGTAACGGGGATTGACGATGGAGAAGAGCAAACGGTACTTGACTTTAATACAAAGGAGGGTATGAATAAAGGCTTGATGGCTAATGTTGATGTAAGTGTGGGAACACGAAGCCGATATTCTGAACGACTTTTTGGTGGCTATTTTAATAAGGATATGCACGTTTTTGGTATGGGGAGTGCCAATAACGTAAACGATATGGGCTTTGGAGGACAAGGCGGTCGCTTTGGTGGCGGAAGGAATGGACTGAATGCAACGAAGATGGCTGGCGTTAACTTAAACTATGAGAAGAAAGATAAGTTGAAGATTGATGGTAGCTTACGCTGGAACCATAACAATGGCGACGTGTATAGTAGACAGACTACAGAGAGTTTCGTTAGTACGGTAGGTGCATTCTCAAACAGCATAAATCAGACGTATTCGCGTGGTAACAGTTTTAATGGACAGGCAAAAATAGAATGGACTCCTGATACTTTGACAAATCTTTTGTTTCGTCCTACAGTAAGCTTTAGCACCAGTGACGGCTTGTTAAATCGTCGTTCGGCCGCATTCAAAGTGGACCCATATGCTTTCGTTTCTGACCCATTAAGTGCAGCATCACTGACTGCACTTGCCAACGATAGCGTTGTGGTGAACTCGGCACTACGTAATAATATTAGTTACGGCAAGACAAAAACATTTGGTATGATGGCTCAGCTGAACCGCAAACTGAGTAGTAACGGTAGAAATGTGACGCTGCGAGGAGATGTAGATTATACCAATTCAGATGCAAGAGACTTGTCGCTGAATAACGTTCATCTGTATTTAGTGAAGGACGTTCTGGGCGCTGACTCGACTTATCAAACCAATCGTTATAGTTTGATACCAAACACAAAGTGGGACTATAGTTTGCAAACAACCTATAGTGAACCCTTATGGAAGGGCGTGTTCTTTCAAATGAATTATAAGTTTGCTTATAGCTACAATAAGAGTGATCGCTCAACTTACGACTTCTCAAACCTTGGAGAAAACTATTTTTCAGGTGTAGAGGCAGGTTATAGACAGTGGAACGGTTATCTTGATAGATTGGCAACCCCATATACTTCTTATTTTGACAGTAATCTAAGTCGATATTCGGTATACAAAAATTATACGCACACTGCGGAACTTATGTTACGTATGATTCGTAGCAAATGGCGTTTAAATGTGGGTGTGATGATGCGTCCGCAATTCTCGCACTATGTACAGGATTATCAAGGTATATCAGTTGATACGACGCGTAGCGTGTTTAATGTATCGCCAACACTTGATTTCCGTTATCGATTTAGTAAAACAAGCAAACTTCGTATTAACTATAGGGGAAAGACAACACAGCCTACAATATCGCAACTTCTGGCTATTAGAGATGAATCGGACCCGCTAAAGATCTCGACAGGTAACCCTGGGCTAAAGCCCGCATTTACACAAAGCCTGCGACTATTCTATGATAGCTATTCAGAAAAGAAGAAGCGTGCAATGATGACTTTTCTTAATTTCTCAACCACGAATAATGCAATCAGTAATAGTGTAACCTATAACGAGTCTACGGGCGGACTTTTATCTCGCCCCGAAAACATCAATGGCAACTGGAATTTTAATAGTGCCTTTATGATAAACACACCAATTGATTCGGCTGGTCGTTGGAGCGTGAATAGCTTTACTGACCTTAATTATGCACATAATGTGGGTTATGTGAGCTTGAGTAGATTGGCTTCTTCACAGAAGAATACAACACATGATATGGTGCTTGGTGAACGTTTGTCGGGTAGTTACCGTAACGATTGGTTAGAGATTGAACTGAATGGAGCGTTGAATTATCGTTATACACGTAGTAAACTACAGAGTGCGGTAAACCTGGATACATGGCAATATAGTTATGGTGCAAATATTAGCTTAACGGCTCCATGGGGTACTTCGCTTTCGACAAGCCTGAATATGAATAGTCGGCGTGGTTATAATGATAAATCGCTTAATACAAATGAATTGGTATGGAACGCTCAAATCTCACATGGCTTCTTAAAAGGAAAGTCGTTAGTTGTGATGTTACAGTTCTATGATTTATTACAAAGACAAAGTAACATAAGTCGTTCGATAACAGCCTCTATGCGCAGCGATATCGAGTATAACTCGATAAACAGCTATGCAATGCTTCATATAAACTATAAGTTAAACCTTTTTGGAACGAAAGAATCTCGCCGTGGCATGGAGGGTTCGGGCTTTGAGCCAGGCGACCGTAAAGGCCCGAAAGGTGGATTTGGTGGCGGAAAACCACCGCGTGGTGGCTTTGGAGGTCCAAGGTTTTAATAAAAAGAGGCAGACGTAAATGTCTGCCTCTTAAATAATATCTTTGTAAAAAGGTAATTCGAATTGTTCTTATAAAGATATTTTTCTTTTTATTTTATATAGAGATGATTCTTATATAATATAGAATTCTGAGTTATCTCGTATAAAGAAGTGCCTTAATTTAAGATAGTATTTTTCCTTTTTTAGTATAAGGATTCGTCGTTTTCTGATTCGTTTTCTTCCTCGTCGTCATCGTCTTCCCAGCCAAAAAGAACTGGGTCGATGAAATTATCGATGGCGCGCCGCTCTTTTTTTGTGGGGCGTCCTGTACCGCGTTGACGATCGATAAAGCCACTAATGCGGTTCATTTCTAATAGTTCATATTGCTTCGGATCGGTCACATTCTCAAACACTAACGGCACAAGCTTGGCTCCGATACGTTGTTCAATGCAAGCTAATATTTTGAAAGAATAAGTAATTGGTGGTTTTTTAACGTTGATAATATCACCTTCTTTTACTGTTCGGCTGGGCTTAACGTTAACTCCATCAATTGTAACTCGTCCATTTTTTATGGCGTCTGATGCAACGGAACGGGTTTTATAAATGCGAGCTGCCCACAGCCACTTGTCAATACGAGCGCATGAACCACACTTGGGTAGTTTGTCTTGTTTCATAAATTATTGTGGATTTTGTGGCTGAATATTATTTCTTCTTCTTACCCAGTTTGTTGTATTGGTTCATGGTATTGACAATACCCTGTAGCGCAAAGCTTTTGATGATATCAACAGATAGGTCAAGAGTGGGTTGCAACTCTTTCATATCATCGTCCGAATATCGCCCTAACACCCAATCAACTTGTCCTCCTCGTGGATAGTCGTTACCAATACCAATGCGTAATCGTGCATAATCTTGCCCGATAAACTGCATGATATGTCCAAGGCCATTGTGGCCACCGTTGCTTCCATTTGATTTTAATCTAAAATCGCCTAAAGGTAAAGCCACGTCGTCGCTGATAACAAGGAGATGGCTTTGGTCAATTTTTTCTTCGTTAAGCCAATATCGAACAGCATTCCCTGAGAGGTTCATGAACGTAGTTGGCTTAAGCAAGAATATCTTTCTACCCTTTACAGATGCTTCGGCAACAAAGCCATAGCGTTTATCTTGAAAAGTAACGCCCATAGCTTTTGCAAAGGTATCAATAGCCATGAAACCCGTATTGTGACGTGTTCCATCATATTCGGCGCCAGGATTACCTAATCCACATATTAAAAACTTATCCATGTAATATCTCAAAATATCAAAAACAGCCGACCCTCCACGAGAGTCGGCTGGTATTATTTAATTGTTTCGATGAGTTGAAATTACTCTGCACTCTCTGCTGAGTCAGCGCTATCGTCGTTGTTAGCGTTCATAGCAGCTAAGCTTGCATTACGTGTCATCTTAACAGAGCAAACGACAACATCTTTGCTTGTTGCAATTTCCAGACCCTCGTATGAGAGTTGTCCAACCTTGATACTCTTACCAATGCGCAGGTCTTTAACATCTACGTCAAGGTGTTCAGGTATAATTTGATATGGAGCGGTTACATTAATCTTGCGGATTGACAAGTTCATGCGTCCACCATCACGTACACCCTGTGCCAAGCCTACGAGCTTAACAGGAATACCAATTGTAATAGGTTTGTCCTCATTTACCTCATAAAAGTCAACGTGTAGAGGAGCATCTGTTACTGGGTGGAACTGAATCTCTTTCAGAACAGCTGTGTGATCTGTACCGTCAATGTTGATTCTAACTACATAAATGTGCGGAGTGTAGATCAGTTTACGCAACTCACTGAATGAAGATGTGAATGCAAGTGCTACCGGAGCGCCTTTAGCATCTTTCTGTTCACCGTAGAGGTTGCAAGGAACAAAGCCTTCTTTGCGAAGGGTTTTAGAAGCTTTCTTACCAAGGGCCTCACGCTTCTGACCTGAAATACTAATTTCTTTCATTGTGTTACTCTAAATTAAATGGTTTTATTAATTCGCCATCACACTGGAAATTACTTTTACCAATCTGAAAAGCTGTGCAAAGTTACGCTTTTTATTTTGTTTCAGCAAAGAATGCCTAAAAAAACAAATATTTGTCATTGCTTTTTTGCAGGAAACTATATATTTTGCTAATTTTGCGTTATAATTGTAATAGACACAAAGAATCAAGAGTGATGATTAATCGTGAATTAATAAGAATAAAGATAGTTCAGTTAACATATGCCTATTATCAAAATGGCAATAAAAATATAGATACTGCTGAGAAGGAGTTGCTTCTCAGTCTTTCTAAGGCTTACGATCTTTACAATTATCTCCTTGAACTTATTGTAACTGTGACGCGTGAAGAACGTCGTCGTCTCGATATATTGACCCAACGTGCTGAGCGTGAGGGAACAGAATTGCCATCTCCAAAGTTTGCTTTCAATAAGTTTGCTGTACAACTTGAAGAAAATAAAATGCTGAATAGCTTCCTTGAGGATAAGAAGCTAACGTGGTCTACAGATACAGAGTTTATTCATAAGCTTTGCAACCAAATAGAACAGAGCGAAGCTTATCAAGAATATATGTCAGCACCTGAAGGCGATTATGAGGAAGATCGAGAGATTTGGCGAAAGATTTATCGTCAATTGATACAAGATAACGAAGATTTGCAGGCTCTTTTGGAAGAGAAAAGCTTGTATTGGAACGATGATAAAGAAACGGTAGACACCTTCGTTTTAAAAACAATCAAGCGTTTTGATCCTAAGGAAAAGAACAATCAGGAGCTGTTGCCAGAGTATAAAGACGAAGAAGACAAAGATTTTGCACGTAAGCTTTTCCGTGCCACTATATTGAATGCTGCCGATTATCAGCGTTATATGAGTGAGACTTCACGCAACTGGGATTTCTCAAGATTGGCATACATGGATGTTGTTATCATGCAGATTGCCATTGCAGAAATGCTTACTATACCAAACATTCCTGTCCAGGTGACCATCAATGAATATGTAGATCTTGCGAAGCTTTATTCAACTCCGCGTAGTGGCGGTTATATAAACGGAATGCTTGATACTATTGCTCGTTACCTAATTGATACGGGAAAGATGATGAAAGAGATGCCACAGAGGTCAGAACGTGATCAAGAACCTTCAAAGCGATTTGGACAATCGTCAGTACGTTTTGTACATCGGCCTCGTGTTAATGAGGAGCAACAACCCACGAAATCTGAATCTTTAGCCGACGCAGAAGATGATATGGTGGAAGAAACGGAGCAGTAAGAGAAACAAGAATAGAAATATCTAAAACATTAAAATAAAAGTATGTATACAATTTTATTAGCTGCACAGGCAGCAGCTCAGAATGGAGGCGGTTTTGGTAACATGATATTTATGCTGGTTGCCGTATCTGTTGTAATGTGGCTTTTTATGATACGTCCACAGCAGAAGCGCCAAAAGAAAATACGTGAATTCCAGAATTCTCTTCAGGAAGGGTCTAAAGTTGTTGTTGGTGGCGGTATTTACGGCACTGTAAAAAGCTTAGATCAGGTTAAGGGCACTGTAGATGTTGAAATCTCTCGCGGTGTTGTAATCACGGTTGATAAGGGTTTTGTCTATCAAGATGCAACCCAGCAGCAGCCCAATGCTTAAAATAAAGCGAATTATACAAACCGTCAGAAACTCCTTGTCGGGATTTGTAGGCAAGGAGTTTCTGATTTTTCTTTTCTTTCTCGCTTTAAGTGGAATCTTCTGGTTAATGAAGACCCTTGACGAGACTTATGAAAAGGAGTTTCCTGTGAGTGTGCGTTTGACAGGTGTTCCTAAGAATATTGTGATGACGTCAAACCTTACCGATACAGTTCGTGTAACCATTCGCGATAAGGGATTTCAGCTCCTTTCTTATACAACAAGCCATAAATTGCACCCTGTTGTGCTCAATTTTAACACGTATGCTAATAAGCAAACGGGGCATGGTGAGGTGCCAGTGTCTGACCTTCAGAAGTTTATCCGTCAGCAATTGTATGCATCTTCTTCGCTCACGTTGTTAAAAGCCGAACGTCTTGATTTTTATTTCAATTACGGTCGTAATAAGCGTGTGCGAATAAAACTATTGGGAAATGTTGTTCCTGCGCGTAACTATTATTTGGCGCACGTGCAGTTTAAGCCCGAAAATGTGGTTGTGTATGCAAGTAAAGAGAGCCTTGATAAGATATACGAAGTGTCTACAGAGTATCTCAATATTGTCAATTTTGATGATACTGTTATGCATACTGTGAAATTGAAAGCTATTCATGGAGCGAAAATTGTGCCTTCAACGGTTCAAATGACGCTTTATCCTGATATTCTCACCGAAGGTTTTTTTGAGGTGCCTATCACAGCTATTAACAAGCCTGCAGGCTTGGTTATCCGAACGTTCCCGCAGCGCGTGAAGGTTAAATTCACTGTAGGAACGAATGTGTTCCGATTGGTTCGCCCATCTGATTTTTCGGTAGTAGTTGATTATAAAGAGATAGCTGCACATCCATCAGACAAGTGTAAGCTATACCTTCGTGCTCGTTCGCGTTTTGTAACCAACGCAAGTTTAGACGTTTCACAGGTCGATTATCTTATCGAACAGCAATGAAATTCATAGCTATCACAGGTGGAATAGGCAGCGGAAAAAGCTATGTTTGTGGTCTGTTGAACGAACGCGGTCTCCGTGTGTATGATTGCGATGCAGCGGCGCGCCGCTTAATGAACGAAGATTTGGAACTACAGCGTTCGCTTCAACATCTTGTTGGTGAACAGGTCTTTCTGCATGGTGAACTTCAAAAAAACGTTCTGGCGCAGTATATTTTGGCGTCTGAAGCTAATCGTCAGGCAGTAAATAATGTAGTTCACCCTGCTGTTGCAGCCGATTTTAAACAAAGTGGTTACACGTGGCTTGAAAGTGCAATACTTTTTGGTAGCGGTTTCGACCGTCGAATACACTTTGATTACTGCGTGTGTGTGACTGCTCCTTTAAACGTTCGTGTTGAAAGAATTATGCGCCGCGATGACATTTCGCGCGAGAAGGCTTTAGAATGGATTCATCGTCAGATGCCACAGGAAGATATTGCTGCTCGTTGCAATTTTGTTATTGTTAATGATGGGCAAGAGGCGCTCGCTCCACAAGTTGAACGTTTGTTGGCAGAGGTTTCGTCAAAATAATTGGAAAGTTATGATAGCAAGCATTTCATAGCGGGAGGACATAATAAGAATATTATAGATAAATAACAATAAAACGAAAAAGAAAATGGAAACAATACTTTCTATTGCAGGCAAGCCGGGATTATATAAACTGGTATCTCGTGGTAAGATGAACCTTATAGTTGAGGCTATTGACGACACGCACAGACGTATGCCAGCCTTCTCTTCCGACCGAGTTACAAGCTTAGGCGACATAGCTATGTACACCGACGCAGACGATATTGCGTTGTGGGAAGTACTCGTAAAAGTGGGCGAGAAGGAAGGTTTGAAGCCAACGTCGCTGAAATATAAGAAGTGTTCGAGTAAAGAACTGCGTGCATACTTCTCTGAAGTGTTGCCAAACTTCGACCAAGATCGTGTACACGACAGCGATATTAAGAAGTTATTACAGTGGTATGATATCCTTGTTAATAACGGATATACTGATTTTAAAACAATCCTTGCACCTACCGAAGGCGATAATATTGATGATCGCATGACAGGTGATGAGGCTGCTGCTGAGACAAAATAACAAGCAAACTCTTATATAATATAAGGTGTAAGTCTGCATTCTATTCGAAAGAATGCAGGCTTTTTTGTATATTCTTTTTTAGATTTGGTCTTCATTGTTATATTTGTAGTTTAAATAAAAAGGAGGATAGAATTGTAAATATTCTATCCTCCTTACGTTGACGAATCCTCGTGACGTACTAATTAGCCTTTATTCAATTCTGAAAAACATTAGTTTTCTCCTTTTTAGTTGACACGTCACAAATGTTCTTCTTTTAGCAATGTGTCAGAAATTAACGATGGAGCTCATGTTGATGGCACCAATGTTTACTTGCTGTAATTTACCATTATTCCAGTGTCCACCATATGATGATATTCCAATGCCAGTGTTCGAAAAAGTTAAACACATTGGACCTTCACTATTTGCGGTAGAGCTAAAGTAGACTCCGCTTTTACCTAACCCAAGTATACGTCGAGTGTTAGTACTATGATAGGTATACTCATCAGTCTCATGAGGTTGGGTAGATGTAGGCTGCGAACCATACTCTTGGATGATTTGGCTATATTGGTAGTTACTTTCGTATGATCCTAATGCTGGTAAAAAGAAATAGTTGGCAAGATTTGTTGGAATCCCTTGTGAAATATTTATATTTGTTCCTCCATGAAATTGAAAACCGTACTGCATAGGACTTGGAAAGGTTGTCTTCATAGCAGCATCTGTCATTCCATTTTCAGATGCAACAATACTTGGCTTCTTAATCCACATTCCTCCTTTATACATTTTGCCATTGTATGTCCAAGCGGCGTTACTATCCCAATGTGCGTCACCCTTTTCTTGTAACCAAACAAGCTCTTGGACTGTTAAATTATTTTTAGAAGTAGCTTTGGCCTGGTATAGAATAGTAGAGCTTCCATAGTGGTAATAGACTGTGTAGTTTACTCCTGTGTATGTTTCTTGTGATACTCTATACGTGTCAGATCTATTAGGTAAATCAGAGATGTTGTAGATTCCTGCAACTGGGTCAATAGGTGTCTTTCCATACCACATTTCTTGTGGGGCGTCCCACTGATAGTATTTAGCTGCTGTGTAATCGGTAAACAGCATGGCTGTTACAGGGTATACGGTGTTAGCGTTATAGCTTTTATTCGGTGTTAGCGTCTTGGTAATAGTTGCGGTTTCGTTTGAAACGGTGTTTTTTACCGTATATTCTACCGTCAGACTGTGTGTTCCAGGCGCGATAACCATGAATGCAGCGTTGGTAGGCTGGCTGGTTTGGCTATTGGTAACATCGAAGTTGTTGGTGTTAAGTGTGATGGTATTGCTGCTTCCCGTACCGCTTAAACCGCTTGTTGACAACGTGTATGCACCAGCAATGTTATTGTCAGATGTAACCTTTACTTGTGTCATTACCCAGTTCGTTCCTGCAGCATTGGTAGTACGAGGCAGGAAACACAGGTAAGATGAATGGTGAGTAAGGTCAAATTTGTAACCCCCACCAGTTTGACGTGTGGCCTGTGCTGTACCACAGTCGCCAGCCTGACCAAAGTGACTGGTTGAGTTTGGCGCGTTCTGCGTTTGGCTTGTCGCAATATTTACGGTGTTATAACTTGTTCCATTGGATCCTGTATAATAAACATCGTATGTAGATGCCGTATAGTTTCCTGTATTAAATATAAAACTGGCACGTGCCTGCTTTGCTGTTATGGCTGTGGTTGCACTGTTGCCGTCATTCAAGAATATTTTGTCGTTGGGTTCCCAATAGAATGTAAAGCTATGGTTGGTACGATCGTAATCGGCCGATGTGCGCGATGCTCTTACATCGTTTTTTACGGCGGTATTGGTTCCTGCGAAAACTATACCTTCGCCCGAATTATCATTACCAGGCTCGAGTGAATTGTCGTTTGAACAAGCATTAAAGCCTATGACAGCCATTGCTGCCAGAAAAAAATACTTTGTTTTCATTGTTTTTCTTTTCAATATTTAAATAGAGACCATATTGGCCTTGTTTTTAATACTTTTGTTTGTAACTTACTTAACGTTAATCGCCGTCGTCAGGTGCTTCCCATCCTGTGCCTGCTCCGCCGCCGCTGTTGTCATGTCCACCGTTCCACTCTTCAGGTGGTTCTTCTTCTCTTCCTGCCGCATGACCACCATTAAAACTTGTTTGTAGAAGTGCGTTTTCCCATTTAAAGGAATTGGCTGTCATCTGGGGGGCAATGTAAAATTCTTTTTTTCCCATTTGAAGATAATTTTGTAACTGTTATGTTTGTATGAATAAAAGCTTCCTGTTAATGTGTATCCTGTTAACTTAAGCACACGAAAAAATAAGTAAAGAAAACCTGTTAGAGGTTCTTTACTTACGAAAAATAGCAAGGGCCAGCCCTCACTTTTGCATATAATAATAAATAAAGGTAAACGCTTGTTAGTGTGCTACCTGTGGGGGGGGGTAATAAATTATTTGGATTTACCAAATAAATGGTGTTAAAATTTTGCAACATTTGTACTGTTTTATTGCACAGTCGATTACGGGAAACTCTCTGTTTGTTTTAACCCTGTATTTGTATTTGCTCTGTAAATGGAAGTGTAATTTGTATATTAAACTCTCAGAATCATCTATTGAGCGGTAAGAATACAGGTCACAAAGTTAGCTAAATTTCTATAAAACAAAAAGTTTTTAATATATATTTAACTAAAACGTCTGTGGAATGATGATGGGCTAATTGTATCTTCTTGAGAGCATACTTTTACCATTAGCCCATAATCGTGTTGCGATTACGTCGAAAAGGGGCGACGATTACGATGTAAAGGCATTGTGATTACGATGTAAACGGGTTGCGATTACGTCGTAAACGCGAGATGGTTACGATGATTGTAATTTGCTGATATTCAGAAAAATGCAGATTTTAAAAAATGATTACAGTGTAAACGGTTTGCGTTTAGCCCGTAATAGCATGCAGAAGAGCAGAAAGGGATAGTTTAGAGGAGTGAAAGTAGCTTGTAGAAGGGGTCGGGAAATTTGGCAAAATGACATTTCGTCAGTGCTGTATGACAGTATGACATTAGAAATAGGGTCGGCACGGAGGTTGTATAATGATGGGTGTAAACAAAAAGAAAATAACAAACCATTTAAAATATAACGATTATGTATACACGTAACAATTGGCTTCCAGAAGTATTTAACGATTTCTTTAATAATAGTGATATGAACCGTACAAGTGCTACAGCACCAGCTATTAACGTTCTGGAGAACGAACATTCGTACACTGTTGAGCTTGCAGCTCCGGGTTTAACGAAAGACGATTTTGATGTAAATATCAATGCAGAAGGCGACCTTACCATTCGCATGGAGAAGCAAGCTAAGGAGGAAGAAACGCAAGGACGTTATCTGCGTCGTGAGTTTGCTTACTCGAAATTTGCACAGACGCTTATCCTGCCTGATGATGTAGATAAGGAGCAAATATCGGCACGTGTAGCTAATGGTATCCTAACCGTTTTGCTACCTAAGAAGAATATAAACGACAATAAGGTGACACGCTCTATTGAGGTAGGGTAAATGGCTGTATTCTATGGGTCTTTTTGCAGATTCAATAGAAAAGCTAAACCGAAGTAATGAAAGGAAAATGAAAAGGAGGATTATGCTATAACTACATGAGTTTTATAGTTTTATAATTGTGTGATTGTTAGTTTTAGGCCCTGAGTATGTAAATATTCAGGGCTTTTTTTGTACCTTTGCCAAAATTTTTAAAGCATTCTCAGGTAACATATATGGCACATTTCATACTTTTTAGTTTCGCTCCAGCCTCGATATGGTTGCAGATTTTATTACTTGTTGCAGGCATAGGAGTAGTGCTTTGGGGCGCTGATAAGCTGACGTCAGGCGCTGTAGGTATAGCTTCACGCTTGGGAATTCCGCAGATTATTATCGGTTTGACAATTGTTGCGGCAGGTACTTCGGCTCCCGAATTTTTTGTAAGCTTGCTCTCTGCCATCAATGGAACTGCTGATTTAGCTGTGGGAAATGTTGTGGGTAGCAATATTTTTAATACGCTTCTCATTGTAGGCTGTACGGCTATGGTGGCTCCTATTGCTATCTTACGTGTGACGATAAAACGTGATATACCTTTTGCTATTTTGGCTTCAGTGGCATTAATGGTTATGTGTATTGACAATAACATTAGTCGTATTGATGCTGCTGTGCTGTTTATATTGTTTGTAGGCTTTATGTGGATAACGCTTCGTGGAGCACGTAAAGACGAAAGCGTGCAGATAGAAGCAACAGCAACAGAGCCTGTTGGTGCTGTAAAGGCTACGTTAATGATAGTAATTGGCCTGGGCTGTTTAGTGTTAGGTTCGAATGTATTTGTCGATAATGCTTCGGCAATAGCTCGTTCGTTGAACGTGAGCGATGCCATAATAGGCTTGACTATCGTTGCTGGCGGCACATCGTTACCCGAGTTGGCTACAAGTGTTGTGTCGGCTCGTAAAGGTGATAGTGGTATAGCTATTGGTAATGTATTGGGTTCGAATGTGTTTAATATATTGGCAATACTCGGCCTTACAGGCCTTGTGCAGCCTATGTCCATACAGGGAATTTCCATGGTTGACCTGTCAATGCTGATACTTTCGGTTGTGTTGCTGTGGCTATTCTCGTTCACAAAGTATCGCGTACAGCGCTGGGAAGGAGCTGTTATGGCTGCCATTTATGTAGCATATATGTGTTGGCTGATAGCAGGCGTATAAGAAAACAGATTGAAACAGGGGTACTTGCTAAACCCCCTATAACAAAACAAGATTATGATTCAGAAAAAACAGAACGTGAGTGTACTGTTTATGCTATTCAGTATACTCTTTTGTGTTTGCCTTATTTTGGCAAACTTGTTAGAAACTAAGCAAATAGCCATCGGACCTATTAGTCTGACAGGTGGGCTGATAGTTTTTCCCATATCGTATATTATCAACGATTGCGTGTGCGAAGTATGGGGCTTTCGTAAAGCTCGATTGTTGATATGGAGTGGCTTTGCCATGAATTTCTTCTTTGTTGCAGTGGGTGCTTTGTGCGATTGGATTCCGGGAGCGCCTTATTGGAACAACGATGAGGGATTCCATGCTGTATTTGGTTTGGCTCCGCGTATTGCAGCTGCGTCGTTTGTTGCTTTTTTGCTGGGTAGTTTTGCTAATGCTTATGTCATGAGCAAAATGAAAATTCGTGATGGCGGACGCAATTTCTCAGCCCGCGCCATCTTAAGTACAATAGCGGGCGAGAGCATTGATTCGTTAATATTTTTTCCCTTGGCGCTCAGTGGAGTAGTGCCTACAGAGGAACTCCCTAAGCTTATGCTGATGCAAGTTTTGCTGAAAACAGCTTATGAGATTCTGGTGTTACCGCTGACCATTCGTGTCGTTAAGTATGTAAAAGAATATGAAGGTTCGGACGTGTATGACGAAGGAATCAGTTATAGTGTGTGGAAAATTTTTAGTGTAAATCATGACTGATGTGTGAGCGTTATTGCCTCTTGCATCATGAAAAACAGAATAAAATATGAATGAGAATAGAACAGATGACGGTTTGAAAGCTTTAGGAGCTAAAACATGTTACAAAATGGATTATGCGCCTGAAGTGCTTGAAAGCTTTGTGAATAAGCATCAAGATAACGATTATTGGGTGCGTTTTAATTGTCCAGAATTTACATCGTTATGTCCCATTACAGGGCAGCCCGATTTTGCAGAGATAAGAATCAGTTATGTTCCAGATGTAAAAATGGTGGAGAGTAAAAGCTTGAAACTCTATCTTTTCAGCTTCCGTAATCATGGCGACTTTCATGAAGACTGCGTGAATATTATTATGAAAGACCTTATTCGCCTCATGGACCCTAAATATATTGAGGTAACAGGCTTGTTCACACCGCGCGGAGGAATTAGCATTTTCCCTTTTGCCAACTATGGCCGTAAGGGTACACGCTATGAGAAAATGGCTGAAGAGCGGTTTGCAAGACACGAATAAACATAACTAAATCGAGGATAAGGCATATCATTGTCAGTATTATTCTGATATTAATCTCCTTAATTGATGTTTTGTATAGATAGTTATAAATCATAAAAAAACGGGTAGGCACTCGCTAATATGATTTTTTTTATCTAAATTTGCAAGCCTGATGTGTCGTATTTTTATATGGTATAAAGTCGGCTTCATCAGGTCGTGTTTATGAAAGAATAAAGCAAAAACAAAAAAGAATAATGAAGAAGAAAATCCAATTCAGTCTCGTTTATCGTGACATGTGGCAGAGCTCTGGTAAATTTCAGCCCAGAAAAGAACAGTTAGCTCGCATAGCTCCAGTATTCGTTAAAATGGGATGTTTCTCACGTGTAGAAACCAACGGTGGTGCTTTTGAACAAGTTCAGCTTCTGGCAGGAGAGAATCCAAACGAAGCTGTAAGAGCATTTACAGCCCCTCTACATGCAGCAGGTATCAAGACACACATGCTTGACCGCGGCCTGAACGCTCTGCGCATGTACCCAGTACCTGATGATGTTCGTGCCTTAATGTATCGTGTAAAGCACGCTCAGGGAACAGACATCACACGTATATTTGATGGTTTGAATGACATTCGTAACATTGCTCCAGCTATTAAGTGGGCAAAAGAGGGTGGAATGACGCCTCAAGGTACATTGTGTATTACAACTTCACCTATCCATACGCTTGATTACTACGAAAAATTAGCTGATGAAGAAATTGCCGCAGGTGCAGAAGAAATCTGTTTGAAGGATATGGCCGGTATCGGTCAGCCTGCTTTCCTCGGACAGCTTACAAAACGTATTAAAACTAAGCACCCTGATATTATCATTGAATATCATGGTCATTCGGGTCCGGGTCTTTCTATGGCGTCAATTCTTGAAGTTTGCGAGAACGGAGCAGATGTTATCGATACAGCTATCGAACCATTGTCATGGGGTAAAGTTCACCCAGATATCATTTCGGTTCAAAGCATGTTAAAGCACGCGGGCTTTGATGTTCCAGAAATCAATATGGACGCTTACATGGAGGCTCGTGCAATGACTCAGGAGTTCATTGATGAGTGGTTGGGTTACTTTATCAACCCTGCCAACAAGCATATGTCCTCATTATTGCTCACCTGTGGCCTGCCAGGCGGTATGATGGGTTCAATGATGGCCGACCTTGGTGGTATGAGAACAACCATCAATAACTTACGTAAGAAGAAGGGAGATACAGAGCTTTCTATGGACGATCTGCTGATTAAGCTCTTCGATGAGGTAGCATACGTTTGGCCACGTGTAGGTTATCCTCCACTTGTTACACCGTTCTCACAATATGTAAAGAACATAGCCTTAATGAATTTGCTTACAATGGAGCAGGGCAAAGGCCGCTTTGTGATGATGGACGACAACATGTGGGGTATGATTCTTGGTAAGAGTGGTCGTGTTCCTGGAGAGTTAGCGCCTGAGATTATCGAGCTTGCGAAGCAGCAAGGACGTGAGTTTACAGACATTGATCCTCATACACAGCTTCAACCTGCATTAGATGATTTCCGTAAGGAAATGGACGAAAATGGTTGGGATTACGGTCAGGACGATGAGGAATTGTTCGAGCTTGCAATGCACCCAGAGCAGTATCGTAACTACCGTAGCGGTCAGGCGAAGAGGAATTTCTTGGCTGATTTGCAGGCGGCTAAGGACGCAAAGCTTGGTTCTAAGGTTTCTTTGGAAGAGGCTACAGCCTTTAAGCATGCGCAGGCTGACGCGATAGTTTCTCCGGTTAAGGGACAAGTCTTCTGGGATTTCCAAGGTGATGGTGAAACGGCTCCTGCTGTTGAGCCTTACATTGGCAAAGAATATAAGGAGGGAGATGCCTTCTGTTGGATTCAGGCACCATGGGGAGAATTCGTAGAAGTAAAAGCAAACCTTGGTGGAAAATTGGTAGAAATCAATGCCCGTCAGGGAGGAAAAGTACAGAAAGGTAATGTTATCGCCTATATTCAAAGGGAGAAGCAGAACTAATTGCTGTCGATAATATTTTAAAATAACGGCTCGTTCTTGCCGCATGATGTGCGGTATGGGACGAGCCGTACTTTTTTAATATGAAAGAAACGATAACGTCTCTTAGCGTGCTTCGCAATCAACTCGTAGGCAGAATACATACTGAAGATGTTCGCCGTATTGTTGATTGTATAACAAATGACGATGGTGACATTATAATGAAAGCATTATATCATCTGCTCTCAGATACAGATAGGCGTGTGGCTAACAATGCAGCATGGGTGCTTAGTTGTTCAGATGGCAAGGTGATGAGGTTTCTTCTTCGTTATCAAAATCAGCTTATCGACTTGCTAATAGGCACAAAGGACAAGAGTTTTGCTCGCATATTGTTTTCTATTTTGCGCCGACAAACGTTCGAAAAAAGTAATCTGCGTACAGACTTTCTTGATTTTTGTTTGAACGAAATAGTAAATTCCAATCAAGCCATAGCTATTAGAGCTCATGCCATTTATGTATCATATAGTTTGTGTAAGGCTTATCCTGAACTGCTTAATGAGTTGTTTATGACGCTTCAGATGCTGGAAAGTGAAACGCTTTCTGCAGGATTACTCCATGCTCGAAATGCTATTATGGCAGCAATAAAGAAAAAATAGGAATCAAAAATATATGGATTATCAAGCCATTATAGACCAATATTATCCTGAAGATACGGCTCTTCGTCATATTTTAATGATACATAGTCGAGCTGTTATGGAGCGCGCCTTAGCTGTTTGCGACCGTCATCGCGAACTAAATCTTGACAGAAACTTTATCGTTGAGGCTGCTATGCTTCATGATGTAGGTATATTTCGCTGCAATGCCCCTGGCATTTTATGTTATGGTTCTGAACCATACATCTGTCACGGACGTATAGGAGCCGAACTGCTTCGGCAAGCAGGATTTCCTCGACACGCAAGAGTTTGTGAACGTCATACGGGTGCAGGCTTGACAAGTATTGAAATAATCAAACAAAATTTACCCCTTCCGCATGAAGACTTTTTGCCTGAAACAATGGAAGAAAAGTTGATTTGTTATTCCGATAAGTTTTATAGCAAATCAAGTATTTGTCGTGTTAAAACGATGGAACAGGCAGAACGAAGCTTGTCAAAGTTCGGCGAGGAAGGCGTAAAGCGCTTTCGTGACTGGGCCTGTATATTCGAGTGATTACGTTAAAATTACGAAATCGCTCATGTTTTCTTTATATATTCCGTAATTTTGTAAGCTAATGAGGACGAAGTCTTTCATCATATTGCTTATTTGTGCTGTGATGTTTGCCTGGGCAGGCAATCGTGAGCCGCAGTTGAAAAAACGGCATAGGAATGCTGTTAAGGATTCTGTGGTGCAGAAAGACTCCGCTAATCGTTCCCTTTTAAAAGCTGAATCGCCTAATGTTGATACCACAACGATGGATAGTTTGCAGCGTGCAATTTATCGTCATAACAAAATAGTGGACGATTCGATTCGACTTGATTCCCTAAATCGTACGAAAAAAAATGGTATTGATGCGCCCGTTAATTATGAGGCTCAAGACTCAATGGTATATGACGCGCTGACAAAAACGGCTTACCTTTATGGAACCTCTGAGGTGAAATACACAGCTATGGATCTCAAGAGTGACCGCATAAGAATGAGCCTTGATAGCAGCGTGGTTCATGCTACAGGTACACCTGATTCAACGGCTAAAGGCGGAATTAAAGGTCGTCCTATCTTTACCATGGGCAGTGATACCTATGACACCGATACTATTGCTTTTAATTTTAAAAGCAAAAAGGGCCTTGTGCGTAATGCTTATACCAAACAACAAGATGGTTTCTTGACGAGTGAGATTTCAAAGCGTGCCGAAAATGGTGATGTTTATTTGGCTCATGGTCGTTATACTACATGCGATAAGGAACACCCTGATTTTTATATCGCTCTTTCTCGAGCAAAGGTTCGTCCCGGCAAAGACGTGGTTTTTGGTCCTGCCTATCTTGTGGTGGCCGATGTCCCACTGCCTCTTGCCATTCCTTATGGCTTTTTCCCATTTACCAAAAGTTATTCAAGCGGCTTCATTATGCCAAGTTATGGCGATGAAAGTGCGCGAGGATTTTATCTTCGCGATGGTGGATACTACTTTGCTATCAACGATAAATGGGATTTAAAACTGTTGGGAGAGATTTATACCAGAGGCTCATGGGGAGTGTCTGCAGCCAGCAATTACCGCAAGCGTTACCGCTATAGTGGTTCTTTTTATTTCAGTTACCAAGACACAAAAACAGGTGATAAAGGAATGCCTGACTTTGCAGAGCAACGCAGTTTCAAGCTACAGTGGAGCCATCGACAGGATACTAAGGCCAACCCTTTTAGCTCATTGTCGGCAAGTGTCAATTTTGCGTCGTCGAGTTATGAAAATAATAACTTGACGAGTATGTATAATCCTATTGCACGTTCGCAAACAACGCGCACCTCTTCTGTTAGTTGGAGCACATCGTTCTCGAGCATAGGTTTATCGCTTAGTTCAACAGCGAACTTGAATCAGAACATGCAAGATTCAATGATTTCATTGTCATTCCCTGACCTGAATATCAGTCTTAGCCGCTTTTATCCCTTCCGTCGCAAGAAAGCTGCGGGCAAAGAGCGTTGGTATGAGAAAATAGCCGTTAGCTATACAGGACAGTTAAGCAATTCAATCACAACGAAAGAAGATCGGCTTTTCCATTCGAATCTAATTCGCGATTGGCGAAATGGTATGCAGCATAACATACCAATAACAGCCAGTCTCACGGTTCTCGATTATATAAATGTTACTCCTTCGTTCAACTTTACTGACCGCATGTATACCAATAAAATCATGCGCTCGTGGGACGTTGTAAATCAACGCGAGGTGGGCGATACCATTTATGGTTTCAATAACGTTTATAACTGGAATGTTTCAGTATCTGCAAATACCACGGTTTATGGTATGTGGGTTCCTAATCGTAAGATATTTGGTGATAAAATACAAGCTATCCGCCACATGCTTACACCGTCAGTTACTTTCAGTTATGCCCCCGATTTTAGTTCACGTCGCTATGGTTATTACGATTCATACTTGAAAACAGATGCCGACGGTAACGTTTCGTATGTTGAATATTCGCCTTATCAGTCGTCGCTTTATGGAGCACCTGGGAAAGGTCGTACAGGAAACGTTACATTTTCGCTGGGTAATAACCTTGAGATGAAATTGAAAAGTGAAGACGATTCTACAGGTTTTAAGAAAATTAGCCTAATAGATAAGCTTAATCTTACAATGTCATATAATATGGCTGCTAAGGTTCATCCTCTCAGCGATCTTAGAGCAGAGCTCACCCTTAAGTTGTGGAAGAACTACACATTTAATCTAAATGCTGTATTCGCATCGTACGCATACGATCTTGATGCTAACGGATTGCCTTATGTTGGTAATCGCACACTGTGGGGAATGGGTAAATTTGGACGTTTCCAAGGCATGTCGCAGAACATCAGTTATACACTTAACCCTGAGAAAATAAAGAAGCTTTTTGGTGGCGGTGGTGACGACAAGAAAGATAAAAAACATAAGGACGACGAAGGTATTGATACCAATATAGAGAGTAATATTGATGATAAAATGATAGAAGGTCAGCGTGGCGCCAGGAGGAAAAGCGGTGGAGGATTGGCCGAAACCGATGAAGATGGTTACATGAAATATTCGATGCCTTGGACACTTACTTTCGGTTATGGTATTACGATGCGTGAGAATACTGATGTGAAGAAGTTTAATTATCGCACCATGCGCTTCCCTTACATGTTCTCGCAAACGTTGAATGTTACGAGCAACTTGCGCATTAGTGACGGTTGGAACATTAGTTTCTCGTCGGGTTACGATTTTGATGCTCGCAAGATTTCATTAACAACAGCCTCGTTGCAGCGCGATCTCCACTGTTTTAATATGAGTTGTTCGGTAGTTTTAGCACCGTATACCAGTTATAATTTCACTTTCAGAGCCAATGCTTCAACGCTTACTGATGCTCTGAAATACGACAAACGAAGCGGAGGAACAAACACAGTGCAGTGGTATTAAAGCTTACATCTACTTCAGATTATCTCGATTAAACAACATAAAAAAGTAATCGCCCAAAATCAATGTATTTGATTTTGGGCGATTTTGTTGATATTACTTTTTTATAATAACCCATAAAGATGGTTGTCTTTTTCTTTAAAAGCAATTTATGCCTTGTCGTTATAAATAGATGTACCGCTTGTAAGCCTGAAGCTCAGCCGCAAGAAAATAAGAAATAACAGATTGAAAAGCAAACTTATGTATGTGAAGACTTGTAGAGTAAGAGTATTATAGAATAATCCGAACTCGCCTATAACTATTCCTATTATAAAGCTAACGATATAAATAATACCTGCTATACGTAGATGTCCACTACCACGAAAGAATAAAAAAACAGAAAGCACCAATATGGCAAAGTTCGCAATGAGGCTCAAACCTGTTGTTGTCTTAAGTATTAATAACGATGTGCCATTGTAAAGATTAGGCATGTTTTCAGGCCTAATGATTATAATAAAATTGATAATACAGTTTGCAATCATTGCTCCGATAGCCACCGCACAAACCCATTGCCCCCACGAATGACGTCGTCTTAACTGTATACGCACGGCATTATAAAGCACGGTAGTTAGTGCGATATATGTGATAGATAGCAGTATTTTAAATACAAAGCTATTGATGATGGGTGCAAATAGCATGATAAGGGCATTGCCACCATGTGCACTTAATAATGGTAAGAAGACGTGATTGTAGAGCGATAGCATAATTATACCCCAGAAAGCAGAGTTTACTTGTTTCATTTCTTTCTTGTCGACTTCAAAATATGGAATAGGAAAGGTGTTTGTTTTCATTAGTTTGAAAATATTAATTATTTGTTGATAAAGGTAGTATTTTTTTGCTTTATTGGCCTTTAGCCCACACGTTTTTTTTCTATGCTTGACGAAAAACAGAATGAACGGCGTGTGTAAGGCGGCTGTAGTACGCGCGTATGACGGCCGTCGTACACGTTGTATGGCAACCGTAGTACAGGTTGTATCACGGCCGCCATACTTTTACTTTTATGGTATAAAGAGGTTGGCAAAAGCCCCAAGAGAGGCTACCCTATTAAGCTAAATAATAGTGGTTACTGCTGCAAGCGATTCCTTTTCGCCCACCATCCACACAATGTCTCCAGCTTGGAAAACGTGTGAAGGATTTATAATGGTAAGGTGTTGCTGTCCTTCTTCAATACCCACTACCATACAGTTATACTGGTCACGTATGCCACTGTTCTGTAAATCAGTACCTATTAGTTTGCTTTTTGAAGAGATAACAAACTTCTGCAACTTCATTTCGCGCTCTTCAATATGCTCGTCTTCGGGAATGGTTTCGAAGTCAAGAGTAAGTCCAAACTGTGTAAGCTGCTCATCGTTACCAATAACTTGTAACTGGTCGCCAGGGAAAATGATGCAATCTCCGCCCGGAATATTCAGTCGTTGATAGCCGCGTAGTATGCTGCTCACGTGTACGCCAAAACGGTTTCTAAATTCTATTTGTCCTAAACTCTGACCTGCCCATGAAGAGTTTTCGGGCACAGTAAACTCGGAAATGTGAATATCGCGGTCGAGCAAATGCCCTTCAAATCGAGGTTTTCTTTTGCCCGTAACCTCCGCTTGAATTTCTCTGCTATTTAGGTTTTTGATGAAAAGTCGCTCGAGACGTATAGAACGCTGCTTCAATCCGCGCGAAAGAATCATTAGTGCAATGGCTGTTAGTGCCAACGTTATGACAATAGCGTTGGCAAAGCGTGCCAGATAGTTGCAAATATAAAAGAGGAAAGCCACCGCAATAGCAATGCGTGCCAAAACGGTAAAGGTCAGTGGCAGGCGGTTCATACGGTTTTCTATCCACAAGGCGCGGAACTCGTCGCTATGGTTATTCTTCATAACCAGCGCCCGCATAAAAGGTGCAATTAACAACAATGTGAGCACGCCACAAGCTCCATTAGCCCACCAGTGGGGCAGTAGGTGGCGAGCAAATGGCAAGAAAAAGCTTAGCATCACCGCTGTTATGGCCAAAATAAGAATGGCATATATTACGGTGTTAAGTATCATTTTTCTAAGTAGACGTTTCCATAAGCTTTGTTCGTCAGGGCTAGCATGATGTTCTGCTCCTAAGTGATTGAGGCGACGTATCCAACGTTTAGGTAGTCGCTTCTCAAGTATAGTATATGCAGGTTCGGCGGCACGTATCATATAGGGGGTGAGGAATGTGGTAATCACACTCACCGCAACCACTACAGGGTAGAGGAACTCGCTAATGACACCTAACGATAAGCCCAGCGATGCAATGATAAAAGCAAATTCGCCTATCTGAGCCATGGAGAAACCACAGCGCATAGCCGTTTTTAAGGGTTGACCGCTCAACATAAAACCGAGTGTGCCAAAGATGCCCTGTCCTGCTAATATGGCAATAACAAGTATGGCAATAGGTAGGGCATATGAAATAAGTATGTTGGGATCAACAAGCATACCCACCGATACGAAGAAGATTGCACCAAATAAGTTCTTTACGGGTTCAACTAAACGTATAATCTTATCTGCTTCAATGGTTTCGGCTAATATGCTACCCATGACGAAGGCTCCGAAAGCAGAACTAAATCCTACGCTCGATGAAACCCAAGCCATAGCACAGCAAAGACCAAGGGCTACGATGAGCATGGTTTCGCTGCTCATCAGTTTGCGCGTGTGACGTAGGAAGGTTGGTATGGCAAAAAGTCCAACCACAAACCACAAAATAAGGAAAAAGCCAATTTTAAATAGAGAGCCAAGCATTTGCTCTCCATCAGGATTATTGCCTGATGCAATAGCCGAGAGCATCACCATCATGACAATGGCCAGAATGTCTTCAAGGATAAGCACACTCATTACAAGCCCTGCGAAACGTTGCTGTCGCAATCCCATGTCATCAAACGCCTTGTAAATAATAGTAGTTGACGACATGGCCATCATACCCCCAAGGAATATACAGTCCATCTTACTCCACGAAAAGGCGTGCCCTACGCCCATACCGAGCATCATCATAGAGAATACAATGATGATGGCTGAGATGAAAGGCGAGATGCCCATTTTAAGAATCTTCTTGATAGAAAAGTCTAATCCCAGCGAGAAAAGCAAGAACATGACACCAATATCAGCCCATGTGTGAATGTTCTCCTTGTCGAGAACCGACATGGTAAGGGGCATATGAGGCGAAACAATAAAGCCCGCCACAATGTATCCCAGCACTAAAGGCTGACGTAATTTTTTGAAAATAAGAGTAACTATGCTGGCAACAATTAAGATTAAAGCCAGATCTTTAACAAGCTCAGGAAGCGATGCCAATGGTGTTTAAAAATAAAAGGGTGAGAAAGTAAAAAAATAAATACAAAAACTATTTGCCTATTGAAAAAGACAAAAGGTAAAGGGGTAGGCAGCCTAAGGGCAACTACACAAAGTAATAACTCCCTCAACGGCTTGTCTCCCTTTTTACCTTTTGGTTTGTCTTAATCGTTGAAAGTGCCTGTTATTTCGCAAATTCGGGTGATAACCTGTACGGCTTTCTCCATCACCTGAATGCTAACAAACTCGTATGGACCATGAAAGTTAACGCCACCAGCAAATATGTTGGGGCAGGGAAGCCCACGGAAAGAGAGCTGTGCGCCATCAGTGCCACCACGAATAGGCTCAACCTTAGGTGTGACACCGCTTTCTTGCATAGCCTTTAGCACAATATCAATAACATACATGTTAGGATCTATCTTCTCCTTCATGTTATAATATTGGTCCTTTAGCTCAATGGTAACAGTGCCTTCGCCATATTTTTCGTTCATCTGGCGGGCAATATTCTCCATGAAATCTTTGCGTTCTTCGAATTTCTTACGATCATGATCACGAATAATATAGCTTAACTTAGCCTCTTCGCAGTGAGTATTCATGCTGGTAAGATGATAGAAACCCTGATAGCCTTCGGTGGTTTCGGGGATATCAGTTTCAGGAATGAAGCTGTTAAACTCGCATGCAAGGCGTGAGGCATTAATCATTTTACCTTTGGCATAGCCTGTATGTACGCTTACACCCTTAATGGTAACCTTAGCGCCAGCAGCGTTAAAGTTCTCATATTCAAGGTCGCCGATGTCGCCTCCGTCCATAGTATACGCCCAGTCGCAGCCGAATTTCTCGACGTTAAAGTGGTGAGCGCCACAGCCAATCTCCTCATCAGGGTTAAAGGCTACACGAATATCACCGTGCTTTATTTCGTCATGGTCGCGAAGATAACACATGGCTTGCACAATCTCTGCAATACCAGCCTTATCGTCTGCGCCCAGAAGGGTTGTACCATCTGTAACAATAATATCTTCGCCCTTGTGGGCAAGAAGCTCTGGAAACTTTGTTGGGCTTGAGATAATACCTGGTGAAAGTTCGATGTCGCCACCGTCGTAGTTGCGAATAACGCGCGCTTTTACGTTAGCCCCACTGGCATCAAGTGCAGTGTCGTAATGAGAAATAAAGCCAATAGTAGGCGTTTCTTTTTTAGTATTGGAAGGCAAGGTAGCATAAATATATCCCTTGTCGTCCATCTCTACGTCCTTTAGGCCTTCAGCTTCAAGCTCTTCCTTTAGGTATTTAGCAAAAATAAGTTGTTTGGAAGTACTCGGTACGGTTTCTGAATCCTCAGCTGACTGAGTATCAAACTTTGTGTAATTAATAAATCTTTCAGTGATATCCATATGGCAAATAAATATAAATTCGTTAAAAAATATTCGTTGTTCACCCTCAGACAGCCTTACTCTCTGTATCAGTTAATAGGCTTCTTAGGTGTCAAAGAATGATGAATAATGATCAAATAGCTGAAACTTTAGGATATGGATACTTAAAGTTTAGCGTTCAAAGATCGTGTGACCCCGGCGGGACTCAAACCCGCGACACTCAGAACCGGAATCTGATGCTCTATTCAACTGAGCTACGGAGCCAAAGGCGTATGATGCAAAGGTAATAATATTTTTCTATTATATAGCAAGGAAAAGTTGAAAATCTATATACGGATAGGGTGTATGAGGTTCGTTGTTCAAGCTGAAAGTATAGAAGGTAAAATAATGACATTTTGCAAAATATATAGTTGTGTATGCGTTTATCTGTTAGAAAATGGTTATTTTTGCAAACAAAATAATGGTACGATAAATATAAAGCGTAACAGTATGGGTAAACTAATTAAGCCGCAAGGCTACAAGGCTCTGCTCGATCGAAAACAAACAGAGCAGGGGATAAAACTAATAAAAGAGTTCTTTCAGCAGAATCTTTCGACAGAATTGCGGTTGCGACGTGTAACGGCTCCGCTATTTGTGTTGAAGGGATTAGGTATTAATGACGACTTGAACGGAGTGGAACGTGCGGTATCTTTCCCCATTAAGGATATGGGAGATGCACGTGCAGAAATTGTTCATTCGCTGGCAAAGTGGAAGCGTTTGACGTTGGCCGAATATGATATAGCCCCTGGATACGGTATTTATACTGATATGAATGCAATTCGTGCTGACGAAGAGCTTGATAATCTACATTCTCTTTACGTTGACCAATGGGATTGGGAGGCGGTAATTGAGCGTGAAGACAGAACTCTCTCATTTCTGGAACAGGTGGTGAAGCATATTTATGCGGCTATTCTTCGTACTGAATATCTTACGTGTGAAAGCTACCCACAGTTGAAGCCTTTTTTGCCAAAAGAAATTCACTTTGTACATGCGCAGGAACTTTTAGACCGTTATCCTGACTTATCTCCGAAAGAACGTGAGGACGCTATTTGCAAAGAGTATGGTGCGGTATTTGTAGAAGGTATAGGCGGTAAACTGTCGAACGGAGAAAAGCACGATGGACGCGCTCCTGATTATGACGACTGGTCTACTGTGGCTGCGAACGGACGGGCAGGATTAAATGGTGATATTCTTATATGGTATCCTGTTTTGGGACGTTCGTTTGAATTAAGTTCGATGGGTATTCGTGTAGATAAAGAAGCTTTGGTTAAGCAATTAAAAGCTGAGGGAAAAGAGGATAGAGAGACACTTTATTTCCATCAACAATTGCTTCATGATAAGCTTCCGTTGAGTATTGGAGGTGGTATCGGACAGAGTCGTCTTTGTATGGTTCTGTTGCATAAGGCTCACATTGGAGAGATTCAAGCCAGTATATGGCCTGAAGAAATGAAAAAAGAATGTGAGACATGTGGTATGCCTTTAATCTAACCTTGATAAATACAATTGCAAAATAAAATAACCGTTTTTCCGATAGTTTGGATAAACGGTTATTTTTATGATAGATAACGTAGTTGTTAGGTTGTGTTTGCTACGTAATTTAAGCTAATTCTAACCCTAATTCAACTCTAAGCTTTTCAATAGATGGATTTTGTTTTCGCAGTTCTTCGAATATTTCACGCTTCGTAAATGCTTTTCGCTGCTCATCTTGACGTGTGAGTCGTATGTTAAATTCTATAGCCTTGTTATTTAGTGTTTGTCGCATAGTCGCACGTATCTTACCGCGAATCTGACTAATTTCGTCGAACAGAATCTGGTTATCAACAGCAACTTCAAAATCAGGATAATTAGTTATCTGTGGTATTAGATTCTTTAAACGTGATGCAAGGCCCACAAACTTTTGAGGCATTCGATTACACATCAGCGTCCATTGCATGGAAAGTTCAGCTTCGGTAAAGCGTTTTTCATCGTTTACAAGCTGTTGGTCATCAACATTGATTGCGCCAAAGTCATCAGATGTTGCTGGTCCCTTTTTAAGACCAGCAAAGGTTAAACCAATATTTGTAAGTTTGGGCTGTATCTTTTTTTCTGCAGCAACAAGCGTTGGAGTGGGTAGAGGTTCAGAAACAACAGCTTCTGTTTCAGAGGTGGCCGCTGTTTTCTCATTGACAATCTTTTGATAATTACTCTTTCGTAGTGTTTTCTCAACCCCAGCCACCTGCATGGCCGGTTTAGGTTGAGAAACAATAAGGTTCTTAAACAGGGATTTTAATCTATTAGGGCTAAGCCCCGCGCCTGCTGCATCGTCCTCTTCGGGTTGCGTAATTTGGGCAACACGAATCAACGTTAACTCAACCAGCAGACGCTTATTACTGCTTTGACGATAGTTGATGTCGCAGTCGTTGAGAATCTTTAGTGCCTGATATAGGAAGGTTGTAGGACATTTTTGTGCTTGCTGTTGATGTTTTTGACGTTGCTGTTCGCTCACTTCCAATAAAGGAAGTGTTTGTGCATCACGAGCCATCATGACGTTACGAACGTGTGATGCCAACCCGTCGATGATATTTCCTGCGTCAAAACCACGTGCAATAATGCTGTTAAGAAGGAGCATAATGTCAGCGGTTTTGTTTTCAAGAGCCAAGTCGATAATACGGAAATAGTTCTCTGCATCAAGCACATTCAGGTCTTCAAGCACTTTCTTAAAGGTGATATGACCTTGGCAAAAGCTTGACACCTGATCGAAGATAGATAATGCGTCACGCATACCTCCGTCAGCTTTTTCGGCAATTATGTTAAGGGCTTCTTCTTCAAACGTGATGTTTTCTTTCTGTGCTACCATCGTTAACTGACTGACAATCTCGGGGATAGCCATGCGCTCAAAGTCATAAATCTGACAACGAGATAGAATGGTGGGAAGAATTTTGTTCTTTTCGGTTGTAGCAAGAATGAAGATAACATACTGAGGTGGCTCCTCCAGAGTTTTCAAAAAAGCATTGAAAGCTGCGGTAGAAAGCATGTGCACCTCATCAATAATAAACACTTTATAGCGACCAGTTTGAGGTGGAATTTGTGTCTGATCCATTAAAGACTTGATGTTTTCTACCTTATTATTACTAGCGGCATCAAGTTCAAATATGTTCATTGAGCGCCCATCGTTGAATGCTTTACAGCTTGCGCATTCATTACAAGCCTCACCTTCGGTGGTGGGATTTTCACAATTGATGGCTTTTGCAAAAATGCGGGCGCAGGTTGTTTTTCCAACACCGCGCGGCCCACAAAAGAGATAGGCATGAGCCAGCTTGCCTGACTTAACTGAATTCTTCAGTGTCATAATAAGGGAATCCTGCCCAACGACAGATGAAAAAGTCATAGGGCGGTACTTTCTGGCTGATACAATATAATTGTCCATATCAGTGTTTATGATGGTTTGTTTATGCAAAGATAACCCAAAAAGGCATAAAGGCAAAACAAATATATTGTTTTCTTTTGCTTTTCTAAGCTAAATGAAGTATCTTTGCAAGCATCATATTGAAAGCATTATGAGCAGTAAACTATCCGCTTTTGGGGGAATCCTATCCCATTATAAGTATCTCATTACCGTTGTAGTGGGGGTAGCTATTGTGGGTTTTCTCGATAGTGATAGTTATCTGCAGCGTGTTAAATATGAACTTCAAATTAACCAGCTAAAAGACGAAATCAAAAAGTATAACGAGCAAAACGAGAAAACAACAAAGGAACTTCGTACTATCCGTGATAACCCCAGAGCCATTGAAAAGATTGCGCGAGAGCGTTATCTGATGAAGGCTGATGATGAAGATATCTTTGTGCTCAGTACCGATTTGCAAGCAGGGGAAGATGAAGATGGCAATTCAACGCATTGAAATGAATGAAACAGCTTAGTAAATTCCAGAGTATTCTTTTTCTACTCGGCGGTGCCTTAATGGTTGTCGGCGTAGGTAGCTTTGTGCTACTTTTTAATCAGCGTATATCTTGTTGGGTTTTCCTTTTGGGGGCAGTGTTGTTTGCTTTGATGCAGCTGATGCAAACTTATGAAGGAAACGATCTTACTATAAGAAGATTAAAAAGGATACAAGATTTAAGCGATATGCTTTTTGTCATAGCTGGTATTCTTTTGGTTGATACGGCTTATGGTTTTTTAAAGGATTTCTGTAGCAGTTATGAGAATTATATAACCTATTTCTATAATAAATGGGTGGCTGTATTATTTCTGGCAGCAATTCTTGAGGTTTATACAGTTCATCGTATAGACCATGAACTTTCGAAAAAAAATATAAAAGGTTGAGTGATACTTTTAAATTGCATAAATTTATTTCACATCCTCACCAATACGTATTATCTTTGTCTCACAAGAAACTATAAGTCTATGAATAAAATATGCTACGTTATTATTGGCCTGTTAACTTTGACCTCATGCGCCAATACCTTTAATATTGCTGGCACGACAAGTGTTTCGACACTTGATGGACAAAAGCTTTATCTAAAGGTTTTGAAGGATACAATGATGAAAAATCTTGATTCTTGTGACGTTGTACACGGACAATTCCAATTTGCAGGCTCTATTGATTCAGTAAGAGTAGCTAATATTATATTTGATAATAGCGGTAGTATACCTGTTGTATTGGAAGATGGTAGCATACAAGTTAAGATAGATAATACACAGGAAACGGTGAGCGGAACACCACTTAACGATAAATTGACTAAGTTTCGCCGTCGTTTTACACAACTCATGAACCAAAGTGCAGACCTTGTTCACCAGCATGATCAGGCTATTATGAATGGTAAAAACATGGAAGCTGTTAATGCACAGCTTACAGCTCAAAGCGCATCTATTAACCAAAAGATGGATAAATTAGTGACCTCTTTTGTTGTAGAAAACTTTGATAATGTCCTTGGTCCTTATATCTTTATTACGGTTTGCATGAATCGATATGAAGTACCAATGCTTGATGCGTGGGTAGAAGATATTATGAGTCGTGCAACAGACCAATTTAAAAACGACCCACAGGTAAAGGAATATTATCAAGCAGCTCAAGATAATCAGGCTATTATGAATGGAACAAAGGTGCCAGTTCAGGCACAACAACCCCATGTTCAAGTTGCTCCTCCGCAGGACGGTCCTACTCCTAACGAGATGGCGGCTCCTGCTCAAAGATGACAACAGGATGATGAGATGATGTCATCGTTATTTAATATAAGTTTTAAAGCTATTTAATAAGTAAATTAAAGATGAAGACAATCATTGAGGGAGGAACGATTGTCAACGAGGGACGCTCTTTCATTGGCTCGCTCGTGATAGATAATGATCGTATAATTAATATAACAGAAGATAGTAAAGCGCCCCGTGGAAGCTACGATAAGCACGTAGATGCCACGGGGTGTTACGTTATTCCTGGGCTTATAGATGAGCATGTTCATTTCAGAGAGCCAGGACTTACAGACAAAGGTGATATTGAAAGTGAATCGCGGGCTGCGGCTTTTGGTGGTGTAACGACTTACTTTGATATGCCAAACACAAAGCCCCAGACTACAATATTAGAGGCATTAAACGAAAAATTTGAGTTGGCCTCACGTAAGAGTCATGTCAACTATAGCTTCTTTTTTGGCGCAACTAATAATAATGTAGAATTGATAGAACAACTTGATAGCACACGCATTCCTGGTGTTAAGTTGTTTATGGGAGCCTCAACTGGTAACATGCTTGTGGATAAAAACGAAGATCTTAATAGTATTTTTAAGGCTTGTGCACAGCATCATCTGCTTCTGATGACGCACTGTGAGGATTCTTCTATCATCAATCATAATATGTCAGAAGCCATGAAAGTGTATGGCAGTGACCCAGATATATGTCAACACCCCATCATTAGGTCATCGCGAGCATGTTATGAAAGTAGTAAACTTGCGGTAAAATTGGCTCGTCTTTTTAATACAAGACTTCATATTGCACATATTTCTACAGCAGAAGAATTAAACCTTCTTGATAAGAATTCTTTTGTTGATTTAGAAGGCTTAATGCCGCATGTTACAGGTGAAGCCGTTTTAGCACATTTACTTTTCTCAGATGAAGATTATACGACAAAAGGTGCATTGATCAAGTGCAATCCTGCTGTGAAAACGGCAACTGATCGTGAAGCCTTACTCCGCGCGTTAAAATCGGGTTATATTACTTGTATAGGAACAGACCATGCGCCTCACAAGCTGTCAGATAAACAAGGCGGATGTGCTCGCGCTTTCTCTGGAATGCCAATGATACAATTCTCTTTAGTTTCAATGCTTAGCCTTGTTGACGAGGGATATTTAAGTATGGAACGTTTGGTATGGTTAATGTGTCATAACCCCGCACGTTTATTTAACGTTTTCGAACGTGGCTTTTTGCGCGTAGGATATAAGGCCGATATTGCCATTGTAAAAAAAGAAGAACCTTGGGAAATTACCGAAGACATAATTCAAAGTAAATGTAAATGGAGTCCTTTAATGGGAAAACAATTCAATTGGCATGTCGTAGGTACATTCTGTAATGGCCATCATGTTTATGACAATGGTGTTATAGACAGCAATTATTGTGGCGAGGAGGTTAAATTCAGACGTAAGGAATATGAAGTTGACCTTTCAGATTAGTGAAACACGTCCATTTATAAACTGGATTTATTTTTTCCATGCTTGGGGTATGGGAGGGCAGCAAGGCGTTGAGCGTGAGAAGTTAAGGGCTGATGCGGAGGTCATGCTCGATAGCTGGGAGAATTGTTTTCATACTTATGCTACCTTTGAAATATTCAATGCCAACAGCGACGGCGACGATCTTTTATTGGGTAACATACGAATCCCTATGCTTCGACAGCAAAAAGTATCACGCCAAGGCCGTCCTAGCTTATGTTTGACCGACTATGTCCGTCCTCTTTCGTCAGGAGTGGTAGACAAAGTAGGCGCTTTCGCAACCACAGTAGATGCTGATATAGAAAGCCGTTATCAGGACGATGTTTACCAACATATGCTTGCTCAAGTGTTGGCAGAGCGTCTTGCCGAAAGTACGGCTGAACGTCTGCATGCTGATGTGAGAAAACATTATTGGGGCTATGCACCTGATGAGAATCTTTCGATGACAGATATTCTTAACGAACGTTATCAAGGTATTCGGCCTGCAGTAGGATATCCATCAATCCCCGACATGAGCATCAATTTCATATTGTCCGACCTTCTTGATATGCCTCAAATCGGTATTCATTTAACTGAAAGTGGTATGATGACACCGCATGCTTCAGTGTCAGGTTTGATGTTTTCTCACCCCCAAGCCACTTATTTTGATATCGGAAAAATAGGTGAGGATCAATTTAACGATTATGCAAGGCGTCGCGGTTTGCCTATAGAGGTAATGAGGCGCTTCCTTGCATCCAGTTTAATTCGTAAATGATAGAACGTATATTTATCCCTGTTGTTCTTGCTATTCTGCTGTCCGACTTATATATTGACATGCATTACTGGCGTCGTTACCGAGCTTACTCTTGGTGGCGAAGGGTTTTGTGGTGGCTTCCTGGTATCGTAATGTTGGTTTATACAGCATGCTTAGCTTCTATTTCTAACTTTGTACCCGATAATCTTACGTGGGTAAACGTCTATCTTATACTTTTAGGATTTGTGGTTTACCCTAAAGTTCTTTTTTGCTTGTTTTCTCTTTCAGGACGTGCCTTGCAGCATTTTTTTCATACTCATCGCAATTGGGGCGTATGGGTAGCAGCTTTTTTTATTCCTGTTACATTATCGATGATGGTATATGGTTTTACCATAGGTTTTCGCCAATTAGAAGTAAAACGCATTGACCTTACGTTCACCGATCTTCCTCCTGCTTTTGATGGCTATCGTATTGTACATTTTTCTGATGCTCATGTTGGAACGTTTACAGGTAGTTTACGTAAGCTTCTGGCACGAGACATTGATAGCATTAACGCACAGAAACCAGACTTAATAGCTTTTACAGGTGACCTACAGAATATACAACCCAGCGAAATTCGTTCGGTAGTTCCATTGTTAAGCCAATTAAAGGCCACTGATGGCGTATATTCTGTATTAGGTAATCACGATTACGCAGAATATGTAAAGCTTCCGTTAAAACAGGAATTACATCATATTCGTGAGACGCAAGCTCTGGAAAGAAGTTGCGGCTGGAACTTGCTTCTTAATAGTAATATGACAATTCGTCGCGGCAACGACTCTCTTGTTATCGTAGGGGAGCAGAATTTGGAACGACCTGATAGCGCATGCTTTACAAAAGCAATGCAAGGCGTGGGCGCTCATGCGTTTGCTATTATACTTCAGCATAATCCTAAAGCATGGGAGAAACAGATTGTTAACGACAGCCGTTCCCGACTCACATTATGTGGTCATACCCATGGCGGACAGTTGTCATTGTTTGGTCTTCGTCCAACACAGATAGAATACAGACAGGATTATGGCCTGTATCAAAAAGGTAAACAGTATCTTTTTATCAGCTCAGGTTTGGGCGGACTTATTCCTTTCAGGTTGGGCATTTCGCCAGAAATAGCAGTAATTACCCTTCATAAGACAAAACCATGAAATTTATTTACCGCATTTATCAGCTTTTTATAGCTGTTCCTATCTTTTTTCTTGCCACAATATTAGCTGGAGTTTCTTGTACGGTTGGTTGCCTAATTGGCAATGGCCATATATGGGGTTATTATCCGGGACATTTGTGGGCGTGGGTTACAACACATCTATTTCTGTTGCCTGTAAAGGTTGAGGGACGCGAGAATTTGAAGGAAGGGCAGAGTTATGTTTTCGTATCTAATCATCAAGGAGCCTTTGATATTTTCCTTATTTATGGATATCTGAATCGTAATTTCAAATGGATGATGAAACGTTCGTTAAGTAAAGTGCCAGTGGTGGGCATGGCATGCCGTTATTCACATCAAATATTTGTCGATCGTAGTAGTGTTTCACACGTTCGTGATACATATGATGAGGCTCGCGGTATTCTTCGCAAGGGCATGTCCCTCGTGGTATTTCCCGAAGGCGCTCGCACCTTTACGGGTCACATGGGCTTTTTTAGGCGTGGCGCTTTTGCTCTGGCCGACGAACTTCAGCTGCCTGTTTGCCCACTCACAATCAACGGAAGTTTCGATATTATGCCGCGTATGCGCGATGGTCGTTGGGTAATATGGCGCCCACTTACACTTACTATCCATAAGCCTTTATTACCTATTGGTAAAGGGCGTGAGAACATAGAGTATTTGAAAAACGAAAGCTACAATGTTGTTATGAATGGTCTTGAGCCCAAATATCAAGGCTTTGTCGAGAACCCCGACCAATAAATATCGTTGCCAAAAAAGTGGAAAAGTATATATATATTTTCCATTTAATTGTTTAAATTTGCAATAAAGTAAACTCAACAGGCTATGTACGAAAGTGATTCATTAGTTATAATCCCTACCTATAACGAAAAAGAGAACATGGAAAACATTATCCGAGCAGTCTTCGCGCTGGATAAATGTTTTCATATTCTTGTAATTGACGATGGCAGTCCTGATGGTACAGCCGCTATCGTTAAACGCTTAATGCAGGACGAATTCGCAGAAAGGCTCTTCCTTGTTGAGCGCTCAGGCAAGCAAGGTTTGGGTACAGCTTACATAGCTGGCTTTAAGTGGGCATTGGAAAACAAATACGATTATGTTTTCGAAATGGACGCCGACTTTAGCCATAACCCTAACGATTTACTTCGTCTTTATGCAGCTTGCCACGATGAGGGCGCTGATATGTCGGTAGGTTCACGTTACGTTACAGGTGTAAACGTGGTAAACTGGCCTATGGGTCGTGTGCTGATGAGCTACTTTGCTTCAAAATATGTACGTTTCGTATTGGGCTTTAATGTTCACGATACCACAGCAGGTTTCGTGTGCTACCGTCGTCATGTTCTTGAGGCTATTGACTTTGATAAGATTCGTTTCAAAGGATATGCTTTCCAAATTGAGATGAAATATACGGTTTACAGGTCAGGATTTAATATTAAAGAGGTTTCTGTTATCTTTGTAAACCGCCAGGAAGGCACATCGAAAATGAGTGGAGGTATCTTTAGCGAAGCCCTTTTTGGTGTAATTAGGCTGCGTATGGACGGTTGGTTCCGTAAGTATTCTTCCAACCCTCGTGCCCTCTCACAGAAAGGTTAATAACGGAGCCCATGCTCCGTACCATCATAGAAAAGCCTGTGAGAGGCAATAAATATAAATAATGACAATAACAGATTTGCAACATCTTTATTCAAAGCTTCCACAGGCTGGGGCTTTAATAAAGTCGTTAGAGGACGAAACCATTAAGCGTTTATTCCTCCAGGGGCTTGTGGCGTCGTCGGCTTCCATGCTCTTTTCTTCAATAGCCGAAAAGCTTCAACGTACAATAGTGTTCATTTTGAACGACGCCGACGAAGCGGGATATTTTTATAATGATCTTAACACAACGGTGGAACAGACTCATCAAAAGGACGTATCCACCGTTTCTCATGCACATAATGAACAAGGTTATGTGCCTTTATTTTTCCCTTCCAGCTACCGTAGAGCCGTTAAATACGGACAAAAAGATACGGCTAACGAGATATTGCGCACAGAGGTGTTGTCACGATTGGCTGCAGGACAGCAAAGAGAAAACGAAAGAAACACCAATAACCCCCTGCTTATTGTTACATATCCACAGGCTATTTCTGAACTGGTGGTGTCGCAGGCCCATTTAGACGAGCGCCGACTTACATTGCGCACGTCACAGCAAACCGACGTAACCTCATTGGTACATCGACTACGCGACTTAGGTTTTAAGGAAGAAGACTACGTTTACGAGCCTGGACAGTTCGCGCTCCGAGGCAGTATTCTTGATATCTATTCGTTCTCAAGCGAACTCCCTTTCCGTATTGACTTCTTCGGAAATGAGATTGATACCATTCGCACTTTCAGCGTTGAGGACCAGCTTTCTAAGGACCGTTTAACACAAATAGAGATTGTTCCAGAGTTAGCAGCTACAGAAACCGATAAGGTTCCGTTCCTGCAATTCCTTCCCGATAATGCCTTATTGGTGATGCGTGACCCTGCTTTCGTCTATGATACGTTGTGTCAAACCTACAACGAAGGCTTTTCAACGCAGGCTATGACTGAGCGTCTCGGCGATGCTACAGAGTTAGAACAGGCGCAAATTCGACAGGAAATGAAGCGTGAAAACGTACTTTGTCGCCCCACACAATTCATTGATGACATGGCCCGTTTGCGCATAATAGAGTACGGACAGCGCCCTTCGGTACAAACTCAGGCTACAATATCTTTCCATATTACGCCGCAGCCGCTCTTTCATAAGAACTTTAATTTGCTGCGACAATCGCTTGACGACTTCCTCTTACGGGGCTATCATCTTTATATTCTTGCAGATAGCGCCAAGCAACAACAGCGTCTTAAAGATATCTTTGATGAAATGGGGGCTGACCCTGAGCGTTCTGGCGGCAATCCACAACGCTCAAAAATTGTTTTCACACCAGTGAATAAAACCTTGCACGAAGGTTTTATTGATGACGATTTGCGTGCGTGTTTCTTCACCGATCATCAAATATTCGACCGTTTTCACAAGTATAACCTCAAAAGTGATCGCGCTCGTTCGGGAAAGATTGCGCTTACCATGAAAGAGCTACAGGAAATGGAGCCTGGCGATTTTATAGTACATGTCGACTTCGGTATAGGCAAATTTGGCGGTTTAGTGCGTGTGCCCGTTCAGGGAAAAGCCACTGCCGACGGACAGCAACAATATCAAGAGGTGATACGTATCATCTATAAGAACAACGATAAAGTTGATGTTTCTATCCACTCGCTGTACAAAATATCGAAATATCGCAGCAGCAACACAGGTGAAGAACCTCGATTGAGCACGCTGGGTACAGGCGCATGGGAACGCCTAAAAGAGCGTACAAAGAAGAAAATAAAGGATATTGCTCGCGACTTGATACGCCTTTATGCCCGTCGGCGTCATGAAAAGGGATATGCTTTCTCGCCCGATAACTTCATGCAACATGAATTAGAGGCTGGTTTTCTTTACGAAGACACCCCCGATCAATTGAAGTCTACCCAAGACGTAAAGGCTGATATGGAGCGTGCGCAGCCTATGGACCGCTTGATATGTGGCGATGTGGGCTTCGGAAAAACGGAAGTTGCTATTCGTGCTGCTTTCAAGGCGGCGTGCGACTCTAAGCAGGTTGCTGTGCTGGTTCCTACAACAGTGTTGGCCTATCAGCATTATCAAACGTTCAAAGGCCGACTGAAAAACTTTCCCGTTAGGGTTGATTATTTGTCACGTGCGCGCAGTGCCGCACAAACCCGACAGGTACTTGACGACCTCGCAACAGGTAAAATAGATATTATTATAGGCACACATAAGTTGCTAAGTAAGTCAGTACAGTGGCATGATTTGGGCTTATTGATTATTGATGAGGAACAAAAGTTTGGCGTTTCAACGAAGGAAAAGCTTAGAAAAATGAAGACAAACGTCGACACGCTCACCATGTCGGCAACGCCTATTCCACGTACATTGCAGTTCTCACTGATGGGAGCGCGCGATATGAGCATCATGCGCACGCCACCACCTAACCGTTATCCTATACATACCGAGCTGTTTAGCTTTGGTCACGAGGTTATAGCCGATGCAATAAACTTTGAGATGAGTAGGAACGGACAAGTGTTTTTTGTTAACGACCATATTTCAAACCTGCCCGAAATAGCTAATCTTATTCATAAGTATGTGCCCGATTGTCGAGTAGCTATTGGCCACGGACAGATGCCTCCTGATAAGCTTGAGGAGGTAATTATGGGCTTTATTAATTACGATTACGACGTACTGCTTTCAACAACTATTGTTGAAAATGGCATTGATATACCCAATGCGAATACCATCATTATTAATGATGCGCACCACTTTGGCCTTTCTGCCCTTCATCAGATGCGCGGACGTGTGGGCCGTAGCAACCGAAAAGCTTTTTGTTATTTGTTGGCACCTCCAAAGAGTGCGCTCACGGTCGATGCACGTCGACGTTTGGAAGCGCTTGAAACATTCTCTGATTTGGGTAGTGGTTTCAACCTTGCCATGCAGGACTTGGATATAAGAGGTGCAGGAAACCTGTTGGGTTCGGAGCAAAGTGGTTTTATGGAGGATTTGGGATATGAGACCTATCAGAAAATTCTTAATCAAGCAGTTACCGAGCTTAAGAACGATGAGTTTACCGACTTATATGCTGATGAAGAGCAGCAAGGGCGCGAACTTACGGGCGATATATTTGTGGAAGACTGTGCTGTTGAGAGCGATTTGGAGATGTATTTCCCTGAAACCTACGTTCCGGGCAGCAGCGAGCGCATGCTATTGTATCGCGAACTTGATAATATAGAGTGCGAAGACGATCTTGTTTCTTACCGTCAGCGGTTGGTTGACCGCTTTGGTCCTGTGCCCTCTGAGGGCGAAGAGCTGATGCAGGTTGTTGTGCTGCGTCGTATAGGTAAGCATTTAGGCTGCGAGAAGGTGATGTTAAAACAGGGCGTTATGACGCTGCAGTTTGTTTCAAATCAGAATAGTCCGTTCTATCAAAGCAAGGTATTTGGAGGTATTATTCGTTATGTGATGGATAATCCACGTCGTTGCAATTTTAAAGATATTAACGGACACCGATTAATTAAAATAGCCAACGTTCCGTCAGTAAGCGAGGCTGTACACGTGATGAAAGCGATGAGATAAGTCCTCACTATCATAATACTATCGTATTTATATTGTATCGGCCCCGTAAGCATGTGCTTGCGGGGCCGATATTGTAAGCATAGGTCAGTTGTGTATCAGTTCATGCAAACAATAACAAAACTATGAAAAAACGTTCTTAAGCTGATAAAGAATCTCTCGTCTTTATGGTTTAAAAATAATAATACATATTAATGGAGAGTTCAGGACGGATAAAATACTCTGACCTATGTTTGTCAGGGTGATTTTCTGTCCATGTTGCATCTCCGCCATTTGGCCTTTCTGTCCATACAGAAAAGCCATAAGCCTTTCTAATTAATCTTGAAATTGCAAGGTTAAAAGCACCTTCTACGGAAAATCTTGACGTTGTAAAGCGGACGCCGGCATTGGGAGTCAGGCTAAGGGCACGAGCGCGATACCAATCGTATTGCATGACATCTTCTACACGAAAATCACCATATTCGTAGTCTCTTCCGTGTACTTCGTGGCGCGGTGTGTACGAAACATATTGTAAATCGTTTCGATCTTTGTATTCCTGATAATCAATTTTAGCCCCTGCAAAGAACGAAAAATTGGAGAGTTGATAGAATGAATAGTCGTATGCTATGCCAATACCCCAGAGGAAATGTTTCGTAGTAGCTTTGTGCTTTTCCATGTCTTCTTTCCGGGCATACGAAGGAACTTCATAATCTTTCGGTTCAACTTCTTTGTCGTTTTTAACCCACAACGGAGCGTATAGTGTAAGCGTGTGTCGCTCGTTGATACGATAACGGAACGAGATGTCAAAGGGACGCACGCTGTCACCAACAATGGACGCACTGTGATAACCCAGTCCGATACCAAACTTTTTGATGTTTTCTTGTGCAGAAGCGGGCATTGCCAGTATGCACAGTAGTAAGATTAATGGTTTGATTTTTGTTTTCATTTGCATTTTGTTTTAGTGTTTGAGCATAAACTTATATATAAAACATAATATGTAATATACAGTTTGTATAATAGATGGTTTATAGCAGATACTAATATAGTAATAGGTTGATAGCTACACGGCGATGTATATGATATGCCATGACACAGAATGGATATTGCAATATTAACGAAAAAAAATGAAAGTTACAAGTATTGTGATAGAGAAAATGAAAATTTTGTTTAAACCAAAAGGTTGATTACGAGAGAGAGTTTCGGGAATAGTCTATGGGTAAGGTTATCATAGGTAATTATTGAATGGATTATTAGGCTATGGCTTTTCGTCACTTCTGTTGATAATATATGCTGTAAGGGTGGTAAATTGATGGTGATATGGTGAGCGTGCGACGGCCATCGTACAATGTGTACGGTGGTCGTCATACGTATTGTACTGCGGCCGCCGTATGATGTGTGTGACGGTCGCCATACAATGAACTTAAGCGCGTTCTCGGTTTATGAAAAGCAAAGAATGAATGTGTCAAAAGGGGTAATTCGCGTAGCCGAAAGCTACACAGGAGATACAAAAACGAGAAGCCACCCGAATCTGTTATTCGGGTGGCTTCTAAAGTATAGGGTTAAATTTATAGTTCTCGCCCTTGATATACAAGGATCATGAGATTAAATAGGTTACCCCGTTTTGTTTTTATTTTACGAGCATCTTAACGCTTCCCTTATCAGTCTTGATAATATTCATGCCTCGTGTAAGAGCCTGACGACGTGCGCCGTCAACAGAATATATGGTAGTTGGCATGTTTACGTTAGGTGTTTCTGCCTTTACTGATGAAATAGCTGTTGAAGTATTGTCGTCGAATGTCAGGCGAGCGGTAACAGCAAGTGACACAGGAGAATCGGTGTTTTTGAACCAATCCGACTTACCTGTGGGCTTATTGTCCTTGTCCCACTCCTCAAGAAGGTGCCAAGTTGTGGTTTTTCCACCTTCTTTACGCAACACGCTGAGGATAGAAATATCATCACTTCCGCCATCGGTAGTGTTGTGTGGAATACCTGATATCACAACGAAGAAAGGTGCATTTACCTTTGCAGGCTGATTGAGTACGAGCTTTGTAGCCACGATTTTGTCCTTATCATAAACCAAATCCGACGCTTTCACACTGGCAGAAGCCAATTCTGTACCAGGCTTTCCTGCAGCATCGGCCAAGCAGATTGAAACGGTGATAAGTTCATTGGGCGAAACTGTGCTTGTTTTATCGAAGTAAACAGCTACGCTATCAATTGTTGCTGGTGCAAGAGGCTTGTTAAATGCTTCGGCAAATTTGGTCATTCCAGCCCAGTTTGAGCCGCCATAGTTGCCATACCAACCTAAGGAAACAGTACCGAGTTTGCTGTATTCGTCAAGTCCAATGTTCCAAATATCTTGGCTTCCACCTACTTGAATAGCCTTCACCATGAAGTCGTGGTTTGTTCCTACCGTATTAGTTACGTCGAAAGTATAGCCATATTTGCCGCTGTTAGCGTATGTAACAGTGGGGTTTTGTTCTGTTGACGTAGCTGGTGTACCGCCTTCGAAGGTCCAGCTCCATGAAGTAGGGAAGCCCGCTGAGCGGTCAAAGAACTGTACAGGAGTGTTAGTTGGTAAGAAGGCTGCGACCCAAGGCGACAGATATGCTTCTGTAGGCAGAGCGGCAAGAGCCGTTGGAGCCAATGCTTTAACAGTGATAAAGCCTTCACGAACAGCTGTTGACGACCCCGAATTGTTGCTAACTGTGAGCTGCACTTTGTGTGTTCCAATTTGGTTATATGTCACAACGGGGTTCTGATCCGTAGATGTTGACGGTGTGCCTCCTTCGAAAGTCCATGTCCAATGGTCAGGATTTCCTGTTGAAGTGTCTAAGAAATGTACAGCGTCGCCTTGGTTAATATTGATAGTGGCCGCTGCCGAGGTGTCCTTTTGACGAAGTTTGAAACCATCAATCTGAACAAAATCTCCTTCCTTTCCTTTATATCTGAACTCGAAACGACATGTTTTTCCCGCCCACTTATTGAGGTCATAGGTAAACTTTAACCAGCTTGGCCCGGTAAAAGCATTGTCTTGTGACCACAAGAAACCGTTGGTAAGCAATGTCGTATCATTCTTTTCGACGTCAATAACTGATAAGGTCCAGTTGGCGTTAATGAGCCAAACAGCGCAGAATAACGCATAGTATTCTACTTGGCTATTGGGCTTAACTTCGATATCTGGCGATGTAGCGCGCTCGTCTTGATAGTTTTTTGCATCATACTTAATGCTGAGCGAGTATTTGCTTGTAGGGTCAATGCTGCTGAAAGGCTGCTGTCCTTGATAAAGCGATGTTTTGATAAAGCGCCAAGAATTCGTTTTATTTGTACGGGTATACTTCCACGAACTGGCTGCCTTTACGCTGTCCCAACCCTGGCTGTAATACGTTGTCATTGCCTCGTCAGCAGAGAATTCAGCCTTCACTTGGGCGAAAACTGAAAGCGGAGAGAGAAGAACGAGTGCAAGTGTAAGCAGTGTAGATGTTCTCTTCATAAAATAAATGGGTTTTGATTGAAATGTAATGGAAACGGCCTGCAGAAATAATCGTACCGTTGTACCTGTTAAAAATGTTAGCAGGTTTTGCGGAATGTTTATTCCTGCAGGCCGAAAAATATTTGTGAAAAGGGGCTTACTTCACAACCATTTTGTGTGTTGTTCCGTCAGCATATTCAATAATTTGTATTCCCTTTGTGGCTTACTTCACAACCATTTTGTGTGTTGTTCCGTCAGCATATTCAATAATTTGTATTCCTTTTGTGGCTTACTTCACAACCACTTTGCATGTTGTTCCGTCAGCATACTTAAGAATTTGTATTCCCTTTGTGGCTTACTTCACAACCACTTTGCGTGTTGTTCCGTCAGCATACTTAAGAATTTGAATTCCCTTCTGGGCTTCGTTTACGGCCTGTCCGTTTACATTGTAACGCGCAACAACCTTACTGTTGCTATCATTCTGAACTGAAACGTTCTCGATACCTGTTGTTGTGCCTTGTCCATAGTAAACAATTGTGATATGATCGTTAACAGCTCCCGTGTCGTCCTTTACGATTCCAGCAGGAATATTCACGTAATAGATCTTGCCTTTCTTTGATAAAAACATGTCCATAAAGCCGTCATAATCGTTTCCAAACACCGTAAGCGTGTTGCTTCCCTCAAGTTGAGCCGTCCACTGTGGGGTGCCAGTAGGTTCAATATACGTTGCACTGTAGTTGGCATCTTGACGAATATAAACGTCGGGATGGTTGTTAACGATTTGTATGCGCTCATTAAAGGTTACACTAAATGAGAAGCTTGTGTACTTACCAAAAGAAGTACTGTCCTTAGGCGACACATTTTTCACAGTGAGAGAAGCCAAAGCTGATTCGTTGAATCTGAAGAAATCGCCCCAACCTTCTTTTGAATATGATGCTGTTGCACCCTTTGGAACAGTAATGTTTGCAGGAGAAGCAATGCCAGCAAATGGTGCATCGTAGCTCTCATAATAAGGCATTAGCTCGGGCGCTTTGCTGCCTTGAGCTACGAGTGTAGCCAAAGACGAACAGTTAGAAAAGGCATGTGGATATACCTGTGTTACACCTGAAGGTATTGTTACCTTTGTAAGTTTCGTGCAACCAGAGAAGAGTCCGTCAGCGATATAATATAATGTAGAAGGTAATGTAACCTCTGTGAACTGTGTGTTTGCGAATGCTTGCTCATCGATGAAGCTCAAACGCTTAGGCCATTCAATACTTTTCAGCTGTGATCCAAGGAATGCTCCGTAGCCAATAGCTACAACATTATCGCTTAATTTGATACTTTCCAATTCGCTTCCCCAGAATGCACCACCTGCGATTCCTAAGCAATTGCTGTCAACTTCGTATGTTTTAAGTCCTTTCAGAGGGGCTTGTTGCAGTACCTTATAACCCTTTGTGTACAACACTCCGTCTTTAACGACGAAGTTTTGATTGGCTGGATCCACTGTGATAGTGGTTAAAGATGAACCTCCAAAGCAGGATTCGTCCATGCTTTCAAGCGATGCAGGTATGTTGATTTTGGTGAGAGCCGCATTATTTAAGAAAACTTCGGTTCCCAGAGTCTTTAATGTGCTGGGTAATGTGATATCAGTTAGCTTTTGACAATTATTAAAAGCGCCATCACCAATACTTGTAAGACCTTCGTGCAATATTACTTTCTTGAGACTCTTGCAATGCAGAAAGACGCTCTTATCCAACTTAGTAACAGTTGAAGGAATTTCGACTTCTACAATAGCTGAGCCATAGAACGCTGCAATTCCTATTTCTTTTAGGCCTTCGTGTAGAGTAATAGTGGCCAATGTTGGCTTCGTTGTGCTACCGAAGAATGCGTGATCAGAAATGGTTTCTACTGTTGCAGGAACCTCAATTGCAGTCAGAGGACATGCGCTAAAAGCGTAAGGACCAATGTAGCGTAGGTTCTGAGGAAGTCTGATTGTAGTAAATTTCGAGCCAGAAAAAGCTGATTTTTTAATAGAGTCAACGGTTTCAGGAATCGAAATTGACGATGCAACCGACCACCTACATGCACTTTCACCTATTGAAGTAACGGTGTAGTTATTGGTACCTCTATGAATGACCATCTCAGGAATAGTTACTGCACCTGTCAACTTATTGTCAAGCTGACTTACCTCAACCGTTGTAGGGCTCGTTATAGTATACGTAATAGGGCCCTCCGTGAACTGTTCTTGGGCATTTGCTGTCACGGTAACAAATGCTAACATTGAGAGTAAAAGTTTTTTCATAAAAAAGAGTTTATTGTCTATTGTAATTGTGTATCTCTCAAGAAAATCGTTAAATTCTGCTGCAAATATAATACTTTTTTAATAATCGTAACTAATTTGCTACAAAAATATTCGATTTTTAAGCAAAATGATATGAATATGTATATATTTCGTATGTTTAATAATGGTTTTGTATTAGTTTAACGAAATTATTGTCGTTACAGGCTTAAGGTTGTTCATTTTAAATATTTTGATGGAATGAATATGCAAGTAGGGTAGAGGTTTGGGGCTGTAACGGGTATCGTACGTCGGCCGTCGTACCCATCGTTCGACAGCCGTCATACAATGTGTACTACGGACGTGATACAGGTTGTGCGCCGACCGCCATACAATGAGCATTAGCGCCTTTTGAATGTAGCAAAAGACAATAGGTATTATAGCAGAAGGGTGATAAGATATGAACAAAAGGAAGTAGAGGTATCAATTAAAAAGAAGCCACATGGAAAAAATATCCAAATGGTTTCTTATATAAAGAACGTAGTAACTACGTTTACATATCCTGCAGATAACGCTCTGCCTCTAACGCGGCCTTGCAACCACTGCCTGCAGCCACAACGGCTTGGCGGTAAGTGGGGTCGGCACAGTCGCCAGCGGCAAATACTCCCTGTACACTTGTGCGTGGCGTATCGCCTTCAACTTTGATATATCCTGTAGAATCCATATCAAGTTTGCCACGGAAAATATCAGTGTTAGGTTTGTGACCGATAGCTAAAAAGAACCCATCGATAGGTAGGTCGTATTGTTTTTCGTCGGCCTCGCCTTTGCGATGAACAAGATGTGCGCCCTCAACGCCCTTCTCGCCATATAGTCCAAGTGTGTTGGTTTCGAAGAGAATTTCAATCTTTGGGTTCTCTTTCACGCGCTGTTGCATAATATCTGATGCGCGGAGGAAAGGCTTACGTACAATCATGTACACCTTTTCGCACAGGCCAGCCAGATAGCTTGCCTCTTCGCACGCAGTGTCGCCACCGCCCACAACTGCAACAACTTTTTTACGATAAAAGAAGCCATCGCAGGTTGCACAGGCCGAAACGCCTTGTCCATTATACTTTTGTTCGTCAGGCAATCCTAAATACTTTGCCGATGCTCCTGTTGCTATGATGAGGGTATCGCATGTAAGCTGGTCGCCGTTATCAATGGTAACGGTGTAGGGTTTACGGCTTAAGTCGACATCAGTAACAATGCCATCGCGCACGTTAGCACCGAAACGTTCGGCCTGTTGGCGCAGTTCTATCATCATTTGGTTGGCATCAACGCCTTCGGGATAACCAGGGAAGTTCTCCACAATGGTAGTAGTGGTGAGCTGTCCACCCGTCTGAAGTCCACAGTATTCTATGGGATTCAGGTTTGCTCGTCCTGCATAGAGAGCGGCTGTATATCCAGCAGGGCCGCTTCCTATGATAAGACATCTGGTATGTTCCATAAATATTACTCGGCTAAAAGTTGCTCAATGTCAGCAGCTATGTGCTCAATCTTTTCTGTTGGCTCATATCTTTTAACGACCTGTCCTTTCTTATTGATAAGGAATTTAGTAAAGTTCCACTTAATTTCTGCGCTTTCACGCCAGTTGGGATCAGCCTTATCGAACATATCTACAAGGATAGGCGCAATCTTATGACTCATATCAAAGCCTGCGAAGCCTTTCTGTTCTTTGAGGAATTTGTATAGTGGGTCAGCCTCTTCGCCGTTAACTTTCAGTTTCTTAAAACGAGGAAACTCGGTACCATAAGTCAGTTTGCAGAACTCATGAATGGCTTCGTCGGTGCCCGGTGCTTGCTGACCAAACTGGTTGCATGGAAAATCGAGAATCTCAAAACCCTGTGAATGGTATTTCTTATAAAGATTTTCAAGTTCTTCATACGTTGGTGTGAAACCACATTTTGTAGCTGTATTAACAATGAGAAGAACCTCGTTAGCATATTCTTTTAGAGATACGTTATCGCCTTTGCGGTCTTTTACCGTGAAATCATAAACTGTTTTCATCTTTGATATATTCTTTTTAAAATTAGAATTAAATTGTAATCTCTGCAAAAATACGAAAAAAAGGCACTGAGGTACGCATGTATATATCGGTTTTTTATGCTTTTAATGTTATTTAGGGTTTTCCTCCTCATAGATAGGGGAAAACCGAAAAGGAATAGGTAATTTACATTTGCAGAGGAAGATAAACTAAGTATATTTGCAGCAGAATTAATAAAAAACGATATAAAACGCAAAGTTATGAGAACAATTAAATCTTTTATAGCAGCCGGTTTATTGTTGGCAGTGCCAGTGGTGTTTTCAAGTTGTTATAGTGATCCTTGGTATGATGATGACCCATGGTATGGGACTAACGAGCCTTGGTGGTACGAATATAATACGGGTGACACTTATCGTTGGAGTGATTATAACTACAATAATAATAGCTACAGTTCGGGACAATCGGTTCTTGATGAAGCGGAGGTGTTAACTGGTGAATGGGACGGAACAATGGTTTACACCAATGGCGATACAGGAAAGAAGAACCGTTTCAATGTGAATATTACGTTTGTGCGTAACAGTAGCAATGCTATTAAGGGTACAGGAACAGAGATTGACTATCTGACAGATTCGCAAGGAAACGTAACTGCTCAAAATCAGCCATTGAAATTTAACTGGTACATCAATGAGAGAACGGGCGATATTCATGTGAAATATCTCACACAGAACGGTACAACCTTCGTAATGGACCGTGGCGCAAGAACACACGGATTCTATCTTGATGGACGAAACGGCGCTTTTAATGGCTACATGGTAGGAACCAATAATCCAGATATGATTCAGTTTGACCTGCGTCGCGTAACCAATAATAACGCAAAAGCAGCGCCATTCACGAAAGCTGAGCAGAAGCCATCAATCGTTATCGGTGAGAATATCATTGAGAAGGTGAGAGGCGGTAGCTGGAATTTACCAACACGAAAATAAGGTAAGAGAAGTCTGTCGGCCTTAAATGACAGACAATTGATTTAGGATAACGAAGAAAGGTAAGACACGATGATGTGTCTTACCTTTTCTTTTATATGCTTTTTTTGTTCGTACGGAAAATGCCGTAGTTTTGTATTTCTGTGGGCTG
>JABCPF020000031.1 GCA_013333285.2 Prevotella sp.
AGCTTTAACAGCCATATTGGTTTATCGTTTGGATTAATTGATTTGTACCTTAGTATTCCCATGATTCGTTCATGTTATACATAATAAAACTCCCGATGCAACACCAATACAGGTTCTCCAACTCCCATTACCCATACTCCACGTTTATCGTCTTTGCCAGCTGGTGGGTCGATAACCACATGCTCACTTCCAGAAGTTATATTTCCAAAAATCCGCCCAACGCCTTCACAACGAGTGATTCTTATTCTTTTCTTCTCTTTCATTTTCTTTCCTCCATATTATGATTTTCATTTGCTTTCCACTCAACTTTTATCACTGCATCAAGTTTACCGCTGCCTTTACATATTGGGCATTCCTTTTTGTATCGGTCTTGCCACTCGTCCTCTTGCCAGTGATAACCATTGCCCTGGCAGTACGGACATTTGTGACCTACACTCTCTATGACTTCTGTCATTCTACCACCTTGGCTAAGTCGCCCTGGTGCAATTTCTATTGTTCGTCTTTCTTTACTCATAACTTTATTGTATTTCTAATTGGACTCTAAAATGATACTCTCTACAGAGCCGTTTTACCTGTACGACATCGAACGGCTGCCCATTATAGGCAAAAAAGATAGTACGTTCACGCGTCTTTACTCTTACACCTTTCTTTCGAAGTCTATACAACAGGTTATCTCGCTTGTTTGCCATAGCTATTACTCTTTAGTTTCACCCCAATATAAATTAGCTCGCTCCTCCCATATGGTATAATACCCCTTGCTTCCAAAGTATCGCCCTTTGCTGATGGCACGAAATCCGCTTACAAATATCTTTAGGCTCGCATCATACATCACGCTCACGGCTGTGCGCCCAGCGGGCTTATTGCCATCGGCCTGACTGACGAAGATGAGCAGCTTGTTGGCATGACGCTCTTTGAATGCCTCGTAGTCCTTGAAGCTCATTTTGGTGTACTGAAAACTGTCGATGACCACGATGTCGGGACTTTTATGCTTGCCCAGGCGCGTTGAGAGCTGTTCCATATTTTCACGATCAAGTAGCACAAATCGCCTTGCAACATCTTGCATGCCTGCCGTCATAAAAGCGTTTTTCATAGTCAGCGACGCTCCCTCTTCAAGACTGTCGTAGGCAACACGACCAAAGCGCGATAGTTCTTTACAGAGTTGCAACATAAAGCTTGTCTTGCCGTTACCACTGTTGCCCCACACAAACCACACACCATTCTTCTCAGGACACCCGAAAGCTTCTTTCCACTCTCCCTCAAAGGGATAAGTCTCCTTTTTCATGCGCATTACGTCGCTTACACTTAGAGCTCTGCGCAGCACAGGATGATCTCTTTTCCACAGAGCCTTTTCAAGCGCCTTAATCTTTTCGTGTAGTTCTGCATTAGTAGCCGTCAACTCTGCGATCACCTGAGCTGCATCCTTTACTACATTCGTCATTATTTCGAGGTTTGAGAATTGTTTGAATGTTGTTTGAACGCTGGCTGAGCAGCAATAAGCTTTGCTCTGTGGATACTTTTCTTCACGCGGCGCAGGTCGAAATCATATGCCTCGGCATCTTTTACAACCTCTGAGATGCGACTTTTGTCGGTCACACCATTGGCCATGCAGACGGCATAGATATCGTGGGGAGCGGTGGGTTCCAATTCGTAGAACTTGCGACCGATGCGCGAGTGTATCTCGTTATATCCACACTTGTTGTAACGCAGCCCCATGGTCATGCGCCGCTTGATGTAGCTGGTGGACAGGAAGACGATGCCACATTTGTCCTCTAAGCGGTTGTAAAGGTCGATGAAATAATGAAAGACGCGCTCGGGCAGTTTGTCGGCCTCGTCGAAAAGCAGCAGCGGTGCCTGCATCTGAATGAGGTCATCAATGATCCTGTCGAGCAGTTCTCTGATACTGTAACCTTCTGTACGCTGACCGATACGGCGTGCAATCTCACGGATAAAGTCACTTTTCTTCATATCTTCTGAACAGAGAATATAGAACACCTCGCCATGCTCACTTGCATACAGCTTAGCTGTGGTTGTCTTTCCACATCCTGCTTCACCAACTATCCATGTGACATTCTTCACGGCTTGGGCATCTTTCATAACGAGTGTCATTTCCTGAAAGGCTTTTGTCTCGACCACCTGCCAGTCGGTGGCGGTCGTGGTGCCGAGTTGTGATGCAAGGTTGCGCCACATATCATCGCTGATGTTCTCCCACTTGCCCTGCAATATGCTACTCACTGTTGCGCTACTTGTTCCTGTAAGGCTCTGTGCTGCCTTGTTCTGACTTGGGTACTTGCCGACGTATTGTCTCAAGCACTCTTGTATCTGTCCTTTCTCATTCTTTGTCAGTTTCATAATATTGTTTTTTAATGTTTTATTTTCTTATTAAAGTTTTCCAGCCACAGAAACCATGTCTACCTTAACTGGTGTTGTAATATCTTGCTCTTTATTCTCATTTACCTCATTGCTCCAATCGGTCAGACTAATATGCTTGGCGATCTGTCCCAAGGTGAAGTTTTTAGGTGGCTGTGAGTATAAGGCAAGTCTTGACTGTGCCTGTTCCTGCTGCTCTTTGTTAAGTCCTTTCAGCTTTGGATAAATAAGTCCGTTCTGCTCTGGGTCTGTACCATGGGCAATAGCGATGCGTCTGCCTGCTATTACGCGTTCTATGCGGTCGTTCTTGCCTGCTTCGATAGCCTTGTGTATCTGCATCTGTTCCTCTACACTCTGATCCTGCAATGCACGGTGTATCTCCCAGTAGGGGCGTGCCACGGTTGAAAAACGTTTCCCACCAGCAAGGTCAATCGCATAGAGATTAACCGTGGTCATGTCGTTTGGATCATATTGAACATAGAACTTTTCCCACGTATGCCGTTTACGCCATTCCAAGTCTGGCTCTCCGTCCTTGAAAACCTCCCATGTATATTTCTGTTTTTTTACCTCAATAGTGATACCCTGGTCGGTAAACGTTACAGGCTTGCCGTGCATAACCCAGAACATATTTACCATGTCTACGGGTGTTACGACTGGGGTCTCTTCGTTTACGCTGCTTTCATATACCTCCATTCTGCTTTTACCATAGATGGGGTGCTTCATGGAGTTCCACTTCTGCCGTGCTTCTGCGTAGAGAGCTTTCAGTTCGTCCAATGTAGGCAAGCTTTTCTTATTGGCTTCCATGCTCTCAAGGTTGGGCCGGCTGCTGGTTTTCTTTGCAGTGATGTTCTGACCCGTGAAATTGTCATACTGGTGGAGAACCTGCTGTTGAAAACGTCCGAATATGGCCTCAATCGTTTTGGAAGATCCGTTGTTTGGCATTGTGGCACGGTGGCTATAGCATATTTTGTCCAAGAAGCCTTTTCCATTTGAGTTCGGCTGGACCTTGTTTAGTTTCTTATGTCCACCCTGGTTGTCGTACACAATCTCGTAAGGCTTGTGTCCGCTGGTCTGAATAGCCATTCGGAAAGCGTGATATTGCGCCTCATAATCCTCGGAATCACTTATCCAGTAACCCAGCATTACCTCGCTCATAGCATCAATCACCTCGTAAACCATTGTCGTACGCACATTTCCTTCCTTATCCTGATAATACAAGTTCAGGCGTGTTCCGTCACCATACCAAAGCGAGTCGCGGCGTGTTGGAAGTTGCGTTTTCTGCTTCCTGCCGAATTTAAGGCGGGCGGCATTCTCACCATGCACAGCATCAAACCATAGTTGCTGTATTTCCGAACTGTATAGCCACCGCTTCATCCATGCAAGGCTCTTCAGTGGTTTCCAACCGTTCTCTATTGCTCGGCGGTTCCCCTCTTCGAAGAGTTGCGCATCGGTATAGACTGGTGTTCGGCTCCGCTTCAGGGCAATGAGAAGAAGTCCGAATTCCTTTGTCATTTTCACCGTGTTACGGTTACCGACCTTACCACTGATAAGACTCTTGTACCCGTCAGCCTTGAATGCCTTAATCTTTGCCTTCAGTCGTGCCTGGTTTTGTGGAAGAGTGTGGTGATATTCTTCACGCATAGCTTCAGAACTCTTATATATGACTTCCCATGCTCCCGCGGTACTGCCATTTAGGCTCTGGCGGATTGCTCGGCGCTGCGCCATCATCTTCAGCAATTCATTCAGTACGCTGGCGTTGATGGTGTACTCTTCAATGAGTTCTGGAGTTAATTTAGTCAATTTCTCATTCATCTCATATTCGTACTCGGTGTACCAAGTGCGTGCATCACTATCCAGCTTTACACGGTCATGCATCATTGCTTCCTTCATACGCTGTTCCGGGTCGCCGTATCGCTCCATATACCGTTCCTTGTATTTCTGAGGAATGGAACTCCATGCGTAGAGTGCCTGACCGCCCTCGCCACCGCCACGGTGTACGCTGACGATGTTCCCACGCTTCATGTTCTGGCGTAAGGTGGCAGCCTTAATGACCGCATCGCTACCTCCAGTCAGTTCCGCGTAGGTTACGCACAATATTTTATTGTAATATTCCATCCCGTTAAGGTTTTACAGGCTCATCGCCCAATTCTGTATTCCGTCAAGCTCACTCACACCTGGGTTATCCCAAATACGCTGAAGCTCGCCTTTCTTATATACAGCCACCTGTCCTGTGCTGCGTGTGTCAGCCTCCAGTAAAACATCGTGTGGAAAATACTGACGTATACGTCCATCTGCAGAATGTATAGTTTCAACCTCAGGACCAATATTAAGCACTACACCACCTTTCTGTAGCGCAAGGCTCCTAATGCGCTTTGCTAAATCACTCTGACCACGCTTCTCGTCAAAGTTCAGCGCATACCATACCATTGTTGCTGTTACATCGAAAGCCTGCTGCAGAAAATCCCGCGTCTCTTTCGTTACTTCAATTACTCTTTTGAATTCCATAAATATTTGTTATTACTAATTCTTTTCACTACCTTTATGCCCTGTTATAAAATTTACATCCTATGTGCAAGTATAAATTTGATGCTACTATTACAATCGATCCAAATTATCCCGCAAATGACGCCGCAAAGCTGCAGCTCCAGAATATGGGTTCGGCGATTTTTGAGGACATACTGAACAGTCTGAACATAGAATATCGATACGACTACACATATCATCTTCAGGGCGATGAGATGTATGTTGAGTTACTGATTCATGTCCATCAGGAATTCCCGATAATTCAACATGTAGTCTATATGACCCAAATTCTACAAGGAATCTGCAATCTGTACGACTATTCAGACGACATTGCATGCTATTTCCGTTTACATTGATGTTGACTACTTTCTTTATTGCCATAATCTTTTATTTTGATTGTTCAACATTTGCGCACCTCGTCTTTTTTTTGTATTTTTGGCGCGCTGTTAAAAACTTAACACGTTGCAAAGATAAACGCTTTGCATAAACAAAACAAATATTTAAGCAACTATTTTATGCAAAATGTTTAATCATGGAGAAAAAAGATAGACTTTTAAGGCTTATAGAACACTATGCAGACGGAAATAAGTCAGAATTTGCTCGTATGATAGGCATATCTCCACAGGCTATCAGTACTTGGATTAGCCGAAACACCTTTGATATTGATGTTATTTATGCAAAATGCGTAAATATTTCGCCCGAATGGCTTCTGACAGGCAAAGGCCCCATGCTCAAGCCCACAACAGAAGAGTCACAAGTAACAACGCAACCGAGCACGCCAACAGCAAAAGATAGACTTCCTGAGGCATTCCGATGCCTTGACCCACTACACTCCACACAAGAGTTGATCCCTTTAGTAACGCCAAAGGTTGCTGCTGGTTTCGGGAGTGCAGACTTTGTTATAGCTAAGAGTGACGTAAAAGAATATTATGTCATTCCCAAATGGAAAAGACAACGTGTAGATTTCATGATTGAAGTAACAGGCGACTCTATGCAACCTAAATACAATGCTGGTGATATCGTTGGCTGTACTATCATACATAACTCAGGTTTCATACAATGGAATCGACCACATGTCATTGCAACACGTGAGCAAGGACTACTCATCAAACGACTAATGCCAGGTACTACAACAAACTCACTCTCTGCTGTAAGCGAGAATACCCAATATCCTCCTTTCGATATACCCAAGGAAGAAATAACTGGTATCGCACTCGTTATAGGGCACGTAAATCTCGAGTAAGAAAAACAAACTATATAATTATAAACTAAACTCTATTAACAATGAAAGATTTTAATTTTAGTCTTCTCAAAAATGAGATTGGTACGCAGTACAATGACATGAAGGGTATTGCTGCAATTGACGGACACATGAATGATTTTTTGTGGAGAATGTGTGAAGATAATGGTATTGACCTTCACGGATGGTTTTTGCTGGGTCTTGAGTTCTCGGATGGAGAAACAATAGGAGAGTACCCACTAACAGTTTCGGCATATCTGGTCGAAAGAGCTTCAGACCACGAACCTTATGAGCAAGTTGCCGAAAGATTAGGGAACACGGAAAAGGTCGAGATACACAAAAAGTCATTTGACATCACTTATCAAGATCTTGGAAAATACATTAAGCGTTTAAATATTGGTGTATTGAGTGATATATCAAGCTATATCCAAGACGCTGTTTTTATAGATGATTAATTCCAACTATTGAAGAAGAGCCTCTGCTTCAGTAACAACTGCCTCAAGTAGGCACATATTATCATCAAGAGCATCTGCGCATTTCTCGTGTGGATGCTCTTTCAGACATTCTACAGCATAATTGCGCATTGCTCTCAATCTACATAATGTCTGTTCTTTACCCATTAACAACTCCCATTTATTAATCAATTCTGCAACATTTTTATATTTCATATTACCCTCCTTATGCGACACACGCACATTTTTTAATGATTTTACACCGCAAATATAAGCAAAAAGCCCGATAAATAGGGCGTTCTTCAAAACATCGACTTAAGATAATAGGGTAATATGCCCCATAGCATTGGAATAAGGGAGGGGGTAAAAACGGCAAAAAGGAGCTTAATCAATAATATTAGGTTATTGTGGGGGAGGTCAATTCAATGCTACTTATGTTAAAAGTGTCACCCCTAATGTCACCCCTCGTTACACATTTCGTTTTTCACTGTCACCCCAATCGTCACCCCTCGTGTCACCCCAAACAGGTTTTTTACACTAAAAATAGCCATTTTAAGACCCTATAAAACTGAAAAACGGCTTCCGATCGTTCAAATACGTATCGAAAACCGTTCAACTATCGTTCAATCAGCGTTTTAGCTGTTCAACGTTATTCCTTTTTGCTTGCTTTAGAGCGAATCAGTTCACCAGCGCAAATATAAGCCTTTTTGTTCAGTACAACCCCTCCTTTGCTTAGTCCTACGCGCTCTAAAGAACTTTGCTTTATACCTATCTGTTCAGCTGTCAGAACGCTGTAAATCGCAGGTATCGAACCGAAATAATAGTTCTTCCGCCCATTCATTAATTGTACGTGTATTACCTTTGTCATATCTACTACTTTTTGCCTGCAAATATACAAAATAGTTACCATATACGATATTTTAAGTATATATTATTTCAAGTGGCATGAAAAATAAAAGGTAAGCTACGAACAAGCCTACCCACATTAGACCATATGAAAAACACCCCCTCACAGCCACTCTCTCTTGTCTCTGTCGCCCTCAACACACCTTATACTATATAGCGCCTATTTCGATGCTTAAAGCGTCCTAAATCGCCCCATTTTTCCTCCTATGTAACATTATCGGCTCAAACACCGTTCAAATACTCCTCAAATGCAATGCTAATGCAATACGATTGTTACGTTTCGTTTTGTTCACCCTCTATCCTGCAATACTCCGTAACTATCTGATATACAACTAATCAACTCGCATTCTGTCAAACATCGTTTTTACACTTTTCGTTTTGCCCCCCTAAAATTAATACAAGTCATTGTATTGATAACCTACTCCACAAACAAAAGGATTATTAAAATAAAAATCAACAAGCGAATCATTATATCTAAGCATAATACACAACTATATTATGCCATTCTCAACAGAAACTAAAAATAAGAGGACAGATTACCTTTTAAAAAATAAAAGGAGAGCGGAATACGGGAATCGAACCCGCCTCCCAGGCTTGGGAAGCCCGTGCACTACCGATGTGCTAATTCCGCAAAAATAAAGATGTATTAATTGTATAAAAAGGCTTGCTTTTGCCTTGAGCCGATACTCGGACTCGAACCGAGGACCTACGCATTACGAATGCGTTGCTCTACCAACTGAGCCATATCGGCAATGCATTGCAAAGGTACGCATTTTTTTAAATAAACCAAAGATATTGCCGTCTTTTTGTAAAGACAAGAAAACAAAAACATGGAGCCCATATAAGGACTCCATGCATGTATCTATTCTTAAGTTGGTTAATTGCTATTAGCAAACCTTTTCAAGTTTCTTCATCACTGCAAAGACAAATACAAAGCTTGCTACACAAAGAGCAACGAGCACGCCCCATACTGCTGGCAATGAAATATTATTCCAAAGATAAGCAGGAATTTGAACCAAGAAATTACCAATAGCTGTTGCACCAAACCAGCATCCCATCATCAAGCCTTGATACTTTTGTGGAGCAACTTTACTTACAAAGCTAATTCCCATAGGCGAAAGAAGTAACTCCGCAAAAGTGAGAATAAGATATGTACTTACAAGCCACATCGGACTTACACGCTGAGCATCGGTAAGATTATAACTCAAACCTACAGATGCCAATACCATAACTATATAGCCTATACCTGCTACTAACATACCATATCCAATCTTACGAGGAGCAGATGGTTCTTTCTTACGCGAAGCAAGCCAACCAAAAATACCCATACTTACAGGTGTAAGCATTACTACAAAGCATGGATTGAACTGCTGGAAAAGTGGCACTTCAATTTTTGTTCCGCCTTCAGCAAGTACTATTCCATATTTATAGCCAAGGAAGCTACATGCTGCAATAATAATCAAACCAGCAATAACCTTTCCTCGCATCGTCTTACTCTGGAAGAGAGCAAACAATGCATAAACGATAAAGATAACGCCCAATAGATTTGTTACATCAAACAACATAGCTACAACACCTGTAGCAGCAGTCTGCGTAAAGTCACGAGCAAAGTATGTTAACGTCAATCCATTCTGGTGGAAAGCCATCCAGAAGAAGATAACCACAGCAAAAACCAAGAACAAAGCTACAAGACGGCTATGAGTATCTGCCTTTTCTTCAGCTGTCTCTTCATGTTTAGCCTCTACCTTTTCCGAAACTTTGCTATCAACCTTCGCCTCTACTTTCTTTTTCGAATTATCAACATGAGAGAATGTTTTACGGAAACCGTAGTAAATTCCTATAGATAAAATCAAAGACAAACAAGCCACACCAAATGCATAATGATATGCCGTCTGCTCTGTTGCACCTAATGAATTCTGTGCCCATGCCATTAATTTCGTTGCAGCTGTTGGCGCAAATAGTGCACCAATATTAATTGCCATATAAAAGATTGAGAAGCCAGAATCGCGCTGATCTTTATATTGTGCATCATCATACAGCTTACCAACCATTACCTGAAGGTTGCCTTTGAAAAGCGATGTACCCACACAAATCATCAACAAAGCCGCTGACATTATTGCGATAGCAATTGTTCCAGCTCCTGCAGGCACCGCAAGAAGCAAGTAACCTAAGAACATAATTAAGATGCCAAAGGTTACACAGCGTCCATAACCAATCTTATCGGCTACTGCTCCACCAGCTATAGGCAAGAAATAAACAAACATCAGGAACGTTGAATAAACCGTTCCCGCAAGTCCTTCACCCCAACCAAAGTTGGCTTGTAAGAAAAGCACAAAAATAGCAAGCATCGTATAGTATCCAAAACGCTCACCTGTGTTTGCTAAGGCCAGTGCATAAAGGCCTTTAGGCTGATTTTCAAACATAGTCTTTTATTTTTATTAGTGTTATGTATTTATTATCTGTCTTATTGGCTTACTTAGTGCATAATATCAAAAAGATAAGCCATTTTTACTGTAATAGTGCTAAAATTGCTTGAACCAAAATAGTCTTTTTTCGAATCACGATAAATATTACCGAGCCCATAATAGTACCTCGCCTCCATTAAAAAACGACCTACACGTGGCATGGCATACTCCATTCCCAATCCTGCCGTAATACCATAATCAAACTTTTTCTGCACACTCATTGTCTCCTGCTCTGCAACATTATTTGCACGATCTGCTGTATTACGAGTAGCAAAGTCAAAGTTAGTTGATGTACTTTCACCAAAATAGAATCCGAATTGTGGGCCTGCGTTAACAAAGAAGTTTAATCCTTTATCTTCTTTACCCCAAGCCAGATGTGTCATAAACGGTATTTGAACGTAATTAATTGTACGTTCATACTTCTCGGCAACTCCTGTAACCGAATTAATAACAGGCGTATTGTTAATTGTTTGTATATCTTCTTTCCAACCCAATTGAGCAAAATTTACTTCTGCTTGCACCGAAGCAATCGTTGAAAAATACTTTTCTACCGTATAGCGTGCCGTTAAACCACCTGTAAATCCACCTTTCATGGATTGTACAACTTTGGGTGAAAAACGAATTGTTGTTAAGTCATACCCTCCATTTACACCTATAGAGAGTGTGTTTCGATGCTCACCAACCTGAGCTTTTATTACATAGGGCAACTGCAACATTGCTCCAACAAACAGAGCTTTAAGTACGTAAGTACTCCTTATTTTATTGCTTATGCTTTGCTTAGAAATCATATTCTCAATAGGTTTATTTTCTCAAACTATATTATCAACTATAAAACCACCGTATCTCCTACCCTTTATCGTCATTTTAACGTGTATAGTGCAACGCATCAATACCGCCATCTGTACGGAAATGTACGAGCTGAAAATAATCATTTTGCATGCCAGCCGTACTTATTTGCTTAAAACTCAATGGCGACTGCATTGCACGATAAGCATTCTGTTCTGCTCTACCCTTGAAGTTTTTTCCATAGTTTACAAATCCGCGAAGGAAGAATTGCGCTTGATCATAACCGGTAATAGCAAAGCGAGGTAAGGCTTGCTGCATATCTGTATGAAACCAATTGCGATAACTTACTTCAAAACGACGCGTACGCTCATCATAAGAATTATAGAAGAATGTTGTAGGTATGTAAGTATCAAATTGATGAAATTTTTCCTTATTGATACCTAAATACATTAACCATTCGGTATATCCCCACAAGCTTATACGAAGTCCTGGTTTCAAGGCGCGCAAAGTTTGAAGCTTACCTAACAAAACCGTTAGTTCAGGCGAACGTGCTGTATTAATAATGACTACATTGGGTTCAGTACTACTAAACTGCTTTTCGAAAGCCTCAGTAGAGCTGGTTAAATTTGTTATACCATAGCGTTGACTTGACGCTTCAAGGCGTTGACGCAAACCAAATGTGAAGTTACCTTTCTTCGATGTTTTGTCATTGCTGTCAACAAACACAGCATGAGCACGCGGAAAAGTCTTTAAATAGTAATCTATTGCGCTGTTAGTTAAACGATCTGGGCTTTGCCAAACCTGATAAATCTGGCTATATAGGGAAACGTCATCACCACTAATTGAAAATGGAATCACCATTTTAATATCACGAGCACGACAGAATTCAGCTAAGCCATGTACCTGAGACGAGTATAATGGGCCAAAAATTATATTGCAATGAGCTGCAGCAGGATCAGCCGTAACACGTGTAATATCATCTGTTGCCGCTACATTCCACGCATGAACATCTACAGAGATTCCTTGCTCGCGCAAACTATCGCAGGCCATTAAAAAGCCTCTGTAATATTCTGTCATGCGTAAACCGTCACCATCAAGGCGATGAAGCGGTAGCATAATACCCACCTTTACCGTCTTACCTTGTACAGTTGCTTTTGCTGTTGCCTTGGTATTTGTCGAAGATTTTACAACATTTGATGACGCAAAAGGTATAAAAATAAAGTCATCTGCTTTCAAAACATATCCAGAGGCTTTCATCTCTGGGTTAGCATTTGCCAACTCTTCTTCTGTCAGATTGTACTTTCGTGCAATACCATAAATTGTATCCTTCTTCTTTACCTTATAGACATCGCGCCACTTTGCATTCTGACCTACAGCTTGAAGGCATAGACACAGCAAAGCAACCGAAAAGAAATATCTTAGAAATAACTTCATTTTATCTTATTTTATAAACAATAGGAGCTTATTTAGCAACTGCAAAAATACAAAAAATATTGTATCATCTTGACGTAATCATAAAAAAACTAACTACATAGTATCTTTTAAACGCAAAAGGGTTCCTTTTATATAGCAAATCGCTACCTTTGCATAATATTCTTTTATATTATGACAACTATGAGGTATTATTCTCTTTCTCTGTTCCTAATATTATCATTGTTTACCTCTTTGGCAAGCGCACAAAGCTTGCCTTCAATAACACCCGCTGCTACTTATACTAATAGCGATGGGAATACTCTAACAGAAACAACCATTTCCGAGTCTGCTCCCTTGGCTGTTTCTTTTATATCAGGGGCTGAAAATACAGATGGTTGGACCGCTCATTACGAATGGCGTTTCTACAAAGAAGGCAAGAGAAACGCACCGTATCTTATCAGATATGATAAAGAAACAAGCTATACTTTTACTGATGCAGGCACACATCGTGTTGAGCTATGGGCTACTTTTATTCAAGGAACCGACACTATTGAATACACAAATAGTTACTGGACAACTACCGCTACTGCAATAAGTATTACCATTGCAGAGAGCAAACTTGAAATGCCGAATGCTTTTTCGCCTAACGGTGATGGCATAAACGATGTTTACAAAGCTAAGAATGGTTGGAAAAGTATTGTTAAGTTTGAAGCTGCTATATACAATAGGTGGGGACAAAAACTATACTCATGGACTGACCCTGCAGGAGGCTGGGACGGAAAATTCAACGGAAAGGACGTAAAGCAAGGTGTTTATTATGTCATGGTTAAGGCCGAAGGAGCTGACGGTAAAAAATATAACATCAAGCGTGATGTAAATCTTCTACGTGGATTTACCAATTAAACACCTCCTCAAAGCCACACATATCATATACAAAGACTGAACTTTTACTTACAGAATGACTAATAAAAACATATCCCCTATTGCACATAAACAGAATAACGAAAGCACAGAACTTTCAGGAGAATGGATAAATGTTTATGGTGCAAGGGTACATAATCTGAAAAATATTGATGTCAAGATACCTCGAAACTCACTGACTGTTATCACGGGACTTTCGGGTTCGGGCAAATCGTCCCTTGCCTTCGACACTATTTTTGCCGAAGGTCAGCGACGTTATATTGAAACTTTCTCTGCTTATGCGCGCAATTTCCTCGGAAACATGGAGCGTCCTGATGTTGACAAAATTACAGGACTCTCGCCCGTCATCAGCATTGAACAGAAAACAACCAATAAGAATCCACGCTCTACTGTGGGTACAACAACTGAGATTTACGATTATCTCCGCCTTCTATATGCACGTGCAGGTACTGCCTATAGCTATATGACTGGCGAAAAAATGGTTAAGTACACCGAAGAGAAAGTTATTAATCTTATCCTTCACGACTACAACGAGCGTCGTATTTTCATTCTTGCACCACTTGTAAGACAGCGCAAAGGCCACTATCGCGAGCTTTTTGAGCAGATGCGACGTAAGGGTTATCTTTATATCCGTGTTGACGGAGAGATAAAAGAAATTGTAAGAGGCATGAAGGTCGACCGATATAAGAATCACAACATTGAAGTGGTTATTGATAAGCTAAAGGTCGATCCCAACGAAGACGAGCGTCTACGTCGAACGGTCTCTACTGCCATGAAACAAGGCGATGGTGTTGTGATGGTTATGGATAAAGATAGTGAAGAAGCGCGCAACTTCTCTAAACGCCTCATGGATCCTGTTTCAGGTCTCTCGTATGGTGAGCCTGCACCCAATATCTTTTCGTTCAACTCGCCTGAAGGTGCTTGCCCAAAGTGTAAAGGACTTGGTATAGTTAACGAGATAGATATGAAGAAAGTGGTACCCAATACCAATCTAAGCATTCACGAAGGAGCTATTATTCCGCTGGGGAAATATAAAAATCAGATGATTTTTTGGCAAATAGACGCCATATTGAAAAATTATGATTGCACACTAAAAACCCCATATAAAGATATTCCGCAGGAAGCTATCGATGAGATTCTTAACGGCACACTGGAGAACGTTCGCATTGATAAGGAGATTGTTCACACTTCAAGCGACTACTTTGTAGCTTTTGATGGAGTTATAAAATACCTGAAAACGGTAATGGAAACTGACGATTCGGCTGCCAGCCAAAAGTGGGCATCGCAATTCCTTGCCGAAACCGAATGTCCAGAATGTCATGGTCAACGACTGAAGCGTGAAGCGCTTTCGTATCGTATTTGGGACCAAAATATTGCACAAGTAGCCAACATGGACATTGCCGAATTGAAAGAATGGCTTGACCATGTTGAGGAACATCTTGAACCCCAACAGCAACAAATTGCACACGAAATAGTAAAGGAACTTAAAACACGTGTGAACTTTCTGCTTGACGTTGGCCTTGATTATCTGTCGCTTAACCGTCAGTCGGGTTCACTCTCAGGCGGTGAAAGTCAGCGTATAAGGCTGGCTACACAGATTGGTTCGCAGCTTGTCAACGTGCTTTATATTCTTGACGAGCCGAGCATTGGCTTGCATCAGCGTGATAATGAGCGACTTATCAAATCGTTAAAAGAGCTGCGCGATCTTGGTAATACGGTGATTGTGGTTGAACACGACGAAGATATGATGCGAGCTGCCGATTGGATTATTGACATCGGTCCGCGCGCAGGGCGCAAGGGAGGTGATGTGGTTTTCCAGGGAACACCCGCGCAAATGCTCGAAACACAAACCATTACAGCTCAATATCTCAACGGTTCGCGAACTATTGCCGTGCCTAAACAACGACGAAAAGGGAACGAAAAGAGCATTGATATCTATGGTGCGAAAGGCAACAACCTCAAAAACGTTGATGTAAAATTTCCATTAGGGAAGCTCGTTGTTGTAACGGGGGTTTCGGGTTCGGGAAAATCAACGCTTATCAACGAAACGTTACAACCGTTGCTTTCGCAACATTTCTATCGGTCGCTTAAAAAGCCTATGCCCTACGAAAAGGTGGAAGGTATCGATAATATTGACAAAGTTGTAAATGTAGATCAAAGTCCTATAGGACGCACACCACGCTCAAACCCCGCCACATACACTGGTGTCTTTAGCGACATACGTTCTCTTTTCGTTAATCTTCCTGAAGCAAAGATACGTGGTTATAAGCCTGGGCGCTTCTCGTTTAACGTGAAAGGCGGCAGATGCGAAACATGTAGTGGTAATGGTTACAAAACAATAGAGATGAACTTCTTGCCTGACGTAATGGTGCCATGCGAAGTATGCCACGGCAAACGCTACAATCGCGAAACACTGGAAGTTCGATACAAAGGCAAATCTATTGCTGATGTATTAGATATGACGGTTAATATGGCTGTTGAGTTCTTTGAGAACGTTCCGTCTATTCTGTCAAAAATCAAAGCACTACAAGATGTAGGATTGGGATATATTCGACTGGGACAAAGCTCTACTACCCTATCAGGCGGTGAAAGTCAGCGTGTAAAATTGGCGACAGAGTTAAGCAAGAAAGAAACAGGCATGACGCTTTATATCCTCGACGAGCCTACAACGGGTTTACATTTTGAGGATATCAATATACTGATGGGTGTGTTACAGAAGCTGGTTGACAGAGGAAACACAGTACTTATCATTGAACATAACCTCGACGTTATTAAACTTGCCGACTATATTATTGATATTGGGCCTGAAGGTGGACGTGGTGGCGGTTTAGTGCTTGCAGCAGGAACTCCTGAAGAGGTAGCCAAAAGCAAGAAGGGCTACACGCCAAAGTTCCTAAAAGCCGTACTGAAGAAGTAAATAGATATAAGAAGTATTGACTACAAACTATCCTATAAAAACACAATAGGCGCACCTTTAAAGGTGCGCCTATTATGTTATAAAGAGATGCATTTATAGGCTATAGGCCTACCCTTCTTGCTGATATGTTGTTGAAGTTTCGTCATTATATTTATTATACGACGGCCGCCATACAACGTGTACTACGGCTGTGATACATGTTATACGGCAATCGCCATACAGTTCGTACTGCGGCCGTCGTACAGATACTTTAATTGAAGAAACAAAGAGGGAAAACGTAGTGCGCAACTTGGCAATATATCAAATCGACATTTATATTAAACAAAAAAGAGAACGTGAAATCACGTTCTCTTTTATATTTTCTATTCTATTGTGTCCTACTATAACACGTAGGTAACATAGGTTTACATAGTAACTGCGCTATATATCCACCCATATACATAGCTGCATACGCCAAAGGCAACAATACCTAACGTACAAACAGCTATAGCCATTTTAGTACTAACAGCTGCCTTAAATGTAGGCAGTGGATTATCGTTATGCTTGATAAACATAGCTTTAACAATAAGCAGGTAATAGTAAAGGCTTATAACCGTGTTAACCAAAGCTATGAAAACTACAGCGTATGTCCAAGCACCCATAGTGGTTAATATCTGTGCGCCATTGGCTGCAGCCATAAATACAAAGAACTTTGAGAACATTCCCGCGAACGGTGGTATACCACCGAGAGAGAATAAAGCCAGTGTCATAATGAAGCTTAGGCGTGGATTGGTTTGATAAAAGCCATCATAAGCGTCCATCTTTACAACACCGTTATTATGCTCTTCAACCGAAGCAATGATAGCAAACACCGCTAAATTGGCTACGACATAAACAAGAATGTAATAAGTAAGTGCAGTAATACCCATAGCAGAATCGCCTACTACAGCCAACATAATGTAGCCAGCCTGCGATATTGAGCTGAAAGCCATGAAGCGTTTTAGGTCTTTCTGGTGGATAGCAAAAAGGTTAGCAATGGTAATTGACAACACTACTACTACCATTAACAGATATTTCCAGTAGATAGCCATTGGAGCAAACACTTTCATTAATATTGCACAGAGTGCAAATGCAGCGGCTCCTTTAGATACAACGCTGAGGTAACCAGTTACTGTTGTTGGCGCACCCTGATAGCTATCAGCCGTCCAAAAGTGGAAGGGTACAAGAGAAATCTTGAAGCCCAGTCCGCTAAAGAAGAACACCATACCCATAATAGTAAGAGGTGTTGCTTCAATATGACGTAGCATATCATCAAAATAGAGAGAACCAGTGGCACCATATAGGAAGCTTATACCGAAGAGCATCACACCACTTGAGAATGTTGCGGTAAGAATAAACTTAGCACCAGCCTCGGCAGAATGATGACGATACTTATCAAATGCCACCAAACAAGCCATTGGAACAGAGGCCATTTCAAGGCCGAGGAAGAAGAGAAGGAAGTGATTTGCACTAACCATCATATTCATACCAAGCAGTGTTGAAAGCACCAACACGTAGAATTCGCCTTCCTTAAAACATGTATCAGTACGATAAAGCCATTCACGGGCCTGGACAAAAACAATGAGTGTGCCAAACGCCAATATTGTTTTTATCACACCTACTGTAGGACTTGTAGCATACATTCCGCCAAATGTTTCGGACACTTCTACTGGAAAAATATTAACCAATATATGTACCAGCATCAGCCCACAAACAAGCGGATTGAACCATTTGCGTGGTTTCGCATCAACAGGCTTAATAGCCGAAAACAGGTCAGCAATGAAGACAATCACCAGAACAGCCATAAGCGTAACCTCTGGTATCATGTTAAGGAATTGACTATAATCTATATTCATCATGAATTGTTATTCGTTAATCGTAAAACTTAAACTTTATCTTACATTACATCACTGATGAAGGGCAGCCCGAACTCATGATATGATGAATCATTGGAGCTACTGCGTCGTTGATAATATTTTGTATCCACAACGGCACCATACCTAAAGCAGCAACACAGAAGATAAGTCCGCCAACGGCAATACGCTCATCCCACGAAGCATCTGTGAGCTTAAAGTACTCAGGGTTTGGAACTTTCTGGTACAGAATTTTACCTACTACACGGAGAATATAAACAGCTGTGATAACAATTGACGTACAAGCTATAATTGTACAGGCCCTGTGAAACAGGTCGTTATTTTGGAAAGAGCCGACAAATATGTTCATTTCGGCTACGAATCCTGAAAATCCCGGTAAGCCTAAATTGGCTAATCCCGCAACAACATAGGCTACGGCGAGGAAAGGCATAATCTTCATCAGCCCGCCCAAACGGCGTACATCACGTGTACCTGTACGGTGATATATCATACCAATAACCGCAAAGAACAATGCTGTCATTAAGCCATGAGAGAGCATTTGCAGTATAGCTCCGGTAGAAGCTGTTTGGGTAAGCATCAGGAGTGCGAAAAGAACCAGACCGCAGTGCGACACTGATGAATAAGCATTAATATACTTAAGGTCGGTTTGTACACAAGCCGAGAGGGCGCCGTACACCACAGAAATTGTAGTTAATATAAGGAATATCCATGAGAGTTGCTGCGCAGCGGCAGGCAATAAGAACATAGCCACACGGAAACAACCATAGCCACCAAGCTTCATCAGTACGCCAGCATGAAGCATTGATACAGCTGTTGGCGCTGAAGCATGACCGTCGGGTGACCATGTATGGAAAGGAAACATAGCTCCTAACACACCAAATCCGATAAAGATAAATGGGAAAAATATCTTCTGAATGGCAACAGGAATAGCATTGCTGACCGCAATCTCAACAACACTCATGGTATAGGTGCCACTGTATTCGCCATTAAAGAAATATATTCCAAGAATACCGATGATAAGTAAAGCCGAACCACCCATCAGCATAAGCGTGAGCTTCATGGCACTATATTCCTTAGCACCTGTACCCCATAGGCCGATAAGTAGATACATGGGGATGAGAGCAACCTCATAGAACATAAACATAGTGAAGAGATCCTCACTGATAAAGAAGCCGAACACTCCTGAAGAAAGAAGAGTAAACCACAGAAAATACTCCTTCTGCTGGGGGTGTTGCTGCCACGATGCAAACGTTCCGGTAAAAACAATAATAGCACTGAGCAATATCATTACAACGGCAATGCCGTCAACACCTGTTCTATAAAATATATGAAGAGGCTCAAACCATGGAACGGCCGTACCGAAAAGGAACGGGTATAGTGTTGCTGGCATCGTTTGACGAGCCTCTAAGAACGCGAAAACCAGATAAACGGAGAGAGCCAGTAATGCCGTAGAGCCAACTACCATTACAAGGCGCACCTGGCTGTCATTGCGTGCAAGCCAAAGGCATAGCAACATCAAGACAGGAATAACTACGAATAATGTTAAAAAGGTCATTTGCTTATATTATTCAAATTATTTTATTCTGTTAGCTTAAATGCAAAGCAAGAAAAGGGTCAGTGCTACACTTCCTGTAAGGAACCATATCACATACTGACGTACATCTCCACTCTGCCATGGGCGAATAGCTTCGCCACCCTCTTGTGTTGCCCACGCCGAGAAGTTGAAAGCACCATCTATAACATGGCGGTCAAACCAAGCAATTGGAACTGAGAAGCAGGCAAAGACAATCTTATGAGTAAAGAACTGCCATGCATTATCAATGTAGAAACGGTTAAGTGCAGCTTCGTGCAAACGAGGCATACGACGCTTCAACATATCAGGAACAGGGTTCTCACCACTCTTGTACATCCATGTAGCCAAACTAATACCAATAAGAGCTACAACAATAGAAGTATAAGCAACAGGGCTCCATGTCCAGAACTTAAAGGTTTGCAGAGCAATATCTTCAGAGTGTCCATCAGCAGAGATAAAGTTTCCGAAAGGAATCATACCTGCAAATACAGATATAATAGCCAAGAATACAAGTGGACCCCACATAATAAAGGGTACTTCTGCTGGACGACGACGATTCTCTGGGTCCTGCTCGTAATAGCTTTTGCCCCAGAAAATAACATAGTAAAGACGGAACATATAGAAAGCAGTCATACCGCTGACCAAGGTCATGAACCAACCTAAATAAGGAGAAAAGTGGAAACATGCCGACACAATCTCGTCCTTAGAAAAGAAGCCTGCAAACGGAGGTATACCACTAATGGCCAAACATCCAATCAAGAAACAAGCATTAGTCCAAGGCATATACTTGTGTAATCCGCCCATATAATCTTTAAAGTTGCTGCCAATGATAACGATAATAGCACCAGAGCACAAGAAGAGCAGAGCCTTAAACATAGCATGTGTAAACAAATGGAATATGCCTGCCATATATCCTACAGCTCCCTCGCCTTCCATTGCTGTACAAACTCCAAGCGCAACGAGCATGTAAGCTATCTGTGAAATGGTAGAGAATGCAAGGCCACGCTTGATATCGCGTTGGCAACAAGCAACTGCTGCAGCATAGAATGCCGTGAAAGCTGCGATGTATGCGATATAGTGTAATGTATTAGGCGCGTAAGCAATCCATATAGGCATCAATGACGCTACCTGATAAACACCAGCAACAACCATCGTTGCAGCATGGATAAGTGCACTAACTGGTGTTGGGCCTTCCATGGCATCGGGCAACCATATATGTAATGGGAACATTGCAGACTTACCAGCTCCACCAATAAACATTAAGAAAAGAGCTGTAGGAAGAATCCATGCGGCTCCCTTTAGACTGGTTGTAAGCGTCGGATCGGCTGTGAGATCATAGTTAAATGTTCCCACATAGAAACTATAAAATAGTATACCAATGAGGAAGAAAAGGTCAGCAAAACGCGTTACTATAAACGCTTTCTTGCTGGCATGTACAGCTGTATGCTGAGGATAATAGAAACCAATCAGCATGTATGAGCACACACCCACCAGCTCCCAAAACAAATACATCTGGAAGATATTGGTGGCAACAACCAGTCCTAACATTGACATGGTGAAAAGTGACAAGTATGCATAGAAGCGCTGGAAGCCCTTTTCATAATGCTCAACCTTGTAATTCTCATCGCGTTCAGCCATATATCCAAAGCTGTAAATGTGCACCATCAAGCTAACTGTCGTTATGACGATGAGCATCATCACACTAATTGGCGTCAAGCGGAAACCGATATTAAACGTAAGAAGTTCTGTAAACCTTAACCAAGTAAAGTTGAAAACTGTCACCGTTGGGAATAAACCATCTGCACCTCTGCCCTGAATAAAGAAGTATTCAATGGCTGTATAGACGCTCATTCCCCACAAAGTGGCAAGCATGCACGTCCCTATTATACCGGCTACAGGCTTCTTCATCTTCATGCCTAAGAGCCCCAGCAAGAGGAAACTCAGAAAAGGGAGAAGAAGAATTAAGAATGAATAACTGTATTGCATTGTGTGTTAGAATTTCATGTTTTCAATACTGTTCACCTGATCGCTATGATAATTACGGTAAACATTGATAATAATGGCCAGTGCTACAGCTGTTTCCGCTGCACTTACACCCATAGAGAACAATGTGAAAAAGAAGCCTTCAAATTGTCCAGGATACAGAATGCGATTGAAAACAGCAAAGTTTAAATCCACCGAATTGAGCACAAGCTCTATGGAAATGAGCATGGCTACAAGGTTACGATGCGTAACAAAGCCAAAAACACCTATAAAAAACAGCAGTGTTGACACTGCAAGATAACAATAAACAGATATCATTTTTCGTCCTCCTTTCTTGCTATCATTACGCCTCCAACGATGCAGGCCAGCAGGAATACTGAAATAAACTCAAAGGGTAAAACATATCCAAATTTCTCAGAACCGACAAGAGCCTGACCAAGTTGTTGCATAGGAACTTCAACATCAGCCATCTGAACAGCTTTGTCAATGAACTCATTCTTCATCAAAATCACAGCAACAACAGCCAGACCTATTAAGCTTACCAAAGCTCCTTGCACGATTCGAACTCCGCGGAACCTTGTAACCAGATTCTGTAATGACTGTTTTGATACCAATTGGATAGCAAAAACATACATCACTGTAATACCACCCGCATAAATAGATATCTGTGCAGCACCTAAGAATGTATAATCAAGCAGGAAATAAAGTCCTGCAATACCGAAAAGCACAAATAGCAACCATGTTGCAGCGCGCATAATACTTTTCGTCATTACTGACATAACGGCTGAGCCAAGAATGAGTACAGCCAGAATACTAAACATTACAATATTTGCCATAATCGTTTACTTGGTTTTAGTGTTAAACTTGCCAATAGTTAAGGGAGCGCCACCATCAATAAGACCTGGCAACGATCCGCCCTCATAAATCTCTTTATCAAGATGTAAAACTAACTTTGAACGGTCAAAGACAGAGTTCTCAAAATCATTGGTAAATTCGATAGCATCGAAGTTACAAGAGTCTACACAGAGCTGACAGAACATACAGTCTCCCAGATCGTACTGATAATCGTCAAGCTGCTTTTTCTTCTTTCCGTCTTCCAAAGTCTCCATGTGAGACACAATCCTAATGGTTTCATTAGGACAAACTTTCTCACACATGGTACACGCTGTACACTTATAATCGCCCAGCTTTAGGCCACGAGCCTGCAACTTTGCGTCTTGTAAGTCATCCTCTGTAACACGTTTAAAGACAAGTCGGCCACGATGACGCTTAGCAACATGCAGCGTTGTCTTACGGTTTTCTGGATACTGTTCAGTTGACTTTGGCGTGAAATACTCCTTCATAGTAATCTTCAAGCCGGTTGCCAAGGTCTTTACAGCGTCCCTAATACCGCCAAAATATGATTCAGACATATTTCTTATTTTTATATTTTTATTCTTTAATCCTTATACTTTATCTCTCTTAGAAAGTCCAGCCTAGCGCCACACAGAATGTCATAACAACCAGTGTGAGCAACATTAAAGGCATGAGATACTTCCACTCAAGCTTCAAAATATGGTCAATTCGCAGGCGTGGGAAAGTCCAACGAACCCACATTAGAATCCAGATAACAGACAAAGTCTTACCAATAAACCAAACAAAGCCTGGAATATAATTCATGAGTGTATCGAAGCCTTCAACGCCAATGTTCAGCGGTGCCCACCCTCCGAGGAAGATTGTAGCGGCCAAACCAGAGATGACAACAAGGTTAAGATACTCAGCTAAATAAAAATAGCCAAAGCCCATACCCGAATATTCAGTATGATATCCAGCGGTAAGCTCACTCTCTGCCTCTGCAAGGTCAAATGGACCACGATTTGCTTCAGCGTTTCCTGCAATGAGGAATACTAAGAAAGCAACCAATGCGGGGATATGTCCCTGAATAATAAGCCATTTCCAAGGTCCTGTTTGAGCCGCAATAATATCTGTAAGCTGCATGCTTCCACAGAGTATAACAGCAGTAACCATACAAAGTCCAAGTGACATTTCATACGAAATCATCTGTACAGCACCACGCATAGCCGATACCACTGAATACTTATTGTTCGAGCCCCAACCTGCAAGAATAACGCCTAATACGCCGATAGAGCTGATAGCCGTTACCATAAATATTCCTACATTAAAGTCAAGAACCACTGCGCCTTTGTTCCAAGGGAGGAACGAGAAAGTACCTACCGATGCAACAATTGTCAATAAAGGAGCTAGCGCATAGAGGAATTTGTCTGAACGATCAACACCAAAGATCTCCTTAATAAGCATCTTTAGCACATCGGCAAAGACCTGAAAGACACCCCATGGGCCCACACGCATAGGGCCAAGACGGCACTGAAACCATGCGCAGACTTTACGCTCGAAAAATATCATGAACATAGCGATGACGGCATATAGTGTTAATACTATAACGCCCACAAGCACACATTCAATCAAAATCGTCCAAAAATCACTAAGACCACAAGTCTGTCGAAGAAGATTATCGAACCATTGTGTTACTATTGAAAAGTCAAACATTGTGCGAATGTTGTTAATTCTTTATTCTTTTATTTTATTATTCTCTTTACGTTCCAGCCTATTAACGGTCAAGGTCAGGAATAACGAAGTCGATACTTGCGCCTGTAGCAACAAGGTCTGCAATCTTCTGACCCTTCAACATCTTATCAAAGGCGCCAGCAAGTGTCAGTCCCATTGGGCGCATTTTGACACGATAAGGGCTCTTATCACCCCTACTGTCAAGATAAACGCCGAATTCTCCAGCACCGCCTTCTACAGAGAAGTACCACTGTCCTTCAGGAACTTTAATAATTGGCTTTTGTTTTACATAGAAGTCGCCTTCAGGAATATTGTCAATCAGCTTCTCAATTATATTCAGACTCTGATAGATTTCGTTAATATGTATCATATAACGCTCCATCGAATCGCCTGCCGTACCAATTACCTGCTCCCATTCTACCTTATCGTAAAGAGCATAAGGATGATTCTTGCGCACATCATTCTTCCAACCAGCTGCACGTCCTGCAGGACCAGTAAGAGCATAGTCAATGGAGTCTTTCAAATTCATGAAACCTACTTCCTCCAAACGTTGATGAGTGATAACGTTGTCACCAAACACGTCTAAGTATTCTTGCACGTTAGGACGCATATATGTGCAGAATGTCTTTACGTTCTGAACGAAGTTTGGATCAATATCATCTTGCAGACCACCAATACGGTAATAGTTCTGAATAAGACGACCACCAGTTGTTTCTTCCATCACGTTGAGCAGGTGTTCACGGTCGCGCATACAGTAAAGGAAAGCTGTAAGCGCACTAAGGTCCTGCGCACAGGTTCCAAGGAATAGCAAGTGGTTATTAATGCGCTGAAGCTCATCCATAATCGTTCTGATATATTGAATACGCTCAGTAAGCTCTACTCCCATTGCCTCTTCAATGACACCTACCAGTGCATGGCGATGATGCATAGCGCAAAGATAATTCAAACGGTCAGTCATAGCTAACGTTTGAGGATACGTCATGCTCTCCATCATCTTCTCCATACCACGATGAATATATCCCAAATGAGGATAAACATGCTTGATGGTTTCACCATTCACAACAGTTTGCAAACGCAATACACCGTGCGTAGAAGGGTGGTTAGGTCCGAAGTTCATCACGAAATCGTCCTCATCAAACATACGATGACGTGTCTCTTTCAAGTTACCGTGCTCGTCTAAGTTCCATTCCGATGTCCAATCGCTTTCTGGTTCATCAGTCATTGGGAAACGATTCTTCTCTGGACTCATATCAAAGTCCTTGCGAAGAGGCCAGCCTTCAAAGTCGTTACGCATATAAAGGCGACGCATATCAGGGTGTCCAAGGAATTTAATTCCAAAGAAGTCGAACACCTCTCGCTCCAGAAGGTTCACATCAGCCCATACATAGTAAAGCGACGGAATAACATATTCGTCACCTACCTGCTTAGCAAGTTGCTTAACTGATATACGTTCGTGTGTTTCGGTATTTTCCAGAATGTAAATACATCCAAGGCCTTCTTCTGGGCCAAAATCCTCACCTACTATTGTAACAAGGTAGTCGAAATGCTTTTCTTGCTTCAGTTTCGTCATTTCCGAAAGGAAGCTGTCAAAGGTAAATTCTTTGTTTTCCAGTTTCATATCTTTCCACCTTATTTATTATTATCATTATTTTCGCCTTCTGTTTGCAGCGTATCAATTTCCTGTGCAAGTTGCTCAACAGCTTGCTGATTAGGTGCACTGCTTACAATAATAGGCGCTTTATTGCCAAGTTTTTCGCTTGAAAGGTTTTCGTTTGAAATACCATGCAAACCGCCACGGCTCAAACTTCTCTCCTTCTCTTCGCTGGTCATCTTATGGTTAGCGCCTCCAAAGAACTTTTCAATCTTTACCTTACGCTGCAGCTGCATCATACCATACAGTATTGCTTCTGGGCGTGGGGGGCAACCTGGAATATACACATCAACAGGAACAAGCTCGTCAATGCCGCGAACTACGCTATAACTCTTCTTAAACGGACCGCCACTTATCGTACAGCCACCTACTGCAACGACATACTTAGGTTCAGCCATCTCGTCGTAAAGACGCTTAAAAACAGGTGCCATTTTGTTTGTAATGGTTCCTGCACACATAATAAGGTCAGCCTGACGAGCCGAATTTCGGGTTACCTCAAAGCCAAAGCGCGAGAAGTCATATCGAGAACAGCCTACAGCCATAAACTCGATACCACAGCATGATGTACCAAACGTGAGCGACCAAAGCGAATTGCTTCGTCCCCAGTTGATAACCTGGTCAAGGTTACCTAAAACCACATTTGCACCACCCTCGTTCAGCTGTTGGGTAATTTGTTCAAGCGTATCGTTATCCTTAAATTCGCTATAAGGAATACTTTTTATATGTGGTTTTCTTATTTCCATTCCAGTGCCCCTTTCCGCCAAGCATATGCAAGACCAAATACCAAAACCAACAGGAAGAACCCAATACTCACTAACGCCATTTCGCCAAACTGTTTAACAACAACGGCCCAAGGATAAAGGAATACTGTTTCAATGTCAAACACCAGGAAAAGGATGGCAAAAAGGTAATAGCCTGCGTGCATAGGCATCCAGCTACTGCCACGTGTGGGAATACCACACTCATACGGTTCACCCTTTACCGGATTGTATGAACGGGGACCTATCAGCTTGGCGACGATGTAAGCACCCACTACCAAGATGACAGCCGTCAGTAAAACGGTAATCAATAAAGTGAAATTCATAAAAAAAATATAACGTTATTTAAATATAATCACTTAAGCGCTTGCAAAGATAGCAAATCTTTTGGTAACCTCAATATTTTTTAAAGAAAAAAATGTAATGTCGGCATTACAAAAACAGGAGTACTAAAACGATAGTCTCAATCACAAGTAACAAGAAATGATTACGTATATTTGATTTTCTCATTACGCGCAAAAGCTTCATTGAAAAGGGAATATGCGTGAACGTATGGCGGCCGCCGTACAATGTGTATGGCGACCGTCGCACAAGTAACAAAACATTGCAATGCCTGCAACGAAACAATATAATTCCAATAACGAAACAATATAATTCCAATAACGAAACAATATAATTCCAATAACGAAACGTTGCAAGAATTTTATAGACTCAACAGAAAATACTACTGTTGGTCAAAGTTAAGTTCTGGTGCTTTATCAGCACCTGCTGAAGCTTCAAACTTACTCATTTTGTCAAAACCAAACATTCCTGCTACAAGCACGTTAGGGAAACGGCGTATAGTTTGGTTGTAGTTCTGTACAGCTTCATTATATTTCTGTCGAGCTTCGTTAATACGGTTTTCAGTTCCTTCAAGCTGAATTTGCAAACTGTGGAAGTTTTCGTTTGCTTTTAAGTCGGGATAACGCTCAGCAACCACCATTAAGCGACCCAAAGCCTGTGCTAATTCGCCCTGTGCACTTTCAAACTGACGAAGCTTTTCTGGTGTCAAGTTATCAGCATCAAGCTTAATCTGCGTTGCAGCTGCGCGCGCATTTATTACTTCTGTAAGCGCCGTCTTCTCATGTTTTGCATAGGCCTGCACCGTCTTTGCGAGATTAGGAATAAGGTCTGCACGACGTTGGTAGGTAGCCTGTACATCAGCAAGCGCTGTTGTTGCCGTTTCTTGCGTATTTACCATACCATTATAAGCACTCACCATAAAAATGCAAACAACACCCAAAACACCAAGGATAATCAACCAAGGTAAACTTTTTGAATTCTTCATATTCGCGTTATTTTAAATTATTATCATTTTATTCAATTATAACCATATTAATAAACAGCTCATATTAACGGCATAAGGCGCTACACTTTAGCCTTAAAAGATTACCAGCCCCCACCAGCTCCTCCTCCACCAAAGCTACCACCGCCAAAGCTTCCACCGCTTGATCCACCAAAGCTTCCGCCACCACCGCCGAAGAGGAACGGTGGTATCCAGTCGTCATTATCTTTTCCACGACGATTCTTTTTCTTAGGCTTGATTATTCCTAAACGACCTAAAACATAAGTAATGATGGCCCAAATAGTTGACCCAAAGCAGAAAAAGAGGATAAATATAAGCAAGAAGATATCACCCGCATCAAAAGAATCTTCATCTTCGCCCTGCATACCAGCATCGCCCGTACTTAATTTTCGGAACAATGCTTTGCAAGTTGATTCTACCGCTTCGTTTATATCGCCTTCACGCATATTCTTGACAATACACTTGCGAGCTATGTCATCGCATTCAACATCTGTCAAATCGGCCTCTAAACCCTTACCCGGAGCTATAAAGTAACGGCGGTCTTCAACAGCAATTACCACAACAAGTCCGCGACGATCTTTACGCGTTCCAACACCGTAACGATTGCCAATATCCTGAGCCATGCGAAAACAGTCGGCATCTTTTACCCGATTAACAATAACAAAAACGGTTTGAACACCATATTGTTTGTGCAGACGAGCAAGGTAAACGTCGGCTGAATCACGTGCATTCTCGCTCAAAATATTATCTGGATCACAAACATAGCGATTAGCATCTTGTAGATGAACCATAGGCACATCGTCGGCCGACCACACCTTTGCCTGCGCAAAGACACAAGTCAATAAAAATAAAAGTGTAAACAAAAGCTTGCTTACATTCTGTAAATATAATGTTTTATGATTGTTCAAAGCCTGTTGCATAAGCGTAATAACACACTATTTCAGCACTATTGCCTTCGTTATTTTGACATCGTCAAGAGGTCTGTTATTCTTATCCACAGGCATAGCCTGTATCTCTTCCAGCACATTCAGTCCCTGAACAACCTCTCCAAACACGGTATATTGGCCGTCAAGATGGGGTGTTCCGCCACGCAAACGGTAAACTTCACGAATAGCTGGCGTAAGCTTTACCATACTATCGGTTCGCTCATCAAGGCGTTGTTGTATTCTATCAAGCCCTACTTCGCTAAACGGAGAACCGTAAACAATATAAAATTGTGCTGCCGATGATCTGCGCTCAGGATTAGCTTTGTCGCCCTCGCGCGCCGCAGCCAGTGCACCTCGCTTATGAAAATATTTGGGGAATACTATCTCTGCTGGTATCGTATAGCTCAATCCGCGATCGCCAACTCGTTCTCCAGGCTGTGCGTGCCGTGTGGTAGAATCGCCTGTTTGAATCATAAAATTGGCTATTACACGATGCCAAAGATTGCCGTTATAATAGCCTTCACGCACCAGTTTTAGAAAATTATCACGATGTTTGGGCGTATCGTTATAAAGTTCTACAACCATATCACCCTTCGATGTTTGCAAAAGAACTTGATGTCGTACAGCTGAAGAATCAGTAGCTACAACCACTTGCTCACCCTGTGCCATAATTGGCAACAGACAGAATAAAAGAAGAGTCGAAACAATAAGTCTATTCATACCAATAGTTTAGATTGCGATTCGATTTCAAAAACAAAACTACTGTTTTATCTTTTAATTTTGTTCTATTCGCCATTAAAAATATATATTTTTATGTTTATAAGACTTTCCTATTGATAAAATTTTTGGATATTAACAGAATTATCCTAATTTTGTAAGCTGATATTATCATTTGAGTAATCTGGTTTATATTATGAATAAAAAGATTTTCATTCCTCTTATCTTTTTAATTTTGTTGCTTGCTGGTGGCATTGTGTACCTATATTATAATTTAAAGCAGCAAGAGCAAGCGGCTCAGGACATGGAACAGCTGGCCGCCATGGACAAAAAGGAGATGGAAAACGAGTATCAGCAGTTTGCTAATCAATATAGCGAGATGAAGAGTCAAATTAATAACGACTCAATAATCGCTCAGCTGACACAGGAACAAGAGAAGACACAGCGTCTCTTACAGCAGCTGAAAGAAACAAAAAGTACCGATGCTCGTGAAATCACACGTCTGAAAAAGGAATTGGCAACAGTGCGCGCCGTGTTAAGAAGCTACGTACTTGAGATTGATTCGCTGAATCAACTCAACAAAACGCTTACAGCAGAAAACACTCGTATCAAAGGACAATACGAAGAAGCTAACCGTCAGATAGCAGGCTTAAATAGTGATAAGGCAAGCCTTTCTGAAAAGGTAGCAATAGCTGCACAGCTTGATGCTACAGGTATTACAATGGCAGCACTCAACAAACACGGCAAAAACACAAAGCAATTAAAGAAAGCTCAGAAGTTTGTTGTAAGCTTTGTATTAGCTAAAAACGTTACTGCCACAAGTGGAATGAAGACTATTTATGTCCGCATTCAAACACCAGCAGGAAGTCTTTTAGGCAATGCGGGTACATTTGATTATGAGAATCGCACACTGCCTTGTTCAATGAAACGAAGCGTTGAATACGGAGGCAAGGAAACTCCTGTTACACTTTATTGTGACATTGACCAAGCATTACAAGGAGGTTCTTTCAATGTCAGCATCTTTGCTGATGGTAATATGATTGGAAGCAGAAGCTTCAGCTTTGAATAAAACAACGAATTTAAAAGATATGAGAAAGGTTTCTTTCGCCATCTTGTTTTTATTAGCCATTACGCCTGCTGCCTATTCGCAGCGTGTACTGTCGCTTGACAGCTGCAGAGCAATGGCATTAAACAACAATAAACAAATAAATCAGTCGCGCCTTAGCAAAGAAGTTGCTATGAACGTACGTAAGGCTGCTCGCACGAAATATTTGCCCAAGGTTGACGCTTTGGGCGGATACGAGTTTACAAGTCGTGAGATTAGTTTGCTGAGTAAAGACCAAAAGAATTTGCTTAACAACTTAGGAACTAATGGTATGCAACGTATTGGTTATAACCTTACAACTGGTATTAATAACAGTCTCACCAATCTCGTTCAGCAAGGTGTACTTACTCCTGCTGCGGCTACACAAGTAAGAACAGTGATTCAGCAACTGGGGAATGGCCCCATTGCGCAATACATGGCAGGTCTTGGCAACACGCTCGGTGAAGAAATTACCAAGGCTTTCCGCACCGATACGAGGAATGTGTTTGCTGGTGCTGTCATGCTTAGGCAACCTTTATTTATGGGTGGTGCTATTCAGGCTGCCAATCACATTGCTGATATTGGTGAATTGATGGCGGAAAACGACTTGGCTTTAAAGACCCAATCGACGTTATACACCATTGATCAAACTTATTGGACAGTAGTTTCACTACGCGAAAAGCATAAGTTGGCGACGAGTTATCGTGACCTTGTGCAAAAACTCGATGATGATGTAAGTAAGATGATTCATCAGGGTGTGGCTACAAGGGCTGATAAATTAAAGGTTGACGTTAAGGTAAATGAGGCTGATATGCAGGTAACGCAAGTGGAAGACGGACTTGCTATGGCAAAAATGTTGCTCTGTCAACTATGTGGAATACCTATGAATGAGGAAATAATATTGGCTGACGAGAACACAAACGAGCTTTCTACAGCCACTAAATTGAACAGCGAAAACTTCACACCCGACTCTACTTTTAGTACTCGTCCTGAAGTGAGAATGCTACAAAATGCTGTTGATATTAGCGAACAGAACACGCGTCTTATACGCGCTCTGTACCTCCCACATGTGGCACTTACAGGCGGTTACGCCATTTCTAACCCTAATGCATTCAATGGTTTTCAGAAACGTTTTGCAGGAGTATGGAACGTTGGCGTTATCGTTCAGGTTCCTGTGTGGAACTGGATGGAAGGCGCTTATAAAGTAAGAGCTGCAAGAGCTGCCACAAGCATGGCCCGAATGGAGCTAGCTGATGTGCAGGAAAAGATTAATTTGCAAATAACACAGAGCCGTTTCAAGGTGGGTGAAGCTCGTAAGCGATTGGCGATGGCAGAGAAAAATATAAAAAGCGCTGAAGAAAACCTGCGATGTGCACAGGTTGGATTTAAAGAGGGTGTGATGCAATCAACTGACGTTCTTGCCGCTCAAACAGCATGGCAAAAGGCTAAAAGCCAAAAGATTGATGCAGAAGTTGAATTGAAATTGTCGCAAGTGAACCTCGAAAAAGCCTTGGGAACATTAAACTAAAGAAAATAAAGAATATAAAAATACATCATATATCATGTCAGCAAAAACGCAACATCATAACATTCTATTGGCTATTGCCGGACTCGTTGCAGCAGTAGTTATTGTCGGACTCATCGGTTTCTTTACACTTGGACAAACAAAAGAGATTCTCCAAGGGGAAGTAGAGGTTTCTGAATTTCGTGTAAGCTGTAAGCTTCCTGGACGTATCGTGGAGCTTCGCGTGAAAGAAGGCGACTACGTTCACGTTGGTGACACTTTGGCAATTCTTGAAATTCCAGAAGCCAATGCACAAGAAAAAGTAGCTCAAGCTACACAAGGAGCTGCTGAAGCATTGAGCAATTTAACCGATGCTGGCGCAAGAAAAGAAACGGTTCAATCGGCTTTTCAGCTTTACCAACAGGCACAAGCAGCAGCTGAAGTTGCTCATAAAACTTATACTCGCATGCAGAATCTCTATGACGAAGGCGTGATGAGTGCTCAGAAACGTGACGAAGCCCTTGCAGCATATAAGGTTTGCGAAGCACAGGTTATTGTGGCAAAGAACCAATATGAGCTCGCAAAGAGTGGCGCTCGTGTACAGGAAAAGACAATGGCTCAAAAGCAAGTTGAGGCGGCTAAGGGCGCTGTCGATGTAGTAAAATCCTTATTAAAGGAAACCGTTCAAGTGTCAAATGTTGAAGGTGAGGTAAGTGACATCTATCCTAAAGTAGGTGAACTTGTTGGCATTGGTTCGCCCATTATGAGTATTTCTGTCATGAGCGATATGTGGGGAACATTTAATGTGCGCGAAGATCAGCTTAACGGCATGAAGGTTGGTGATACATTTACTGCCTTTTCGCCTGCTTTTAATAAGAGTTTGCGCATGAAAGTGTTCTATATTAAGGACGAAGGCTCTTATGCTGTATGGAAGGCAACCAAGAGCAATGGACAGTATGATTTAAAGACTTTCCAAGTAAAGGCACGTCCATTAGATAAGATTAATGGTCTTCGTCCGGGCATGTCATTGATTATTAAGTAAAGAAAGGCGCGATAATTGTCTGCTTATGAGTTTTAAAGAAGTAGTCAAACGCATCTACCGCATTTCGCGTAGGGAACTCCGTATCATGTATAACAACCCTATTTATGGGTTTTGTACTATCATCTTTCCTTTGTTTGCGGTATTCTTCTTCACCTCACTGATGAATGAAGGTAACCCTATTGAGTTGCCCATTGGTGTGGTAGATGAAGACAATACACCTACAACGCGTTCGCTTATTCAAAAGCTTGATGCTTTCCAAAGCACACGCATTGTCTCGCATTATTCTAATATGAATGAGGCTCGACGTGCTGTGCAACGTAACGAAATTTACGGTTTTTTACTTATTCCTAACGGAACCACCAACGGTTTAGTTTCATCTCACCAACCCAAGATATCGCTTTATTATAGCAATGTAACCCTTGTGGCTGGCTCAATGGTGTATAAGGACTTGAAGACTATTGCCTCTTTAGGATCGGCTGCCGTCGGTTCGGCCAAGCTTTCTGCTGTAGGAAAGACAAGCGATGAGATAAGAACCTTCCTGCAACCCATTGCATTAGATGTACACATGATTGGCAATCCATGGGCCAATTACAACATTTATCTTAGCACAGCTATGATACCTGGCGTTATCATGGTGTTTGTTTTCCTCCTTGTTCCTTATTCTATTGGTACCGAATTAAAGTTTCATCGGTCGCGCCAATGGATAAAAATGGCAGGCGGTAATATACATATTGCTATAGCTGGCAAGCTAATTCCGCAGACTCTTGTTTTCTTATTGATCATGTGGGGTTTCGAATTCTACATCTTTTATCATCTGCAATTCCCCCACCCTGGCGGCTTAGGCCCTATTCTTTTATTAGGCTTCTTGTCGGTTATTGCGTGTCAAGGCTTCGGCATATTTGCATTTTCATTGGTGCCTTCGCTCCGAATGTCCATGTCGGTATGCTCTCTGTGGTCAGTGGTTAGCTTTTCAGCATGTGGAGCTACCTTTCCTATCTTCGCTATGTCGCCTATGATTCAGAGCCTCGCGCAAATGTTTCCACTACGACATTATTACATGATTTATCAGCTGTGCATCTTTAACGGCTATCCGTTAAGTTATGCATGGATTAATATTGCAGTACTATTGCTATTCTTTGCATTGCCTTTCTTAAATATCAATCATATTAAGACCGCTATGCTTAAGTATGTTTATACCCCATAAGAGATGGAGAAAGACAGTCTGTTATATCACATAAAGCAAGGAATTTCCGACACATGTTACATCATGATAGAGGAGATTAAGAACGAGTTCCGCGATGAAGGTCTTCTCATTTTCTGTGTTCTCGTCCCACTACTCTATCCTCTTCTCTACTCGTGGATATACAATAACGAGGTTGTTCGCGATGTACCCGTAGCTGTTGTAGATATGTCTCACTCGAGCGCGTCGCGCGAATTTATTCAGAAATTCGATGCCAGCCCTGATACAAAAGTTGCTTATTACTGTAATTCTCTTGAAGAAGCACGTGAACTTGTTGGCCGACAGCAGGTTCATGGTACTCTATATTTCCCTTCCGATTACGCGAAAAGACTTCATCGTAACGAGCGTACCACGATTGGAGTATATTGTGACATGAGTCTCATGCTTACGTATAAGGCCATTTATCAAACCGCACTCGCTGTATCACAAGATATTAGTAAAGACATACAAATCGCAAAACGTGGCGGCTATACTCAACGTGATGACGAAGTAAATACAAAACCTTTAGACTATGATGAGGTGCCAATCTTTAACACGACAGGCGGTTATGGTAATGCCATTCTACCAGCAGTGCTCATTCTTATCATTCAGCAAACATTGCTTTTAGGTATAGGATTGTCGGCTGGAACAGCACGTGAGAAGAACCGTTATCAAAATCTTGTACCTATTTCAAAGCACTATAACGGCATTTTTCGTATCGTTTTGGGTAAGTCGGGAGCCTATTTTGTATTATACATGATTATGGCAGCCTATCTCACGCTTTGCATACCACGCATGTTTAACTTTATATCTCTGGTCACCGTCGAATCGATAGTAGGTCTTATGATACCTTATTTATTATCGGTTATTTTCTTCGGAATGACACTCTCATGCTTGGTTCGTTATCGTGAAAACGTTATGTTATTGGTGGTCTTCACATCTGTACCCCTACTCTTCCTGTCGGGTATCAGCTGGCCACAGAGCAACATGCCCGGCTTTTGGCAGAGTATTGCGTGGCTCTTCCCATCTACTTTCGGTGTAAGAGGCTTTGTACGCATCTCAACAATGGGTGCTACTCTACAAGATATTGAGGTTGAATTTCAAGCCCTTTGGATACAAGTGTTCTGCTATTTCCTTACTGCTTGTATTGTCTATCGCTATCAAATTATTCTCTCTCACAAGCGCGCCATCGCCCGACTAAAGCAGATGGCAGAGAGCAAAGCAGCAAGAGAAGCTGCTAAATTAGCTGAAGAATAAACAGAAAACTATCTACAGAGAAAGGTAATATGACAAAAAGTTTCACTTCTTTCGCCTTTAGCCTATTAATCTTTCTGTTTGCAACAGAACCTATTTTCGAATATTTTGGCGTCGCCGATTATATAATATGGCGACTCATTTTAGTATGTATAATTATAGCTTTTTGCTGTACTGTTTACCAACTCATTAAGGATAGAAGAAGTTTCATTGCACAATTAACTTCAAGAAATCTATTTGATTATCTTGATATCATTTGGATCACGTTAGGCCTAATTATAAGTCTGTATTTTAATACTTATCTTTATGGCTTTTGGACAGCTTTATTTTGCATCTCTATGATTGACCTTTTCATGTCCTATTATTCTAAAAAATGCAAACGTAACAAATAGGATATCATAGAGTTTTTCTATTCAATAGTTAGTTACTTACTGCTGTTTATACGAATTCCAACGTTGTTGAAATAATTTGCGTAAAGGCTGTTTATCTTGCGATTATTTACAACTGACAGATACTTGAGAGCAAAAACACGATTTACCGCTAACGCAATTAACCTACTGTTATACAATAATTTACATATTATTTATACGTAAATATAAGTTCTTCAGACCTCTTTTTTATGACCTTTACGACGTAAAGGCATCAAAAAAACCATACGAAGGACTACTATTTTTTAGAAAAAAGACGCCAAAAAATCACGTTAAACATATTTTTCAAGGTTATAATACCGCATGATTTGCTATATAAATGGCAACCTTTTACGGCGTAAAGGCCATACGATTACGATGTAAACGTAATGCGATTACAGCGTAAAGGCTCTGCGATTACGACGTAAACGTCTTACGATTACAGCGTAATGGCCAACAAATTA
>JABCPF020000032.1 GCA_013333285.2 Prevotella sp.
AGGAGTTAAGGAGTTATGGAGTTAAGACAATTGTTTGATGGAGAGGGCTGCGACAAAAAGAAGAAAAGTTTGAGGACGGGAAGATGTTTTTTTCAAGACAGAAAGACATAAAGGATTTTTTTTGAGGAGTTAAGAGAGTTATGGAGTTAAGGAGTTAAGCTAAATGTCCGAAAGGTGTGATGTAGACGGAAAAACATACGTTTTTAGACATAAAGACATAAAATACATATTTGAGAGGACTTTTTCTTTTGGCTTCGCACCCTTTTTTCTTTTCTGTACTTTTTTCCTTATTTTGATTTACATTTTCCCTCTTTTTTTCAACAAATCATTTCATTCTTCGTATCGCATCTTTTAGTTGTTTTTATTTTGTTTTTCCTTTGTCTTTTCCGAATAGTTTTTCCTTTTATTCTGCTTAGAAAAGGGCTTTTATACAGAGCCTCTCAACGTTTTTTGTAGTATACCCTTTCAAAAAAATAAAGTCTTAACTCCCTCTAACTCCTTAACTCCTGACGCTTAAGTAATGTCTTAACTCCCTTTAAATCCTTAACTCCTTTAACTCCTGAAGATAACTCCTTTAACTCCTAAAATATGTTCTTTTTGTCTTTATGTCTAAAAATTGAATATGTCTTTTAGTGTTTTTCGCAACAAATATTTACCTTTGTTGCACGATGGTTATTACATAACATCGGAATTTAACTACCCATGAGGAGAAAAAAATCGTCTTTTTATCTGAAGCCCAATCTGTTATAAACCTTAAACCTCAAAACCTCAAACAGAAAAGGGCCTGTCGGTCTGACGAAACGCCTCCTCTCCCGCGTCGCCGCTCTGTGCGCGTCGCCTCATACTACCGACAACAATGGACGAAAAAGAACTGTTGATTGGCATCAGACAAGGGAAGAATAAGGCTTTCAAAAATCTTTATGAGCAGCATTATGGTGTGCTGTGCAGCGTGGCCTATAACTACGTTGGCGACGATTATCTGGCTAAAACTATAGCTGGCGATGTTATCGTGAAGCTGTGGATAGAGCGCGACCGCGTGCATATTGACCGCTCGCTGCGTATGTATCTGATGAGGAGCGTGCGCAACCAGTGCTTAGATTATATCAAGTCGCAGTATCATCGTCGTGAGGTTTCCTCCTCTGTTTATATTGAACATGCGCTCAACGCCAGCCTTATTGACGATACAAATTTAGGCCATTTGCTCGAACATGAGCTTGAAGACAAAATATCTGAGGCCATGGTCGCCATACCGTTAGAATCGCGTCGCGTGTTCATCATGAGCCGATTCCACGACATGTCTTATCATGACATTGCACAAAGTTTGGATATTTCGGTCAACACCGTGAAGTATCATATCAAACATGCGCTCGTCATACTGAGGGGAGAACTGGAGAAATATTTAAAGGAATAACACCCCTCGCGCTTATATTACAGCCCTTTCGGAAGCCGATCAAACGTCAAATATGTAGAAAAAAGGCTATCGAAGGCTCTTGCTAACGGTTTAAATATATCGCATTTGCTTTAAAGTATTGTCTTAACTCCATTTAACTCCCTAACTCCTGACTCCTAAATAATGTCTTAACTCCATAACTCCATAACTCCTTTAACTCCTGTATAAAGTCTTAACTCCATAACTCCCTAACTCCTTTAACTCCTGTATAATGTCTTAACTCCCTCTAACTCCCTAACTCCTGACTCCTAAATCAATTCTCCTTTATGTTTGACGCCGAAGCAAAATATATCCCCCTCGAAGCCATCATTGACTATCTTACTGGCTCCGCCACGCAGCAAACGCTTGACGAAGTTAGCGAATGGTGTGCCTTTTCGCCCGAGAACGAAACCTATTTCGTGCAAATGAAAGAGATATGGTTCTCAATAGTGGCCGAACGACGTAACGATTTTGACCAGCAGTTGGCTTTTGAAGAGTTTAAAGTTAGCGTGCAGCGTCTAATGGGTAACAAACCTTTTGCGCCTGTAAAAGCATCGCCCATGCGTAAGCTGTTAAGCATAGCGGCAGCGGTTTTAGCGGTTGTTGCGGTGGGGGTAACAGCGTGGTTTGTAGGCTATAACGCACGTCCCGATGCATCAGGACGTATTGTTGTTCGCGCCCCCGAAGGCTCGCAAACCTTCGTTCTGCTGCCCGACAGTAGCGAGGTGCATCTCAATGCAGGGTCTAAACTGGTGTATAGTCAGAGTTATGGCGTCAGCAACCGCCGTGTTTCGTTAGAAGGCGAAGCCCTCTTTAGCGTGCATAAGAATAAGGATTTGCCCTTTGTGGTGTGGTCAAAAGACTTTGAAGTGTGCGTGACGGGTACGAAATTCAACTTCCAAAACTATTTTAATGACGATGAGGCTACGGTGGTTTTATTACAGGGTTCGGTAGCCATTAACGACCCCGTTGACCATCATCAGCTAGCCACGTTAACGCCCGCTCGTCGCTATATTTTCGATAAGAAAACAGGAGTAGGCCGAATTTCGACCGTTGATACTACACGCGTGGCACGCTGGACGCGCGGACAGCTCTTCTTTGATGAGAAGATTTTGGGCGACATAGCGAAAGACCTTGAACGCTCGCACCATGTAAACGTTGTTATTGCAAACGATAGTCTGCGCGCGCGTCGCTTCTACGGGTCGTTCGCCCTCACTGATAACGCAGCCGATATTGTGCGCACGCTGGCCCTAACAGGCGGTATTCGCTATCGTGTAAAGGGCAACAACATCATGATTTATTAAGCGGCCGATAATTATATTACATTTTTATTATCAATAAGATAAGGCGCAACGATAACCTGATTGCGCCTAAATAGCTGTGTAAAAAATATTTAGCGGCTTTTTATGCACATCATCATTATTTTGTGTATCTTTGTAGACCAATAGAGTATTACGATCTTTAATTTATTTTATTTACAGCTATGAAAAAACTTTTACTTAGCACAGCATTATGCTTATTTTGCGCAATTCAGATGAGCGCACAGTCGTTTAACGAAGAACTTTTGGAAGGTATTTGGGAAAACAACGACAATAGTGTGGAATATAGTGAATATATTGGCACAATCAAAAAAATTAGAATGGGGCTCTTTGTTGAAATGGACGAGGACTATGTAGATGTACGATCAGGTCGCATTGATTACAAATACGGTCAGAAAACCATCGAAATGGCAGTGAACGATAGACGTTTTGATGTAGACGATACTTCAAAAATTCTTGACTATTTCATCACTGGCAACAACCGTCTTCATATCTTAGTAGGCGACGCTTTTACTTTACATTTTACCATTCTACAGTTAGATGCCAACACCATGAAGTTGCAAACCAAGAAGGGTATCATGACCTTCACAAAGGCAACTACACAGGTTCAGGGAGTGAAAGCGCAAACAAACAATGCCGAAAAGGCTCGCTACAACGCTAAAGGCCAACGTATCAATCGTGCCGAAAAAGGCCTGAATATCATTCAATCAGCCGACAACACAACACGCAAAGAGCTTGTAAAATAACCCTTTTGCGCTTGACGACGAAGCCTGAAGCAACATAACGTTGCAACGAATCGGGCAAAAGTCAATCAAATAATTCATAATCGGATTCGCCCATATATCAAATGTATATGGGCGTTTCCGTTTTTTTATGATGGGTATCTGTTGAAACGGAATAATGCAAAGGGGTAAAAGGAATCGCGTATTCAATATTAACGAAAGATAAGGTGCGTGGTTCTATTTGGAATTTTAACTAAAATGGGGCTATCCAATGTAAGGATAGCCCCGTTTGTTATGGTTTAAATCAGCTTGATATCTTTAACTAATCAGCTTTGTATGTTCAATTAATGCGTGTAATATATTTAACAAATCTACTTTGTACGTTCAACTAAATAGTTTGCTATGTTTAAGCATTTCATTTGATATATTGCAACTGTTGGTTGCGGTTATTACATGAAGCTGTGAGGGGTATTATAAAAAAACGCCACAGCCTTTATGGAAAGCTGTGGACGTTATGATTATATGTGGTTACTTTACCATTACTTTTACTGCCTTCTTACCGTTCTTTACGATATACAGGCCAGCAGGAAGCTGTGCTTTATTTGTGCTAACGAAGGTGCCGTCGAGTGTATAATAAGCTGCGGCTGCAGTTGCATTGTCGGCTGTTGAAAGTACGATAGCAGTGCCTACAGGCTCAATGGTTGTGGTTTTAAAAGCGTTGCTGCCTACAAATTTGGGGAAGCGGCTGCTTTCAAGCACACCGTAAACAGGCTTGGTAGGCGTTTTAAGGAAGGTGAATTTGCCCGATTCTTCCGTGTAATCAGTTCCTGCTACCAGTTCGTCACCGTCGGTAGTGAGCCATTTGTATGTATCAGCCTGCTGTGCTGATAGGTCTACAGACGAACCGTTGAGGGCGATTTCCATACGCTGTTGTGGCGCATAGGTAAGCGTTTTAATGTTTGCTGTAGGAAGGGTAGCGAAAGTAAACTTGTTACCTGATATATTTGCCGTTCCTATTTTAACGTATAAAATTTCGGTAAGATTGTTGTTTGTAGCAAACAATCGGCCTTTACCGTCTAATCCAGTAGCCTGACGAAGGTCGAGCGTAGTGAGCTTATTGTTGTTTACACTCAGAATAAAGCCTGTACCAGTCTTCTCACCAACGGTCAGGTTTGTGAGGCCCATGTCGAGCAAATAGCAGCTACGCAGTGCTTTGTTAGCTGATATGTCGAGCGTTGTCATGAGGCATTTGCTCAGCGTAAGCTTTGTAAGTGCGGTGTTTGCAGTCAAGTCAATTGAGCTCAAACCTGCGTTTGCGCTGAGGTCGAGTGTAGTAAGAGCGGTGTTTGCAGCAAGGTTAATGCTGGTGAAGCTGTTGTTATTCAGGTCCAATTTCTTCAGCTTGGTGTTCTGTGATAGGTCAATTGTAGCCAGCTGATTGTTGTGAAGGTCAAGATCTGTAAGGTCAACAAGCTTTGTCACATCAGCAGTTTCTATTCTGCTTGCTGTTGTTTTTCCGAATGCTTGCAGATAGGTAATCTTACCCGTACTGTAAATTTTCACAGTGCTTCCTGCTGCAGGCGTTCCGCTAATTTCCACACTTCCGTCCCAGCCGTCGTAAGCTTGGGTGGTAGCTGCGGTAACAAGGTTGCCGTCGCCAAAGTCAACTGAATAGCTGGTTGCTGCTTCAGTTGATGCAAGTGTCATTGTAAACTCACCGCCAGTTTGGTTAATTTTAAAGGTGGCTAAAGGGTTTCCGCTTTGTGCGAGAATTGAAAGGGTGCTGGCAAAAAGCGCAGCAAATGTAAGTAAAGTTTTCTTCATATCCAATCACTTTGAAATTTATCATTATGCTTGCAAATGTATTAAATAAAAGTAAAAATGCAAAAGAAAAGTCGGTTTAAAACGACAGAAAACAATATTTTTTGATATTTTTGCAAATATATTTTAATTATCAACCTCACCAAACATCGTAAAATATGCGAAAATTTTATTTTTTGGTTTTTGCCTTGGCCTTTTTTGCCTTGGCTTCCTCGGTGCAGGCGCAAATCAAGTTGAACAACACCGTTGTATTTGTTCGTTTTGCTGATGAAGCGATTACGGGCCCTGATGCTGTATTTCAAACCAATACGGCCGCACATTATGACAGTCTTTTCAACTCGACAACACCTGGATTCAACAGCGTGTACAACTATTTCCGTCAGGCGTCGTATCGTCGACTCGACTGGCGTAGCCGTCTTATTCCTGCTCCCGTTGACGGAAAGGTCATGTCGTATCGCTCAAAAATGGAGCGTGGATATTATCAAGAGCAAAGCTCTATCAACCCAACGGGCTATCCTTCAGGCAATGCTACTGTGATGGAAGCGCGCCGAAGCGGACTTATTAAAGAGGTAGTGAAATACCTTGATAAGAATCTTCCTGCAGGTTATCAGGTTGATGGCAATAACGATGGCATTGTTGACAACCTCACAATAGTGCTTAGTGGCACATCGGCTCTTGGCAATACGCATTTGCTTTGGCCACAGCGTCAGAACTATATTCTGGGCGATTCTATCCAGGGAAAGCGCGTTGTCAGCTTCCTTATGGTATTTGATGAGAGCAACGGATTTAAGTTAGGGGCTGAAAATCCTAACATGCCGTTGAACACAGGTGTGCTATGTCACGAGATGTCGCACAACTTAGGAACTTACGATCTTTACCATAATGCCAAAGATGGACTTAATCCTGTGGGTGTGTGGGACCTGATGTCGAATATACAACCCGTTGCACAGCACATGACAGCCTATACCAAATGGCGTTACTGTCATTGGATAGACTCAATCCCAACCATCTCTACCCCTGGAACATATAGGCTGAATCCTATTGGCGGCGACGATTCTACGAAGATTGCTTATAAGATTCAACCCGTTGGCCGACGCGAATATTTTGTGATTGAATACCGCAAAAAGGAAGGTTTTGATGCCAGTTTGCCTGAGTCGGGGCTGATTGTATATCGGGTCAATCCCGACCTTACGGGAGGCAATCTGGCCTATAACGGCACCACCCGTCTGGACGAACAGTACATCTTCCGCCCTGGCGGCACCACCACTTCTGATGGTGATTTAAGTCGCGCTGCGTTTAGTGCCGACAACGGTCGCACAGCGTTCGGTGGTGCAGCTGCGCAGCGTCCTTTCTACAGCGACGGCACAGAGGCTAACTTTGCTATCGCTAACATCTCGGCAGTAGGCGAGTATATGACGTTCGATTTGTTGCAATCGGCTAATCGTGTTGTGCTTAGCGAAACTGCTGTAACCTTAGGAGGAGCAGCGAACAGTGGCGCAACCGTCAAGGTTTCGTCTGATAACGTATGGGTAACATCGGGTGTTCCTGCATGGCTTACGTTGTCACAGAACACAGGTAACAAAGGCGATACACAGGTTACATTGGCTGCAAGCAGCGCCAATACAACGTCGGCCGACCGCACCGCTGTAATAACCTTCACGGATAAAGACAATCCTTCGGTAACGGCTACGCTGAATGTAACACAGAGTCGTCAAACAAACGAGAATGTGATATTGTTTGAAGACTGGGAGAATACATCGAATCCTAATGGTTGGACCGTACAGAACAGCGACAATCGTGGCTGGGATTTAACGCGCACTTTGCAAACTAACCGCGGCCTTTACCGCTCATACGCTGGTACCCACGCGGCAGTACTTATTGAAGCTTGGGACGATGCGCACGAAGAGCAAAGCCTTATTTCGCCTGTCTTCGCACAAGGAGCAACGCTCGAATTCTGGTCAAGGACAACGGCTGCCAATAAAAACCCAACGAGCAATCCGCAGTTCTATAACGTTGAAGTAAGCAGCGACGGCGGTTCTACATGGACACCTCTGTTCAACTGTCTTACCGATTATCCGCTCGATGCCAGCGGAAACTCGCAGAGTGGTAAGTATGTAAAGCTCACTATTGACCTGTCAGCCCACCTCTCTAACAACATGCGCGTACGCTTCCATGCCTACGATACAGGTGGCAAAGGATTGGCATACTTCTGGACTATTGACAATTTGAAGATTACAGGCACTACAACAGGCATTACCCGTGTGCCGCTCACGTCGCCTGCCGACGGCAAGGTTTACACCCTTAGCGGCCAGCTTGTAGGCATGAGCCTGCAGCAGCTACCTGCTGGAATTTACGTTGTCAACGGAAAGAAAGTGGTAAAACGCTAAACGCAACTGTCGGCTTCTGCCACCAAGTAGGCCATCACTTGCACACGTCTTCGATAACGCTGACACTCGAAAATTTCGACGTCGATATATGATAAAATTAACGCCTGCCGATTATCATTCGGCAGGCGTTTTTTGTTTTGATACTTTTGCACCATTTTATGTTACAAGCGGGTAGAAGAATGATGGGTGGGAGAGCTACGGCTTTGGCTTATGTAGTAGAAGTAAAATGATTTACGACTTACTATATAATGATGTAAGATTTATTTGTTCGTAAAAGATGGGTCGGTGTACGCCGACTGTCGTACGCGTTGTTGACGGCCGCCATACGCATTGTATGCCGACTGCCGTATTGTGCATGCTGCGGCCGCCGTACAGTGGCACGTACAGCGCAATGGCTTTATAAAGGCGTGGTAAGCAACTTGTAAAACCAATAGCAAGACAGTAGAAGGCAGGTATAAAAGCTTGCTCAAACTCGTGTTAACACCCTTTTGTATATAGGCAACGATATCAGCAACTACAAGTGTAGGCATACAATGCAGGCTCTTACGGCAGCGCGCAGGAGTTATAAAACGCTTGCCCAACTACAGGTGTAGCTATACGGTATAGGGTTTGAAAATGGTTGTTATGTAAAATAAGTTTCCTTTTTGTTTGTTTAAAAAAAATGTGTAGTTTTGTGACACCTAAAACAGCAAAATAGTTTTTACACGTCTTAGCCTATGGCTACGAAACGTGAAACGGCCACCGTGTGGTATGCAAACCCCATAATCTGTCTGACGAATATGCAATTTAATGAGTTTTATATGAGCTGGTATAGTCGTGCAATAGGCTTTGCGCGCCACTATGTGTCGACCGATGCTGACGCCGAAAACACGGTTCAGGACGTGTTTCTTCAACTTTACGAGCATTGGTCGGCGCTTGACGGTACCATGAATATTACCGCCTATCTGTTTACATCGTTACGAAATCGGTGTCTTAACGCTCTGCGCCAGCAACTGAAAGAGCAGCGTGAGCGCGAACAATACTGTGCCGAGGAGGTGCTGATGACACAGGTGAAATATGGCTCGCTCGAAAGCATAGATGCAACTTTTCGCGACGATACCGACATTGTAGAACGTATACGGCAGGCTGTTGACGCTCTTCCCGAGCAGTGTCGACGCGTGTTTATCATGCACAAATTGGAGGGACTTCGTAACAAAGACGTGGCTCGCGAACTGGGCATTACAGTGAATACGGTTGAGGCTCAGATGAAAGTGGCCTATCGAAAATTACGCATCGAGCTTCGCGATTGTCTGCCTTTGCTGTTGCTTCTGGTATGACCGTACACAGAAGCACGAAATATCATTTTTTTATTTTTATCGAAAAAAAGTTTTCATTTCTTTTCACCGAAATTACAGTTTCGGTGTATTCATAATAGCATAAGATATAAAATGGACGAACGAATAATCGCTTTTTGTATGGGTCAGCTCGATAAAGCTGACACCGCAGCGCTTCTTGTTGATGCCTCGAACGATGCACAACTGATGCGTGAACTTCAACAGGCCGATGCCCTTGATGCTCTTTTACAGCTACATCCTGCCATGGGTAATAGCGAGGAAGGGCGTCAGGGCTATGCGCGGTTTGTACAAAGGGTAGACAAAGGTCGCCGTAAGGCATGGGCTATCAAGCTCATGAAATATGCCGCTGTGTTGATAACGGGCGTCGTTGTTTCGTGGACGATATTCACCCAAGTGCATAACGATAGCGAAACAGCTATGCAAATGCTCAGTGTTCCTGTAGGACAGCGCGCCCGATTGATACTTGCCGACGGCAGCTCTGTATGGGTAAATTCGGGTTCTACGCTTAAATATACGTCGGGTATACGTGGCGAACGTCGTGTCGAACTATCGGGCGAAGCTACGTTTAACGTAGCTCACGATGCGTCACGACCCTTTATTGTAACGGCAGGTAGCATGCGCGTGCGGGTACTTGGCACACGTTTTAACGTGTCGGCCTATCCTCGTCACGAGCTGTCGGTATCGCTCATGCGTGGGCGGGTAAGCGTAAGCAGCATGCAGAACAGTTCTGACAGTATTATATTAAAGCCTGGACAGCGAGCCGTTCTGCATGACGGACGTTATGTAATTAAGCCATTGTATGATAATCCTGCGCTGTGGACAACAGGACTTATGGCCTTCAACAACGCTCCTTTAACCGATATTATAAATCAGTTGGAAACGTGTTATGGGGTACGTATAAAGATAGACAACACGCGTTTGCAAAATTACACCTATACGGGTAAATTCAGACAGGCCGACGGCCTTGATAATATTCTGCACCTCATACAAAAGGCTCGTCCTTTTAACATGAAGAAAAATCCTGATGGGAGCGAAATAGAAATTTACTAATTCAATAATTATCTAACCCTAAAACAACAGTCCTATGAAACAAGAAAGTCCCTAACCCCGTGTATATCATTCATGAACAACGTTTATAAAACGTTGTAGCTAACCTATCATAAACCTATTAACAAAAATCTTTCCCAATGAAATGTCTACAATCATTACGGCCCCAACGCGGCCGTGCGGCAGGCTTTTTGTCAGACCTTAGGGCTGTTGCCTGTTGTGTTTTATTCTTATTTACGCTGTTTGCTGCAGTTCCTTTGCGAGCGCAAAACGTAAAACTTCCGTCACGAACACTTTCTGTTTCGAGTTTGTTCTCAACTATAGAGAAACAAACGGGCTATCTTATCGTGTATAGCAATGTTAATATTGACAAGCGCCAGCGCGTGTCGTTTACTGGTAAAGAGGCTCAAATGAGCACAATATTGAGCGAGTTTTGCAATCAGACGGGGCTTGTTTTTGAACTCACTCCTCAAAAATATGTTGTGTTATCGTTAGGCGAACAGGGGCGTGCGACACAGCCGAACGGCACCTCTGGCGACAAAAAGATGAAAGCTCATGGCAAGGTAACTACTGCAGATGGAGAGCCAGTGATAGGTGCTACCGTAAGGCAGAAGGGAACAAATAATGCTACTGTTACCGATATTAATGGCAATTTTGGCCTTGATGTGCCACGCGGAGCGATGCTTGTATTTACATACGTAGGCACCGTTGAGCAGGAAAAACGTGCCTCTGACAACCTTCATGTTACGCTTCAAGAGAACACAAAGAGCATCAATGAGGTGGTAGTTGTAGGCTATGGTTCGCAATTGCGCCGACAAGTAACGGGTGCAATATCTTCGGTAAAGGCGGCAGATATAGAGGCTCCCAACGCTGTTAGTGCTGATAATCTGCTGCAAGGCAAGGTGGCTGGCCTTACCATTAATGCCGCTTCAGCGCAACCCGGAGCAGCAATGAGCGTAAACATTCGCGGTGCATTGTCGCCACACGGAAGCAATGAGCCGTTATACGTGGTTGATGGCATCGTAATCAGTTCGGCAGCTAACAACGCTTCGAAGGTGGGCCCGTCACGAATGATGTCGTTTGCTTTGCGCGACGGAGCTAATCGTAGCCCACTTGCTACGCTCAATCCTGATGATATAGCTTCTATTGACGTGCTTAAAGACGCCAGTGCAACGGCTATTTACGGTTCGCAGGCAGCTAACGGTGTGATACTGATCACCACGAAGAAAGGCCAGACAGGTGCTCCACGCGTAAGTTATAGTGGCTCGCTGTCGGTACAAAACATTGGAAAATACTATGAAATGTTTAATGCTCACGATTTTATGGAGCAGTGTAACCTTGGTGCTAAAGAGCGTTGGCTGTATGATAATCGCTGTACGCCCTACGGCAATAACGCTGTACCCGCATCAGGCTGGCCTGTTATCTATACACCATCGCAGATAAACGACCAGACCAGCAGCTACAATCATATCAAGGATATAACCCGTACGGGCGTTATTCATGACCATAACGTATCGGTGTCGGCAGGGTCGGAGCGACTCAAATTCTACTCATCGCTGAACTTCTTTAACCAGAAAGCTATTCTTAAGACGTCGGCCTTACAGCGTATCAGTGGGCGTATCAACGTTATTTTCGACTTTAACCGCCACGTCAGTCTGTCGGTAAATAACATGTACAGCATTGTCAATGCTAATAATCCATCGGCAGGACACTACAGGGAAAACTACAACGAAGCTAACCAAACCAATGCCGCGATGTACTTTTCACCACGTCTTCCACTGTATGATACGGATGGAGAGCTGACTGCCCCTGAAAACGAGCTTCTGCCAAATCCGCAGAAATTCGCGCTCATTAAAGATAGAACAACAACCAAGCGCCTCATGGTGGCACCTAATTTAGAGGTGAAATTTACACCGTGGCTGAAGGGAAATGTGCAACTCAGTATTGATAAGACCGACGAAAACCGTGATATTTTTTCGCCTACAAAGGCGCGCCTGCCCCAGCAAATACAGCAAAACTTTGGAGGATATGCCAATGCTTATAACAATAATTACGGCATGGAGGAATACCTTACCTTCGATAAGAAGTTTGCTGGAGGTCATTATCTGAACGCTGTTTTGGGAACGGGATATTATAAAGGTAAGGGAAACAATTACCAATTCTGCGTGTTTAACCTGCCCACCGATGTGTTGGAGAACAATAATCTCGGGCTTTCGTCAGACGTAGATGATACTACTTACGGTTCGTATAAATGGGAACGCAACAAGCTTTCTTTCTTCGGACGTATCAGTTATACGTGGCTCGATCGCTATATTCTGGGGGCAACGTTGCGTCGTGATGGTTCTTCGGCATTTGCAGAAAATCATAAATGGGGCTGGTTCCCAGGCGTTTCGGCAGCATGGATAGTAAGTAGTGAGAGTTTCATGAAATCGTGTTCGGAATGGCTCGACTACCTTAAGCTGCGTGCAGGTATAGGTACTTCGGGTAACGAAAGCATACTGACGGGTAACACTTACATGCTAACCACCTATGGAACACCGGGTGCAGGCGGATGGTTTTTCTTTAATAATACCCAGCATAACGGTATGATTCAGAAACAAAAAGGCAACAAAGACCTGAAATGGGAGACGGATGTTACGTTCAATATTGGCGCAGACTTCCAGCTTTACGGCGGAAGGATATCGGGAAGCTTAGATTATTATGTGCGCTCGGCGAAAGATTTGCTCGACTTTGCCGCGCTCCCCCAACACGATGTAGTAAGCAAAATAGCCAAGAATGTGGGTGAAACCCGCAGCACTGGTGTTGAGTTGGCTCTGAAAGCATTGCTTCTTCAGCAGAAGGAATGGAAATGGAATGCCTATGTTAACCTCAGTCATAACAAGTCGTACTGGGTAAAACGCAATCCTGAAGTGGCTATTAATCCGTGGGTTGGCTATGGCGACGAACTGAGAGCGTTTTATGGCTGGAAGACGAATGGGATATTTAAGTCGAAGGACGAAATACAAAACTACACTTCAAATGGTCAGGTTTTGCAACCCCGTGCGTTTGTAGGCAATCTAAAATACGTCGATATCAACGGCGATGGAGTGATGAACGATAAGGACATTGTGAAGTTGGGCAACTGGGACCCTACCGTAAACTATGGTGTTGGAACCGCTGTAAACTACAAGAATTGGACGTTAAGCATTGATGCTTACGGTGTTTTGGGACAAAAATCAACCAACGGTTGGGGATACAATAACTTCTTAGGGGTGAGCCGTGTAAACGAAAGCACGCATGCCTTAGAGCGCTGGTCGACCTACAATCCAGAAGGCTGGCGTCCAGGATTGGCTGACGACATTACCGGAAATAACAATAAAAGTGGCACCAACGACTTTACATTGAAGAACATGTGCTTCCTCAGGGTGAAGAACATCAAGCTTAGTTATACCCTCCCCAAGCAGTTAACATCGGCATGGAATATCAGCAACGCATCGGTTTTCTTTGATTTACAAAACTCGTTGCTGCTTACCAACTACGATGGTCTCGACCCCGAAATGGAGCATAATGCGGCTCCTTTCCCTATCCCCAGAACGCTGGTGTTTGGTGTTAACGTTTCTTTCTGACAACCTTTAAATCATAAGACAATATGAAAACGAAAATATTTGCAATGCTGTTTGCGGGTGCGATGGCTGCTGGTATGGCATCGTGCGATCTCGATCCTAAGGTATATTCGAGCATGACAGACGATAATTTCCCGAAAACAGTGACGGATGCGGACGCCCTTCTCACGGGTTTGTATGCCAATATTAAAAACAATTCGGGTGGCATGGACGACCGTTTTGCCAACGGTGCATGGGGTTGGCCTGTGTGGAGTATTGGCGGAGCGGGTTGGTATGGCTACAACGAGATTACTACCGATGAGGCTTATTACCTGAACGAAACGCGTTATCGCGACTTCACATGGGGCGCTGCCGATAACAGTATGCAGACGTATCAGCTGAATCGTAATATTACAAGGGCTACACGTTTAATTGATGTGTTGGAGAAACTGCAATTCGACGATGCACGCAAAAAGCGTATGATAGCCGAAGCTAAGTGTATAAGGGCACATATTATGTTTGCGCTTTACGACATGTATGGGCCTGTTCCGATGACCATTGACCCCGAAAAGGCTCAAGATGTAAAGTATGAACCGCGTCCCACAAAGGAGGAATATTTTAACCAAATGGTCAAGGATCTGACCGAAGCATTGCCTTCTTTGCCTGCTAAAACGCAGAATACGGCCGACTGGGGACGCTGTAACCAAGGACTTGCACGTATGCTTCTCATGAAGCTTTATATGAATGATCATCAGTTTGACAGAGCTCTGCCCTATGCTGAAGCACTAAAAGATATGGGCTATACGCTGTCGGCCGACTACTTTGAGCCTTTCCGCAACGAAACAAGTAACGAGACAATATGGGCTATTCCGAGCGGTTCTATCAGCGATAACGAATTCTTCTTTTATACAATACCCTCCGATTGTAACGAAGTTTGTGGCTTAGAGGTAGCTCCTTATTGGGGTGTGTTTACCATGACATGGAGTTTTTACGACACCTTTACATCGGGCGATGTGCGTAAAAAGGGAATTGCGCCTACCTATAAACAGTATGTAAAGAATAGCCAAACGGGGCGAATGGATACCGTTTTGCACACACGCTATAACAATCCAGGCGAGCGTTTGCAGTACGGACCGCTGGTAGTGAAATACTTTATCGACAAGCAACTGTCGTCGTCAGGGCGTTTTCATCAGGTGTGCTTTCGCTATGCCGATGTTATTCTTTCGCTTGCCGAGATTGAAAATGAGCTGAATGGACCTACTAATAAGGCGTTAGACTATCTTAAACAAATCACTGACCGTGCGCAAACTACCGCTACTATACCATCGGATATTCAGGCAAGTAAGGATAATTTTAGAGAATTCCTGCTGGCAGAACGCGGTCGTGAGCTTTACTTAGAAGGGTGGCGACGTGAGGATTTAATCAGATTTGGTAAGTTCATATCGAACGCAAGAGCACGTGGAAAGGACGCAAAGGACTATCAGGTATTGCTACCTATACCATCGAAAGTGATTACACAGTCGGGCGGAATAGTCAAGCAGAACCCGGGATACGAGTAAATTCTCATGGTCAAATGTCGGCAGGCGTTTTTTCTTCACGTTTAAATGCTGATAGGGCTGTAAGGTTATTGATGCTCGAAGCTTGCCTAAGGCTACGGCTTTATATATATAAGGTGTAAGCCCTTCTGTGTTGTTGGTTTAATGCTTCAGCGGGAAAGCAGTTGTGCTTTAGGCAGAAAGCCCAGAACCATGTACCCTTTTTTATGGTGTAATAGCCTTGTTTTCGGCAAGGCTTGTACAGTATCACAAAACAAAAAGCTGTGTATCAATTCCCAAAGGAAAGTTGATACACAGCTTGTTATTTTTTAAGCGATATGAGCTTTTACTTAATATCTTAGTTTAAAACTGTATGAAAGCACGGGTAGATGCATCAGTTGCTCGTTTAAGTGCATCACTTATTTTCATAAAATCTTGATTAGCATTAGCCACAATAGTGAATATATTACCACCTCTCATGTTCGCAGTCCAATAATAACCATCAAGGGTTTCACCTCCGGCTTGCTCGAACATGACTTTTATTTGATTGCTTTTCATATCTGTTGTGTAGGAAATATTTCTTTTGTGCACTTTGTTTTTTAGATCTACTCCGCCAAGTGTCTGCATGGCAAAATTCCAATCACCTAATCCGCCAACATACCATTTAAGGTTTGCTATTGACCCAGTAAGTGGCACACCTGGGTTATATTTTGCTGTAAAATAAAAGACGGGGAAGTTTGAATTCTCTGCTTTTACAGCATTATGAGGGTTAGCAGTTGTATTCCCGTCGTAGGTAATATGGAAACCATCAAGCTTATCAATTATAGCATTAGCATTAGAACTCTTTTCCTTATTTTTATAGAGTACTTTTGAAGTCCACGCAACACCCTTCATAACGTCCTTTAAAGCGATAGCGTATTTTACAGCATCTTTTTCACCTACTACTAAGGCAACAGGTGTACGATTGCCTTTTTGGCTCATGGTTCCTGTTGTACCGTCGCTGAATAAATAGGTTGCACGGAAATATATGGTTACAGCAATGGTGTAGCTTGTGCCTGCTTTCAGACCGCCATTTATCGCATTACTAATGTTGAGTTTTACGCCTGAAAGGGGCTTTTTATAAACAGTGCCACTAATACCATTTTTAAATTCGAATTTCAGCTTTGTGATATCAACACCTGGCATGAAATATTTGGCATCGTGACTCTTGATATACGAGTTAGCTCCGTCGGCCATATTTGCCGTGAATGATGCAAAATCGGTTGTGTTTCCAGCTGCTTGATAGCTGTCCACGTTTGATGTTCCGGTAGCAGGATCAAATGTTATTTGGGCTGGAATTACATTGGCAGCATAGGTAAAATGACCTGTGATGGCTTTCTCAAACATTGAAGAGGTGAAAGCCTTTATTTTGAATTTAACCTCCGAAAGGTAAGGACGCAGTACAAAATTAAACCTTTGTTTCAACACCGGATTTACAGAAACCTGTGCTGATCCTGAGTAATAGTAAAGGGCTTGACTTGCTTCTGAAGCCTTCACTACGAACTTTCCGTTCTCTAATTTAACCTTATCATTGAACGCATAAAAGTCGTATGTGCCTGGCGTCATGTATTGCCACTCGGTGGTTCCGTCTAAGAAAGTATAGGGGCTACCGTTGTTAACCTTTATCACCCACTTTGCTTTCTGCTGTCCATTTTTAAATGCCACAATGGTGTATGTGCCGTTGGGCGCAGGACTTGTAGCACGTGTGGTTGCTACCTCAGAATTGTTTTGTGGAGCCTCTATTACCTCAACCAAAGCATCTAAGCCGTTACCGAGGTCTTCAGATGACGACGAAACAACACGACCATTGTCGTTAGCGCTGGTAGCACGCGACATGGGGGCATTATAAACTACGTGTCCTGCGGTTCCTAATTTGAGAGAAACAAGCGAGCCGCGTGGGTCAGCGGGCGCATTATTAATATCATCTATAAGAGAATCGCCGTTGTTCGAACAGCTTGAGATAAGGGTTGCCGCCAGCAAAAATAATAGCGAAGGCAACCAACTGGTTGTTATTTTATTTTTCATTTGTTATAATATTGTTATCCGTTAGGGCAGCAATTAACTGGCCTTTTTTTACAGCTCGAATACCATTTCGGGGTGCAAAGGTACAACAAACTATCTAATTATAAGACGTTTGATTACATACATTATATATTTTAGCGCCATGTTTGGCTCTTGCTTTGCATATTTTTACAACATAATAGGTGTGCAAAGCAAAAGCTCAACTGCCTTTAAAACAGCCGTAAACGCCTCCAAATCCAATTCGGAATAAGGCTCCACACAAAGGTTAATATACACCAACGTGTATCAATCACACAAATATGCTTGCGTTTTCTGATAGCTTTCACAATATCTTGAGCCACTGTTTCGGCCGTCATCAACATCGGATATTTCTTTTCGCCTGTAAGCAAAGCCGTATCGACAAAGCCTGGACGAATATCGGTAAACTGAATATTGAGCTTCTGAGCATTGGCTAATTGTTCCAGAGCCTGCAAATAAGTGTTTTGCATAGCTTTCGTAGCACTGTAGCTTGGAGCAGGGCCAAGACCTTTCGTTCCTGCAATAGACGTGATGCAAGCTATATGTCCACCGCCGTTAGCCACAAAATAACGATAAGCCGCGCCCACCATTCTCGTGAACCCCACAGCGTTGGTTTGCATCGTCTTCATTTCCTTATCGGCCTCCAAAGTAATATTAGTCCAGCCTATGCCTGCTGCGTGAAAATACAGGTCCATGCCGCCCATGCGCTCTATAAGCTGCAAAAGCGAGGTGTCGGCATCGTCGGCAGTCACGTCTATTTGTGCCGTGAACACACGCTCGGGTGCTTGATTTTGTAATGTAGCAAGCGGCTCAACGCGACGGGCTGCCACGCCAACCGTCCACCCTTGAGCAATCAACAACCGTGCCACCTCGTAACCAATGCCACTGCTGGCACCTATAATAACTGCTCTTTTCATGTTTATACGTCGTTTAAATTTAGCGTGAGTTCAACAAGTTTTTGCCGTTGGAAACATGGGTTTCGCACAAATTCTACTGCAGCTCTATGGCGTATGCGCCTTACTGCCTGCAAAATAGCACCTCTGTTTTCAGTGCATAAAGTTACTGAAATAATTTGTACCAAAGCCCGTTCTGCCTGCTTTTAAATGCTCTGTAGCCCGAAAATGCCGACCGCCGACCAAGGAACAGTATAGGGTTTACAGCATTATGTCATGGGAAATAAGGCAGAAAGTGACAGAATACCTAATGTAAGGTGTTGGCCGATTTACTAATTTTTAGGTATTGTTTACTTTTTATGTATTTCTTACCTTTGCATCATTATTTAAACGATACGTCTGAAAGGTCTTGTAAACTTGATGAAAACATTTTGTTTGCAAGCAGTTACAACTACTTGAAAAGACCTCTTCCGTACAAACAATAAACACTTTATGTATATTCAAAGTACAGAGAAAAATATATCATTATTAAAAAAAATAATATTGTTATTGCTGAATCAAAAGAGAGAATTTTATCTAACAATTCTATCGTTTTTCTTTACGCTTTCAGTTTCAGCGCAACAAGCTGTTGTGTATGGCACGGTAACCGATTTCCAAACAGGTGAGCCCCTTGTAGGAGTTTTGATAAAAGCCGACAAAACAAACGCCCGTACCGTCACCAATAATGAAGGATTTTATCGTCTTGTTCTGTCGGGTAGGCAGCGTGTCCAGTTAAATTTCCAGTGTATAGGATATAAGGAACACATACAAAGTGTTACGTTACAGGACAGCCTGCGTTGCGATGTGCAACTTACTTCAGCCGAGCAAGTTCTGAAGGAAGTTACGGTAACGGCTCATAGTGAGATGCGTAAGCTTAAAGAAGCAGCTATGCCTGTCTCTGTCATAGGGCAGCAACAGCTACAGGGAACAGCTTCAAACATGAATGATGTACTCGCACGTACAGTTGGGGTTACGGTTCGAAATACGGGCGGAATGGGCAGTGCCTCACGCATATCAGTGCGTGGTTTGGAGGGAAAAAGAATGGGAATGTTTGTAGATGAAACCCCATTGTCGCAGCTCAATAACTTTATTGCTCTGAACGATATTCCAACAAACATGATTGAACGCATCGAAGTGTATAAAGGTATTGTTCCATATAAGTTTGGCGGTTCTGCATTGGGTGGTGCCGTAAATGTTGTTACAAAGGAGTATCCTCCCGTTTATTTAGACTTTGCTTATGAGGGTGGTTCGTTTAATACGCATCAGTTTTCAACGGTGTTTAAGCGTACAAACCGTAAGAGCGGCTTGCAGTTTGGAATAGGTGGCACATTTTCGTTTTCGAAAAATAATTACGAAATGACCTTGGCAAACCTTGATAACCGAACTGTGAAAAGAGACCATGACCTGTTCAACAAGGTCATTGGCGGTATGTCAGTAAAAGCTACTAAATGGTGGTTTGATGAAATAAAGTGGGAGCTTGTTTTCATGAAGACGTACCAAGAGATACAAGGAATTGACCTCGATATTCGTGAAGCGTACAACCGTTCTGTAAACTATGTTACTGAATTATCGCTGAAGCGTAACAATTTCTTTTTAGACGGACTTGATTTTAACTTTGATATTAACTACGTGTTTGGCAAATATGGCATGCACGATAAGGCGATGAATCGTTATGATTGGGACGGAAATAAACTTCCGCCTGTTTCTGCTTATGGTGGCGAACAGAACAATTTTCCTTCTGATGGCAATAATAGGTTAAACGAATTAATATCAAAACTCAATCTGCAATATACGATTGACATGCACCATAGTGTAAACTTCAATGCTTATTTTGATCATAATTCGCTCCACCCTAAAGATACATTGATGGACAAAGCATTAGGTTTTCGTTCTAATTTCCCCAGCAAGATGAACACGCTAACGCTGGGTCTTTCGTACGATTTAACCCTATTCAACGGACGGTTTCAAAATGCTTTTACGTTGAAAAACTTTATTTTCTCGTCCGATTCGCGTAGTATCAACGTCTTTTCTGTAACTGAACCTGAGCGCGTAAAAGTGTTCAAGTCGTATTTTGGCTTCAGTAACGCCGCACGTTATAAGTTTACACCCGACCTGATGCTTAAAGCATCGTTCAATGCAGAGGTACGAATTCCTTCAAGCGAAGAGCTGATAGGTAATGGCTATTCTATATTAGCTTCTCCTGCGTTAAAGCCTGAACGTACAAAAGGTGTGAACGTAGGCATGCTCTATAGACATTTAAAAGCTGATAACGGACTGATTGAGGTGGAGTTGAATACCTTTTATAACCTGTTGGAAGATATGATACGTTTCACCCCCGATATGATACCAACAATGGCACGTTACCGCAATTTTGGTAGTGTGCGCACGCAAGGAATAGAGCTGGAAGCTAAAGGCGATGTATGTCCCGTGCTGTATTTATATGCCAACGGAACCTTTCAAGACCTTAGAGACGTACGAAAGTTAACACCCGGAACAGTGGTTGAAAATCCCACTTATAAAATGCGAATCCCCAATGTTCCTTATCTGCTTGGCAATTTTGGTGCAGAATTTCATAAGGAGAATATCTTTGGTGGGAGCGGGCAAAACACACGTTTACTTTTCGACGCTTCGTACATACACCAGTATTTTTACGACTTTGAGGTGAGCCGATATCAAGAACGCAAAATTCCGACATCGTTTACAATGGATGCCGCTGTGGAACATAGCTTCGGCAATGATAAGTGGACGCTTACCCTAAAGGTGAAGAATTTAACCAACCGCCGTGTTGTTTCCGAATTGAACCGACCGTTACCAGGGCGTTACATAGGCTTTAAAGTGCGCTATCTTCTCAGATAAATATCAACAAATGTAGGATTAAAAATAAAAGAACAATGAAAAATTTTAAATCAGTTTTATCTATTATAGCCTTAACGGCTTTAATGGTATCATGTGACCCAAACACTGACAACCCCACACCAAACCCTAATCCCAACCCCAGCGGAAAGGAATTTAAAGGTGTTATTTTTGCAACAGGCATTACCAACCCCGAAGGTAATAATGGTAGCGTTTATATGCAGGCTCTGAGCGATTTGCTCCCTGGCAACTACGATATCAGTAATGGTATTCCTGTAGGATTTGGCTCTACGCCTATTGTTACTGAATCAGGCAACGTATATGCTTTCCCTGATTATATGGGTAATACAAAGGCTGAGATTACTCGTTATAAAATTAACGCTGACGGCACATGGGCTAAGCAAGGCGTGTTACCTATCCCAGCCAGTGCTGCGGCCTGCAATGTGGTAGAACTCAATGCCGAAAAAGCGTATATTAGCTTGCAAAAATTAGGCATTGTAATGGTATTCAACCCTACTACAATGAAGAAGATTACTGATATTGATCTTAATAGTTTGCATCAGCAAAACACAAATGTGTCGCCAGCTGCAATGATTATTCGTGACGGCAAACTGTTTGTAGGTCTTAACCAAATGAACGCACAGTATATGCCTACACGCAACAATATTGAACTGGCTATGATTGACACGAAGACCGATAAGGTTGAAAAGCATATTGTTAATACCTCATTAGGACTGTGCTTTGCAACACGTCCTATCGATCCAGGTTCTATATTCATGGACGAAAATAAGGATATTTATATCAACTGTATTGGCTCGTTCGGCTTTATTCCAGGCTTGAATGGTGGTATCGTTCGAATTAAAAATGGTTCAACTGATATTGATACCAATTATTGTATTCGTCTTGACCAAACTACAGTTGCAGGGCTGTCAACAACACATGCTGATTTTTTGGGCACCATATTCTATGCTGGTAAGGGAGTGGCTTATGCGTATGCCAACTCGTTTGGCCTTGATCCCAACGGAATGAGCAACCCTTATGTCAGTCTTACAAATGTACCAGTTGTGATTGATTTGAAACAGAAGACCATATCAGTTATACAGGGAATGGAAATTTCTAATCCACAAGGAATTGCTATTGGCAAACATAAGAACCTCATTGTATTTGGAAGTGCAAACAAAAAGGCGGTTGGTTTCTACACCTATAACCCCGAAACCAAAGAGGTTGCAGGACCTGTTATGCAGGTGAAAGGTAACCCAAGCTTCTTCCATAGCTTTGCGAAATAACATAATAAATAATCGTAACCATGTTCTTTCATGTATGAAAGGCATGGTTACGACACTATTTATAAATGTTTTTTGTTGTATCTGTTTTATATTGGGAAATTAATAAGGCTCGTAAATATAAAACATTTCTATTTACAAGCGCGCTTGCTTGTTACATACATCAGGTATTAAACGCCTGTTATTTATACTTTTATTAATGGTATAAATAGGTTATAGGGGTATGTGTTTATTTACGTTCCCCACATCGTAGGAAGCTAAAGTTTAGGGGTGTTGCGGTTGTTTTATCCTTCAAGAACATCGTCGTCAGAACCCACGTCAGGCACCAACGGTACAATTTCTATACTACCTCCGCTGTCGCCTCCAGGGCGAACGTTGGGGCTTGCAGCCAAAATAGCATGTTCTTCAGCGATATGATATATCGTTGTATGGGGCTTGAGATACCGGCGTTTCACCGTCACCATTTCTTTTTTCATCATGAATAAAAAATATTTTTCGTCGTGTTATCCCATAATAATAGCTGATAAAAAGGGTGGAATCACCCGATAGGTGCCCGTCTTCTAACTGATGTTATCCTGTCTTTAGCTTTATATCTCGGCATATGCGCACGCTCTGCGCTGGCCGTTAGGGTAATAACCTTTCGCTAATTAAACTCTTTTTTTCTCTTGTCAGAAAGTGAATTGTAGCCTCCTTTTTTAATAAATTCAGCTTCTGTCTTTAACCAACTTCACCTCATTTTTCAATGATTCAGGCTTCGGCCTTAAAGCAAATTCATTTCTGAATTTTGTGCAAAGTTATGCTTTTTTCTGTTATTACACAAGCGTTTGTAAACCTTTACGACTTTTTTAGGTCATATTTTCGTCGTAAAAAGGCAATTGTTAATCTATGATAAGTGTACTATCAAGCTTGCTTTATACAAGTAATTTAAAGGCGCAGCATCAAAAAACCATGTTCTTTTCGCTTTTCTATCCTCTCCATACTTCCTTTCTCTCCTTGTCCTTTCGCCCATTAATTTTTGTCTTTTTGTCTTTCTCTCCTTGTCCTTTCACCCATTAAATTTTGTCTTTTTGTCTTCCTGTCCTTATCCTTTCGCCCATTAATTTTTGTCTTTTAGTCCTCCTGTCCTTGTCCTTTCGCCCATTAGATTTTGTCTTTTAGTCCTCCTGTCCTTATCCTTTCGCCTATAAAACCTTGTCTTTTTGTCTTTCTGTCTTCTCCAATTCCCCTTTTTTGTCCTTGCAATTAGCAGGCAATTGTCTTAACTCCTTTAACTCCCCCTAACTCCTTCACTCCTTAAAAAACTCCTTTAACTCCTGAAAAGAACCCTCTTAACTCCTGAAAAAAGAGTTCTTTTTGTCTTTCTGTCCTTACACAACTGTCTAACCCATTACTTTTTATAGTCGAAAAGTTCAGGAACGCGCGTAATTAATCGGAGCTTGTCTTTCAAGAAATCTCCAATTTCGGCGCCATAATTTCGTCCCACTGGTATCACTTCGTCGCGGTCAACCAGCTTAATACTCTGTCGGGTATAGCGCTCAATTTTCGCCACCGACACCAGATAACTGCGGTGAACACGAATAAATTCCTTTGCGGGAAGCATCTCTTCTATTTTCTTTAAGCTAATTTGCGAAATCAGTGTAGCGCCATCAAGCAGATGAAGTTTGACGTAATTATCCATCGATTCAATATACATGATCGAATCAACTGATACGGTAACGTTTTTATATTCTACCTTTAACGTGATAACGCGCTCAGGTCGTCGCGTCAGCTGTGTTACCTTTCGCATCTTAATCCATTGCGTAGCCTTGTCAATAGCTTTGACAAAACGCGGGTAGAAAAAAGGCTTATGCAGAAAGTCTACCGCGTTAACCTCGTAGCTATCAACGGCATATTCGGCATAGGCGGTGGTGAAAATAAGGCACGCTGTGGGCGGAAGTTCGCGCGCAATCTCCATACCTGTCATGCCGTTCATTTCGATGTCGAGGAACACCATGTCAGGTTTTTCTTCAATTATTTTCTGCAATCCGATGCGCGGATTGGTGTAAGTCTCGAGACTGATATCCCCAAGGCGCTCGCAATAGTTTTTGATAATGCTCAGCGCTACGGGCTCGTCGTCTATGGCTATGGCGTGGAACATAATATTTTTCTGTTGTCAGAGGGTTTAATTTTGTAGCTTAATGGTGAGTTTCATCATAAATCCGTCCTTGTCTTGTCGACGGCGCAGCGTGTAGTCGTCGGGGTAAAGGAGGTCGAGTCGGTGCTTTAAGTTGCTCAGTCCGTGTCCTGATGACACCTTCACCGTTTTGTTAATGCGCGTGTTATGCACCATAAAGTTGAGCATGTGGCGTCGCACCGTGAGGTGGATATGGATAGCACTGTATTCGGTTGACGAAATACCGTACTTAAAAGCATTCTCAATAAGCGTTATCAAAAGCATGGGAGCGATGCTCGTGTGTGGGTCGTCCACCTCGAATTTTGTATCTACCCGCGTTACGTCGCCAAGGCGAAGCAGTTGTAAATCAATATATTGCTGCAGGTAATCCATCTCTTCTTGCAAGCTGATATAATCGCGATTGGCGTTGCTGTAGGTATATTTCATCATATTGATAAACTTTTCAAACGCTTCCTCGCGCTTGTCAGAGTCGGTCAATATCAGCCCATAGAGGGTGTTTAATGTATTAAAAAGAAAGTGCGGATTGATTTGAGCCTTGTACATTGCCAGCTCTGCCTTGTCGCGTTGAGCCTCCATTTCTTCGCGCTGACGGGCCAAACGACTGGCTTCTTGCAGCATGTTATTGAAGAAACTATAGCCTAAAATAACCAAAAAAAGGAACCAAATGGTTGAATAAATGTGCGTGGTGCGTGGCATTGTAGTGGCTACTTCGTGGTGGTTTAGCCAGTCGGCCACATGTGTAAAAACCGCTGTCACGCCCAGTGCTAAGACCGAAAGTATGGAGCCGCGCACGTAATGGTGGCGTATAAACAAGCCAGGGATATTGTAACGCGTCAATACAATGTAACACAAAATGAGGTAACCTATTGTCGAAAACAACAGTATAGGGCGCGTTTCGGCCCATTTTACCGTGGGCACAAGCAACGTAAGCACAGGAATGAACACAAAGAAGAAGAACAGACTGGTATATAAGGTCAGTTTCTTTTCTGTCATAGTTTCAGCATTTTATTCATTTACCGTCGTGTCTGTTCGTGGTGACGAGCATTGCCATCAGCCTAAACACAACTACAAAGATACGTAAAAATCTCTAATATCATGTAGCATTTTCTACATGATAATAATGATTTTGAGCAACAAAAATGCAAATATTTTTCGGCTTAATTGCGGTGAACGTCAACTATTTCGCCCAAATGGAACACCGCGTTCCAGAAGCAAAAGTCGCCGTTTTCATCGCCTTTGACGTTCCCTTTAAAGTCATCGGAGAACCGACAAGGCTTACCATCGTCGTTGGTTATTGGTTCAAACGTGATGTCGTTCACCTCAACGATAGCCGTATCGCGTTGTTTACGGTAGCCCACCGCTAACGAAAGAAACTCTAAATTATTTTTAGCGACATAGGGATATACGCCATTATTCCAAATGCAAAGGTCGCCAAGTAGCGGGTTTTCAGCTTCAGCCTTCATTAGATCATAATATGGAAATCCGTCCTCATCACACTCGAGATACTTCTTGTATGTTGTATTTTTAATTTCGCGATATTCTTTAGTTTTTGTGCCTGCAATAATCTCGTCAAAAAAAACCTGTTTAATGGTGAGGTAAAGCGTGTTCTGTCTTGTTGGTTTCATAATCGTATCCTTTTAAAATTTTAAACTATCCTGATTACAGTTATCTTGTTGCCTATTAACGATTTTCGTTTAAGGATACCATGATATGTAAATGCCCAAATATAAGTAATTATTTTGTGATTTGCAACTTTTTGACGAATCTTTTTTGCGCTGCAATGAAAATAATTGATATATGCGATGTTTTGTAAGGGTGAGAAAGTTTAAAAACGTGTGTTTTGTCGTTGAAAAAGGAGCATAAAAAAACGAGTTATGAGGCTTTTTATCAGCCTTATAACTCGTTGTTTGTTGTGGTTTGCGTGCGCCTGACAGGAATCGAACCTGCACTTCGTGAGAAACTAGATCCTAAGTCTAGCGCGTCTGCCAGTTCCGCCACAGGCGCATTTGCGGTTGCAAAGGTAAGTATAAAAAATGAGACAACAGCGATGTATATTCTATTTTTTATGCAAAATGTGCAGAAAAGTGGTGCAAAAGCCGCAGAAACGGTTTCTGAAAGCTGAAAAAAAGAGGTTTTTAATAGGCCGAAAAGTCATGCGAAAGCCGTAGCTGTAAAATTTGTAATAAGTTGAAAATCAGTTTTAAATGGAAATAGGATATGGTTGTAATTTGCGGAAAAGCAATGCGAAATTTACAGACTCTATTTTTTTAATGCGTGAAAAGGTCACATCAGTCGTGCGCACTTATTTTTATAGAGATTGTGCGGGCAGGCGGTGTTAATTGTACGAATAGGCGGTGTAGGTTGGCGACAAAAAGAGGAAGAGTGAAGCTTTTGTGACGGGGTGGTGTGCTGTTATAAATAAGGTGTTTCGCAGTTTTAAATCATGTGGTGTGTAGTTTTAAATCATGAGTTTCGCCGTTTTAAATCATGTGGTGTGCTGTTATAAATCATGTGGTGTACAGTTATAAATCATGTGGTGCGTGGTTTTAAATAATAGGGTGAGATTACGTCGGCCGCAGTACGTGTTATACTACGGCTGTCATTCGGTGTGTACTACGGCTGCCGCACGTGCTGTTGACGGCCGCCATACTATGCCCAAAAGCCGAAAAAGCCAACCTGTCTATTTCTTTAAAATCTAAATATGACAGTTGAAAGCCGCAACAGAACTTCTATCTTTGCAACCCCGTCCCCGAAAAAACATCATTTCGTCTTTCTGTTTTATAATTTCTGTCTTTTCGTCCCCATAACGCCCTTCAGGCATTTGTCTTAACTCCCTCACTCCTTAACTCCTTTAACTCCAGAAAGCCCCTCCTTTAATTTCTAAAGGAGGGGCTTTCCTATCTTTCCGTCTTCCACCGACTATGCTTGTCGCATGGATAATGCTATGCGGTGGCGTCGTCTGTCCACCTCGATAACCTTTACGCGCACATGTTGATGAAGCTTCACTACTTCGTTAGGGTCGCGCACAAAGCGATCGGCGAGTTGCGAGATATGTATAAGGCCATCTTGATGCACACCTATATCTACAAACGCGCCGAAGTTGGTGATATTCGTCACAATTCCAGGCAGTTCCATGCCTTCGATGAGGTCATCGGGCGTCTTCACACGCGGGTCGAACTCGAACGTTTCAGCCTGTCCGCGAGGGTCGCGACCTGGTTTTTCCAGTTCGGCCATGATGTCGCGTAGGGTAGGTAAGCCCACCGTTGGCGTTACATAACGCTTGATATCAATCTTGCTACGCTCGTCAGCACTGCTAATTAGTTGCGCTACCGAGCAACCACAATCGGCTGCCATCTGCTCCACGATAGCGTAACTTTCGGGGTGTACGGCCGTGGCGTCGAGCGGATTTTTAGCTTCGGGCACGCGCAAGAAGCCAGCACTCTGTTGGAATGCCGACGCCCCCAGACGTGGAACCTTTTTTAATTGCGCGCGCGAGGTGAAAGCACCGTTCTCGCTTCGGTATTCAACGATGTTGCGAGCCAGCACAGGACCTAATCCGCTGACGTAGGTAAGGAGGTTTTTCGATGCCGTGTTGAGGTTCACACCTACCGCATTTACGCACAGCTCTACGGTTTGGTCGAGCGAGTTTCGTAGGCGTGTTTGGTCAACATCGTGCTGATATTGCCCCACGCCAATGCTCTTAGGGTCAATCTTTACCAATTCGGCCATGGGGTCCATCAGTCGGCGCGCAATCGAAACGGCGCCGCGCACGGTGACGTCTTGTTCAGGAAACTCCTCGCGAGCCACCTCAGAAGCCGAATAGATACTGGCTCCGTCCTCGCTCACTACGTACACGGGGATACCCTCAATTTGTCGCAGAATATCGCTTGTTTCGCGCGAGGCGGTACCGTTTCCGCAGGCAATGGCCTCTACGTTATAGCGTTGGGCGATGGCGGTAAAGCGGTCGAGTGCCGACGGTTGCCCTGCGCGCTGACGGTCGGCCTGATGGCCTGTGGCAAAAACCACATCGTGGTGGAGGAGCGTTCCTTGCGCATCGAGCACGACAACCTTGCAGCCTGTGCGTATGCCTGGGTCGACACCCATGACGCGTTTTGGGCCAAGCGGTGCGGCAAGCAATAGCTGTCGGAGGTTCTGCTTGAACACTTCGATAGCCTCTGTGTCCGCTTTCTCTTTGCTTTGAGCGGCAAATTCGTTTTCGATAGAAGGGCGAAGCAGACGTTTGTACGCGTCATCGACGGCTTCGCTAACCAGTTTTTGGCACGGTCCATTGCCGCGCACGTGCTGGCGTTGTAGCCGTTCGATGCAGGGTTCGTCGTCAATGGTGATACCCACTCTTAAAATACCCTCTTCCTCTCCGCGCCGCATGGCGAGCAAACGGTGTGAGGAACAGCGGCGCAACTCTTCGCTGAAGCTGAAGTAATCGGCAAATTTCTGCGCGCTATCCTCGTGTCGCATCTTCTCGATAACGCGTGCGCTGATGACGGCTTCGCGGCTGAAGGCACGCCGAACCGTTTGGCGTGAGCGCTCGTCTTCGCTGATATTCTCGGCAATAATGTCCTGTGCGCCACGCAGTGCAGCGGCTACATCGGGAACGTCGGCATTGATAAAACGGCGCGCTGCCGTTGTGGGGCTTTGCTCGCGCTGCAACAAAAGCAACGTGGCCAGCGGTTCCAGACCTTGCTCTCGCGCCACCTGCGCACGCGTTCTGCGACGTGGTTTGTAGGGCATGTAGAGGTCTTCAATCTCGGTTGCGTCCCACGAGTCGGTAATTCGGCGTTGCAATTCGTCGGTGAGTTTGCCCTGTGCGTCAATGGTTTTCAGTATGGTTTCCTTGCGTTTCTGCAATTCGCTAAGACGCTCGTTGAGGTCACTGATAGCTGCTATTTGCACTTCGTCGAGGTTTCCAGTGGCTTCTTTGCGGTAGCGACTGATGAAAGGGATAGTGCAACCTGCCGCAAGGAGGTCTAATGTAGCTTCAACTTGCGATGCGGGAATGTGTAAACGTTCGGAAATTATGGGTGAAAATGGGTTCATATCTTTGAGTATTCTTGAGGAGTTAAGGAGTTTTTTTTAAGGAGTTATGGAGTTATTTAAAAGGAGTTATGGAGTTAGAGGGAGTTAAGGAGTTAAGTTTTTGAGGAGTTAAAAGGAGTTAAGGAGTTATGGAGTTAAGATAAATGCCTGCTTAACCCTATTATAAGTAAGGTATAAACAGATTGTAAAGTAAATAACAGCTTTTTGTGAAATAGATTTCATAATATTAAAAAATAACTATAATCACATCATAAAATTAACAACCGTATTTCCATAAATCCATAAGGAACAAACGTAAGAACAGAGTGTTGACTTAACTCCTTAACTCCCTCTAACTCCATAACTACTTTTAAAAAAATCCTTTTTATTGAGCCTTTGCGGTGTGAAGCCGTTTACGTGCCGCCTCAATGATATCATCGTAATTGTGTAAGATACCTTCGTCGGTAAGGTTAACGCTGACGTCTGGCGCAATACCGTCTTCGGTGCTACGCGCTTCACGGTCGTACATTGGGCAAGCAGAGAAGCGCACATTCCACCCATTGGGCAGCTCAGATGAGAAGGGAAGGCCTGCGCCACCGCCTGTTCGGTCGCCAACAATCGTTGCAAGGGGGCAGTATTTCATGTATTTTACAAACTCGTTAGCGGCCGAAAATACCATTCGGTTGGTCAGTACCACCACGCGTTTCTGCCATCTGATGCCGCGCGCAGGCCTTAAAACCTGTAGCTTCATATCTGAAAACGCATCGTGAGCAGGCCCTGTTTTATGGCGCAGATACCCCACTTCAATAGGCTTATTCGTAAATCGCGCTGCCAGTTCTTCGGCTGAAGTGACAAGGCCGCCGCCGTTATTGCGCAGGTCGATAATAAGGCCCGTGCAGGGTTGTAGGGCTAAAAGAATTTCGTCGACATTGCCAGCACCGATGTTATTTTGAAAAGTCTCGCAGCGAATATAGCCGATATTATCGTCGAGAATGCGGTATTTCATGCCTGATGCAATTTGATAATCGGTGCCAAGATAGTGTCGTTCAAGATCGTTATTGAAGTTGGGAGGATAGCTTTCATGAAATGTCCAGTAGCGAGCTACGTCAAAAGCTGAGGTGAGATTGACGTGCCCGTCGCGTAATTCGCTCAGCATCGCAGCCAGAACCTCAAATTGTTGCTTGTCGGTCATGGTGTCGTTGAAGCGCGGTGCATACACATGGTAGACGCTATCCCAGTTGATTTGTTTCTCGCGAAAGAAACAATAATGCTCGTCTATCATCTTCCAGAGCGCCTCAAAATTGCCACGCGGCGAGTTGTTATATTCGGGTTCGGTGATGCACGACGTAAGGCTTGTAAGCCCAATCAATAGCGTACAAGCGGCGGTTATAGCGTGACGAAGAAAGCGTAAGGAAATTGTCATGTTTTGAAAGTTTCACCATCGCCATTTTTTATGGCTGATAAGCCGACATGGTCAATGGGTAATAGGGTTTTGACGTTGTCACCATCGCCAGCCTAAAACGGCGGCATTAGTGTATCGATGGTATTTAATGTTGTTGACTTTTGCCTGCCGATAATCGCCCTCATAGCCTATAAAGAACTGGCGTTTGAGCAGTTGGAAGTTAAAAAGCAAGCGTTGTCGGAGGGAGGGAGCGTTGCCCACCCATATCGGACACACGTTATGGTCGTAGTCGGCACGTGCAAAAATCTCATAGTAACTTTGGCCAAAGGCGGGCGAAAACATCACGCCCGCAAGCGGAATAGCGGCTTCGTAGCGCACGCCCAGCGTGTGACGACGGTGGCTTTTCGGGCTGACGACGAAGAAACGCCAATCAGCAGCCATGGCGGGAGTGAAGGCAAGGGCGGCCTCTAATTGCGCAGGATTGTTGCTGTTTTGCGCATGATAGCGGAAGCCTACGGTGGCATCAACTCCTCCGCCCGCTGTAACCATCAGTCGTCCCCAATATCCAATAGTTCGGTTAACGATTTTACGTTGCCACGAATAGCTAAAATCGTAACCGCCTTCGAGACGAATGCCCTCGTTGGTATGCATGGTTTCGCGTGCCAATCGCAGCCCATGCGTGAGCGTATGCGTCCAGTTTCGCTCCTTCCTGTTGTGCACAACCTGACTTGTAAAGCGCAGTTCGGTGCCGCGATATGTCAGTGGCGACAGGTAGGTATCAAGGCTATTGGCCGTGCCTATAATCAGCATGTTGCGGCGTTCGGTGGCTTTAAAGCCTGGCGAAATGTTGCCAATGCACGACAACGGTGCTTGCAACATCTTAGCAACGTTTTGTGAAGTGCTGTCGACGGCTGCGTCGTCTTGTGCCCACGCCGTTGTAGGGCTGAGGCCCCACAAGCCGAATAGCGCGACAAATAGGCTTATTTTACTTCTGCATATCTTCATTGGGGAACAATGACAATTGTCCTGTTATCTCGTCAATTACCTGTTGGCGGCTCTTGCCTGCGTCAGGGTCGAGGTTTTCTTCCTTTGTATCCTCGTTATCATCGCCCTCATCTTCCGAAGGTTCTGGCGCAGGCTGGCGCAGCGGTTCTAGCTCTTCGATGCGTTCAACCTGCCATGTAGTAAGTCGCTTTCCTTTGGCTTTGAAGCCCTTTACGCCTACAAAGCTCTCGGCATCAATCTCTAACGGAGCGCGCGTTGCGTCGGCACCGCCGAACGTTATTTGCAAACGAGGGTAAACGGTATCAGTGAGAAGCGCTTGCCTGTTGGCCTCATTCTCGCCCACATAATTCTGTGGACGTTTCGTGGCTTCCATTTGGAAGCGTTTCAAATACGGGTAATTCTGATTGTCAGCATCGAATATTACCGCTGTCCATACTTTGTCAGGATTCCACTTTTCAATCGTGCGGATATTGCCTTCAAAGTGATTATTGAGGTCGAAATTCGTCGTGTAGAAGTCGCCATTATCCAATACAACGAGTATGCTGTCGCCATCGTTGAATTCGCCTAACAGGCGTCCGTGCTCCTCGTAATTCAGTCGGCGCACGTCGGCATCGTACCAAACCTTTCGTCCGCCCAGCGTAGAGCGTCCGTGGCTCTTCAATACTACGCGGTGCACGCTTTTGCGAGTGAGCAAGTTTCCTTGCGCCGCGCGTCCCTTAATAGCGATTTCTGAGAAGTCTTTTTCGAGGAAAATGTTTTGTTTTTTCTTATTAGTGTCAACGTCAAGTGTCACTTTTATTACTTCGGCTTCACCGTTAGGGTTGGCCGTGAAGTACATTACGCGCGAGCCAGCAGTACCTTTCGTGAGGTCGTATTCGCGGTCGCGGGTCATGCTTGTCACGTTAAAGCGTTTGATATAACACGGTCCGCCCTTGCCGTCGCGGTAAACAGCGTTGTATATGGTGCGGCTATCGTTCTTTTTAAATACCTGTAGCCAGATGATATTTTTGCCCACAAATATTTTATCTGCCACGCGAATGACCTTGTATTTACCATCTCGATAGAAGATGATTACGTCGTCAAGGTCAGAGCAATTGCATACGAATTCGTCCTTCTTTAGGCCTGTTCCGATGAATCCATCTTGCCTGTTGATATACAGTTTCTCGTTAGCTTCGGCCACCTTTGCGGTGTCGATGGTATCGAAACTGCGAATTTCGGTCAGACGTGGGTGCGCTTTGCCGTAGGTCTGGCGCAGGTGTTCGTACCATGCAATGGTCACGTCGGTCATGTGGTTCAGGTCGTGTTTAATGCCCTTTATTTCGGCCTTAATGGCGGCCATGAGCTTATCGGCCTTATCCTTATTAAATTTTAATATGCGCTGCATTTTAATTTCGAGCAGTCGCAAGTAGTCATCGTCGGTTACAGGACGTATAAATTTTTCTTTGTACGGAGCGAATTGACCGTCAAGAAATTTCAGAACCGCCTTTTGATCAGCCGCTTGTTCGAATTGCTTTTCCTTGTACATGCGCTCCTCTATAAATATACGCTCGAGCGAAGCAAAGAATAATTGCTCCTCCAGTTCGTTCTGACGAATAAGCAATTCTTTGCGCAACAAACCCATTGTATGGTCAGTAGAGTGGCGCAGCACGTCGCCCACGGTCAGGAATTGCGGCTTGTCGTCCTCGATAACGCAGCAGTTGGGCGAGATGTTGATTTCGCAATCGGTAAACGCATATAGCGCGTCGATGGTTTTATCTGACGATACTCCTGGCGCCAATTGCACCTGAATTTCGACCTCGCGCGCCGTCATGTCAATCACCTTACGCGCTTTGATTTTGCCCTTTTCGATGGCTTTTGTAATCGATTCTTGCAGCGACGCCGCCGTTTTTGAGAAAGGAACTTCGCGGATAACGAGCGTGCGCGAATCGAGTTTCTCAATTTTTGCCCTCACGCGCACAACGCCACCGCGCTGTCCGTCGTTATATTTCGCCACGTCAATAGCGCCACCCGTGGGGAAGTCGGGGTAGAGATGAAACTCCTCTCCGCGCAGATAGTGTACGGCAGCCTCGCACAATTCATTGAAGTTGTGTGGCAAAACCTTTGACGATAAGCCCACAGCGATACCCTCAGCTCCTTGCGCAAGCAGCAACGGAAACTTCATAGGCAGCGTTACAGGCTCCTTATTTCGGCCATCGTATGAGAGCTGCCACTCGGTTGTTTTCGGGTTAAAAACGGTTTCGAGCGCAAATTTTGACAATCGCGCCTCGATGTATCGGGGAGCCGCTGCGCGGTCGCCCGTAAGCAAGTTACCCCAGTTTCCCTGCGTGTCGATAAGCAAATCTTTCTGCCCCAATTGCACCAACGCATCGCCAATTGATGCGTCGCCGTGTGGGTGAAACTTCATCGTCTCGCCTACTACGTTGGCTACTTTGTTGTAGCGCCCGTCGTCCATGCGCTTCATGGTGTGCAGAATGCGTCGCTGAACAGGCTTCAGTCCGTCCTCGATATGAGGCACGGCACGCTCCAAGATAACGTACGAAGCGTAATCAAGGAACCAGTTTTTGTACATTCCTGAGAGGTGATGCACGGCCGAAGCGTCAAAGCGGTCGGCGGGAGTATAATCAGAGTGTTCGTTGCTGACGAGTTCTTCGTCCTGCTGTTGCAGCTCCTCGTCGTCGCGAAAATCCTTATCGTTGCCGTTGTTAATGTCGTCTGACATGGGTATTTATGCGTTAGTCGGTAATCAATTATTTTTATTTCTACTGTATGCAAAGATAGGAAAAGTTCTACAAAATTCCAAATAAATTTATACGCAGGCTTATATCGATTTTCCCTTTACATCGTAATCGCGTTGCGTTTACATCGTAATTGCACGACAATTACATCGTAAAGGGAAGACGATTGTGTCGTAAAGACAAAACCACTACAAAAAACACCATTTTTTTTGATGATTATGCTGGTTTATCCTACTGGTTTTATATCGTTATACCTGCCCTGAAAAGGCCATTCATGATCAACATGGTTAAAAAAACATAATGTAATAAAGTTTATGGTTTGGCTTTAAATCTTTTGCTATTTTTGTAACAATTAATACACACTATATGAATTATCAGTGTCGCGAGACCTGTAATGCCTATATCTACTAAACATCAATATCTATTTATAAACCTTTAATACGATTCAGGCAAGGGCAAAACCATGTTTCATCGTTTCCGATTTTTCAGTATCACGCTTATTATATTATTATGGTGTGCACAAACTGTAAAGGCTGTGCATGCAAGTAGTGTTCTACCCGATAGTATTCCAATCAGTGCGTTAGGAAAGTTTCATATCCAAGGCATTGCTATGGATAAAGAAAAGCGTTACTTGTATGTTTCGTACACCACGTAGCTGGTAAAGATTGACCGTGCTGCCTTAGTAGGATGGCATGGTAATAGCGATTTTATCTTCTGGAGGGACACAATTACAACCAGGGTGTCATCATACCGTTTATCCATTTCTGACAAAACCGTGCTGAAACATCAGCCACAATAACACGGAACAGTATCATGCCGCCCATCGATTGCTGAAAAAACGGCCCCTGCTCATGGCAGGGGCCGTTTTTATTGTACACAGGAAAAGACAGGGGTTACTTCACGATAACCTTCCTGCCACCAACGATATACAAGCCTTTTCCCGACGGTTTGGCAACGCGCTGACCACTGAGGGTATAAACAGCACTGGTGGTAACGGCGCTGGGCGACGACGTAACGCCCTTCACACCTGTAAGCACAGCAAAGAGCTTAAGCTGCGGATGGATACCCGTAAAGGTCCATACGTTGCTGTCCCAGCCCAGCAATTGTGCCGTGGCAGCAGGCGTACCGGCAGCCAGTTGGCCATGATACTGCACTCCCTGGTTAAAGGTAGCATCACGCGTAGGACTGAAAACGGTGGTACCGTGCATCATCTTTACACCAGCCGAAGCATAGTTGTTGGTGAAGCGGCCGGCTGTAACGCATGCTGGATAGACTTGTCCGCACACGGCTCCCACGTGGTCGTTATTGCCCACAAGCGTGCGGGCGTTGCTGATACAGCCCTGCATGTAATTGCCCCAGCGATTTTCAGACTTGCCGAGAATGCCGCCAACGGTACACCCCGATGCCGATACCGAACCGCAGAAATAGCTGTTTTCGATAACACAATTGCGCTCGGCGTTAGGCGTTTTCATGTTCTTGCCGTCATATTGGTAGCCTGCAATGCCGCCTGTACCGAGGTCACCGATAGTAGCCGACGTTACATTTACATCGACAAGACAGTTGCTAATCTTACCAAAACGCATGTTACCGACCAGTCCGCCAACCTGAAAGCCCGTGGCCGTACACGTTACTTTGCCCTGTACATAAACGTTATCGACCTCACCCCATATACCGCTCGTGCCGAGATAACCGGCTATAATGCCTATATGTGAGGAACTGTTGTCGCCCGATACATCGGCATTGACAAAGGCTACATTCTTTATTGTGCCGAACATAACGCCCGCAAAGCTGGCATAATGCTCGTTATGGCAGGTAAAATTACGTATTACATGCCCCTTCCCATCGAAGCTGACCTTGTTCTTATACGGGCTTTCGGCATTGAAAGGCTTCCAGTTTACGCCAGCCATATCAACATCGGCGGCCAGCTCAAAGAACACAGTAGTGCTGCTTTCGTTGAGCACGGTTTTTATGTTTTGAAGCTCAGCAGCATTGGAAATAAGGTAAGGTGAGGCCTCGGTACCGTTGCCCGAGGTAAAGCTATCGGCGAAAGCCATGCCGCACGACAGCATAAAACCCACAGCAAGTAAAAGATCTTTTTTCATAAATGTTTTATATTGATTAGGTTTATATGTAGTAACACTCACTGTTTTTCTGCCCTGTTGGAAAAGCCCTGCACAAGGTTTTTCCGTTATGGTATGGGATATTGACGGAGAATTTTTGTTCGCGAGATGGCATCATTCCGCCATCCCGTCCCTGCTATCTCACCTTTTCGATGATAAGATGAGCCTCACGGGGACGTTGTCCGTAATGGTTATACTTACGGTTATCCGTAGGATAGTTTACGACATGTGTTCGTGAATCGCCGTGCCCCTTGACGCACATGGTGGTCGATCCTCCGCCATCCATATTGAGGGCATAGCGCGGATTGAAATACTTTATGATGAAACGGGTAAGCTCGTCGGCAGTCATTCCCTCGGCCTTTCCCGCCCAACGTCCGTCGACGGTGATGAGCAGCAGGTCACCGTCGCCCGTAAGGGCTACGGCAGTACGCGGATGCCGCACCCCCTGATGGCGGTCCTTGTCTTCATAATCAAGCGCATTGAGCCCAGTTGACAGCCTGTTCATGTCGACGAAAGTGGAGCCTATATTCTTGTAATCTTCAATTAACGACGGTGCACTGGATATGATATTCACGGCCTTGCAGTATTTATAGTTGGCCGTTGCCTGTGCAGGGTTCGTGCGTGAAGAGAGTCTTATCTTCACCTCGCCGTCGGCATAGCCCAGAATTGCACCCTCATGCTTCCAGGCACGTAGATGTGAAGCAGGAATGGTTACCTCGCTCATGTTGCTGCCTCCAATGCGAATATAGGTAGCATCAAGCTCATAGTTGGCGTTGACGCCACCCATAACATCAAGTCCTGCCTGCTGACGCGCATCGACAAAAGACGACAACGAGTCGGCGTTTACCTTGTAGGCAAAGTCGAGTTTATAGCGTTTTGACGTCATGTCTACCTCGAGCACGTTCACCGTTTGTGCCGCATTGCTCACGTCGTCGAAGGCTGTAAAGTTATACCATACACAGCCGTTATCGAGCGTATCGCACGTCCAGTGCTGCCTGTTAAGCAGTGTAGGCACCTTGGTATCGTAGGTAGTGGTATGGGTTTCGTCAAAGGGGATGATGCGAACAACGGTTGTATCAATTGTTGTATCGCGCTTGTCAGGCTGAATATCAAAGCCTTTAAGGTCACACGAAGCCGCCAGGGGCAGTGCAATAAAAAGCATACTGTATAACGAAAGTTTCTTCATAATAATGATATGGTATTTATTTGTTGATGTTTTACAATAATTATATCAGGGCATTATCCTCAGTTTGGGTTCAGCTCCAGACAAGTCCCACAGCATGGTATCCCAGTGAAGGGCCGCCGCTGCTGCCGAGAAGGTAGACGAAGGCAGTTGTCCGTGATACTGCACGCCCTGCTTATTCAAGCCATCGCGCGATGGCGTGAAGGGTGTTGTGCCGTGCAGGGTATGGGTGCTGGCACTGCCATAGTTGTTCGAAAAGCGGCCTGTGGTGATGGCAGGGTCGAATACTTGTCCGCAGATAATGCCCACATGGTCGTTGTTTCCCGTAAGCGATACGGCGTTACTAAGACATCCTTGCAGATAATTGCCCCAGCGGTTTTCGCTCTTTCCCAGAATACCTCCTACGGTACAAGCGGGTGCTGACACCGTTCCGCGGTAGTAACAGTTTTCAATGATGCAGTTACGGTCGGGCACTTCGTTCTTTAAATTCCTGCCGTCATACTCGTAACCAACGATACCTCCTGTGCCACGGTCGCCGCTTGTAGCCGATACAACGTCAGCATCGACATAGCAGTTGGCTATTCTTCCATATCGCATATTGCCTGCCAAACCGCCCACATAATAGTCGGTTCCCGTTGTGGTTACCCGACCTTTTACGGCCACATTCTCAACCTCGCCCCAGATACCGTTCGTGCCTAAGTAGCCTGCAATGATGCCCGTATGGTATGAAGCAGCGTCGGCCCTGATGTCGGCGTCGGTAAAAACCACGTTACTCACGCGCCCGTTCAGCACTCCTGCAAAGCTTGGATAATGCTTGTTGTGGCACGTCAGGTGGCTGATGGTATGGCCCTGACCGTCAAAACTAACCTTGTTTTTGTAAGGAGCTTCCGAGTTGAACGGTGTCCAGCTGATGCCTGCCATGTCTATATCACGACCCAATTTGAAGTAAATGGTCTCTCCGCTTTCTGTAAGTGCATTCTTCATATTGCTTAACTGGCGTGCGGTATTGATAACATACGGACTGGTTTGCGAGCCGTCGCCACTGGCAAACATCTTGTAAGTGGTAGCCAGAATAACGTTACCCACAGGCGTTTCGCCCTCGTGGTCGGGCAGTCTGTTCGATGAAGGGTAGTTGGTAACGCCCTTGCTGACATGCCACAACGTTGTAGCGTTGCCGCCTGCCAGGCACAAAGCATTCTCCATTCCCATGAGACGGGCCATTTCGGCCGCCTGAACAACCGACACACCATCGGCAGTTCCTGGTATGTTACCATCGATAGCCGCCATGATGATATGGCCCGAGGCATCGGTTCCCAGCAGTGTTCGTGCCGTATGTGTAGTGTCGACACCATCAAGATTAACCGTTATGCCGTTTTGAAGCAGCAGCGATCCGCCCTCAATAGCCGAAACATACTGATGCCGTATGACTGTTGTGTCGGCAGCAACAAAGGGTTTGATGCTGACACTCCACGTGTTGCCATCGTTCTCAATGGCTATTAGCCCGTTACCGCTGCGCCCCGTAGCCTGTCCCAGTACTCGGCCGTCAATCATAAGATATGATGCGGGACGGCCTGAAGCGTCGCATAAACCGCCGTTCAGTGCGAGCTTACCTTCTCCCTGAAGGCCCTGAAGGCTCGTCAGTTCGGCGTTGGAAGGCTGTACAATACTGGTTACGAGACCGCTGTTTTCGTACGTAGCGAAGGTTACCGTCTGACGACTATTCCACATCTTTATTTGCTCGGCCTGACGTAGTTGCACGCCATTGCCGAGGTTGCTGTTGGTCCAATTGGCCCGCATAAAGGCCATCGAGTCGATATTCCACTTCAGTTGCTGGTTATATTTTTGTCCTAACCAGTCGGCGTAATGAGAATTGTCAATGTCGCTGCTACACGCCGAAAGCAGCAAACCGAAGGCTAAGGCGCATAAACCTGTGTTTTTAATATTCATACGTTTGAATGTCGTTTAGGGTTCATTTAAAAGTTTAGACCGTCGTTCCATCCCGGGTTCTGCCTGAGCTTACCCTCTGTAAGTATCCGGTCGTTGGAAGGAACGGGATAGAAATAGTCGCGATTCTCGTTCCATGAGCGATGCATTTCGCTGTGTATAACAATGTTTCCGCGTGTTCCCTGTGTTAGGATGATGTCCTTTCCAATCTCATATTGCACGGGTGCCGTGGAACTTCCGTGATGACTCGATGTGTAAAGGTAAACATCATCGGTGCCGTCATGATCGAGGTCGTAAGCGCCTGGACCTGGGAAATACATCCCTCGGAAGGGCTGATCAAAGTCTTTTCCTTCCTTCCAGCGCATGAGATCGTAATAGCGGAAGCCTTCCATGACAAGCTCAATAGTGCGTTCACGCCGAATCTCAAGGATGATACCCTTCTGCGGTCCCTGCTCAACGTTGGGATAACCCGTAAGTGGAGCCTCAAGGAAAGGGTCGGGATGGGCGTTGGCCTGCGCCAGACTGATACTGGGCATACCCACGCGTTCACGGATGGGTTTGATGGAAAGGTCGAGGTCGGCTTGCGTAATGGTTCCCAGTTCGGCACATGCCTCGGCATAGTTAAGGTAAACTTCGGCTGCACGGAATATCGGCATGTCGTTCTCGCTGGTCCAGTATTGGTCATACTTTACACCTGCTTCGTATTTTATTAACTGGTATCCGGTTTTGGCAACACCCAAATCAGGCAGCGTTATACGGCCGTTGCTGCGCACGTGTCCCGGCGTGCGAATGGTTTGTGCAAGACGTGGATCGCGGTCCTTACACTCGTCAAAGAACTGCATAGTGGCATAATTCGGACGGTCGGTAAAGCGTGTTCCATCTTTCATCAGATACGAATCGACAAGACGTTTCGTCACACCCTGGTTGGCTGTACCAGCCGAAACCTCGTAGCCCTGAACATTATGGTTCAGACCCAGTTTCGTACTGAAGTCGCGTGCCAGCACAATTTCGGTATCGTCGGCATCGAGATTGGCAAACAACTGGCGGTAAGGCTCTGCGCCGTTACGACTGATGGTATAGCCGCTGTTTCTGATAAAGTCGGACGATACCGCAGCACACTGCTTCAAATACTCCTCATAACCAGGCAGCCCGTGATACTTACGGAAGGTACCTTCAAACAGCATAACGCGCGATTTCAGTGCTTCGGCCGTCCACTTTGTGGCTTCATACAGTTTATGTTCGGCCGGCAGACTGGCTATTGCATAATCTAAATCGGCCAGAACATGAGCCATAACGGTGTCCCTCGGGTCTTGCGGCTTATACAAATCCTTATCTGAAGAACCCAGCACGGCATCGTACCACGGCACATCTCCAAAGGCTTTCACCTTCTCAAAATAGAACCATGCACGGAACATACGGGCCAGACCGTCGTAGTGACTGCGTGCAGCCTCATCGGGACACTGCTGCGAATGAGCCAGAAAAAAGTTGATATTGCGCAGCGTTCCCCATGTCCAGCCGCCACCCTTTTCGGGTATCAGGCGCTGGTTGCTGATGGCCTCGTTCAGGAAGGTTTGCATAACGATGTCGCCCGGGTCCTCATAAATGCTGCTCGCATAAGGCACAATCTCGGTGTATAACTGGTTGGTGGCCAGCCGAAGCTCCTTTTCATTCTTGTAGAATGTGGCAGGCGTTACCTGATCTTCTGGAAAAAGGTCGAGCTTATCGTTGCACGAACTCACAGCTCCTGCACCTGCAAGAAATAGCAGCCACGCTGAACCTGATGTCAATATTTGATAGAATTTCATAACTGAAATATGCTTTTTGAAGGTTTATAACGTAATATTAAGACCGAAGGAATAGGTTTTTTGCATGGGATAACCGTTTACATTGCGATGTCCTGAGTTGTAATAAGGACTGTAACCTGCGCCACAGGCTTCGGGGTCGATATACTTAGAGTCGAGCCCGCTCAGAGTAAACAGGTTCTCACCCGAGAAGTAAACGCGCACGCTTTCAAGGTGAACGGCTCTCAACCACGTGCGCGGCAGGTTGTAACTAACGGTTAAATTCTTTAGCCTGAGGTAGCCGGCGTTCTGCAAATACATGGTATTGGGCCGCGTAAGCTCACGCGAACCGCCCGCCCCGTTTAAGGCAACGTAGCCGCGCGGGCGTGGGAAGTAGCTGTTAGTATTGCTCTCCGACCACACCTTTGAAAGGAAATCGGAGGGGATAAACGTCTGGTAGGGTCGCGAATAGGGCCCCCAGAAGAGATAGGTTTCAGAACCAGGATACCAGTGCTGCCGCACAACGCCCTGCCAGAGAGCCGATATACCTATGCCCTTCCAGCTTAAATCTACCTTGCCATTATATGTCCAGCGGGGCAGAGAATTGCCTATGATACGTTGGTCGCGGAGCTTTTTGGCCGACAGCGATGGCAATATCTTGCCGTCTCCGTCCAGGTCTACAAATTTCACATCGCCGGCATGTAAGCCGTTGTCAATCACGCTGATGTTAATCATACTGTTGAGATAGCTCTGGTCAACGGCATAATTGCGTGCCTCCTCATCGGTTTTGAAGAAGCCGTCGGTCTTAAATCCCCAGATGCTGCCAAGCTCAAGTCCTTCATAATAGTTGCCTACCGACTTGTTGGGATTGTCATATTTCGTAATTTTTGTTTTGCTGTCGGCAATACCCAGCGTCACACTGTAGTTTAAAGGAGAGCCAGACAGGTTAACCTTATCGTTCCACGAGAGCGACAGTTCGTAGCCTTTTGTGCGCAGGTTAGCAGCGTTCTGGCGGGGCGATGCCGCGCCATACACGTAAGGAAGCTCCTTGCCGGGCATAAGCATATCGTGGGTATCGCGAATGTATACGTCGGCTGTAAACGACAAACGGCTGCTCAGCAGGCTTACGTCAACGCCGGCATTGCAGGTGTATACTTTCTCCCACGTCAGGTCAGATGCATTGGGATCGGACACCGATGCGCCTGAAATTTTCTTCTCTCCGCCAAACGAGTAGCCTATTTCTGAGCCTGAATTGATAACCTGCACATAATCGTAATAGCCCACTTGCTGGTTACCCAGCGACCCATACGACAGGCGAAGCTTCAGGTTATCGACGGTTTTGCGCAGCGTTGCAAAGAAAGGCTCTTCACTAATACGCCAACCTGCCGAGAACGATGGAAAGAAACCCCACCGATGGGTGCGCTGAAAGCGTGAGCTTCCGTCATATCGTCCGCTGGCCTCAAAAAGGTAACGGCTCTTGTAATCGTAGTTGGCACGGTAGAAAAAACCCAGTAAGGCATAGCGGCGTTTGCCGCCGTTGATGACCATTTGTTCGCCTTTGGCAAGGTTAAAATCGCTCAGTTCCTCTGAAAGAAGGTCATTACGCTTTTCGCTGTTCGATTTAACATACAGTGTTTCATAGTTGGTTCCGCCCGTCAATGTAACGTGATGTGCTTTGTTGAAGGTGTTTTCGTATGCTCCAAAAATGTTATAGCCATGATAATAGCTGTTTAGTGCACGCTCGTAAAGCTCGTCATGAATATCGGAACGGTATTCAACCACGCCCGGTTCCTTTGAGTAAGGTATACGCACCGAACGGTTAAAGTTGGTATATTGTTGAAAATAGTAGGTATAATTAGCCGTAAGGGTAAAGTGTCTGAGGGGTGTAAGCACGCTTTCGAACGTTGTCTGGAAGTTGTCGTGTGCGTCATCATTGCGATGCTTTCCGTATTCAATAACACTTGGTATGCCGTTAATGACCGTGTAACCGTCGACCATATGGGTAAGATATGTGGCCGTACCGTCAGGATTGTGCGGTGTATAGGCTGCCAGACCGTGCAGCGTTACCGACCTGAACAGAGCCTCGGCGTTGGCCTGTGCCGGATATTTGTATGAGCTTTTAAAATAAGTTGTATTATTGCTTACGCTCATCCAGTCGGTAACCTGCATCTTTAGCTTCGACCTGTAATTGAGTCGTTTGAAGCGGTCGGTATTGTGGCGATTAATACCCTGCTGGCTATACATTCCGCCTGATATAAACCATTGTGTTTTGTTATTGCCGCCATTGATGGTAACATTGTGCTGCCACGTAGGACGAGAAGTATTGAAAAAGTAGTCGAACCAGTTGGTATTGCCATAATATTTATACTGATTGTTCTTCATGACCACCCACGGACGCTCGGGATTTTGGGTGCGGTCGTTGCGCCTTATCCACAGTTCGTAGTAGTCTTCGTCGTTAAAGTTTGTATAGTTCTTTCCCTGATAGGTCGAGAAAAACTTATCAATGATGGCTGCCGAATAGTATCCTCGTGTTTCAAAATCGTGCTTAGCCGTAAGTTCTCCAAAGCCAAACATGCCGTTATAGCTGACATGTGTCTTGCCGTCGCGTCCGTTTTTGGTGGTAACTAATATTACGCCGTAGGCTGCACGCGCACCATAGATGGCAGCCGAAGAAGCGTCCTTCAGCACACTTATCGATTCGACGTCGTATGGATTCACGTCATCAATACTTCCCTCTACGCCGTCAATGAGTATCAATGGCGACGAAGCTCCGCTGATTGACGCTATACCGCGCACGTTGATAGAGCCTGATTTGCCGGGCATACCGCTGTTAATGCTTACGTTTACGTTCGGTGCCGCGCCCTGAAGCAGCTGTGACATGTTGGCCACAGGACGGTCGGTGAGGTCCTTTCCCGACACAACGGCAACGGCTCCCGTAAGGTTTACCTTCTTCTGTGTACCGTAGCCTACCACCACTACTTCGCCCAACTGCCGGCTGTCGTCGCTCATTTGTACGGCAACGCCTTCGGTACGGCTGCCCAGTTTAGCCGTTGCGGGCATAAAACCTATGCTGCTGAACTCAACCTTATCGCCGTGACGGGCCTGTATGCTCCACCTTCCTTCTGCATCGGTAACGGCTACTGTTCCGCTCTCTGCGTTCCTTACCACGGCTCCCACAATAGGTTCGCCGTTGTCGTCGGTAAGTATACCGCTGAACTTTTTGGTATCATTATGCCGTGCCGGCTGCGGTTTGCCGTTGTCCCTGCGGGCTGAAATAATAATTTTCTTGCCCGATATTTCCCAGGTTACTGCCTGCGAGCCTACAATCTGGCGTACAGCTTGCTCAACCGTCGTGGCCTTTACCTGCACACGCTGCGAGGTATCGAGATCCCCAACTTGATAGATAAACGAGTAACCCTGTTTCTGAAGCTGCTCTATTGCCTGCCTTACGGTAGTTGAAGGCAGATTCAGCGATAAACGCTGTGCCTCGGTAAGCGTGCAGAAACACAACGTTGCCAGGGCAGTAGTAAAAAGTCGTTTGGTTATCATACGTATTTCAAAGGATAATAATTTAACTGTTTAAGGATAGCCCAGTTGCCAGTAAGCTGTGCTGACACACCTTTCATAACAATGGTATAAGGATATGGCGCGGAGGCGTACAGCCTGCCATACAACGCCGTTAGCATCTGCCCGATAACAGCATAAGGCCGTAGTTATGAGATTTTTATGTTTTTATATACTTACGATATGCGCGTGCACGCATACCTTTTTATTATAGGTTTTTTCAGGTTTTCTGTACTAATGACGATTTTTCACAACATCAGGGTAGCAGGAACGTTATTTTTTTACAACTTTTTTTTATGGTGCCTCCCGCCCCGTATCAATATATATTTTAACACTTGCCACTATCCTCGTATATAGCTAAAAACACGATTACGGCGTAATGTTGGGCCAATTGCAGCGTAAAGACAAAACGATTATGCCCAAATTGTTTCTTAACATTTATAACTTGCTTATTATCAGGCACGTTATCTACACCGTAACTTTTTCACCTTTACGGCGTAAAGGCTGGGAGATTACGATGTAAAGGTTGACCGTTTACGACGTAAAGGGCGCGCGATTACGATGTAATCGGAACACGATTCTTACGTAATCGCTAACGCATTGTGCAACAACGTGTTATCCTGCGCGTTTATATAGGTTTAAGGGGAGGACGGCACGGTAAGACATTTTGGACGCTCATCAGCGCGAAAAACAGACGAGAGAAGGGCGGTTGCGCATGATAAGCAACCCCGACCCAGCCCAATGCTTATACCCCTCTCTATATAAATAAGGTGTAAAACGGTGTAAACGACAATATGAAAAACAAAGTAAATAATGTATATTTTATACAATATAACACTATAAAAAAGGGTAAAAAGGGCGTTTTATGTCAATATAGTATCGTTTTTTAACAAAATAATGTAAATTGTTACTCCCAAAAACGTTTATCTTTGCAAGCATAACAATCTAAAGAAAACCGAAAACAACAATCGTTAACCAAACGTGTTTTTTCGACTTAAAAATCGATTTTAATATTCACTTAAAACCCCAGCAAAGTTTTATATGTACCTCATGACTCGTTCGTCAGGCACAAACAACAGGTTCAAGGGCTTTATAATCTAACTAAAAATATTCTAACCTCAAACAACAATGGATTTCAATCAGAACAAAATTACATTGCTTGCTGGTTGCCTCACGCTCACAATGTTGGGGCATTCGCCAAGTATGTTGGCTGATTTATCGACCAACATGGTGTCTGTTACACAACAGGTTCGTAAGGTGACAGGACGTGTTACAGACGGGCATGAACCCATTATCGGCGCTACAGTAAAGGTAAAAGGCAGCAAGATAGCTGTGATTACCGATATTGACGGCAAGTTTTTACTGAACGCTCCTGCAGGTGCTACATTAGAGGTATCGTATGTAGGCTTTGCCCCGAAAGAGGTAAAAGTGAGCGGTCAAGGTGCATTAAATATTGTGCTTAGCGAGAATGACCAAACCATTGGTGAAGTAGTTGTAGTGGGCTATGGCGTAATGAAGAAGAGCGATGTTTCGGGTTCATCGGTGACAATGGACGAAAAGAAGCTTCGTGGCTCAATAGTTACCTCGCTGGATCAGACGTTGCAAGGTCGTGCTGCTGGTGTAACGGCTGTTACAACATCGGGTGCTCCTGGAACGTCATCGAGCATTCGCGTGCGCGGTCAGGCCACTATTAACGCTAATGCTGAACCATTATACGTTATCGATGGCGTAATAGTGCAGGGCAATGGAGCCAGTGGAGCCTCGTTCGGATTGGGCAGTGCGCTGGGAAATGGTAAAGTATCGACCATTTCACCCTTATCTACTATCAACCCCAGCGATATTGTTTCGATGGAAATTTTAAAAGATGCCTCGGCTACAGCCATATATGGAGCGCAGGGCGCTAACGGCGTAGTGCTTATCACGACACGTCGTGGTAAGGCAGGCGAAGCGAAGTTTACCTACGACGGTATGGTAGCCATGAACCGACAAGGTAAAAGACTTGACATTATGGATTTGCGCGAGTTTGCCGACTATTATAACGATTTCGTGAATACTGGACAGATGAATTCTAAGGAGGCCGATAAGCACTTTGCCGACCCTTCTCTGTTGGGCAAGGGTACTAACTGGCAAGATGCAATCTTCCGCACAGCGCTTCAACACTCGCATCAGATATCAGCTCAGGGCGGTTCTGACAAGGTTCAGTACTATGTATCGGGCAATTATATGTCGCAACAGGGAACGCTGATTGGTAGTAAATTCAGTCGTTTGGGCATGCGTGCGAACCTCGACGCACAGCTTAAGTCGTGGATGAAACTGGGTATGAGTATGAATTACTCGCTCACTAACGACGATTTGAAGCTGGCTGATAGTAATGAAGGTATCATCACTTACTCGCTTACGACACCCCCTGACATACAAATTTATAATATAAACGGAGGCTATTCGTCAATCTCAAAAGAGGGTTTCACCAACCCTAACCCTATAGCCATGGCGATGTATAACCAAATATTGCTTGACCGAAACAAGCTGAACGGTAACCTCTTCTTTGAGATAACACCTTTCAAGCACTTGGTTTGGCATGCTGAATTGGGATATGATATCAGTTCGGATCGTGGCCGTAGATTCTTGCCTACCGTTGATTTGGGAACATGGAAACGTACGAAAAACTCGGCGTCGGTTCAGAAATCGTCATATACTTTCTGGCAGTTAAAGAACTATGTTACCTATTCTAACACCTTTGGTAAGCACTCTTTGACAGCTATGTTAGGACAGGAAATGTGGGAGAGTGCATACAATTTTAACAGCACATCAAACACAGACCTACCTGCAAATAACGTTATTAACCCCGCTTTAGGTGCAGGAACACCATCTATTGGTGCAGGTTTTGGTAGCTCGGCTATGGCTTCGGTGTTCACCCGTTTGACCTATGCATTCAACGATCGTTACAATGCTACCTATACTTACCGCTATGATGGTAGCTCGAACTTTGGACCAAACAAACGCTGGGCTGGCTTCCACTCGTTAGCTGCATCATGGCGTTTTACCAACGAAGCGTTCTTTACGCAGAGCGCAATGGCCAAATACGTAAGCAATGGTAAGCTGCGCGCGGGTTGGGGACAGACAGGAAACGCGAACATTGGTTCGTATAAGTGGGGCACACTGATGAGTGCAATGCCTACCTTGCTGGGTAAATCATATCGCCCTTCTAATATTCCTAACCCTAATGTACAGTGGGAAAGTCAGGAACAATTGAACGTAGGTATTGACCTTGGTTTGTTCCACGATGCCATTAACTTAACGATGGACTGGTACCGTAAAGAGTCACGCGACATGCTTATGCCGCTACAGCTCCCTTCTTACATGGGTACATCGGGTAACCTGTCGTCGGTATTATCGGCACCTTACGGAAACTACGGAACGATTCGCAATACAGGATTTGAGCTCACTGTGGGCGCACACCCACTGCGAGGCGCTTTCCAATGGGATTCGGAAATGCAAATATCGTGGAACAAAAACAAGCTTGTTGCCCTTTCAGGAACTAAGAATGCCGCTATCGTAGGCTATGGACAGTGGAACGATGTAATTAGTGTTTCGAACGTGGGCGAATCGTTATACAGTTTCTATGGTTTTGTTACCGATGGCGTGTATAAGGATTTAGCCGACTTGGAAACATCGCCTAAAACATCGAAATATCCTGCTGATGGCAGAAGCTTTGAGCGCAACACGACACCTTGGATTGGCGATTTGAAGTTTAAAGATATCAGCGGACCCGACGGGAAACCTGATGGCGTTATCGACGATTACGATAAAACCAACATCGGATCACCTATGCCTAAGTTCACATTTGGTTGGACAAACACCTTTAAATATAAGAATTTTGACCTTAATATATTTGTGAACGGAACCTACGGTAACAAAGTGTTCAACTACATGAAGATGCAGCTTACACACATGAATAGTTTGTGGACCAATCAGCTTTCAGACGTAACAAAACGTGCTAAATTGGAGCCTATTGATCCGACAAAAACGTATGCTACAGGTAGTTACTGGTATACTGACGCTACCAATGTGCGTGTAGCCAACCCCGAAACAAATATTCCACGAGCTACTCTCGCCGATCCTAATGACAATGATGTGATAAGTGACCGATACATTGAAGATGGATCATATATCCGTTTAAAGAATATTGCACTGGGATATACATTCCCAAAGAAAGTCATTTCTAAATGGGGAGTAACCAATCTTCGAGTGTATATGAATATCCAAAACTTGCTAACGATAACGGGTTATAGTGGTTACGACCCTGAAATTGGCGCAAGTACGTCCGACGTTAATGGCTATTCTTATGGCGTAGATAATGGTCGATATCCATCGCCTATTACGTATTCGTTAGGTCTAACCCTCAGCTTCTAAACATAATTCTTCCTAAAGATGAAAAAATTAAAATATCTATACATAGCGCTTTCATTAGCAACAAGTGGGCTGATAACATCGTGTAGCGACTTCCTTGATCGCCCTACAGAAGATTCCTATAGTGCAGGAACGTTCTACCAAGACGACAATCAGTGTATACAAGGTGTGAATTATCTGTATAACTCGCCGTGGTATGATTTCCAGCGTGGCTTCATAAAGGTGGGCGAAGTAATGTCTGGAAACTTCTACTGGGGGTCGAGTCCATACCTTACTCTCACTGTTAACAGTACCGATGTAGACTTGACAAATATGTCGTATTCGTTGTGGTCGGTTATTGCACACGCCAATACGGTATATAATAACTTGAAGAATGCCAAAGCCTCAGAGAGCGTAAAGAAACAGTGTATGGGCGAATGTCTGGCATGGAAAGCGATGGCTTACTTCTTCCTTGTGCGCTCATTTGGAGACGTGCCTATTGTTCATGATAACTCTGCTATGCTTGCAGACGGCTCGTATAGTAATGTAAGTAGAGTGGAAAAAGCCGATGTGTACGATTATATTATATTGACACTCGAAAAGGCGATGGAACTATTACCTCGCAATGGTGCTGATGGCCGCCTTGATTATTATTCAGCTGAAGGACTGTTGGCTAAAGTATATTTGACCAAGAGTGGCGTAAAAGCCAATGGTAACGGACAACGTAATGCCGACGATTTGCAAAAAGCAGCAGAGTATGCTAAAGATGTAATCGATAATAGTGGACGTGTTTTAATGTCGAACTATGCTGATGTCTTCCGTCTGCAAAATGCAAAAAACAAAGAGATTTTGTATGCATGGCTATGGACTGCCGACGCAAGTATGTGGACAACACAAAACACATTACAAAGCGACTTGGCGATGGTAGGCTTCGATGAATTCGGCGATTGCTGGGGAGGTTATAATGGCCCTTCAGTCGACCTGCAGGAAGCATTCGGTGTGTCACCTTTAGAAGATCCTAACAACAGAAGCGATGTAGACACGCGTCGAAAAGCAACGATGATGATGGCTGGCGACTTCTATGACTACTTCTGGACTGATAAGGTTGACAAACAAGGACGTAAAGGATTCAATTTCCTTCAGTTCCTTTACGATGCCAATAGCTATGGTAGTGGTGGTCCGGGCAAATTGCAAAGTGCTACTGGAACAAACTGTGTGAAACACCTTTATGGTGATGCATACGATCATAAAACATTTGCAGCCGATGGCCTCTCTGCCGCAAATATGCGCAGCAGCTTACATACTCCCGTACTCAGACTATCAGATGTTTATCTCATTTATGCTGAGGCCGTGATGGGAAATAATACGTCAACCACTGACGTTTCTGCCATTGATGCTTTTTATAAGGTTCATAGTCGCGCCGTGAGGTCGGCAGCACGTCCTACAAGTATCTCTTGGGAAGATGTATGGAAAGAACGTCGTTTAGAGCTGGCTCTTGAAGGCGACCGTTGGTATGATTTTGTACGCCGCAGCTATTATGATATGGCAGGCAGCATTGCAGAATTGAAAGCTCAGAAGCGTGATGTTTATTTCGGATTGAATACCTTATATGAGAACTATTACAAGAGCGGCACATGGAATGTCAATCCTGTTGATATGCGATATAATCCTAATGCGCAAGCTCCAAACGTTACAGAGCAAATCTTTACGCTACCTTTCCCAAGCCAGGACGTAGTGTTTAATGGAAACTTGCAGAAAGCATCTGTACATGTTGATGTTCGTTCTACCTATTCTTATTAATCCCTAAAAAATAACATACAATGAAATATTCAATTATCGCGTCATGCTGGTTGGCTTTGGGTCTCCTTACGTTTTCTTCCTGCAATGACCAACCCGATAAATACGAATCAACGTCAGGAAATCCTGAGGTGAAATTTATTCGATTGCCCGAGAGTGCCGATTCTATTATCACAGAAAGCTTCACACAACGCACCATCTGTCTTGTAGGAAATAATCTGAGAAGTATACGTCGAATGTTCTTCAACGATAAAGAAGCCGTTCTCAATACCAGCTTTATCACCAACAATACATTGCTTGTTGACGTTCCCTCTGAGATACCAACGGCAGTAACTGACAAAATATACATGATCAACGAAGCAGGCGATACCACTACCTACGACTTCCATGTCAGTGTACCATCGCCTTCAGTAATGAGCATGAGTTGCGAATATGCAGCTGCTGGTGATGAAATAACCATCACGGGCGACTATTTTATTCAAGATCCTTACAAACCGTTACAGATTTTATTTAATGATGGAACGCTGCCTGTTACTGATATCAAAACCATTACTAAAAACAGTGTTACCTTCACCGTTCCTGCAGGTGCAACCACAGGAAGAGTTTTGGTACAGTCGGTTTATGGTAAAGGAGAGTCGAACTTTGTATATAAGGATACCCGCAATATTATTTTCGACTTCGACGGTTCACATGGCGGAATGACACAGGGTAATGGCTGGCGTGCTGGCGTTATTCATACAGGAGGTATCGACGGAAGTTATCTGTACTTTGGCGGTGCATCTATGTTAGGCAAGGTGGGTGCTACATGGGACGAAGATCATTTCGCCATGAACTATTGGCCTGAGCCAGCTTCTGGCTTCCCCGAAATTTCAGGTATACCTTCTATTGCAGCTATGCTCGACACCTGTAATATTGCTGACCTTGTTCTGAAATTTGAGTGCCGTGTCCCTGCTGGCAAAGCATGGAGCGCATCAGCTCTACAGGTTATGTTAACCAGCAACGCCAATGTTACTTTGGCTACTGGCAATAACCAGTATTGCATGGACCCAAAACTCCCTCGCGGACTGTGGTTACCATGGCAGGCTACAGGAAGTTTCGAAACAGGTGATAAATGGGTAACTGTTACCATGCCGTTGACATCATTCACCAAAACCAGTGCAGGACAAGCTTCTTCTTCAATGTTAACCAAAGACCATCTTAAAGGTTTAACATTATTCGTATGGAATGGCGGAATAGAGGGCGTTGACTGTACCCCTGAACTTTACATTGATAACATCAGGCTTGTTCCTGTAAAATAATAAACAATACTGAAATGAAACGAAATATTTTATATCTAACGGCTTTTGCAACGCTTTCGCTATCGGTAATGGCTTGCAACGATGAGGTAGTACATCAAGTGCAAGCAGTTGATGCTCCTTCAATGGTAAGCGTGAGCCCACAAGAAAATATCAAGGCCGGACTTGATTCTATTATCGTTACCTATGATAACAAAGTGTTCTTTGCTTCATCGCAGTTCGATCGCATCACACTGAACGGAAACCCCGTTGTCAGTGCCCATGTCATTGGCTCGTCCAACAAGCTTTTGGTGATGGCTAATATTGAACGCGATAAAACTTACGAACTTCTTATTCCCGAAGGCTTGGTGACTGGCCCGAACAAAATGCCAGCACCAGAGGTAAAAGCTACACTAACGGCGCAGTCGCAACATATCTCTAACACATTGGTTAACGCCAATGCAACGGCCGAAACAAAAGCTTTATACCAAAAGCTCTTGACAAACTATACACAGAAAACGTTCTCAGGAACAATGGCCGACGTAGCATGGAACAGCAGTATAGCCAACCAAGTAAATGCCGCTACGGGCAAATACCCTGCTATTAACGGCTTCGACTATATTCATTTACAATCAACAACACCTGGCGGTTGGATTGATTATTCAAACATTACGCCCGTAACCGACTGGCACAATGCAGGTGGATTAGTTACCGTTGGCTGGCATTGGAACGTGCCAACCTCTAATCCTTACGCTTCGGCTGTGCCTGTTGAGGTTTACAGTGGCCCCGATAAGGTGATGCCTGCTGATTGGAGCGGATACCTGCAACTTACGTCACAAGCTGTAAAAGACGTCATGGCCAGTGCTTCTGTAGGAAGTAAAATCGTTGTGAAAATATCCAATGTGGGCGCAGGAGCACAGGGTTCTATCAAGAACAGTTCGTGGGCAGGATTCGTTGACGAGAGCGGTACCGCGTGGGACTTTTTCAATATCAGCGGCACCAGCTATTCGATGACGCTCGACCAAACCACGCTTAACGACATGCGTGCTAACGGTTTTATCATCAGCGGTCACGACTATACGGTTACCAGCGTAAGCGTAGAGGCTGCAGGAACTATAGCATATAACTTCTACGCTGCTAAAAACGAGTTCACCCTTGACGATGCCGTTACACTCGGAACATGGGCTAATCGTTTCATGAAAGCCGACTTAGCGAAGATAGTTCCTTATCTATTACAGCTTCAGAACGCGAATATTCCCGTGTTGTGGCGACCTCTACATGAAGCTGCCGGAAAATGGTTCTGGTGGGGCAATGGCAGCGCCGAGAACTATCGTAAACTGTGGCAAATCATGTTCGATTACTTTAAAGAGCAGGGCGTTAACAACCTAATATGGGTATGGACCTCTGAGAAAAACGATGCCGAATGGTATCCAGGCGATGAGTATGTCGACATTGTGGGTACTGATATGTATGGTACTGAAGGCAAGCCTGTTACAGCAGCCGATGCTGCTAAGCGTTTTAACGAGTTGGCTTATCGATATCCTACCAAGATGATTGCCCTTACCGAGTGTGGCACTGTGGCCGATATCCCTGCACAATGGAATGCAGGAGCGCAGTGGAGTTACTTCATGCCTTGGTATCCAAGTAGCAGCGTTGTACACGCCACTAACGCATGGTGGACGGCTGCAATGGGCGCCAGCGAGGTTCTTTCTCGATGAAAAGATATTCCCTTATACTTCGTTTTGGTCTGTTGTGGGCAATGGCAACGCTTCTCGTTGTCTTGCCTACACAGGCTCGCGTTAGGCTTCCGCATGCCCTTTCTGATGGCATGGTGATACAGCAATTATCACGTGTTACCTTTTGGGGCTGGGCCAAACCTAACACAAATATTACCGTAACACCGTCGTGGAACACCCGTAAAACTGTGGTGAAAAGCGATGCAAAGGGTCGTTGGCGCATTGTTTTGCGTACACCTCAAGCCAGTTTTACACCTCACAGCATTACCTTTTCCGACGGCGAGCCTGTAACCATCAGCAATATTCTTGCAGGCGAAGTATGGGTATGTGCAGGGCAAAGCAATATGGAAATGCCCATAAACGGCTTTGACGACTGCCCTGTTGAAGGATACCAGCAAGCCATATCCGAATCGGCTACCATGCGTGGTGTGCGATATTTAAAAGTGCCATCGCGAATGAGTAGCGTGCCTTTGGACGATACTCCCTGTCGTTGGGTCGACATCAATCCTACCACAGCGGGCAACTGTTCTGCCGTAGGCTTCTTCTTTGCACGTATGCTTTCGCAAGTGTTGCAAAAGCCTATCGGACTGGTTTTAGCCAATAAAGGCGGCACAATGGTTGAAAGCTGGCTGAACGCCGACAACCTGCGCAAGTACACTTCTGAACCTACCGATTCGGCACTTATTGCACAGCAGTATCCTACCGATTGGCTAAGGCCTTTGCTTTGGGGCAACGGAACTTTCCAGCCTATTGTGAATTACGGTGTTCGTGGCATACTTTATTATCAAGGTTGCTCAAATGTCGACCGCAATCGCACGACGTATGGTGAACGTCTTAAGCTGCTTATCCAGCAGTGGCGAAGCCATTTTCAGGCCGATTTACCTGTGCTTTTGGTTGAGATTGCCCCTTATCGTTACGGTTCTGAAAAGGGTATTGAGGCCGCCTCTATACGCGAACAGCAATATAAAGTTAGCACCGACACCCCCAATTGTAACCTGATAAGCACCAACGATTTGGTGTATCCGTGGGAGGTAAACCAAATACACCCCAGCCAGAAACGCCCTGTTGGTGAACGCCTTGCGCTAACGGCTTTGGCCCGTTATTATGGCTACAACCAAATTATGTATCAGCACCCCACGTTCAGTAGGCTCGAAATCAAGGCCGATACCTGCGTGGTGCATCTAAAAGATACCTATTCGGGCGTTATCCTACAGCCTGTTTACGAGGGTTTTGAGGTAGCTGGCGCCGACCGTGTGTTCCATAAGGCCCATGCCACATACGTGGGTAACAGCACGTTTAACGTCAGTTCGAGCGAGGTAAAAGCACCTGTTGCTGTGCGCTATTGCTACCAAAATTTTCAGTTGGGCAATGTAAAGAACCGCGCCGCATTGCCTCTTGTGCCATTCAGAACGGATAATTGGTAATACCGATAGCATATAAAAGGAAGGGCCGTTTTTATTAACGTCTTAGCCCTATACACCTTATTCCTAAAGAATTCTATGCTTTACGTGAGCATAGAATTCTTTTTTGTTTACGTCAAACTATCGCGCTGGTCATGCTATGCCGACCGTGATACCCATTGTACGCCGACCGTCGTACGCATTGTATTTCGGCCGTTATACCCATTGTGCTACGGCCGTCGTACAACCACCTTTATGGTGTAACGAAGAGCGGTTTAAAACGTACAGCGAAAACCGTATAACTGTAATTGTATTTTCAGTGCGACGTATGGGTATAAAACGTTCAGAATAGCCGAAAAAGCATGTTTGGCTTGGTCTATATACTATTGTTCGTGTGGAGGGCTTCTACTTTTTTGTTTGCTCGTGAAGCAATGCTATAATGCTCAAAACAGCATTAAATATATTGATATAAATACATTTGCCGTTTTTTTCGCTTTATTTTTACTTTGCAAAATAGTATCAATTTTGACGCAGACGCATAAAAGTATCAAATTTAGATAAAATTGTATTAGCAAGTTATATTTTAAAGAGTTACTTTTGCAAAGTAAGTACTAAAACTAAGCACAAAGCCTTTTATATGAAACAAAAAAACATCATGCTTTTGCTCGCGTTGGCATTATTGCCATGGGTGAGTTATGCACAGAAAGCAAAAGAATTAGGTCAGACTCCACAAATGGGTTGGAGCTCGTGGAACAAGTTTCAGGGAAATATCAACGAAGATATTATTAAAGGAATAGCCGACGCTATGGTAACAAGCGGTTTGCGTGATGCCGGTTATACCTATGTGAATATTGACGATTGCTGGCATGGCAAGCGCGATGCCGACGGCTTTATACAGCCCGACCCGCAGCGTTTTCCGAGCGGAATGAAGGCGCTGGCCGACTATGTTCATGCGCGTGGGCTAAAGCTCGGCATCTACAGCGATGCAGGAACAGAAACCTGTGCTGGCCGTCCTGGCTCGTTAGGACACGAGTATCAAGACGCGTTGCAGTATGCGCGATGGGGTGTTGACTATCTGAAATACGACTGGTGCAACACAACTAACGTCAACGCACGCGGCGCATACCAACTGATTAGCGACGCTCTCGCAGCTACAGGACGCCCAATCTTCCTCTCGATGTGCGAGTGGGGCGACAACCAGCCTTGGCGTTGGGCAAGAGATATTGGGCATTCGTGGCGCGTGGGACCAGATATTTGGTGCGCGTTTGATTCAACACGCGTGTTCCCAAACTATGTGCAATATAGCGTGATTGACTGCATAAACAAAAACGATAGCTTGCGCCGTTATGCAGGTCCTGGCCATTGGAACGACCCCGATATGCTGGAAGTAGGCAACGGATTAACCGTTAATCAAGACCGTGCCCACTTTACCATGTGGTGCATGATGGCCAGTCCGCTCATTCTGGGTAATGATATTCGCAACATGAATGCTGAAACAAAGGCCATACTTACCAATGTCGACCTTATTGCTATCAATCAGGATATGCTCGGCGTTCAGGGTTTACGGCAGACGTTTGGAGATGGTTTGGAATATTGGTTCAAGCCTTTAGAGAATGGCGACTGGGCAATGACCATCTTTAATCCTACGCGTAAGTCTATCGTGTGCCTTTTAAATTGGCAGAACTTTAACTTTACTGATTTGGAGGTAAGCGGGTGTAGCACGAATTTTAATCAAACAACATATAAGGTGAAAAACCTGTGGAGCGGACGCATGGAGGGCAAAACCTCAATGAAAAACAAGGTAGAGCGTAGGCTCATCGTTCCTGCACAAGACGTGATTACTTACAGGTTGATGAAGAAATAAAGCGTATCAAGCCACATTAATAGCAGCGTGTGGAAAGCTCCTTGTTGCTATTTTATGGATTATAAAAATCAGTAACGATGAAACGTATCAAGCTTATTCTTTTTCTTTTCTTGTTGGCGAGCCTTAGCGTTGTTGGCCAAATACGAGGCAACGAAATAAACGTTCAGGTGCAACCTAACCATGCCGACTGGAACTATAGGCTGGGCGAAGAAGCCGTTTTTAAGGTAGCCGTTTTAAAAGATGGCTGTCCGTTGCCCATGGTCAAGGTGAATATAGAGGCTGGTCCCGTCATGTATGCCGATGTAAAACGTAACGGTGTGGTGCTGAAAAACGGCACTACAACGTGGAAAGCCACCATGAAGACAGCAGGTTTTTATAGGCTTAAAGTAACGGCTCTTGTGGGTAGCAAAACCTATGACGGCCTGTGCACGGTAGGTTATGCACCCGAAACGCTGCAGCCTACTGATAATTGCCCTGCCGACTTTGACCAGTTTTGGGCTTCGGCCTATCAGGAAGCCTGCAAATATCCGCTCGACGCCCGTCGACGTTTATTGCCTGAACGCTGCACCGAGCGCGTGAAAGTATATGAAGTTAGCTTCAACGGCATGCGCCCGGGTAGCCGTATTTACGGCATACTTTGCATACCAACGGCCTTCGAAGGCAAGCGTCCCGCATTGCTGCGTGTGCCTGGAGCAGGGGTAAGACCGTATCAAGGCGACGTGCAAATGGCCGATCGCGGCGCGATAACGCTTGAGATTGGTGTGCACGGTATTCCTGTAACCATGCCCCAACAGGTATATGATGACTTGCTGAATGGGGCGTTAAACGGATATTAGGAGGCCAATCTCGATAACCGAGATCAAATGCCTTATAAACGCATTTTTGTGGGAGCGTTGCGCGCGGTCGACTATCTTACCCAGTTGCCCGAATGGAACGGTAAAGAACTTGGCGTGACAGGTAGTAGCCAAGGCGGAATGCTTTCGTTGGTATGTGGCGCATTACACCCCAAGGTAACCTTTATAGGAGCCGTTCATGCTGCATTATGTGACCATGCCGCTTCGCTGTATGGCAAGGCCTGTGGTTGGCCCCACTACTTCTATTATGACAAGAAACCCGACGCCAAAAAGGTGGCAGTGAGTGGGTATTATGACGGTGTGAATTTTGCTCGCCGATTAAATGTTCCCAGCTGGTTTTCGTTTGGATATAACGATGAGGTTGTTCCGCCTAACAGTGCATACGCTACTTATAATGTGGTAAAAGCACCACGAAGTTTAAGTATTTACCCTGCCACAGGCCATTTTTGGTTTCCAGAGCAGTGGGAAGAATGGCAAGCGTGGTTGGCTAAACAGCTGAACGTGGAGAAATAAAAAGGTAAAGGCAGGCGGAAAACAATGCCGAAAACCGACCGAAAAACCAATTGGCAAAGAGCAAATAAAAGACGGCATAAGCCCAGCGCAGAATAGAGATTTTTGCATCATGACCTATTTGCCCGATGAATAGAAAACCATTTGAACAGAAAATAACGCAATGAACAACCTAAAAAGTTATTTATTATTAGTGCTTTTGCTCGTTTGTGCATCGACCGTGCGCGCAGAGTCGTTTGTGACGGTTGAGAACGGACAATTCTATCGCAACGGCAAACCCTATACTTTTATAGGAACAAACTATTGGTATGGGGCTATTTTAGGCTCGAAAGGGCGCGGTGGCAATAGAGCCCGACTGAATAGAGAGCTGGACGAAATGAAGCGTTTGGGTATCAACAACCTGCGTATTCTGGTAGGAAGTGACGGTGAAGAGGGTCCGAAATGGAAGGTAACACCCGTGCTTCAGCCTGCGCCCGGAGTATATAATGATACCATTTTAGATGGGCTCGACTACCTGATGCAACAGCTTCAGCGACGCGGAATGGTGGCCGTTCTATACCTGAACAACTCGTGGGAATGGAGTGGAGGCTACGGCTTTTATCTGGAAAACGCAGGCGCTGGCAAAGCATTGCTGCCTGATGAAGTGGGTTATCCCGCTTACATGCAATATGCTTCGCAATTCTCTACCAACGCCAAAGCCCAGCAGTTGTTCTTCAATCATGTAAGTTTTATTCTTAATCGAACCAATCGCTATACAGGAAAGCGATACGCTGATGACCCTGCTATTATGTCGTGGCAGATTGGTAACGAACCACGTGCCTTTGATAAAGCCGTGTTGCCAGCGTTTGAATCGTGGATTGCTCAGGCCGCAGCCCTGATGAAAACATTGGATAATCGGCATTTGGTAAGCATTGGTTCAGAAGGTGCATTTGGCTGTGAAAACGATTACGATGTGTGGCAACGCATCTGTGCCGACGCTAATGTCGACTATTGTAATATACATATTTGGCCCTACAATTGGGGGTGGGCGAAAAAAGATTCTATATCAGAAAACGTACAGCGCGCGAAAGAAAATACGAAAGCATATATCGATAAGCATTTGGCTATCTGTGCCAAATTGAACAAACCTTTGGTAATAGAAGAGTTTGGTTATCCACGTGATGGCTTTGCCTTTTCAAAGCAGTCGGCTACCACTGCTCGCGATTCTTATTACGGATATGTATTTTCTCTCTTAGCGAACGATGCGGCGAGAGGAGGATATTTTGCAGGTTGCAACTTCTGGGGGTGGGGCGGACAGGCGCGCCCTACACACGAACAGTGGCGCCCAGGCGACGATTACACGGGCGATCCAGCACAGGAAGCGCAGGGCTTAAACTCAGTATTCTCAACAGATCACTCAACGATAAACGTCATAAAAGAAGGCATTGCCAAGCTACCTAAAAAATAAACAATATGAAATTAATACTCACTCTTGTCCTCGCGGCAACAACGCTTCAAGCTATGTCCGAAAAAAAGCAACAGCCATTATACAAAAATCCGAAGGCCAGTGTGGAACAACGTGTTGACGACCTTTTGCGTAGAATGACCCTCGAAGAGAAGGTTGGTCAGATGAATCAGCTGGTAGGTATTGAGCATTTCAAGGAAAATTCGAAAGCCATGTCGGCAGAAGAGCTGGCCACCAATACGGCCAGCGCATTCTATCCAGGCGTAACGGTAAAGGATATGGAAAGCTGGACACGGCAGGGATTGGTGTCATCGTTCCTGCATGTGCTCACGCTCGAAGAAGCAAACTACCTGCAACGGCTGAACATGCAGAGCCGTTTACAAATACCTTTGCTCATAGGCATAGATGCTATTCATGGCAATGCAAAGTGCCAAAACAACACGGTTTATCCTACAAATATAGGATTAGCCTCGTCGTTTGATGTGGAAATGGCTTATAAAATAGCACGACAGACGGCAAAAGAAATGCGTGCGATGAACATGCATTGGAACTTTAACCCTAACGTTGAGGTAGCGCGCGATGCCCGATGGGGACGTTGTGGTGAAACCTTCGGTGAAGATCCCTATCTGGTTACCATGATGGGCGTGGCTACAAATAAAGGTTATCAGCGCAATTTAGATAATGCAGAAGATGTGCTGGGCAGCGTCAAGCACTTTGTAGGTGGCTCATATGCTATCAACGGTACGAATGGTGCACCCTGCGATGTTTCAGAACGCACCCTGCGTGAAGTATTCTTTCCCCCTTTCAAAGCAGCGTTACAGGAAGGCGGTGATTGGAATGTGATGATGTCGCATAACGAGCTAAACGGAGTGCCTTGCCACACAAACAAATGGCTAATGGAAGATGTTCTGCGAAAGGAATGGGGCTTTAGAGGATTTATTGTCAGCGATTGGATGGATATAGAACATTGTGTTGACCAGCACCGTACAGCAGTAAATAACAAAGAAGCTTTCTATCAGAGCATTATGGCAGGAATGGATATGCACATGCATGGCCCAGAATGGCAAAATGCGGTTGTTGAATTGGTGCGTGAAGGACGTATACCTGAGAGCAGGATTGATGAAAGCGTGCGACGTATTCTCATCGTGAAATTCAGATTAGGACTATTTGAAAACCCTTACGGTGACGCAAAAACGCGCGATCGTGTTATCAATAATCCTGAACACAAACGTACAGCATTGGAGGCTTCGCGCAACAGTATCGTATTGCTGAAAAATGCAAATAACCTGTTGCCGCTTGATGAACAAAAATACAAAAAGGTTTTGGTGACGGGTATTAATGCCAACGATCAAAATATCATGGGCGACTGGAGCGAACTGCAACCTGAAGATAAGGTGTGGACTGTGTTGCGCGGACTGAAAAGCGTTTCGCCCACAACTGAATTTAATTTCGTTGATCAAGGCTGGGACCCACGTAATATGTCGCAAGCCAAAGTGGACGAAGCAGTTGAGGCTGCCAAAAATAGCGATTTGAATATTGTATGTTGTGGCGAATACATGATGCGCTTCCGTTGGAACGATCGTACTTCGGGCGAAGATACTGACCGCGACAATCTCGAACTCGTTGGATTGCAAGAGCAGTTAATTCGTAGACTAAACGAAACAGGGAAACCTACTATCGTGATTATCATCAGTGGCCGTCCGCTTAGTGTTCGTTATGCCGCCGAGAAGGTTCCAGCAATAATTAACGCGTGGGAACCAGGGCAATTCGGAGGACAAGCTATTGCCGAAATATTATATGGTAAAGTAAATCCGTCGGCCAAACTGGCCATGACGATACCGCGTCATGTCGGACAAATATCTACATGGTATAATCATAAGCGTTCGGCTTTTTTCCACCCTGCAGTATGTGCCGACAATACGCCGCTTTATCCCTTTGGTTATGGTCTTAGCTATACAACGTTCCGATATTCTGATTTGAAACTAAGCGCTCCGAGCATTCCTAACGATGGCAAAACGCCTATTATTGCTCGGGTAACCGTTGAGAATACAGGTCGTCGCGACGGTATTGAAATATGCCAATTGTATATCAACGATATCGTGTCGTCGGTATCACGCCCTGTGAAAGAATTAAAGGACTTCCGCCGAGTGGCTTTGAAAGCAGGAGAGAAGCAAACGATAGAGTTTTCGATTACTCCTGACAAGCTTGCCGCTTATAATTTAGATATGAAACAGGAGGTGGAGCCAGGCGCATTTGAAGTGCTTGTGGGCGGAAGCAGTAGTGATAATGATTTACAGAAAGCCACATTTAAAGTAGAATAACATGAAAAAAATATTCTTTGCATTGGCCATTGCAATGCTCTTCTTAAATGTAAATACTAACGCTCGGGTGGTGCAAACACCAGCTCAGCTTCTTGTTGAGCGCCTGCACACGTTACAACAGCGTGGTGTAATGTTCGGCCATCAAGACGCTTTGTTTTATGGAACAACTTGGAAGTGGGAATCTGAACGAAGCGATGTCAATGACGTTTGCGGCGACTACCCAGCTGTTTTAGGTTGCGATTTGGGTGGATTAGAATTGGGCCACGATAAGAATCTTGATGGAGTGCCTTTTGATATGATGCGTCAGCAAATTGCGAAGCATCATCGTCAGGGAGGCATCATAACCATTAGCTGGCACCCCAACAACCCTGTGACAGGTAAAAACGCATGGGACACGGAAGGCGATGCCGTCACAGCGGTATTACCCAATGGCAAGGAAGCCGCTAAAATGAAACTGTGGCATCAACGCGTTGCAAACTTTCTCGCATCGCTAAAAGATGACTATGGACAAACGATACCTGTCATCTTTCGTCCTTGGCACGAAATGAGCGGCGCATGGTTCTGGTGGGGAAATAAACAATGCACACCCGAACAGTATAAAGCTTTATTCCGATTGACGTTTAATGCCATGAAGCAAGCTGGTTTGAACAGTCTTGTTTGGAGCTATTCTCCTAATGCACAAGCCAACGATACGCACGAGCATTACTTTAGCTTTTATCCTGGAGACAAATATGTGGATATACTGGGCGTGGATTTGTATCAGTTTAATGGCAAAGAGGCTTTTATTGAACAATGTCAAAACGAAATGCGCATCATGTCGGCATATGCAAAGAGTCATAATAAGCTTTATGCCCTTACCGAAGCAGGCTACAGAAATACGCCCGATGCACAATGGTACACGTCCACTTTGCTCCCTGCCATTCAGGGATATGCGCCCAGTTATGTGCTGTTATGGCGCAATGCGTGGGACAGACCCGAAGAGAACTTTGGGCCAGCACCGAATAAGGAGTGTGCCGCCGACTTTAAAAAGATACACCAACAAGGAGCTTTCCTTTTCCGAAGTCAGCTGAAGAATATAAAGAAATGCTGTGTACAGTAACGAGAAAGAAAAATAAAAGATAATAAAAACAGTAACCAACAATGATACCATTCAGTTCAAAACTTAAAGCACTTCGTCTTCGTCACGAAGAATTACTTACAAAACCAAATCATGTATTAGAACATGGCAACGGCATTTATGAACGCTATGAAAACCCGGTATTGACGGCAGAGCATACTCCTTTAGAGTGGCGCTACGACATGAATGAACATACTAATCCGTTCTTGATGCAACGTATCATGATGAATGCCACGCTTAACGCAGGCGCAATGAAGTGGAAAGGCAAATACATCATGGTGGTTCGCGTTGAAGGAGCCGATCGTAAAAGCTTTTTCGCTATTGCCGAAAGTCCTAACGGCATTGATAATTTCCGTTTCTGGGACGAGCCTATTACCATGCCCGATACAGATGATCCTGCAACAAATATCTACGATATGCGCCTTACCAGCCACGAAGATGGCTATATCTATGGTGTGTTTTGTGCCGAAAGACACGATAAAACCAAACCGTCAGACCTCTCTGCTGCTACTGCCACGGCAGGCATAGCGCGCACCCGCGACTTAAAAATATGGGAGCGATTACCCGACCTAAAGAGTAAGAGTCAGCAACGAAACGTGGTGCTTCACCCCGAATTCGTAAACGGGAAATATGCTTTTTATACGCGTCCGCAAGATGGATTTATCGACACGGGTTCAGGCGGCGGCATAGGTTGGGCCTTAGTTGACGACATCACACATGCAGAGGTACACGAAGAAACCATTATCAACGCGCGCTACTACCATACTATTATGGAGATGAAAAACGGAGAAGGCCCGCACCCTATCAAAACACCGCAGGGCTGGTTACATCTGGCACACGGCGTGAGAGGCTGCGCAAGCGGACTGCGTTACGTGCTTTACATGTATATGACGGCTTTAGACGACCCTACGCGTCTTATTGCTCAGCCCGGAGGTTATTTCCTTGTGCCCGAAGGCGGCGAATACATAGGCGATGTAATGAATGTTGTTTTCTCTAACGGTTGGATTGCTGACGACGACGGACGAGTGTTTATTTATTACGCCTCTTCAGACACACGAATGCACGTTGCCACCTCAACCATTGAGCGTTTAGTTGATTATTGTATGAACACACCGCAAGATGGGTTGACCACTTCTGCTAGTGTTGAAACCATCAAAAAACTGATAGCCAAAAACCGTTCATTATGAAAATAAGGCTTAGCGAAAAGATAGGGTATGGACTTGGCGACATGTCGTCGTCCATGTTTTGGAAGCTTTTTGGCGCCTATCTTATGTTGTTTTATACCGATGTGTTCGGTATCTCGGCGGCTGTTGTAGGTACAATGTTTGCCGTCACACGTGTATGGGATTCGTTTTTCGACCCTGTGGTAGGGGCTTTTGCCGACAGAACCTCGTCGCGTTGGGGACGATTTAGGCCCTATCTGCTTTTTTTGGCGGTGCCTTTCGGCCTTATAGGTGTGATAACATTTCTTACACCGCCCTTTGATAATACAGGAAAGATAATTTATGCATACGTTACTTACGCCCTGATGATGATGGTATATTCTGCCATTAACGTACCGTATGCTTCACTGCTTGGCGTGATGAGCCCCGACCCTTCTCACCGCAACACGTTGGCAACCTATCGAATGACGTTTGCCTATCTTGGCTCGTTTATCGCTTTATTGCTATTTATGCCGCTTGTAAATGCTTTTGGAGGTGGCAACGTTAACGGCCCAACGCGATTATGGTTCACCGCACCGCAGTTTGGTTGGTTTATGGCTGTAGTAGTCATTGCTGCAATATGTGTGGTGCTTTTCCTTGCATGCTTTGCACTTACTAAGGAGCGTGTAGAACCGATTAAGCATGAAAAGACATCGTTGAAAACCGATTTCCGCGACTTGGTTCATAATAAACCATGGTGGATTCTGTTAGGAGCAGGAGTGTCGTCGCTCGTATTCAATTCGATACGTGATGGTGCAACAGTTTACTATTTTAAGTATTATGTTGACGAAACTGCTGTAGGCAATATCAGTATCTTAGGCTTGCCGTTCGTTCTTAGCGGCATATATTTGGGTGTTGGACAGGCTGCTAATATTGTGGGTGTTATTCTTGCGGCACCCGTCAGCAACCGTATCGGCAAGCGTAACACCTTTATTTCATCTATGGCTTTGGCTACGGTGCTTAGCGTTATCTTCTTTTGGTTCAACAAAGACCAGTTATATCTGATTTTCGTGTTTCAAATTCTTATCAGTATTTGCGCTGGAAGCATATTCCCTTTACTATGGAGTATGTATGCCGATTGTGCCGATTATAGCGAGCTCCGAACGGGTAATCGTGCTACGGGCCTTATCTTCTCGTCGTCGTCAATGAGCCAAAAGTTTGGTTGGGCCTTTGGTTCTGCCATAACGGGGTGGATGTTAGCGCAGTTTGGTTTCAAGGCAAACGCTGTACAATCAGCCGAAACTATTCAAGGCATTAAGATGTTTCTCTCTATACTGCCCGCTGTAGGCGCTTTGCTTTCCTTAGTGTTTATTTATTTCTATCCGCTCTCCGAGTCGAAGATGAAGAAAATAACCGCCGAACTTCAAGAAAAAAGAAAGTAATTATGCACGCACTAAAGAACGAACTTTATCACGAGCTTACCCAAAACATATTGCCCTTTTGGCTCCATAAAATGGTCGATAATCGTCACGGCGGTTATCTGGGACGCATTGACGGACGCGGCCATATCGTGCCTGATGCTGAAAAGGGAGCCGTGCTCAACGCGCGCATATTATGGGCATTTTCGGCTGCTTACCGCGTTTTAAATAAGGCTGAATATCTTGAGGCGGCTACACGAGCAAAAGACTATTTCATAACCCATTTCATCGACAAACAGCATGGTGGCGTATTTTGGAGCCTTGATGCGCAAGGCCAACCGCTCGATACCAAAAAGCAAACCTACGCTATGGGTTTCGCCATTTACGGGTTAAGCGAATATGCGCGCGCCACAGGCAGCGACGAAGCGCTGCAATATGCCAAAGCGCTTTATAACGATATTGAAAGCCATGCTTTCGATAAGCAAAACAACGGATATGTAGAAGCCCTCACGCGCAGCTGGCAACCTATTGCTGATATGCGTTTGAGCGACAAAGATGAGAACGGTTCGCGCACCATGAATACGCACCTTCATATTCTCGAACCTTACACCAACCTCTACCGTGTATGGCGAACACCCGAACTGGCCGAGCGCATAACCAATTTGATTGACATTTTTCTCACCCACCTGCTCAACAAGCAAACCAAACACCTTGACCTGTTTTTTGACGATCGTTGGCAAGGAAAGCGCAATATACAAAGCTTCGGACACGACATCGAAGCGGTGTGGCTCTTGCACGAAGCTGCCTTAGAGCTGGGACAACCAGCACTACTTGAAAGGGTAGAAAAAGCCATTGTTGACATTGCTCGCGCTGCCGACGAGGGATTGCAACATGATGGAGCTATGGTGTACGAACGCTGGACCGACAGCGGAAAGGTCGATTCGCAACGACAATGGTGGGTAATGTGCGAGTGCATTATTGGGCATATTGACCTTTATCAGCATTTTGGCGACGTTGAAGCACTGAATATTGCCAAGCGCTGCTGGCAGTATACCCGCGAAAATATTATCGACCGCGACGGAGGAGAATGGTTCTGGGGCTGCGACGAAATGGCGCGTCCGAACCTCGACGACGACAAGGCGGGCTTCTGGAAGTGTCCTTATCACAATACCCGAATGTGTTTGGAGGTCATTGAACGGAGCCGTAGCTTAGGCGTGGAATAACAAACCTCGCAACAGCAGCATCGTCAGATACTATACAAACTGTGAAATAAACTTTTTACCTATGGAATCTTTTGTACTACACGAAATTACGCCATTAATGGATACTGACGCCATTTACATCGTTGACCGACGTAAAAGAGAGTTCTCCTATCCAGTGCATAATCACGATGTTTTCGAACTAAACTTTGTTGAAAATGCGGCAGGAGTAAAACGTACAGTGGGCGATCACAGTGAGGTAATTGGCAATTTCGACTTGGTACTTATAACCAGTCCTACGTTGGAACACGTTTGGGAGCAGCACGAATGTCAAAGCGAAGATATTCGCGAAATTACCATACAGTTTAACTTTGGAACAGGTATGGGCGAGGGAGATCAGTTTTTTTGCAAAACGCCTTTTGAAAGTATACGTCGCATGATGAAAGAAGCGCGCAAGGGATTAGCCTTCCCAATGGCAACCATCATGAAAGTATACGACAAGCTTGACGAGCTAAGCCAAACCTCTGATCGCTTTACAGCGCTCATGATGTTCCTCGATATCCTGCACACGTTATCGCTAAGTACGGAGGCGAGAAGCTTGGCAACAACAAGTTATGCTAAGGTAAGCATTGAAGACGACAGTAGGCGCGTGCTGCAGGTAAAGAAATATATCTCCGAGAATTACATGCACGAGCTGCGACTAAAAACGCTGGCCGACATTGCTTACATGAGCGAAAGTGCGTTCTGTCGCTTCTTTAAACTGCACACAGGCCGACGGTTGAGCGATTATATTATTGACATACGAATGGGCTATGCCGCACGTATGCTGGTTGATACTAAGGAAACTATTGCCGAGATAAGTTTTAAATGCGGATACAACAACATGAGCAATTTCAACCGTATATTTAAACGTAAAAAGGGGTGTTCGCCCACGGCGTATAGGCAGAACTATCAAAAAACAAAAATTATACTGTAATAACCAGACGTCGACCTTCTCAGATGTCTTATTTCTGTGCTTGGTGTTTTGTTCCGAAGACAAAGTAGCAAGGCTATATTTGCGTAGTGCTGTAAATTCCTTGTTTGCAGCGCTTTATATTCTTTTTTAGGCTCTTTTGTTATCTGCGTTTTGATGCCATTTTCCCTTTACATCGTAATCGCGTTGCGTTTACGATGTAAAGGTTGACCGTTTACGACGTAAAGGTCGCGCGTTTACGCCGTAATCGGAACACGATTCTTACGTAATCGCTAACGTGTTGTGTAACAGCAGTTTATGACGCATGGAGAAAAAGCTAAACCCTTGTGATAACAAGTAAGGTTTAAAAGATTGATTTTCAGAGAGTAAAAAGACTTTTATGGTTAATGATTTCAAGTAAAGGATAGCCTTATGATACAGCATAATTTACTTTTTGGCATAGTAATATAGTGTTAGTTGAATAGTAGAATAAACGAACATAGAGAATTTTAATAATAGCTTTCCAGCTATTTTCCTATGTTTTGTAAGCAACGTCTTAACTCCTTTAACTCCTTAACTCCATTAACTCCTCAAATATTTTTTCTTCGCAAAAACAGCGAACATTCGAAAAATATATTTATATTTGCAACAAATAATATGCAAAGATGGAGATAATCTTTGAACAAGACTACTTGCGTGATTTGTTTTACGAGGGCAAAACTCACGACAAAAAACACCGTTTTCAGCCGCAAATAGTGCGAAAATATATTAAGGTGTTGAACCTGATGGAGGCTCTTGATTCTACGGAAGACCTGTATCGCTTTGCTTCTTTGCACTATGAGGCTTTGCAGGGTGATAAGAAAGGGCGCGAGTCGGTGCGCGTAAATAATCAATATCGTATCGAGTTTCGTTCAGAGATAGTTGGTAAAGACCGACTGATTACTATCTGTAACATCTTAGAATTATCAAACCATTATAAATAAAATAGATATGGCAAGTTTAGGTTATGGCTATTATGCTACCCACCCTGGCGAAGTTTTGAAAGACGAACTCGAAGCACGGGGAATATCGCAACGTAAGTTTGCTGATAGTATCGGCATGGGATATTCGGTGCTGAACGAAATTTTGAATGGTAGACGGTCGTTGACAACTACTTCGGCGCTGATGTTTGAGGCCGCACTTAACGTTCCTGCCGAAACACTAATGAAGCTGCAACTAAAATATAATATTCAGTCGGCAAGAACGGATAAAACGCTGGCTTCCAGACTAAAAGAGATAGCACGTTCGGCCGCGATGTTGTAACCGTGTGTGCGGTGCATGCAGACGAAGAATGGATTTAAACCTAAATAGAAACTCTTTATTAAACACTAACAATATGGAAATACGAAAAAACACGGTTCTCGCTTTTGTGGGAGGAATTGTAATAGGCTTTTTTCTGGCGGTTGGTTTGGGCATGTTATGGAACAAAATGTATGGTGAAACGGCGTATAACAATGACGATGTAATCATGTTTGAGAAACCAAAGTCGAAAATTAAGGCTACAGACCTCACAGTTTTTCAAGTCCTACCCGATGGCAGTGCGTTGGCAAAAGTTGAAAATTTTAGTTCTTGGGGTATGGTAGTATTGTTACTTCCCGAGACAGATAATGGCTATTATGACGACCAATCAATAACTGTTCCAAAGGGGAAAAGCCTGATGCAAATAGGCATTTTTAAATATGAGAGTAAGGAAGAAGTGGTAAAAACCGTCCCAATCGTCAAAATCTATGATAATTAAATGACGTGTTGGGTCATGCTTTTAAAATAAACCACGCTAAAGATTGATAAGCTTTCGGTAGTTTTACAAAAAAAATATAGTAACTTTGTTGCCAAATAGTTTGAAATAAAGAAGTTTAATCGGGTGGCAACGGGTACGAAAAGTGCGAAAGGCCACTCAAAATTCAAGATAAAAAGCATGGCAGAAGACAATTTCAAGAAGATTGTAAGTCACTGTAAGGAATACGGTTTCGTGTTCCCAAGTTCGGATATTTACCCCGAGGGTCTTGCAGCAGTTTACGACTACGGCCCCAATGGCGTTGAGCTAAAAAACAATATTAAGAAATACTGGTGGGACTCAATGGTGCTGCTTCACAACAATATCGTGGGTGTTGATGCGGCTATCTTCATGAACCCTACAGTGTGGAAGGCTTCTGGACACGTTGATGCTTTCAACGATCCGTTGCTGGATAACCGCGACTCGAAGAAGCGATATCGTGCCGATGTGCTCATCGAGGACCAGATTGCTAAGTATGAAGAGAAGATGGCTAAGGAAGTAAGCAAAGCCGCTAAGAAGTTTGGCGATAGCTTTGATGAGGCTAAATTCCGCGCCACTAACCCACGAGTGCTCGAGAATCAGAAAAAGCGCGATGAGCTTCATGCGCGTTATACCGAAGCCATGCAAGGCCCAGACCTCGAGGCTTTAAAGCAAATTATCATTGATGAAGAGATAGTTGACCCAATCAGTGGGACGAAAAACTGGACCGATGTTCGTCAGTTTAATCTCATGTTTTCGACTGAATTTGGTTCGCAGGCTGGCGCAACGAACAAGGTTTACTTACGTCCTGAGACGGCGCAAGGTATCTTTGTGAACTTCCTGAACGTGCAAAAGACTACACGTCAGAAGCTGCCTTTCGGTATCGCTCAGATTGGAAAAGCTTTCCGTAACGAAATTGTGGCTCGCCAATTTGTATTCCGTATGCGCGAGTTTGAGCAAATGGAGATGCAGTTTTTCTGCCAACCCGGCTCGGAAATTGAATGGTTCAACTACTGGAAAAAGGCACGTTTGGCATGGCATCAGGCGCTGGGCATGGGCAATGATAACTATCGTTACCACGACCATGAGAAGTTAGCGTTCTATGCTAATGCTGCTACCGATATCGAATTCCGTATGCCTTTCGGCTTCAAAGAGGTGGAAGGTATTCACAGTCGCACCAATTACGACTTGACACAACATGAGAAGTTCTCGGGCACAAAGATGCGATACTTCGACCCCGACACCAACGAGGCTTACGTTCCATACGTAGTTGAAACATCGATTGGCGTTGACCGTATGTTCCTTTCTGTCATGTGCCACAGCTTTGAAGAGGAGCAACTCGAGAACGGATCGTCGCGCGTTGTGATGCATTTGCCCGAAGCGCTCGCACCAATTAAGTGTGCCGTGCTGCCGTTGGTGAACAAAGACGGACTCCCTGAGAAAGCACAGGAGATTGTAGATGACCTAAAATTCCACTTCACTACGCACATTGAGGCGAAAGATTCTATCGGAAAGCGCTATCGTCGACAGGACGCAATAGGAACGCCTTTCTGCGTAACGGTTGACGGTCAGACGCTGGAGGACGGCACAGTTACCTTGCGTTATCGCGACTCTATGAAGCAAGAACGCGTTGCCGTAAGCGAATTGCGTAGCATTATTGAGGACAGAGTGAACATCACATCGGTGTTGAAGAAACTGGCCGACAATATCAAGGGATTTTAATACGTTAAGAACGAAAACTGATGAATGCAAAAATAATTCTCAGCCGTGTGGCTAATGTGCTTACTCATTCGGTACAAACATGGGCTGTTATGGCGCTGATGAGTATGCCTTTGCTGTTTACCGCCTGTTCGGAAACGGAAGAAACGCAGCAGGAATACCCCAATTGGGAAAGCACAAATAGCACTTATTGGAACACGCTTTATACTACCACGCAGAGCAAAATAAGCGGTGGCGACACATCGTGGAAGCTGTTTAAGACCTACACAAAGCAAGATTCGATTAGCGGTGTCAACACCGATTATATTATTGTACACGTAAAACAGGCAGGAACAGGGTCGGGAACACCATTCAGTACCGATTCGGTGAGCGTGCGTTATACGGGTCAGCTGCTGCCGTCGACATCGTATCCAGCAGGTTATATCTTCGATACCACATCGCCTGCAGGCACAACTGACGCTACGGCTGGCGTGGCACACATGGCTATTAACAGCCTTACCGACGGCTTTGCAACGGCTCTTCAGCACATGCATATTGGCGATAAGTGGGACGTTTACGTACCTTGGACGCTGGCTTATGGTGCAAAGGGCAACAAGAGTATTCCGGGATATTCGGTTCTGAAGTTCGAAATCTCGTTGCTTGCATACGCTCGTGCGGGTTCGGCGCTGCCTAAATTCCACGTTCGTGCCGTAAGATAAACAGGCAGAAATTATAAGAAAAGCAAACTCGGTTTCTTATCAATGCATTATTTTCCTGCAAGAAAAACGCACTGCAAATAGAAGAATTGCATGCGTTCATTGCAGGATAAACCACAGCATAAGAACATAAAAACAAGATAAGGGTATAGTAGTGCCTAAGTAGCTATTACTATACCTGTGGTGCTTTAGCCAATTGATTTAAATCAGAAATTAAACCATTTAGGGCGAAAAAGGATAGCAAATTGTTGCGGTGCTACCTTTTTCGCCCTATTTTTGCACCCATAATAGCAAAAGAGAATTAAATAGAAATTTAGGTTTTATATCAACATTTGTAACTTGATTAAACTCTATTCTCTTGTGATAAGAGGATTTGTTTAAACGACATTAGAAATAATCTGAGGATAAGATTTTCTGCTTCGACCAGCTGTGACAGCTATGTCAAGCAGGGATAACATTTTAAAAGAATGAAAGGAGAGACGAAAATGCTGAACATGACAACAATATGTGCAATGTGCGTAGCCTTAGCAGCTGCGATGAAATGGATAGAAAATAATTCTCATAACGAGTAAACCATCGTTGCACATCGAAAGCATAGCATGTTAAATAGAATTTGAGAGATCGCACGTTAAAGTGCAAAAGGGCAGTTTCCACGCGGACACTGCCCTTCTTTTTTGCTTTTTTCATCGTACGATAGTTCTTTTTTCATTGTACGATAGTCCTTTTTTTGTTGCGTAGTAGTTCTCTTTTCATTGTACGATAGTTCTTTTCTCGTTGCGCGATAGCCCTGTTTTTGCTCGGTGATAGTTTTGTTTTCGTAGTGCTATTGTCTTGTTTTTGTCGTAGAATATCTTTGTTCACGTGCAGAAATTCATGTATTTTGTGAAGGTAAGATTGGTGTTCGCGCACCATAAAGTTTTGATAATTAGCGAATAATCACTACCTTTGCACCATTAAATTTTCCCCATGCTGAATGCTAAGAAAACAGAAAAGCTGTTAGTTCAAATACGTAACGGAAAGGAAATGACTACGCGTGAGAAGTTCAATCTTATCGTAGAGCTTAGTATTCCGTCTATGTTAGCCCAAATCTCTATGGTGATGATGTTCTTCATCGATGCCGCAATGGTAGGGCATTTAGGCTCAGCAGCTTCGGCGTCAATAGGCTTAATAGAGAGTACTATGTGGCTTGTTGGCTCGGTATTGAGTGCTACAGCAATTGGGTTTGCGGTACAAGTTTCTCATTTTATTGGCGCTAACGATTTTATACGTGCTCGTCAGGTCTTTCGCCATGCGCTTATTTTAGGTTTAGTATTCAGCGTTATCGTTGCACTTATAGGCGTAATTGTTCATAAGCCGCTGCCCTTCTGGCTTAAGGGAGGTGCCGATATCGCCCCCATGTCATCATCATATTTTCTTATCTTTTCGTTTACAGTGCCCTTCATGATGGGTTATCATTTGATAGCCGATATGCTAAAAAGTTCGGGCGATATGCGCACACCCAGCTTTCTGAGCATCATGATGTGCGTCCTTGATGTGGCTTTTAACTACATTTTTATTTATATTTTCCGACTCGGTGTAACCGGAGCGGCGCTCGGAACCATGTGTGCTTACGTGGTGACGGTGGTGCCAATGGCTCGTCAAGCCATTTGGAAGAACCGCATTTTAGCCTTACGTCTTGATACGACAAAGTTTGTTTGGGTGTGGGATTACGTCCGAAATGCCATGAAAATTTCGTTGCCAATTGCCGTTCAGTCCATGCTAATGAGTGGCGCTCAAGTGGTATCTACACTCATTGTTGCGCCATTAGGTAACGCGGCTATCGCAGCCAATTCTTTCGCAATTACGGCTGAAAGCTTGTGCTATATGCCAGGATATGGTATTGGTGACGCCGCATCGACGTTGGTAGGACAAACATTTGGTGCGGGCCGACGTGCGTTATGCCATAGCTTTGCGCGCATGACCATTGGTGTTGGTATGGCTGTAATGGCTGTGATGGGGCTTATTATGTTTGTGTTTGCGCCCGAAATGATAGGCTTTCTCTCGCCAGTTGAAGAGATCAGACAGCTTGGAACGGAAGTGCTTCGCATCGAAGCCTTTGCCGAACCCTTCTTTGCAGCCAGCATCGTTAGCTACAGTGTGTGTGTGGGTGCTGGCGATACGCTTCGCCCAGCTATAATGAATCTGGTGTCGATGTGGTGCGTACGCCTTACTCTGGCTTATGTGTTGGCACAGAATTATGGCTTGCGTGGCGTGTGGATAGCGATGGCAATAGAGCTTACTTTCCGCGGAATTATCTTCCTTATACGTATTGCACGAGGTGGGTGGATAAAAGGAATTGCTGCTCAGGAGGCAAGGAGTTAAGAGAGAAAAGCCAAAAGGGCTTTTCTCAGGAGTTAAGGAGTTAGTTTCGAAAAGCCCTTTTGGCTTTTCTCAGGAGTTAAGGAGTTAGAGGGAGTTATGGAGTTAAGACATTACTCTGTTGACAGGAGTTTTGTTTCAGTAGTTAATGGAGTTAAGTAGTTAATGGAGTTAAGGCATTACCCTGCTGACAGGAGTTTTGTTTCAGTAGTTAATGGAGTTAAGTAGTTAAAGGAGTTAAGCCATTACTCTGTTATTAGAAGAAGCTTTTGAGAAGTTAATGGAGTTAAGGAGTTAGAGTAGTTAAGCCCTTACCCTGCTTACAAAAGCCACAGAAAAAGGAATAAGAAAATGAAAGGCGCAAACGAGTAAACCGTGCGACAAAAAACCGAATTGTTTACCCCTTTGCGCCATAAAATAAAAGGCGCCGTTGTTGAATGCAACGGCGCTTTTTTTAGAAGTGTATAAACGGTACTACAATACCTTGGTTGTAAGTGTCCCTTCTGAAGATTAATCTACCGTCTGTTCGCCAACCCAACTGTACGGCATAGTCGTCATTTGGTCTTTGTCTCGTCAGCTCATTACATGACCAATAGTAGTTCCAGCCAGGGTAAAACTCACTTCCTGCTTGACGGAAAGCAATGTCGAGCAGGATAATTCGCCACTCGAGCCATTCGTTATATAGCGGTGGTGTTTGCTGTTGTTTGTCCAGATTATAGCCTGTTCCGTGTCCTATGGTGCGGTAAGCATTCAGCCATTCGCCCGTTGAGGGCAGATACCATTTGCCTATACTGTCGTTCACATCGGCCGAAGGGTGCAGTATCCACGACGCAGTTACACCCGCAGGCTTATAGTGAGCGGCTTCGTAAAAGGCAGTAAGGCCGGGGTTATCAGCATGTGCAAGTGTGCCGTCGTAAGTGTAGGCGGGATCGTATGTGGTACGATATCCGCTCATGTCGTTGGCCATTTCGCTGGCGTTTGCTGGCGTATAGTAACGACGGTTAAAGTGGGCTGTTGGCGTGATATTTGTCCAATTTCTTCGTCCTCCTGTAGCGTATAACGACATGGCCGTGCGTGTTTTCATGCTCGTGATGATGGCAATAGGTTGTTTTGTTGCCCAATTGTTGTTCTCTGCTATCGTACCTATCGTTCCGTCGCTGAAAATATAACGGAAGTTATACGAAACATGAATAAGCACTTTATAGCTGCTGTTTGCCGCGAGCGTTTCGGGGAATGCGTTGCGAACCGCCTCATAAAGCTTATCGAATGAGGTTTGACGGCCGAAGAGTCCTACGGGTTTGCTAAGCCATTTGTATTGTTTTAGGTTAGCACCTGCAGGGAAATAGAGGTTCATGCTTTGGTATTCCTGAAACTTATTCCTATATCCGTTCATCCAATTTATCAAGTTCCATGCAGGATATTCAACGAAATTATCGAGCTTAAACGCACGTTTGTTGTTGAGTTTCTCGGCTCCTGATGTCAGGTCGACGTCGCTTTCGGTATAATTTACGGGCGTTAACGACAGCGGATTCAGTTCGTGTGCGCTCAACGTCTGTACTGTAGCTGCTGCTCCTCCGTTGTTGGCAGGTACCATGGTTGTGGTGCCGCTGAGGTCGGCATTGTACGAAATGCTGGTAGGTGTAGCTGACGATGAGTGATCGGTATCGACTTCGGGGCGTTTCAAACAGATGCCTACCACGCTAAATTTTACACGCGCCCATGGGTGGCTTAGCACGAAAGGCACACGTATTGTGCTTTGGTTTACGGTAGCTGTAGCACGTCCTACTAACGCCTCGTCGTATTCAGTTTCAAGGGTTTTGAGGTATGTGGCGTAATCGTCATCGTTCGAAAGCACCTTGTCGCGGTCGTATTGTGCCATTGACAGTTTGCCATTTTTCTCCTCAAGCTTATTGTTGAAGCATACGAAGGTGTATGTTCCAGGGTCGAGGTGCATTTTAGCCTGCTTGCCACTGATGGTAAACATACTTCCGTTCCAAGTGGCAGTTATCTCGGCTTTCTTCACGGGTGCCGCGTCAGTACCCTGATAAGCAATAATGGTGTAATCGCCTGCAGGTAGTGGTGTGCGTGTTGCAGCACGTGTTTTAGCGCCTGTAGCGTCAGCCTCTGCACCCTCGCGAATAACGGTTACGTTGGCCGACACCTCAGGTGATAGGTCAACAACCACCGACTTTTCTAATTGTTTGGTCGAGCGTGCTGTAGCCTTTGTAGCAGGCATACCTACGGTTGGCGCGTCCTCCCAGTCGGCCATGCTCAGCGTAAAGCTCACGCCTTTGCCGCCTGTTGCGCTGTTATCGTTGTCGTCGACATCAGCTGAATGGTTACATGCTGTTAAAACAACCATGCCACATAGCAGCATTGCGAAGCCTGCTATGGTATTTTTTATATTTGTTTGTTGAAATTTTTTCATACCCTTGTATGCTTGTCTTGAATACGTTTTGTCTCTCTCACAGCTCTTTTTGGTTGGGCAAACTGTTATTTAATAGCGTTCTTTCTACTTGTTGCGCCCTTTTTTGCAGCTGTTTTCGGTTTGTTTACTGTCTCGAATTTGGTGTACAATAAAAGCCTTTACAGCAACTGTTTACCAGTTGTCGCCTTCAAACTCTTCACCGCCAACACCTATGCCGCCGATGACTTTTCCTTTATCGTCCCAGTCTTCTCGTGTGATGTCCGTTCCGTTTCCTGCTTGTGTGCCTGCAGGAAGAACGCTTGTACCTAACAGTGCCGAGCAATTTACTTGTATACACGTGCATACAGGGGTAATGTAAGCTCTTTTATTCATAAATGATAACTTGATATTGTTCTTGATTTTTAAATTAACCCGTTGCTTTATAACGCTTTATAATGGGTTTTAAGCCCCCTCTCTTGGAAAGCGGATGCAAAGTTACAAATAATCGGATATTTATACAAGAGAAGCAGGTATAAAAGTAATTAGAAACGTTATATTTTTTGTATTTTTTGCAGTTTAGGTTTCATTTCATGCCCTATATGAAGACCTCGAAATGCGATTCTTGCGTAATCGTGTTCCGATTACGTCATAATGGGCGTGCGTTTACGTCGTAAACGGTCGGCCTTTACATCGTAAACGGGTTGCGATAACGTATAAAATGGCAAAGCTTTATGCTGTTTTGTAAAATGCTGATAATAAGATTAATACAAAGTTGTTGAAATCTTTACGACGTAATGGTTTTGCGATTCTTGTGTAATCGAGTTTATCCTTTTTTTCGTTTAAAAAAAAATAGTTGAAAAATTGTGAAAGAATAAAAATGTTTTATACCTTTGCGACCGACAAGAAGTCGACGCCCGTCGTGAGACGTTGCTGCGGCAAGGGTGGAAAGAGAGAGCATACTCTCGGTGCTGATGTATAACACAGAGCAGTTTATACCTATATTATAAGGTATCGTTGCTGATGTTTTACGTTGCCCATCACTAAAAACCTATTACGCAATTAAACAAATCAATAATAAACCTAAAACTTAAACATGAAGAGAACCGTTAAAAAGTTATCTTTGCTTTTCGTCTCTTTCGTAGGCCTGTTCCAGTTAGCAAGTTGCGGAAGTGAAGAAGTAGCACGCGTGGAACACAACCCATCGCAGCCTGTAAAATTAACTACGTTCTATCCCGATTCGGGAATGTACAAAGAACAAGTCATTTTAGAGGGTTCGAATTTTGGGCAAGATGTGTCGAAAATCACAGTTTATTTTAACAACGTAAAAGCTCCTGTTATTGGCTCAACAGGCTCAATGCTGTATGTCACGGCACCGCGTTTGCCGGGCGATACCTGCCGTTTGACGGTAGTTGTTGAGAACGATTCGGTTGCGTTTGAAAAGCCATTTATTTATCACGAGTCAATATCGGTAACCACACTTGCAGGTACTGGCCAGTGTAAAAAGCCCACAGCGGGCGACGTAAATACCGCTACTATGCACCCCCGCTTTTTATGTGTTGACGGTGATAATAATATATTCCTCGTAAGTCGTGGCCAGGATGGAGGCTCAGAAACCGAGCGAATTATGCGCATTGACCAAGCAACGGGACAGGTTGAAATAGTAGTCCCAGAGAATGGCAATGTGCCTTGTGCCGACCCTGTGACGAATATTATTACCATTCCTACCGAAACCACTGTGGGTTCGTACGTATCCCTCGACCCCACAGAAATGTGGAGCCCCCGCCAGCGCGAGCTTATCTGGCCCGTAGGATATGCTGTTCCAGAGTACGGATATAAGCACTCGATGGTGGTTAACCCCGATGACGGTTGCATCTACACCCGTTATTACTACGGCGATATTATTAAAATTAATCCTCGCACCTACGAGGTTACACCTATTTATAAGACGGCTCCAGGCAATAGCTATGGCTTGACGTTCAACCCTAAGCACCCGAATATTCTGTATTTATCGTTCTTCAATGATGCAGGTGCAATGGCAAACAGCATTGCTTCTATTGATGTTACTGACCCCGAAAACACGTATCATCGCTTGTCGAGCAGCAATACGAGTGGCGGTCATCGCGATGGCGAGCTGTCGCGTGCGCAGTTCCATAACCCCTGCCAAATTTATTGCGATGCCGAAGGTTACATGTACATAGCTGATAAAGATAACCATTGCATTCGCCGTATATCGCCCGAAGGTATGGTTGAAACCGTACTCGGTGTGCCTGGCACGTCTGGTTACAAGGACGGTTCGAAGAAAGAAGCCCTCTTTAACCAGCCTACGGGTATTGGTATTGGTAAGGACGGTTCGGTTTATGTGGCCGACTGGGGTAACTTCCGTGTACGTAAGTTGACTATTAACTAATTGAAAGGCTTAAGGATCCTTTCAATCAGGAGCCAGGAGTCTCTTTAAAAGGAGCCAGGAGTTAAGGAGTTAAAGGGAGTTAAGCCAATACTCTCAATACTCGAAAACTCTTTCCTTAGGAGCCAGTAGTTATGGAGTTAAGGAGTTAAGACAAAACTCAGATTTCTCTAAAGTACTGGTAAGAGATAGAGTAGAAGAAATGATGTGAGCACCGCGTTGACGGAAACGAAACGAGTTAATGACATAAAACAGACACTTGTCTTAACTCCTTCTAACTCCTTAACTCCATAACTCCTGAAAGTTAACTCCATAACTCCTGAAAGTTAACTCCATAACTCCTAAAAAAATATACCTAAAAATAAAAAACCTAACATTCATGAGATATCATTTTTTATTCGTCTCGATGTTGCTTTTATCCTCAGGTCAGATGTCGGCGCAAACGCGTTCGGCAGGTCAGGCCGCTCAAACTACACAAGCAGCAAAGGACAAAGAATTTACGGTTTCGGGTACCGTGAGCGATAATGACGAGCCGCTGATAGGCGTTGCAGTCAGTATTTTGGACAAGCCCGGCATGGGAACGGTTACCGATACCGACGGAAAATTTACGATTCAAGCCGCACGCGGCGATAAGCTTGTGTTCTCATACACAGGCTTTAAAAAGCGCGAGTATGTGGTAATGGGCAATCAAGCCGACCTGAAAATGAAGTTGGTTGCCGACAATAAGCTCGATGAGGTTGTTGTAACAGCCTTAGGTTCGCAGCGCAAAATATCGACATTGTCGGCTGTTACTACCGTCGACCCACAGGACCTACAACGTCCTACCACATCGGTGGCTAACTTAATGGGTGGTAGAGTAGCAGGTGTGATTACATCGTTACGCAGCGGTGAGCCTGGCAAAAACATATCCGACTTCTGGATTCGCGGCATAGGCACCTTCGGAGCTAATGCATCAGCGCTAGTACTTATCGACGGTTTGGAAGGTAATATCAACGACCTTGACCCTGCCGATATTGAAAGTTTCTCGGTGCTTAAAGACGCATCGGCAACGGCAGTATATGGTGTTCGTGGTGCTAATGGCGTTGTGCTGATTACGACAAAACACGGTATGGCCGACAAGATAAAGATTACGGCGCGCGGCTCGGTAACGCTAAACCAATTGCGTCGTTTGCCAAATTACCTCGGCGCTTACGAATATGCACAGCTCGCTAACGAAGCACGCGCAGAGCGTGGTGAGACTCCGCTCTACAACGATATGGCGATGACGATTATCAAAAATCGCCTTGACCCAGACCTTTATCCCGATGTAAATTGGCAGAAAGAGACCGTAAGAAACACCTCTTGGAACAAAAACGCATACGTTAGTGCGCGTGGAGGTGCTAACGTTGCACAGTATTTTATCAGTTTGGGCGCCAATATTGAAGACGCTGCATATAAAACCGACAAGAACAGTCCGTACGCATCGAACGTGGGTTACAACCGTTACACCTATCGTACTAACCTTGACCTGAAGCTCACACCGCTTACAAAGGTTTACTTTGGTACCGATGGCGCGCTGACAGTTAACAATAATCCGGGAATCTCAAACACCGATTTTATATGGGCTTCACAGGCTACTCTGAACCCGCTATTGTTGCCAATGGTTTACTCTAACGGCCAATATCCTGCGGCAGGAGCCAATTCTCTCACCTCGCCTTACGTGTCAATTAACCGCCGTGGTCGCCGTACCGATCAGGGATTTGAAGGTAAGGTAACACTGGCTATTGACCAAGACCTGAACTTTATCACCCAAGGTTTGAAGCTTCGCTTGCAGGGAGCTTACAATATTGGGTCGTATTATCATGAAAGTAGGCTCATTCAGCCCGCACTTTATCAGGCTGTTGGTCGCAACGCTGATGGCTCTTTGAATACCGTTTTGCGCGTTAACGATCAGGCTGCATCGTTTTCTAAGAGCACGAGTCAGTACAGAAAGTATCACTTTGAAAGCACATTGAACTATGATCGCGTATTTAATCACGATCACCGTGTGTCGGCATTACTTTATTATTACATGAGCGACGCGAAGAATTCTGTTGATGCAGTATCGAACATGAGTTCTATTCCGTTCCGCTATCAGGGCATTTCGAGCCGACTAACCTATGGTTATAAGGATACCTATATGGTTGATTTGAACTTCGGTTACACAGGTTCGGAGAACTTTGCTAAGGGTCATCGCTTCGGCTTTTTCCCATCATTAGCGGTGGGTTGGATACCAACCAACTATGAATTTGTGAAGGAAGCTCTTCCGTTCCTGAACTTCTTGAAGCTTCGTGCTTCTTACGGAACCGTAGGAAATGATAAGATTACGAAGAAGCGTTTTCCGTATCTTACCATCGTTGAGCGCCTTAACAACATACCTTTTGGCTCGTCGCAGGTTGAAACACTGCAGGAAAGCTATATCGGAGCCGACAATCTGAAGTGGGAAATTGCAAAGAAATTCGACTTCGGTATTGAAAGCCGACTCTTCAATGAGCGCCTAAGCGTTGTGTTAGACTTCTTCCATGACGAGCGCAGTAATATATTCCAGCGTCGCACTCTTATCCCAGAGTATGTGGGATTAACCTCTAATCCGTTCAGCAATGTGGGACGAATGGTTAGTTATGGTGCCGATGGAAACTTCACTTATAAGCAGCGCATCAACAACAATATGGACTTTACGCTGCGCGGAAACTTTACTTACTCGCGCAATGATGTGAAGAACTGGGAGGAAGATGTGCCAGCATATCCTTACCAAAACGTTTCGGGCTATCCCTATGGTGTGCAGAGAGGTTTGCAGGCATTGGGCTTATTCAAAGACCAAAAGGATATCGAGTCGAGTCCACGCCAAACATTCGGTACATACATGCCAGGCGATATCAAGTATCGTGACGTCAACGGCGACGGTTTAATTAACGATGACGACCGTGTGCCATTGGCATATAACGGTGATACTCCTTTGCTAATGTATGGCTTTGGTGGCGAATATCGTTACAAGAACTTTACAGTAGGCGTGCTGTTTAAGGGACGTGGCCGCACCACAGTTAACCTTGTTGGCTATGGCTATGTGCCCTTCTTCGAAGGTCAATATGGCAATGTCCTCGACATTGTAGCCGACCCACGCAACCGCTGGATATCGAAAGAATATGCCGCTGCGCATGGTATCGACAGAAGTTTGGCTGAGAATCCTAACGCCATCTTCCCACGATTAACTTATGGTAAGAGCTCAAACAACACACGTTTTTCTGATTATTGGAACCGCAACGCGTGGTTCTTGCGTCTGCAAGAGGTAACACTCAATTATACCATGCGCACAAAATACCTGCGCCATATTGGAGTTTCGGGTGTCGACTTCCAGCTTATCGGCTCTAATTTATTAGTTTGGGACAGCATCAAACAGTTTGATCCCGAGCAGGCTGGCAGCAGAGGCTTGGCATATCCTATACCTGCAACCTACACGCTTCAGCTGTATTTACACTTCTAAATTTACGGCACGAAGAAACAATATTTCTTGAAAGAACAACGAATAATTATGAAACACAATACATATAAGAAAATTATCGTCGGCCTCTTACCCCTTTTGGGTTCTGCCTTGCTGTTGCCCTCGTGCAACTTTCTTGACGTGGCCGACAACTATTTCTCTGACGAAATAAGCAGCGATTCGACGTTTGCCAATACCCGAAACGCCGTAGCCTATATGTGGGATATATCAAGAATGTTCCCTGATGAGGGCAATTTGATAGAAGCAAATCCTAATACGCTTGGTCCGTTGGCTACTGATGAGGCTTTCTCTAACGCCAATAGCGACATTACAATGAAGTATGTTACGGGTGAGATTGATTCGAAAAACCTTGGCATTTTCGAAACACGCTACGCTAATAACTACAAGGCAATACGTCGCTGTAATACGGTTTTGAAGAACATTAACAACGTGCCCGGTTTGTCAACAGCCGACCGTCGCGATATGTTAGGCTACACACACTTCATGCGTGCTTACGCATACTATCGGTTATTACTCGATTGGGGACCAACGCTTCTGTTGGGAGATGAAATTATTTCCAACAACGAGGAACTGAAAAAATACAATCGCGAGCGCGGCACTTATGATGAATGTGTCGACTATATTTGCAGCGAGTTCGAGGAAGCAGCCAAGAGTCTGCCACTGATGCAGCCTGTAGCCGACTTCGGTCGTCCTACAAAGGGTGCTGCTTATGGCTTAATTGCTCGTCTGCGTGTGTACCAAGCCAGTCCTGCTTACAACGGAGGCGATGAGGCTCGCCGTTGTTTCGGCAACTGGAAACGCAAGTCGGACGGTGCTTTCTATATCAATCAGACTTACGATGAAAAGCGTTGGGCTGTGGCCGCTGCTGCATGCAAGCGCGTCATGGACATGAAAAAGAGCGGTAATCCTATGTATCGTCTGCATACGGTTGAAAGCTCATCGGAGACCTCTGCTTTAGCAACCAACGTCACAACTGACCCTGATTACAACCAGCCTTGGCCAGTAGGTGCTGCTGGTATCGACCCTTTCCACTCGTATGCAGATATGTTTAACGGAGAAGATGTGATACCAAGCAATCCCGAATGGGTTTGGGCGCGCTACAGTGCAGACCTTACTGCCCACACGCGCACGTCGTTCCCTGCTCATCTGGGTGGCTGGAACCACTGCTGTGTAACGCAGAAAGTGGTTGACGCTTACCGCATGGCGGACGGTCGTAACATCGACGAGTCGACACCACAATATCCTTATTCTGAAACGGGCTTTACCACAACGCAGCAGAAATTCTCTGGTTACCGCCTCAATAGTGGCGTATATAACATGTACAATAACCGCGAAATGCGTTTCTATGCTTCAATAGGTTTCAGCGAATGCTTTTGGCCAATGACGTCGACATCGACAGTAGGCGATTATAACCAAACCATAACCTATTACTATGATTCGCCAGATGGCAAGCAGAGTAACCTGATTGACTTTCCACTTACAGGTTATGTCATCAAGAAATTCATCAATCCTACTGATGCGTGGACAGGCACAAATGCTAAGCGTTTAACCAAAGCCTATCCCATGATTCGCTATGCTGATATCCTGTTAATGTATGCAGAGGCATTGAATCACCTCACCACCACGCACACCGTACAGCTGGGTGGCGAAACCTTCACGCTCTCACGCGATGTCAACGAAATGCGTATGGCCTTCAATCAGGTGCGTCACCGCGCAGGCTTACCGGGCATGTCAGTGTCCGAAGCTGCTGATGCCGACAAGGTCCAGAAGCTTATCGAGCAGGAGCGTATGGTTGAATTGCTCTTCGAAAACGAACGTTACTATGATGTTCGCCGCTGGGGACAGTATGAGGCTTCGGAGTCAGTAACCATGACTGGCATGAATATGGACGGCACAAAAGCGACATATTATCAGCGCACAGTTCCTAATTCGAACCGCGTGGGTAGCCGTGTCGTGAACCGAAAAATGATGTTTATGCCTATTCCTAACTCAGAAATTCGCAAGATTCCTGCCATGTCGCAGAACCCAGGGTGGAATTAAAAAGAGTGAGAAACTGCCTTTTCTCTTGCGAGCAAAGACAGTTTCTTAAAGGAGTTAAGGAGTTACGGAGTTAGAAGGAGTTAAGACAAATGTCTGCAAAACCCTTGCAATACCATTCTTCTCCACATAAAAAGTGATAGAATATCTAAAGAAAAGGGTAAAGATAAAAAAGGAGAAACGGAAATAAATAATAGTAAGACAACTGCCAGAGTAATGTCTTAACTCCTTAACTCCCTAACTCCTGTCTCCTAAAAAAACAACTTCTATCTCCTAAAAGAATAACTCCCGACCCCTAAAAAAACAAATTTTAAACAACGATTTTTTCAAAATATGAAAGCGAAATATTTATTATGTCCGGCAGCTTTCCTGCTTCTGGCTTCGTGCAATGAGAACGAAGTGTTCACGAAGGAGCAGTATAAGCACGTCTTCTCTTTTGTAAGCAATGCCGACCATGTAAGCGAAAAGGTATTCAATCTGTCGGATACCGCGCGCGTTGGCTACGTAGCCTTGTCGATGGGTGGTTCAACAGGAACCGATAAAGACGTCACGGTCAATATCGTAAAAGCCCCTGAACTACTCGAGGCTTATAACGTAACGCAGTATGATAACGCTGTCGACAAGTATGCCCGACTACTTCCTGAGAGCCATTATACCCTATCGTCAATGCAGTTTGTTGTCAAGGCGGGTCAAACCACAGGCGTTATCCCTCTGACCGTTAGGCCCGAAGGCCTTTCGCCCGATAGCACATACTATCTGCCTTTGCGCATACAATCGTACGACGCGTATGAAGCAAATGCCACTCGCAACTACGTTTTCTATAACGTTCGTATCAAGAATACATGGGCCGCAGCAGGCGGATCAAGCTACAGTATGTCCGAATTGCGTTACGTAAACGGTAGCACAACAGCGCTGGCTGTGCCTGGAACGAAGACGCTTTTCGCTATCGGCGCCAACACCGTACGCACAATGGCAGGCAACGAAACGTTTGATAAGTCGCGCGCTAACCTCGATAAGTTTGCGATATTCCTCGATATCAATGCTGACGGAACGATACTAATTCGTCCTTATCGTGACATTGAGGTGGTACAATTATCGGGCGATGCCGACTACCCTAACAAGTATTTTATTGAAGAAACAAGCTATGGCAGCAAGTATGGTAACTTCCTTCTTCATTACAAATATAAGTCGGGTACCGACTGGTACGAAATCAAGGAAGAACTTCGTATGAAGATAGTTGATGACAAACTGTAAACCTCCAATCTTTTACATTATGAAATCAGTAAGAAATCTGTTCGTCCTCGCCTTTGGCTCGTTGGCTTTTCTCACCGCCTGCGATAGCTATGAGCGCGAAGGAGTAACCAACGAGATATACGTAAACAAGAACGAAATAACCCTCATTGTGGGCCAGAGCGATACGCTTCTCGTTAGCCCCGTAGCAGGAAAAGCCCAGTGGCGCAGTGAGGCTGAGGACATTGCTACCGTAACCGACGACGGCATTGTGAAGGCCGTAGCACAGGGAAGCACCAGCATTGTGGTGATGAAGAACGGTGCTAAGTTCACCGTCGGCGTGACAGTAGTGAATAGCAACCCACTCACCGATGTGATATTAACCGCTCCTAAGCTCTTTGGCAACTATGCTGTAAGTCTTATTCCCGGAGCCACACAAAAAATATTGGCATCTACCGTACCCGGAAACGCCAACAACGTAGCGCGTAGCGACTTCGCGTGGTGGTCGGATAATGATAACGTGGCGCACGTGTACGACGACGGAACTATCAGCGGAATAGCTGAGGGTTCGACAGTAGTACACTACCGTCGTGGCACTATCACGAAGGATATCAACGTGTATGTATCGAAGACAAGCCCCTTCAAGGGTCCTCACTTGCTCAAAAAGGATACACCGCTTGAGCTTTCTTTCCTCGACTTCGACTTTGGAGGCCCTGAGGTAGCTTGGCACGACGCCACCCGTGAAAATCAGGGAGGCAGCAACTATCGTGCTGATAACGGCGATGATAACGCTCGCGGCGTTGACATCGAAGGCTCTTCAAACATTGGTTATACGGCTAATGGCGAGTGGCTTGTTTACACCATCGACGTGCAAGATGGCGGTGTTTACAGCCTTGAACTCTGCGTATCGGGTAATGGTGGCACCATGCACTACGAAGTTGATGGTGTAAATGCTACAGGCACTATTAACGTAATACCTACTGGTGGCTGGGGAAACTATCAGTATAATACCGTATCTACCCGCGACTTACGCCTTACAACGGGTCGTCATAAGGTAAAGGTAGTGTTCGATAATGCCGCTTTCAACGTGAAAACCATGAAGTTTACGTACGTCGACGATTTATAAAGAACCTATTACCAACTGCCGAAAGCTATCGTGTTCATTCGTGAGTAGGCGGTTACTTTTTATACGAAGACCTCGAGTGTTCTCTCTGAACGCTCGGGGCTTTCTTCGTTTTAAAAATGTCAGCCTTCACTCTTCCTAATTCCTTCCCTCCTGTCTCCTCAAAAAAATCTTCACTCCTTCTACCTCCTTCACTCCCGACTCCTCAACAAATTCTTAACTCCTTACCTCCTTAACTTCTTTAACTCCTGCAGAAATTCTTAACTCCCCCTAACTCCTTAACTCCTGACTCCTCAACAAAGTCTTCACTCCTTGAACCTCCTTTATAGCCTCCCTCCCGAATAATTCCTCCATGCTTGCGAGTAATGTCTTAACTTCTTACCTCCCTAACTCCTTTAACTCCTGAATAAAATCTGTCTTTTTGTCTTTCTGTCTTCGTCTACATGTCTTTCTGTTTTAAGAAATAGGGTAGTGATACGCCGACCGTGATACACATTGTACGTTGGCTGCAGTATGCGTTGTATGTCGGCCGTCAACAGCTCGTGCTACGGCCGTCGTACTGCACCCTTTTTACTGTTAAGGTCTTACCAAGCAACTATAATAGCGGCATAAAAATGTTATTTTTATCGTAGAAATACGCGTTTTCTTGCCGATGACGGCATAAAACAAGCGTTTTTTCTGCTATTTAAAGAAAAAAAGATGCCGATAAGGTTTGGCATGGGGTAGAGAAAAAAACTTTGGAGATGATGCAAAATATATAGACCGAAAATACTTGTACACAACAATATTTTTCTTAACTTTGCCGTCTTATGCCAACGGCATGTGCTGACGACAACGCTTGTCCAATGACAGCCTGCGGCCCAAATCACGAAAAGAAAGGATAAATATGATCAACTTATTACGCGAATTAAAGCGGCGCGACCATAAGCGAATACTCGGCGGTATCGACATTTTTAAGTATATCGGACCAGGTCTTCTCGTTACCGTTGGCTTTATTGATCCAGGCAATTGGGCCAGTAACTTTGCTGCAGGCTCCGATTATGGTTACGCCCTTCTGTGGGTAGTAACGCTCTCTACTATCATGCTTATTGCCCTTCAACATAACGTTGCCCACCTCGGTATTGTGACAGGCCTATGCCTAAGCGAAGCCGCCGTAAAGTATACACCCTCATGGGTGAGCAGGCCTGTTATAGGAAGTGCCGTTCTGGCCAGCATATCCACGTCGCTGGCAGAGATATTAGGTTCGGCCATAGCGTTGCAAATGCTCTTTGGTGTGCCCCTTGTGTGGGGCTCGTTGTTTACGGTTATTACCGTGTCGCTGCTGCTTTTTACCAATACTTACAGGCGCATGGAGCGCGCAATTATAGGTTTTGTGTCGGTCATTGGCCTGTCGTTCATCTACGAATTGTTCCTTGTCGACATTGATTGGCCTGCTGCAGCGCAGGGCTGGGTGGTGCCGTCGGTACCCCATGGCAGCATGCTTATCATCATGAGCGTATTGGGAGCCGTTGTCATGCCACACAATTTATTTTTACATTCGGAAGTAATCCAGAGTCGTCAAATTAATCAAGAGGGCGAGGCCTCAATGGAAAAGGCCCTTCGTTACGAGTTTTTCGATACCCTTTTCTCAATGATAGTGGGGTGGGCTATTAACAGCGCCATGATACTTTTGGCCGCTACCACCTTTTTCCAGCATCATACATCGGTTGACGATTTGGGGCAAGCCAAACAGCTTCTCGAGCCACTTTTGGGTACTAATGCAGGTACTATCTTCGCTTTAGCGCTGTTGTTAGCCGGAATTTCGAGCACGGTGACGAGCGGAATGGCCGCAGGAAGTATCTTCGCAGGGCTGTTTAACGAACCCTATAACGTGCGTGACCCCCACTCGGTAGTAGGTATTGTGCTGTCGTATGGCGTGTCGTTGCTCATTATTTTCTTCATTAGCGACCCCTTTTATGGTCTTATCATTTCGCAGATGGCGTTGAGTGTGCAGTTGCCTTTCACCGTTTTTCTGCAGGTATATCTCACATCTTCGCATCGCGTCATGGGCAAATATGCCAACCGTAAGCCCAACGCCGTGTTCCTTTATACCATAGCAGCTATTGTCACCGCGCTGAATATATGGCTGTTTATAGAAAGCATTACGGGGTAAGATAGGGCTATAAGCCCTGATATTCGGTTGTAAGCCCCTTGTAAGTGCAACAATGATGGTTAAGAGATAGCGAAAGACGTTAAATAAAATTTAATTATAACGCAGCGTGTTTGGACTATATTCGTTTTAACTTATCTTTGCACGCAGTCGGACGTAAGAGAGATACCGACGGAAAAATAAATGTTTAATCCTTCAAATAATAAAAGGTTATGAATTTGAGAAAGATTGTATTGGCAAACGTTATGTTGTTTGCAATGGGTACCGTAATGGTACAAGCACAGGACAATCACACTTGTAACAAGGGCAAAGAAGCTAAGGCTCAGATGGAGCAATGCGAGAAAAAGGCTGGTGCTGATGCCGATTGCGCAAAAGCAAGGTGTAAAGATGCCAAGGCTGAATGCAAAAATTTAAAAGACTCTGTTGAAACTCTTTGCAGGAATGGTCATAGTGATGCTAAGGCCGAATCATGTAAATTAGGAAATGCTGTTAAGAAAGAGTGTAAACAAGACTATAATAAGGCTAAGACAGAAGGTGAAAAAATAGAAGATTCTGTAAAAGCAACTTATAAAAAAGCCACTAATAAAGTGAAGACCGAAGCTAAAAAAGTAAAAGCTGATGTCAAAAAAACTTATAAAAAAGCCACTAATAAAGTGAAAGCCGAAGCAAAGAAAGTAAAGGAAGCTGGTGAAGTTCTTACAAAATAAACATAACGTAGAGGCTGTAGCCCAACGTAACAAATTGTAAGTTGTTTATGAAAAACGTGCAATGAATGCTGCAAAATGGGCAGGCACACAATAGAAAATAACAATCACGGTTACGTAGGCATAGTGGAAATGTAACACATAAAAAAGTTTATAAAAAGAACGAAATAAGTCGAAAATATAACGACAAAATAACGTTGAAAGAGGTTTGCACGGCAGACCTCTTTTTTTATTTGATGAAGCGAAACAGAAATAAGGGCCACGCGAACAAAAAATAATATGCACACGAAGTAACAAGCTTGCCAATGCGTGATATTTTAAAGTGGGTTACAACGACAGACATTTTCCTCGCCCCCTAAGATGTAGGTATCGAGAAGTTCAATAAATAATACCCACCTTTGGGTATTGTGGCGTTCTGCGATTTTGTTTAATTTTGCACTCTCAATCGAGACAGTGCGTTGTGAAAACGCTACTGGAGGTGTAACCTTTAACCTGCCGTTCTGCAGCAATGACTTTAAAAACATTGACAAAAGAGGGAGATGAGGGGTGAGCCTAACCTTAATTTTAAACCCAAAAAACTGTTATTTGTTAAACTGTATGTTAAAAAATTGCTTTAAACTCGCAACGAGTTTCAAGACGTTTATACCCGTAACGAGCATGGTTTTGTTGCTGTTGCTTGTTCCTACGGTGCAAGTACGTGCTGAAGCTCACGCTGTTACGAGCTATGAAAAAGAAGCCGAATCGAGCTTCGAAATTACCTTTCGCATTGTATCTGAGCAAACAGCCGAACCCCTTATAGGCGCTGTTGTGCGTTGCAAAGGAGCGGTAAGTCCTGCTATTACTGACGCACAGGGCCACTGTGTGTGCAAGTTCAATCGTGCCATAGAGAAGGTAAAGGTTGATGTTTCGTATGTTGGCTATAAAAGTTTGTCTACAACTGTTGCCGTAACAGCGGGTAAAACGGTTGTTCTTAGCCTCAAAGACGACTCTCGACAACTTGATAACGTGGTGGTGACTGCGCAAAAACGACACACCAATGCGCTACAGCAATCGTCGGCCATTAGCAGCGAAACGCTCGAGCGTGGTGGCGCTACGTCGTTGGCAAAACTGCTGGAAACCGTGCCCGGTGTAAGCTCAGTGAGCACGGGTAGCACCATAGCTAAGCCTGTTATACAAGGTATGCACAGCAGCCGTATTTTGTTAATGAATAACGGTGTGCGCCTTGAGAGCCAGAGTTGGGGTGCTGATCACGCTCCCGAATTAGACTATACGGGTTCGAGTATGGTCGAAGTGGTGAAGGGAGCTGAATGTATAAGGTATGGCTTCGGCGCAATGGGCGGCGTGGTTTTACTAAACGATGCAGCGCTGCCACACGGCCAAAACAAACCCGTTGTCAACGGAAACGTGAACATGGGATATGATACAAACGCACGCGGATTTAGCGGATCGGGAAGCGTTGAAAGCGGATACAAGAACTTCGGACTGCGTGTTCACGGTATGTACACGCGCGGAGGTGACTATCGTACTGCCGATTACGTGCTGAATAATACGGGTTATAACACCATCAGCCTTTCGGCACAGGCAGGCTATCACGGCCGAAAGGTTACGGCAACCTTATTTACAAGTCTGTACTATCAGCGCAGCGGCATCTACTATGCCAGCAAAATCTCCGACCTTGCACAGCTGATTAAGCGCTTCGAATATGGCCGCCCGTCACCCGAAACCATCTATCCCTTCTCGTATCGCATAAAGCCTCCTTTCCAACAATCGCAACACGTGACGATGAAAGGCGAAGTAAAATGGGACGTTAATGAAAATCATCGTCTTGATTTTACACTGTCGTTCCAAGAGAATTTGCGCCAAGAGTTCGAGAATCGTAAGAAGACTCAGTGGAGCTGGATTCCAGTACAGGACCTGATTTTAAAAACATACAAGTTTGATGTATTGTGGCATGCCCGTTGGAAACTGTGGAATATGACGACCGATGCAGGCATTTCCGATACCTATCAAACCAATTTTAACTACCCGGGTACGAAACAACCTGCCTTTGTTCCCAATTTTGCCGCGTTGTCAATGGGCGGTTATTTCCTGCACAAAGCGCAGTGGGGAAAGTTGCAAATGGCGCTCGGCATGCGATATGACTTCCGTGTCATGTCGGTGAATGGCTACAGTAGCCTGAGCAATTACACGTATTACGACGACTTTAAACTGTATAGTAACTTCACGATGAGCCTTGCAGGGCATTATCAGTTCAACGAAAACTGGGACGCTCGTGCTAATATTGGTTGGTCGTGGCGTCCGCCAGATATCAACGAACTTTATTCTATCGGCTTGCAAGATGGCTCATACTGGGTTGTGGGAAACCGCAATTTGGCCAGCGAGCGTGGTTATAAATTGGTGGC
>JABCPF020000033.1 GCA_013333285.2 Prevotella sp.
CATATGCAGGAACTCATCAACCAATTTAAGCTCTTTGAGCTGACGCTACCTTACCCCGCCGACGGCCCGGATGCCATCGAGGGCGGCGTGACGATGGTGGACACGAAGACAGGAGAACTGGAACCTACCTATACCATACCGCTCAACGACGAAGACTTGAACAAAGACAACCCTTTTATATTGTAAATATGAGCAACTTTATAGACATAACCGACTACGATGCGAGTATACATAAGGAGATACTCGACAGTCTGCTACGACAGGGAACAGCCGACTACGACCCACAGATCGTAGAGATTTGCGAAGACCGGGCCATTGCTGAAATGCGGTCGTACTTGAATAAGAAGTACGACTGTAACCGCATTTTCGAAGCACGTGGCACCGACCGTCATGCGCTGGTACTGATGTTCGCGCTCGACATCGCTATCTACCACATATACTGTCAGCACAACCCCTACAAGATGTCGAAGATACGGCAGGATCGCTACGACCGTGCTGTGGAATGGCTCAAGGGTGTGATGCGAGGCGATGTGACCATCGATGGCGCACCCCTGCTGCCTACGGACGACCTCGAAGACAAGTCGCGTTGGCAAATCAAAGCCGAAGAGATAAGACCGATCTTAGGTTAATTTACAATTTATAATATATAATTCAAAATTAAGCCAATGGCAAACTTAAAAGATAAACGAGCAAGCAAGCGATACATAAAACAAGGTGGTATGCTTACAAGGGAGGGCGACCGGCAACCAGATGTGGTGTTACAGATGCCAGAGTTATTCCATTTCAATCTGCAGCATTACATGAATGCAGTCACCTCAGCACGTGGTATTGACTACAGTAACCGTGTGCGACTGTACGATATGTATGAGAGTGCGAACTTCGACCTACACCTGACAGGCGTCATGGCAAAGCGACTGCGAGGAGTGACGCAAATTCCTGTAGAGTTTAAGCGCGACGGTAAACCTGACGAGACAATTAACAAGCAGCTACGGTCACCTTGGTTTAAGGAGCTGCGCAAGGAATTAATCCTCTCCGAGTTTTGGGGCTTTACACTTGTACAATTTCGTATGGGCGAGGATGGTAACATTCGCGTTGACTCTATCGACCGCAAGCACTACGACCCAATACATCGCTTGCTGTTGCGCTACCAGGGCGATACAGAGGGCCTACCCATTGAGTTATATCCTAACACGCTATTTGTTGGTTCGGAACGCGGACTGGGTATTTTTGCAGAGATCCTCCCAGCAGTACTTTATAAAAAAGGAAATATGGGTGACTGGGCGCGTTTTTGCAACATCTTCGGTATGCCAATTAGAGAGTACACCTACGACGCGGGAGACGAAGAAGCACGTAAATCTCTCATCCGAGAGGCACGCTCGCAGGGTACCAATGCAGTTTACATACACCCAAAGGATAGTGATTTGAAACTGCTTGAATCAGCTAATAAGACGGGCAGCAGTGAACTGTACCGTACTTTCACCGAGTATTGGGACAGCAAAATAAGTATCCGCGTGCTGGGCAATACACTCACAACCGATGCCAAAGACACAGGCACGCAGGCATTAGGCAGCATACATAAGGAAGAAGAAGACGAGATGAACGCGGACGACCGTGAGTTTATCCTTGACATTCTGAACTATCAGATGCGCGATATTTTTGCTGCATTGGGCTTTAACACCGAAGGGGGTGAGTTTGTCTATGCCAAGAAAGACAAGGTAGACGTGGCACAGCAAATCGATATAGTGCAGAAATGCGCTAATATGGGGCTGCCCATTGACGACGATTATTTGTACGAAACCTTTGGCATCGTTAAACCTGAGAACTATGACGAGCTAAAAACAAAAAAGGAGGAGGAGCGCGCTGCGCTGCGCGAACAACTGCAACAGGAATCTGCAGAACCCACACCTGAAATAAAGCCCACAACACCCTCCAATACCCTGCGCCGTTTTTTCGGCCTCGCCCCGAAGCCTATCGGGGCAGACAACGACTTTTAATTGACGGACTTTACTATGGTGGGGAGCATTGTGGCTGTCACAGCCACTTCCACAATGAAGCAGCTAATGTCAACTTCTCAGCCGATATACTGAGTGACTTTCTGCATTCAGTATACGATGGCTTCGATACGTCAAACGAGATCGAACCAAAGATGTGGCGTGAGCTTCTACGCCTACTACATGAGGCTGCAGCGCAGGGATTGGCAAGAGGCGACTATCAGCCCCGACACAACGATGAGTTTCTAAATGCCATACGTCATAGTAACGAGGTCTTTGCTGCATTCAAAGTGCACGCTATGGGTAAAGCAATGGCAAATAAACTCTATGATGAAGGTGGCCAATTAAAACCATTCAAACAGTGGTTGAACGATGTTCAAAACATCTCGTCACACCACGTGGGTTCGTGGCTTCGAACCGAATATAACACGTCTGTACTGCGGGCACATGCCGCAGCAGACTGGCAAGAATTTGTTCGCAATAAAGATGTGATGCCCAACTTAAGGTGGATGCCTACTACCTCGCCCGATGCCGAAGCTTCGCACCGCTCGTATTGGGAGAAGAAACTCACACTGCCCGTGGATCACCCGTTTTGGGAGAAGCATCATCCGCAGGACAGATGGAACTGTAAGTGTCGCCTTGAGGCAACCGATGAACCAGCATCACCAGATGATTTGGTAGAAGAAATGCCTGCACCACAACTACAGAGAGGCCTTGATAATAATCCAGGAAAGGACGGGCACCTCATTAACGATACACACCCGTACTTCCCCGAAAACTGTGCCCGTTGTCCGTTCTACAGTCCGAAGGGTATTAAGAACCGGATTAAGGCAGCGTTTCAAAATCGCAAAAAAGACTGTTTTAAATGTCCGTATATAGATAAAGTTCTACCCTCGTCTGCGAAAAAGCTGATAACGGCATATAATGAAAAAGAATGGAAACACACTTACCTAACCGATAACGGATTCGTTGTCACGCACAAAGACAGAATCAAGGAGGCCGCGAAAAGCAAGCAAGAAAAAGAAAAGTACAATAAGGAAAAAGCTATGTGTAAAGTGCTTGCTGACAATGGACATTTTATTGAGCACCTATCCGATACAGAGAAGCCTGATGGCATGTCTTATGATATTACGTTTGACGGAATGCCGGCAGACTTAAAACGCATCGATGGAGGTGCTGGAAATATTGTTAAATATATTCAAAAGGCACTGACAAAACAGGGAGCAAAGGCAGTTATCTTGCAATTACCCTCACATGAAAGTAAGTATTATACTGCCATTAACGAAGCAAGGCGCAAATATAAAGGAAAAATTTACTTCTATTTTGCTGATGAAAAGACGCTAAAGGAAATAAAATAAGGCCGCTGAAAAGCGACCTCGTGGCGGTACAGGGTTTTTAGACCCCATCCCTACATCATTACTGATGCGTTGCAAAGATACAAAATATTTCGTATAAACAAATAATTAAACAATTATTTTCTATGGATGCCAAACAAATAGCCAACATCATAGCCCGTGCACCGAAGCAGGTAGAGGCGGCCATGCGCGACGAAATACCGCGCAAGGTGGCTGTCGTGGCGAAAAACCACTTTATGCACAATTTCGATGAGAGCGGGTTCGTAGATGGCGGACTGCGACCGTGGAAGAAAACACGTCGACAGGAGGCTGGCGACGAACGTAAACCCCTCACCTCGCAGCGAGATCATCTAATGAACAGCATCGATGTGGTTGGGGCCCCGGGACAGGTGACAGTAGTCAATCCCGTGCCGTATGCGCGCATCCACAATGAGGGCGGAACTATACATTCGCAGCCCACCATCACGCCCAAAATGCGCAAAATGGCGTGGGCAAAGGCCTATTCTGTTGCCAGGGTTAGTAAGGGCGGAAAGCTGCCCAAAGACTTGCCCGAAGAGGCAAGGAAGTGGCGCGCACTGGCACTGACAAAAAAGGAAAAGCTCAATATTAAGATTAAGATGCCCCGTCGACAGTTCATTGGTGAAAGCAAAGAACTGCACGAAAAGATTAATCAAGTCATAATTAATAAATTAAAGGAAATAAGCAATGGAATCAATACTCGTTAATCTCATAGATCATCTTTCCCGCGAACTACCCTGGGCACGCACCATAGATGAGGATTACGGGCAACTCGAAGCCCTTGATGACGAAAACATCGATATGTACCCACTTACCTTCCCTGCGATTTTAATAGACCTTCCGGGGACCGATTGGAGCGATTCTGGTGACTGGACACAACACGGCACCTGTCAAGTTCGTGTGCGCCTTATTCTCGACTGTTACGATGATACGCATGGTGGCAGTAATACAGTAGACCAAATCATGCAAAGGGAAGAGAAAAGAAAAGCCCTGCATACATTGTTGCAGGGTTATCGGGCGAACGATAAAGGGGCGTTAATACGCACTCGTTCTAAATTCTTTACGTTCAATCATGGCATAAAAGTGTATGAAGAAAACTACACTTGTGCCATATCAGAGGCTACTCGGGAAACATTGAAGGTTGAGCGGAAGAAGCTGAAGGTTGTCTTGAAGTCCTAAATCCCATATACCTGCTTTTTCTCACCGCTGATCCATTTACTGTCGCACCTTCCATGAGCATACGTTTGATAATGCGAAGCGTAGTAGCTTCACACAGGAAGAACTCTTCTGTTGAGAGTTTATGAATAACGTCATCAAAGCGCAGACGCTGCACCTCTGACCAATAATAGAATCTCTCGAAGAGTTTCTTGTCACGTTCATCTATAAGCTGCTTATTTCTTCCTTTCGACATCTTTTTTATATTAATATGCTATATGCAAAATTAATAAAAATTCCCTGTAAACACAAGAGTTACAGGGAATTTTAGATATAGAAAAGTAAACAAACTGTTAACATTCTGTCATGCCAAGCGGAATAGTTCTCCACATACCATTACAATCTTTCTCTTCGGCGCGAATAAACTGCTTGCTTACTTCGGGCTGATAGCTCTCTTCTATGATACGCACGCCCTCAAGAAAGTGATTATCACCAGTCTCTTCTGCCACCTTACGTAGCTGGACAATACGCGAAGCTTTTAGAGTACCCTTGGTGTCACGCGAGAGGAGGCGCAATACCATACTAACAAGAGATTTCGTCTTCTCGTCTTTAGCCAAACTCTCAATATACTCCTTGACAATAGCGATGCCATCTTCTACGGTATCACGATAGCCGTCAGTTACATACACGCCCAGCGTAATGCGCTTATTCCCATCTGAGTTTGTAAAGGTATGGCTTTTCTGATTATCCCTACTTGTTTTAAAGATATTACCTTTTAAATCCAAGATAGTTCGAAAATTGTCCAGCACTTGTTGTTTACTACGCTTTATCTGCTCGCTCACCGAAAACAAAACGGGGATAGAGTTTTCGATTTCTTCGTCCACCATTTGTTTGTACATCTCGCGGTCAGCACGGGCTTCCTCTTCTGCAGCACGTTTGGCCTCTGATTTTTGAAAAGCCTCAAACCGAGCTTTCTCCTCTGCCGTCATTTCAACGGTCACTTTTGTTTCTTCATTCTGTAATGAGTTGTTACTCATTTCTTTCATTATTGATTCCATAATTTGTTATTATTTTTGTTTTCTAATAATTATTCTCATCTTAGTATTCAGACCATTGAGCTCGTCAGTGGTTAACTCCCTGAAGCGCTTGCCTGCTACACGTGGGTCTTTACAAAATGCGTCGACGCGGTTCCAGTCCGTTGTGTCTATTCCGTAGAGTTGCATCTGATGTAGCACACCGCTGCGAGCTTTTCGTAGCTGATCATGTAACCTGCGTCTTTGATCGTCATAACCTGTAATCTCCTCCATCTGTCTACACATAGAATTATACTCTTTTACTGACATCTCGCGCAGATGCACTGTCCTGCCATTCGTATATTGTTCTACCAGCGTCTCTTTGTCCGCCCACGGCATCTTTTTTAGCAGCGTGTAAAATCGTGCATAGTTCCTGTTCGCTCCCATAGCTTTTCCTCCTTCCAATCTTTATAAGCGCTACGTGCATTAGCTACAGCTTCGGTAAAGTCGCCACAGATGTCCTCTTTGCCAAAGAGTGGTATGCCGTGTACGCTCACGTATAGATTGCCGTTAAATTCCATTACCTGCACAACTTCACGTGCCTCTGCATCAAGTTGTACCTGACGCCTGTTTTCAATTCTGTCAGCACGATTCTCGTGCCACACTTGTAATCGCTTTTTAAGTTCGTCTAAAATTGTAATCATAATTATTATTTTTGAATATAATATGTTTGAATTAATTTTCTGTTTCGTTTGATAAGCAGATGGGTCTGATTATCTTCCCTTATAAGGTAGGTGCTTATATCGCTTTTCACTGTTATGTCTTTGCGAACATACAACTTAGAAATAAACCAGTCGACAAAGTCTTTCAACTGTTTCCACTCCTCTTCAGTATCTTCTATTCCTCGCAGAGAGTAAGTATTACTGATTGCCATCTGTAGCTTTAACAGCCATATTGGTTTATCGTTTGGATTAATTGATTTGTACCTTAGTATTCCCATGATTCGTTCATGTTATACATAATAAAACTCCCGATGC
>JABCPF020000034.1 GCA_013333285.2 Prevotella sp.
GGCTTTGTTATCTAAGATTATCGTGTTTATAATATAACGGCTGAACTATTACGGTGCAATGCATGCGGTACGGCGGCCGTAGTACACGTTATACGACGGTCGTCACACAATGCGTACGACGAACGTAGTACGCATTGTACGGCGAACGACGAACCTCTACCCTTACGACGAAAGAACATAAGAGTTTTGACAAAAAGATATAAAGAACATGTAATTTTGGCGAAGCGAAGAAACAAGAAGATGAAAAAGGATTGGACAAAAAGACATAAAGGACAGACCATTTAGATAAGAGAAGCAAAAGTAAAAAGGCTTGGTTTTCAGACAGAAAGGCATAGATGAAAGAAGCATAACACAGTGCCTAAAAATCGCAAAAATAAAACGACGATATTATGATAACAACCCTATTATTTCCTTTGATTTATCACATTTGTAAAAAGCCGAAAAACGTGAATGATTCTCAGATTTTCTTTATATTTTTGCCATATAAATAGAATATTTGATATTAACAATTCGATAACATACGGAATGTATCGTCTGCATATTGCAAACATCATTAAAAAACGTTCAAAATGACCGCACACCAAATCGCAATCTTAGCACTTTCCACCTTGCTTTTCGGCATGTTGTCCCTGCAAAGTTTCAAAAGAAACAAAAAAGCCAAAATGCCGCTCGAAAGCGACGAAAACTATTTTAGCCATACAGCTTACGAGATACCCGACAGCAAATGGCAATATATATGGAGCAACTTTCGCAACTTCACGTTAACAAGCTGGGGCAGTTACCTATGTTGCTGGCTTACTATTAACCTATATGCTTTTAGAAGCACAGTCGAAGGTGCCTTTGTTGGCATCATATCTCTGATTATTTTTTATCTAAAACAGCTGATTATTAATGAAAAAGCATACCGCAATCTTCACGAAGCTAAAGCATCGTCGCTGATATTACAAGATGGCGTTTGCATCGTTATTAACCCTGACGACTTACAGAATGAAGAGGTCGATTATAATAAAGTGCGCAAACTGAAGGACTATGTTATTACTCTTTTTATTCCTTGGAGTAAGGTCACACATGTGCATGTGTTTAGCGATAACGTTGCTATCGAATCGAAAGAACATATCATTCAGTTCTTCTATAACGAAGAAGAGTCACTCCATGATATTCTACAAGCGGTGGCTCCGCATTTTAAGAAGAGCACTTCAACAACGACCTTTCTCACCTATGACGAAGCTACGAAGGTACTTACAGAGGACGCAGGGATAGCCATTTACCTTCTACCGTATGCGCCCGATAGCCAAGACCGTCCCGAATTTACATCGATTATAGGCGGGCGTCCCAACCTACCCGCTGATATTGCGTGGCCTTATCATAATGGAGTTCCAATGAGTTTTCTGGCACAAATAAGAATAAGCGAAGCTTTTGGCAGCCAAGAAGCACAAGACACTCAACCTCCTTTAGGAGAGAAAGGCATGCTTTTCTTTTTTGCCGACCTAAAGACTTCGAATCGCGATGACCAAGAATCGTATAAGGTTATCTATCTGCCTGAAGAACCCATAACGCCCGAGCGCCCCTTCCCCGATGATTTATCCAGTTCGTTCTGCTTTGATAGCATACCCTTAGTTCTTCAACCAGAATTAGGATTCCACGACTATATGTACTATAGTTATACTGAAGGAGAGCCCTCAACTACAAAAGCAACGTATGACGCTGTTATCAATAGCTATTTTCAAGACTTCCACATGCACATGGGCCATATGTTTGGCGGGGCACAATGGAAAGAGCGTTCTCCGCTTGAGCATATTGAAGAATTACAACAAGGCAACGATTATTTTATGCTGCTTCAATTAGAGAGCTTTGATGGCGACACAGAAGATTTACACCCGCTACAGTTAGGAAGAGCAGAATCAATCATGTTCTTTTATATCGAAGAAAAAGCCTTAGAGCAACGCGACTTTACACACGTGTTGGTAGATTGGCAATGATTTAAAAGTAAAAGGGTAAAAAAGTAAAAAGGTAAAAAAGGCGATGCAAAGGACAGATAGTAAAAGAATAAAAAGGTAAAGGGGACAGAGAAAAAATAAGAAAACAAAAGAGTAAAAAGGTAAAGGTGGCAGGACCAGGAAGGCTCTAAGCTGATAAGATACCAAGATATAAAAATGATTGAAAGACGTGCAGTAACACAAAAATGACACAAAACGGAATATGGAAAAAACGATTGTTATCAAAAATATGCCTCTCAACGAACTACGTAAAAAGCTGAAGCGCTTAGCACGTAAGGATTTGGCAGGCACTAAGCAGAGCCTCTCTTTAAATATTATGGAAACACGCGAGGCAGACCACAATATCATTCTGATAAAACGAGGACATGTCAGTGATGACGACTTCCTATATTTATGCGACACGCTGTTTGGCGAACTGGCTGACGAGGAGGTAGAAATAAAGGCATGGTTCACCCCTTCAGACCATACTCTGCAAGGCTTACCAAGGCATCAAGATATTCTGATAGAGCCTAAGCCTGCGGAAGAATATAGTGATGACGATGGCTATACATTGTATTCATATCTCAAGCTAATCGCGCCTGATGGTACCCTATTTCAGGAAGACGAAGAGGCGTTTGACCAACTACCCGATGATACTACCGTAGAAACCTGTTTCAAAGCTTCAGAAGGCGGACAGCATACATATACATCGTTCTCACCTGTAAAAACATTTCCTCCTTCACCAGAGAATATTATTGACATCAGCGAGAAATTAACGCTCGGTCAAAAGCTCTATGCGCGCTATATTTTGCTGGCTTTTGGAGGTTCAAAAATAGGAAAAGTAATAGGCTATATAGGCTATCTTATCGGTGCCCTTGTACCTATTGTTGCTTTCTTTGCGCTTGTTATTGTAGCTGTTATTGGTGCATGGGCTTATAATGACACGTTATTACCTTTCGTATTGCCGTTGTATCAGTATGCCATTATTATCGTAGGCATATCGCTGATAGCCAGTGTTGTGCATGGAATATGGAAATCATCGCACAGAAAAAACTCTCAAAAAATAGGTTTAATATGGAGCGAACTAAAATCGGTTATGTTTCTTTATACTTTAGGTATAGCAATATCCATAGGGATTTTGCAGGCTCTTATCTTCGGCATAAACAAGAATTTTGGTTCGGAAAACACAGAATATCGTGAGGCTATAGTGCGCAAAGTGGACGAAGATCAGACCAAAAAAGGCGAACCAAACAATAATGTGCTGCTGTACTTACCCCAGACAGGCATATACATTTATCACCACGTAGGCCAGAAAACCTTTTTTAAGCCTGGCATGAAATGTCGACTTAAAGTGCACCGTGGGCTGTTTGGCATGTATGTTGCTGACGAGCTTGAAGATCCATTTAATAAAATTGCGCCATAAAACACATAACGCAGATTTCTGTTTTCTGCAAAAATTTGATTCATAACACAATTGATGGATAACACAAACGCTGCGAGAACCTATATCGCCATTGACCTGAAGAGCTTCTATGCATCGGCTGAATGTGTAGAGCGTGGGCTTAATCCGCTAACCACTAACCTCGTAGTGGCCGATGAAAGTCGCACGCAAAAAACCATCTGCCTTGCAGTTTCGCCTTCGCTTAAGCAGTATGGCATACCAGGGCGACCTCGTCTTTTTGAGGTCATTGAACGCCTAAGGCAAATAAACTATGAGCGAAAACAAGCTGCAGAAGGACAGCAATTAACGGGTAAATCAGTTGATGACCTCGCACTTAAAGCTAATAAAAACTTAGCTGTACATTTTATTACTGCAAGCCCGCGTATGGCATTATACATTAAATATAGTGCGCGCATCTACCAAATATATCTGAAATACTTTGCGCCTGAGGATATGCACGTCTACTCTATCGACGAAATATTCATTGATATTACGTCATATCTTGCCGCCTATCGTATGTCGCCACACGAACTTACCATGAAAATTGTAAAAGAGGTGCTTCGCGAAACAGGTATCACGGCAACAGCAGGCATAGGCTCAAATCTATATCTTTGTAAGGTGGCTATGGACATTGTGGCCAAGCATATCCCCGCTGACGCCGACGGTGTACGCATAGCTGAACTTGACGAAACAAGCTATCGGAAACAGCTTTGGGACCATAAACCACTGACTGATTTTTGGCGTGTGGGGCGCGGAACAGCAAAAAAATTAAATGCATACGGTATAACAACTATGGGACAGTTGGCGCGACAGTCGGTAAGAAACGAAGAATTATTGTATCGCCTTTTTGGTGTCAACGCCGAATTACTTATTGACCATGCGTGGGGCTGGGAGCCTTGCACCATGGAAATGATAAAAAAATATAGGCCACAAGCCTCATCTTTTGTCAGCGGACAGGTGTTACAAAATCCCTATAACTTTAAACAGGCCCGAACAGTAGCCCGAGAAATGGCCGACTCGTTGGCCTTAGACCTTGTTGATAAGCGACTTGTTACAAAGGAAATAGTGCTGACTGTGGGATATGATTGTACATCATTGACACAACAAGGCATCAATTACACTGGCCCAATAACCGTTGATTATTATGGCAGACGGGTGCCGCGGCATGCACACGGAACACAAAAACTCGAACATTATACTTCATCTTCACGCCTCATCATGCAGACAGTGGGTAATTTATTCGATAAATTGGTAGAGCCTCAACTGCTTGTCAGACGAATCAGTATTACCGTTGGAGACGTAAAAACTGAACTTGAAGCTGCACAAAAAAATAACAATCCTATTCAGCTTAGTCTGTTTACCGACTATGACTCTTTGCATATTCAGCAGCAAAAAGAGGAAGAAGAGCAAGCCCGTGAACGACGAATGCAAGAAGCTACATTAAGTATTAAGAAACGATATGGCAAAAACGCTTTACTGCGTGGGCTTGATTTTGCTGACGGTGCCACCACACGCGAACGCAATCAACAAATAGGAGGACACAAGGCTTAAACATGTTTCTTTAGGCTTATTCAATAAAAAGACAAGGAAAAACGCTGTTATTTATGGACTATTCTGATATTATCCATCTTCCACACCATACATCAGACCGACATAAACGCATGTCGCTCTATGAACGTGCTGCCCAATTCGCACCCTTTTCTGCACTTACAGGCTACGCCAAAGCTATTGCAGAAGTGGCCCGCCATACCGATACTTCACCTGTTTTAGAAAAGGATTATTTAGAGAAGTTGAACCATAGCCTCACCCTACTCCGCGAATTTATAAAGCAAAACCCAGCTGTAAGCATCACGTATTTTGAGCCAGACCCACATAAAAATGGAGGGCACTATCGTTTGGCAAGTGGTAGACTAAAAAGTATTAGCGAGTACGAGCAAAAGCTTACTCTTGTAGGGAGCACTCAAATTCTTTTGAAACAAATTATAGATATTCAATCTGCCGTCTTAAATAGCAATGTTTAGGTTAAAAGACAAGCGCAAAATTGGCAGAAAAAAGCTACGTCACTCATTTCCCTTTACGAAAATATGGCTTATCGATAGAAAAAGCACGCTAAAAGTTTGGTAAAATAAAAATAAACTTATACCTTTGCAAACGCTTTACAAAAAGCAAATGTTGGCGGGATAGCTCAGTTGGTTAGAGCGTCGGATTCATAATCCGGAGGTCCGGGGATCGTAGCCCCGTCCCGCTACATTAACGAAATAAAGGAGTTACGGTTATACCGCAACTCCTTTTTGTTTTATATGCTAAAATCTATTATTTTTGTTGAATGCAGAACTTGTTGTTATAAGTTTATAGATAACTTTTAAACTAAACTATTTTACGCTAACAACATCATCAATCGAGGAATTACAAAGAGGAACAAATAGAAGTCTATATTTTTATACTATCATTATTTAAACTTTTTTATACCTGCAAAGTAACAATTGTTACCGAGAAAGCAATTGTTTATACCTATTTTTGCAACAAAAATAAAAGAAAATAGACATGGACTACAAAATGAAAGATTATCTTCCCCCAATGGATCCTGAAAAGCTTCAAGCGCTTTTCGAAATAGAGAATGCATTTAAAGCAGGTCAGCTGTCAGCCACAGAAGCGCAACAACAGATAAAAGAGCGCGTAGGAAAAGTTAGTGCATATCATGTTGCCTACATAGAGCAAACGATGACAGAAGAAACTTCTGACGAATGTATTCGTGAAGATGTGCATGCAGTGATTAACATGCTGGGCGATCAGATAGACAATACCATGCCTAATTTGCCAGCAGATCACCCTATTATGCACTACCTTAAAGAAAATGAAGAGATGAAGCGTTTGCTTTTGGCGGTAGAAGACTTGGTACAATATCCTATGATTAAAAACCAATGGCTTGAACTTTATGAAAAAATCAGCCAATATCCATTGCATTATAAACGCAAGCAAAACCAGCTATACCCAGTGCTTGAACAAAAGGGATTCACACGTCCTACGACAACAATGTGGACCTTTGACGACATGGTCCGCGATGAAATTCGTGAGGCTGAACGCTTGTTACGCGAAGATAATGAAGATGCTTTCATCAAACAGCAAGAACGTGTTTTGTTATATGCACGCGATTTAATGGAGAAAGAAGAGTTTATTCTTTACCCAACCTCTATGGCTCTTATCAGCGAAGAGGAGTTCGAAGATATGAAAAGTGGTGATCAGGAAATAGGTTTTGCCTTCTTCGAAGTGGAACATCGACCTACTGAAAATAAGACAAAGACCACTTCAAATGAACAGAACAACTTTGCGAATGAGCTGCAAACATTGCTTTCTAAATATGGATACGCTGACAAAGGAAGCAATAGCTTATTAGATGTTACAACGGGCAAACTGACCTTAGAGCAAATAAACCTGATTTATAAACATCTTCCTATCGATATCTCTTTTGTAGATGAGAACGAGCTTGTTTGTTTTTATTCTGACACAGATCATCGTATTTTCCCACGCAGTAAGAACGTAATTGGCCGCGAAGTAATGAATTGCCACCCCCGAAAAAGCGCTCATATTGTTCGGGAAGTGATTGATAAGTTAAGAAGCGGTGAACAGGACAAGGCCGAATTCTGGATTAACAAGCCAGGTCTTTTTATCTATATTATATATGTTGCTGTACGCGACAAGGACGGAAAATTCCGTGGTGTTCTTGAGATGATGCAAGATTGTACCCACATTCGTGCAATGGAAGGTTCGCAAACACTGCTTACTTGGAGTAATAATGAAACGCCAACAAATACTCATCAGCCTGACGAGATAAAGGCCGAACAAGCAGAAGAAGAAAACAAAGAAGCAGAAACAATTCCCATAACAGAAATTACGGCGCAAACTCGACTAAAGGATCTTCTTAAGCAATATCCGTCTCTTAAAGACCGATTGCCCGAACTCAATCCTAAGTTTAAGATGCTTAATACACCGCTTGGCAAATTAATCTTAGGCAAAGTGGACGTTCAGATGATGAGCGAACGCTCGGAAATACCACTCGACAAGCTTATTGAAGGCATTAAAAAGCTTATTAGCTAATACACTTCAAAAAATATAATACAAGTTATTTCCCTTAGCCTATGGAATGTAAACAAACATTCCATAGGCTTTTTGTATATTATTAAAAAAAGTTATTGCAATTAATGATGTGTATTAGTGATTTTATTTATCCAACTACACACATCATTCAGCACCTCTTCAGATATCGTTTCCTCTATGTTTACATAATTCAGAGGATTGCCTGTGCTGCTATGTTGAAAAAGATGATTTAAGCCTGGGTATATTTTAATAACGTTTTTGCTATTCTGTGGCAAGCCTTTCTTCAACCACTGCATATTAAATTCGGCAGGAACATTTAAGTCATTACTTCCTCCTAAAGCCATAACAGGACACTTTACCAACTGTAAAAACTGAGAAAAATCCATGTCAAGGAAAGCCTTCATCCACGGTTTATTATCCTGAGAAAGTAATAATTGTCGTGCTTCAGCCACATTATGCACGACATCTTCTTTCGCGCCTTGCACCTTACTCAACCCATTTAGTTGCATCATCATAAGCGTATCAACCTTACATGCTGGCCCTGCCAAACTTACAATAAATTCTACATTACCACTGGCGCCAAGCATATAACCAATACTTCCGCCCTCACTGTGTCCCAAAATACCTACATGAGAGAATTTATTAAGGTTGCGAAGATATTTAATTCCTGCCAATGCGTCCGAACAAAAAGCTGCTGTTGTAGCCGAAGAAAAGTCGCCAGTCGACTGTCCCGTGCCCCTATCGTCATAGCGTAACGAGGCTATTCCATGGCGCGCCAGCCTGTCAGCAAGAACTAAAAAGGGCTTATGTCCCATTAGTTCCTCATCTCTGTTTTGAGGGCCGCTGCCCGAAACCATCAGCACTACAGGAACTTTCTGCCCCTCCTTATAGCCTTCAGGATAAGTTAATGTGCCTGCAAGCGTAATCTTTGCCGATTGATTTTCAAATTGAACACTCTCTACACGATAAGGAAATGGCGGCTTAGGTTCTTGCGGACGTTTCAACACCACCTCTCCTCTATTAAATACAAGCTGCGTTGTAAAACCGTTTTGACTAAATGTTCCTTCAATTACCCCGTTGCGTAAACGTCCACTATAACGCAGCCCTATCTGTATCATGGCCACATTTAATGAGTCGTTTTCCATCACGTTTACTGTTAAGGGTAGTCCCTTTGCACCTTGTTCCACCACATCGAGTTTTGCAGAACGCTCCGCCTCATTTACATGCAACATCAGCATTAACTTCTGTGGGCCGACGGTTAACATTCCTTTCCACGTTCCCTCAAAGCCTTGAGCATCAACCTGTATCGACACTACCAGCATGATTATCAAGAAGAATAATTTAATCTTTCCCATGTCGCAAATATACTTACTTTTCATAAAAAACAACTATTTCGCTCCACTTCTTTTATTGTAAACCCTTAAAAACAAATATATATACTCTACACTCACAAAAAAAATATTATATTTGCAGTGAAATAATATCAAAACATCATGAAAGCTTACCACTCAATTATTATATTTATTATCCTCATTGGTTGTACAGCTCTGTCAAGTATTCACAGTTATCATAAAGCAGAAGAGCGCATCATTATGGATATGAATCAGGCTCTTCTTAAAACATTTAAGACGAAAACAGACACATATCTTACCCCTGACACATTGTTTGAGTATCGTCGTCACCTTCAGATAGATACACTTAAACATGCTTCTTTCATTTACTATGCAGAGAATAGCTATAATAATGGCCTAAAAAGCGCTAAAATAAAATGGCGTCAATTTGAGTTTCAAAGCTATGCAAACTGTTCTATTGCTGCCGTTTTCTTTTTATCAGATCAACGTCTTTCTACATTTTTAGCATCAATAACCGCAATCTGGCTTATCCTTTCGATGAGCTTTTTCAGTCGTCGAAAAAACAACTTAAAGACATTAGGGACTATTGTTTACCACGAAGAAAACGGAACTTTCTTCAATACGCATCAACACCCTATACACTTTACTCCTATGCAAGAGCAGCTGATGACACTCTTCTTTAAGGCTTCTGATTACAAGCTTTCGAAAGAAACAATATGTCAACAGCTTTGGCCCAACAAGCCTGATGCGAGCGAAACGCTCTATACCTTGATGAAGCGCTTAAAACCTATTGTTGAAGAGCAGGGCGGATTACATATTCTTTGCGATAGGGGACGCAGCTATCAGCTACGTAAGAAGCTTTAAAATACTAATATTGAACATGATATTTCCCTGACAATACAAATGTCAGCGAGATGTCAGACTGATTTTTCACTTATTTCGTTTCTGTTATTTTATTTTGTGACAAAAACGAAAAACTATGAGAAATCTGTTCTTACTTTGCGTGTTTACTTTTTATTCTGTTACAACACGTGCGCAGAATGATTCTATCCCTGCAAAGAATATCCCCTTACCTACCCCAGCCGACTCTGCCCTCACACTACAGGAAGTTCATGTGAAAGCTGCACGTGTTGTAACCCGAAACGACGGATACATTTATTTTCCATCGGCAAAAGTAAAGGAGGCTGCGACAAACGGTTATAGCCTGTTAGGCCGTATTGGACTACCTCATATTAGAATTGATGAAATAAGACATACGATTACAGCCCTAAATAACCTCGGTTCCGTCGAGCTCCAACTCAATGGAGCCAAAGCCTCACAGACTGAAATCATCAGTCTTGACCCTAAAACTATTCTCCGTATCCATTTTATTGACAATCCCGGTCTGCGCTACGGAGAAGACATTGCCTACGTTATCAACATCGTTACACAACGTACACAGATGGGCTACAGTTTGGGAACCGACCTCACCAATGCCGTTACCACCTACAGCGGACATAATACGGTGTATACCAATATAACACGCCAAAACTCTGAATGGGGGCTAAACTACGACTTTGGCTATCAAGATGCCCGAGGTGGACAGTCGGAAGAACAGGCCGATTATCTGCTAAACAACGGTACTCACAATATAATTTCGCGCACTTCACAGGATACACGCATGCGCGAATTTAACAATAAAGTACAGTTGAAATATAGTCTTACCGACTCGCTCAACAATATATTTCAGGCACGTTTATCAAACGCTTTCAGCCACTCGCCTACTGATTTAACACATATATTAGTCGATGATGGTACATCATCTTATCTATCATTACAAAAAAATTCAGCCTTATCTTTCAATCCTACACTCGATCTCTATCTCTCACGCCGACTGGGAAGTCAACGCTCATTTACCGCAAACCTCGTTGTTACCCATATCAACACTGACGAAAATCACTATAATAATGAAGGCGGACCTTATGAATTTTCTGTACATGGCAACGTATGGTCATTACTTTCTGAGGCTATTTATGAAACCAGATTAAAGCCTTTCACCTTATCGGCAGGATACAAAGGTTTATTGAAATATACCTACAATCATTATACAGGCGATGTTCTCGCCACAACTCCCATTAACAATGGAAGCGCCTACCTGTATGTTGAAGCTCAAGGAAAGCTTTCAAAACTCAACTATTCAGCAGGCATAGGTACAAGCTTTTTAGGTTACCACCAAAACGAACACCGATATAACTTTTGGCTCTTCCGTCCTAAAGTTACCATCAGTTATCAACCTATCGCGCCCCTTACCCTGAAATATGGCTTTGAGGTAAGCCCTTTTGTCAGTCGTATTGCCATGATTAGCAATACGGCTATACGAGGAGGAAGCCGAGAGTGGTCGGTAGGGAATCCTGATCTGAAGCCAAGCTATCGTATCGAAAACTTTATTGATGCTACCCTAACACTACCGCGCCTTACCACCAACTTGAACGTTATGTATTGGACTAACCGCAACTGTAATATGGCTCTTTATACACGATCGGCCGACGATCGTTTCTATTACACGCAAAAAAATCAGAAAGGAATTGATATGCTTTACTGTACGGCCTATGCACAATATCAGATTATTCCCGACAAACTCTCTTGCTTTGCAGCTGGTTATCTCACCCATTTTGCCAATCATGGCGACAATTATGAGCACCGTTACACAGCCTTTAACTATAACATACAGGCAACAGCCTATCTGGGACGATGGACTATAAGTCTTACAGCTGACAATGGATGGCGCGCCATGGAAGGTGAAACCATCATACGTCAAGGGGCACAATGCGTATTCAATTGCTCCTACCGTATGGGCAATTGCACGCTTTCGCTGATGTGGCTTAATCCTTTCAGAAATCGCGTAAAAGAGTATTCTCCTGAATTAATAAACCGTTTTCTACACCGCCAATATAATTATCGTTCCACCGATAGTAGCAATCAACTCTCCGTATCTTTCGTATGGCGTTTACAGAAAGGACATCGTTCACGAACCATCACGCAAACATTGAACAATCGTGACACTGAAAATGGCATCATGAAATAACGGAACCCGAAGCATGAAAAAGCTTATATTCACAATAATACTTCTTACGATATTAGCCTTTATAGCCGATATCGGTATGAAGAAAGAAGACGAACGAGCCATGCCCGTGAAATTTCAAGAGGCCATGAATTACATAACTTTCAATACTTATGTTGATAAAGATTTTGGCTATACGTTTACCTATCCTCCCTTTTTCAAGGAAAGCAATGAACCATGGTATGGCATAGGACACGTCAAATTTTCATATCATGGAAACGAAACCAACATGAACTTGGAGTGCCAAGTGCTTCCTAAGAGTGCCATTCCTTGTAAAGACAGCCATTTTATCATCAGTAAGCCATTACAGGATTTTGATGGTTATATCAGCCTTAGTCATGGAGTGTTACACGAAAATCGTTGGTACGTACTCTCTTTCTGTTATCCAAAAGAATACCATAAAGCTGCATCACGAATTATTTGGAGGGTAAAATCATGGAATCCTAAACCATTTGCCGTACAAAACACCCACTTTTCAAAGAACTAATAAAGGCATTAGTATTATCTAACACAACGTGTTTTGCATACAAAAAAAGAAGAACACAGGAGCATTTCTGCCCATCTCGTGTTCTTCTTTTCATCTATAAAAGCTAATATTAACTCAGAATATATTTCTGAATATCCTCTTCTACTGTAGTAATACCACCCAAGCCAAAGTTATCAATCAGCACTTTTAGCACTCCTTCTGAAACAAAAGCTGGAAGCGTTGGACCAATATGAATGTTCTTTACACCCAAACTCAGCAGCGCCAATAGCACAATAACCGCTTTCTGTTCATACCATGCGATGTTGAAGAAGATAGGAAGGTCGTTAATATCGTTTGCTCCAAATATCTCTTTTAGCTTTAATGCTACTACAGCCCACGAGTAAGAGTCGTTACACTGACCCGCATCAAGTACACGCGGAATACCATTAATATCACCTAAATTCAACTTATTATACTTATATTTTGCACAGCCACTAGTCAAAATAACAGTATCCTTAGGTAAGGCTTGAGCAAAATCGGCATAATAATTACGGCCTTTCATACGACCGTCACAACCGCTCATCACAACAAATTTCTTAATTGCGCCACTCTTTACAGCCTCTACAACCTTATCAGCTAAAGCAAAAACTTGTGCGTGTGCAAAGCCACCCACAATCTCACCCTGCTCTATTTCTGTAGGAGCCTCGCATGTTTGTGCAAGACGAATAACCTCAGAGAAGTCCTTATGTCCGTTATCTTGCGTAGGAATATGCTTCCAACCTGGGAATCCCGTTGCATTAGTGGTAAACACCTTGTTGGCATAAGTAGCATTCTTTGCTGGAGGAACTATACAGTTTGTTGTAAACACGATAGGGCCATTAAAGCTTGCAAACTCTTCCTTTTGCTGCCACCAAGCATTTCCATAGTTACCAACGAGGTTGCTATACTTCTTTAAACGGGGATAGTAATGAGCAGGAAGCATTTCACCATGTGTATAAACATCAACTCCTGTCCCCTGTGTTTGTTCCAATAGGTCTTCAATATCATGTAAATCGTGACCCGAAATAAGGATACCAGGACGATTTCCTACACCAATATTTACTTTTGTAAGTTCTGGATTACCATAGCTTTCAGTGTTAGCCTTATCAAGTAAAGCCATTACGTCAACACCGTATTTTCCTGTTTCTAACACCGTAGTGAGTAGTGTTTGCTGGTCAGCATGAGGATTCGATATGATAGCAAGAGCTTTCATCATAAAGCTTAATATATCGTCCTGACGATATCCTAACCGTGCGGCATGCTCATAATAAGCAGCCATTCCTTTCAATCCGAGAACGGTAAGCTCTTTTAAAGAACGCAGATCGGCATTTGAATTGCGCAGAATATTCTCACGATCTCCTTCTGCCATATAATCAGCTTTTTCACCACCCCATTTCACTTCCTGATAATCGGGCAGTGTTATTTTTTTCTCCGAAGCTATAGCAAGCAGTTCACGTTTAAGCACAATAGCTTTGTCAACCTTACGTAGCAGAGCGTCGTCATCAAAGTTTGCATTTGTGATGCAGGCAAAAAGACCGTCAACGATAGCATCTCCTATTTCTTCCTTATTATAAGAAACACCCGATTCATTCAGCGCGTGACCTATCGTTCCCAATCCTCGAAGCACACTAATTAGCAAGTCCTGCCATCGAGAGGTTTCTGGTAACTTTCCGCATACACCACGAACTGTACAACCTATTCCTTTTGCTGTTTCCTGACATTGAAAACAAAACATCTGATTTTCCATTTTATTTGTATTCCTTTTTATGTTGATTACTATTTTTCGGCCGCAAAGGTAATTAGCACCACAACTTCGAAATAGTAACAATTGTGACGGATAAACGTTAAAATCATTTAAAAGAACCAAATACTGTGTATTCCTCATACTGCAAACATAACTTCTAAAAGAAAAACCGCACAAAAGCTACTTCCTCGCCCAATCTTGTTTATCTTTGCAGCCGTAAACATGATTTATAACCCACAGCATTATCATAATCGTTCACCGATAAAGAATATTTCAGCATGAAAAAACTGGAAGTTGTTGCCGCAATTATCAAAGAAAACGAAAAGTATTTCGCCACACAAAGAGGTTATGGTGAATTTAAAGGCTGGTGGGAATTTCCAGGCGGGAAGATTGAAAACGGTGAAAGCAAAGAGGAAGCCCTTAAACGAGAGATAAGAGAAGAGTTGGCAACCGAGATAGAGATTGACCGCTTCGTGACCACTGTCTACTTTGATTATCCTGAGTTTCACCTTATCATGCACTGTTTCATATGCCATATCACAGCTGGGCAACCCCAACTTTTGGAGGCTAAAGCGGCAAAATGGCTTAATAAAAACGATTTAGCAAGCGTAGAATGGTTACCTGCCGACCGTGCCATTCTGCACCTCATTTAAAACCGCTATCCTATTCTTTTGGAAGGGATACGTACCAAATTATTTTGTAAAATTATTTGGTCATAAATTAACACTAATTGAACTGCCATTTTAGAACGCTATGTTACGTTTACGGACATTGGAAAACACAAAACAAAGCTTGCCATAACCTATTGTGACAAATTTCATCATGCATTAACCGTTATATCAACAAAAAATAACGAAAAACACAGAAAAAATATGCCATTACTGCATAATCGTTCACCCTTTACGACGTAATCGTCATGCGTTTACGATGTAATCGCGTTACCATTACAGCGTAATCGCAGTATCATTACAGGCTAAAGGCAGTTATATTACCAAAGAAAATGTATGATTAAAGAGCCATAACATCTCTATTTTACCTCTCAAATCACGTGTTTTTTGATTGTCAGTGACCTACGTTTACATCGTAATCGTCACCCAAACACAGCATAAAGAGCCACAAGAAACATCACGCACAAACACAAAACGCTATCTAACAAACACTTACAAAAAGCGTCATTTTGAAGCCATACGCTTGCAAACATCATACTACTTCTAAATAACGTCAAAATAAAAAGGCTTTTGTAAAACTATTTCAACAACTTCCGTAGCTTATCAGAAGCCTCTATTTTCCTAATTACACGAGCAGGATTTCCTGCCGCTACAACCCCTTCGGGAATATCGTGTGTCACTACCGAGCCTGCGCCAATGGTTGAACCGCTACCTATACTCACGCCCGGCAACACCGTAACACCGCCACCTATCCATACATTATCGCCCACATGGATAGGAAGTGCCTTTTGAATATTAGCATTACGACGTTCAACATCAAGTGGGTGAACGGCGGTATAGAATGAACAATTTGGCCCAATATAAACGTGATGACCAAATATAACCTGATTCTCATCGAGGATAGTGAGGTTGAAATTAGCAAAAAAGTAGTCGCCAACCTCTATGTTTTTTCCGAAGTCACAATAAAAAGGGGTATTCACATTAAGCTCAACACCAGCCTTTCCAAAGAGTTGACGAATACGTTTATTACGCTCATCGCGTTGCGAAGGCGGCATTTGGTTAATTTCAAAACAGGCTTGTTCGCAACTGTATAGCTCACGAAGCATCTGCTCATCGCCTTTTGCGGCATACCATTCACCTGCTCGTTGTTGTTCCCTTATTGTCATGGTTATTCATTAACGTTATTGATACATAAATCGTTAGCTATGACAAGTATTTTCAGTTCTTTTTATCTCCCTCGAAAACCCTACGGTAAGCTGAAATAATGGGGTGTGTATTGCCAGCGTCCATACGGTTAAACATTTTGCGCAGATGGCGCAATTGCTTTTTCTCTCTGCGCTCACGAGCACTTAAAAGGGAGGCTAAACTAAAGTTGATGCCTGTAACAGGATTACGTAATTCATACTCAATACGGTCGGCTTTTGTCCATCGCACACCCCACTTATCGCGCTTATTGGGCGCTTCGGCATACACAACCACTTCGTTAACAGCATTAAATTTCTTAATCAGCGGGATAGAATCTTCTACCCACTGCCGTGGAATGGTTAGCGTAATATATCCTGATTTACTGATAACAAGCGTATCGAAACGTTCAGGTATAATGGCTTCACCCAGTAAGTTTGTGGAGTCGACCCTTTGTTTATCAATACGTATTGTTACGTCATGTAACGGCCGATTAAGTTCAGGATCGAAAACGAGAATCTGTCGCTGTGCCCACATCGAGCCTACTGATAGGAACAAAAGAAAATAGAGAACAAAATATATTCTTTTCATATTCATCAATATGTTATGCTGCAAAAATAATGAAAAAAGGGTAATTATGCCCTAATCGCCTGTTCTGCTTGTAACTATTTAACGTTTTGGACTTTTAAAAAGCCTATTAAACATATACCTATTTATTAAAAAAAATGTAACTTTGCACACTATAAGATAAAGTAAACGCACAAGTATGGCTGAAACACGAAAAATTAAGACTGCACTTATCTCTGTCTTTCACAAGGATGGTCTTGAAGACATTCTTGCAAAACTAAACGAAGAAGGCGTAAAATTCCTAAGCACAGGAGGTACGCAACAGTTTATCGAAAGTTTGGGATACAGCTGCCAGAAAGTAGAAGATGTAACCACCTATCCATCAATATTGGGAGGTCGTGTAAAAACATTGCATCCAAAAATATTCGGTGGAATACTCGCCCGTCGCGCCAATAGTAGCGACCAAGAGCACATCAAAGAGTATGAAATACCCGAGATTGACCTCGTAATTGTTGACCTCTATCCTTTTGAGCAGACAGTAGCCAGCGGTGCTTCACAGCAGGATATCATTGAAAAAATTGATATCGGCGGCATCTCTCTCATTCGTGCGGGAGCTAAAAACTTCAACGATGTGGTTATCGTACCAAGCAAAGCCGAATACCCTGTGCTGCTTGACATACTGAATAAAAAGGGTGCAGAGACTGACATTGAAGACCGACGCATCTTCGCAGAGCGCGCATTCGGTGTAAGTAGCCACTACGACACGGCTATCCATAGCTGGTTTGCAGAAACAAAGTAAATAAATATCAAACAATAAAAGAAACAGTTTTCATATGGGAATGTTTTCATTCATTCAGGAAATAGCAATGGACCTGGGTACCGCCAACACCATTATCATCAGCGATGATAAGATAGTTGTTGACGAGCCGTCTGTTGTAGCGCTTGACCGCCACACAGGTAAAATGATTGCCGTTGGCGAAAAAGCCAAAATGATGTACGAGAAGACACACGACAATATTCGCACAATTCGTCCGCTACGTGACGGTGTTATTGCTGACTTTTCGGCTTGTGAGCAAATGATGCGCGGCCTTATCAACATGGTACACTCGGGTAGTCGCTTCTTCTCTCATTCGTTACGAATGGTAATTGGCGTGCCTTCGGGCTCGACAGAAGTAGAGCTTCGCGCGGTGCGTGACTCAGCAGAGCACGCTGGTGGCCGCGATGTTTACCTTATCTTTGAGCCAATGGCCGCTGCCATTGGTATTGGAATAGACGTTGAAGCCCCCGAAGGTAATATGATTGTAGATATTGGTGGTGGCTCGACAGAGATTGCAGTGATTTCGCTTGGCGGCATTGTCAGCAACAACTCTATACGTGTTGCAGGCGATGATCTGACAGCAGACATACAAGAATACATGAGTCGCCAGCATAATGTTAAGGTTTCTGAGCGTATGGCTGAGCGCATTAAGATACACGTTGGTTCAGCATTGACTGACCTTGGTGAGGAGGCTCCAGAAGACTATATGGTACATGGTCCGAATCGTATCACCGCTCTGCCCATGGAAGTACCTGTATGTTATCAGGAAATTGCGCACTGTTTGGATAAGACCGTGGCAAAAATCGAGAACGCAGTACTGTCAGCTTTGGAAGCAACTCCACCAGAATTGTATGCTGATATTGTGAAAAATGGTATCTATCTTACAGGTGGTGGTGCCTTGTTACGTGGCCTTGACAGACGTTTGAAGGACAAAATCAACATTCCTTTCCATATTGCAGAAGACCCGCTTCATAGCGTAGCAAGAGGTACGGGCATAGCATTGAAGAACGTTAACCGCTTCTCTTTCTTGAAGCGATAATTATATAAGGTACAAGCTTTTGTGACTTTTACGAGCACAAAAGTTTGTACCTTTATCATACAATAATGCGGAATCTCCTCGAATTTCTCGCAAGACATAACCACTGGTTTATTTTCCTCATACTTGAGGTTGTCTCTTTGATACTGTTGTTCCAATACAATAGCTATCAGGGATCGGTATGGTTTTCAACAGCCAATGCCGTAAATGGGCGTGTTCTTGCATGGGACGCGGAAATAGAAGCATTCTTCTCCCTATCCAAAGCCAACGAAGAACTGACACAACGCAATCTGTATTTGGAGCAGCAAGTAAAGGCTTTGTCGGACAAAATTGTTGAAACCACACAAGATAGTGGCTGGATTAAACGTGGCCAATTAGCGCTTTTAAAAGATTATAAGCTCATTCCCGCAAAGGTTGTCAGTAACACATTGAATCGCCATGACAACCTAATCACAATTGACAAAGGCTATGAAGACGGTGTGAGAAAAGACATGGGAGTAGCCTGTGGCAACGGTGTCGTGGGCATTGTATATCTTACTTCGGCCCACTATTCTATCGTTATTCCTGCTATAAATACTGCATCTAACCTCAGCTGTGCCATACAGGGGCGAGGGTATTTTGGTTATTTGCACTGGACAGGAGGAGATACAAAGACGGCGTATGTGGACGATATTCCACGCCATGCACATTTCCGCTTATATGAAAATGTGGAGACAAGCGGATACTCCTCGGTGTTCCCACCTGGAATTCTTATCGGACGCATTCAGCATGTATACAATTCGCCCGATGGCGTTTCGTACAGATTGAAGGTTGTTCTTTCAACCGATTACGGTCGATTGCGGAATGTTTGCGTCATTGATAATACATCTTTACTGGAACGATTGGACGTTTTAAGAGCAGCTCAAGACTCATTAAAGCTGAAGGAGAAATAGGAATTAAACCAACGATAAACAGTAAACAGAGGATTATAAAACCTGAATAGTAAGAGGATAAAAAATGAGTATTGAATTCTTTAAAAGGTTAATGCTATATGTTGTACTTGTGCTTTCACAAGCATTAGTGCTCAACCATATACACCTTTTTGGTTATGCCACACCTCTTCTCTATATTTATTTTGTGGTAAGCTTCCCACGAAACTATCCCAAATGGGGTATTTTACTATGGAGTTTTTTGCTAGGCTTGAACGTAGATGCCTTTTCTAATACACCCGGCGTTGCAGCATCAGCAATGACTCTCATCAGTTTGCTGCAACCTTACTTATTAGAAGTATTCATGCAAAGGGACAGCGAAGACGATTTTCAGCCTTCAATCTCCACGATGGGTGCGGCTAATTATGTTTACTTTTCGCTTTTGCTTACCTTTATTTATTGTATAGTCTTCTTCACTGTAGAGACCTTTACTTTCTTTAATTGGCTGCAGTGGATATTTAATATTGTAGCAAGTACGCTTCTTTCGTTATTACTGATCATTGTAATTGATAACTTAAGAAAGAAATAATAAGGCCTTAAGGTGAGCGTCTACAAAAATATTGATCATCAAGTTATCTCATTGAAATGAAGGATTTCAATCTTGAAAATAGAAAATTCGTTATTGGAGGTGTAGCTGCCTTTATTGTGACAGTTTACATTATACGGCTTTTCACCCTTCAGGTTATGAGTGATGACTATCGTAAAAGTGCCGATTCAAATGCCTTTCTTAAACGAATTGAATACCCCAGTCGTGGCGTAATACGCGACCGTAACGGCAAATTGCTGGTATATAATCAGCCTTCTTACGATATCATGGTGGTGATGAACGAGGAGAAAGGGCGCTTAGATACTCTTGATTTCTGTCAGACTTTGGGAATCACCAAAGAGTATTTTATCAAACGAATGGACGACATCAAGGACCGTTCTAAAAATCCTGGATACTCACGTTTTACGCAACAGCTCTTCATGACGCAAATAGATGACAAGAGTTTCAGCGTCTTTCGTGAGAAGATGTTTCGCTTTCCTGGGTTTTATATGCAAAAAAGAACGATACGCCAATACCAGTATCCCTATGCCGCACACGTGTTAGGAGAGGTCGCTGAGGTCTCACCGAGTGACATAGATGAGGACGAATACTACCAGCCTGGCGACTATATTGGAAAGCTTGGCGTTGAAAGAAGCTACGAAAAAATATTAAGAGGTGAAAAAGGTGTACAGATTTTACTGCGTGATGCACATGGGCGCATTCAAGGCAAATACCAAAATGGCAAGTATGATCGTAAGCCAAAACCTGGTCATAATCTCACTTTAAGTATTGATGTACAACTACAAGCCTTAGCCGAACGTTTATTAGAGGGGAAAATTGGTGCTATTGTCGCCTTAGAACCACAAACAGGAGAGGTACTCTGCATGGCATCATCGCCCACCTATGACCCTCGTTTATTGGAGGGACGCAATCGTAGTAAGTACCACAAAATGCTGTCACATGATGTCTGGAAGCCATTATTAAATCGGTCGATTATGGGACAATATCCTCCTGGTTCTACCTTTAAGACATCACAAGGACTTACATTTCTTTCCGAGGGTATTGTTACACCATCAACCCTATTCCCTTGTCCGCGTGGATTTTACTTCCGTGGTTTGCACGTCGGATGCCATAGACACGCAGCGCCAATTAACTTAGTTCCTGCTATCAGTACATCATGCAACAGTTACTTTTGTTGGGGATTGTACTATATGTTAAGTAACAGACGAAAGTACAAAAACGTGGACGAGGCTATGAATACTTGGCGTAACTACATGGTAAGTATGGGTTTTGGTTACAAGCTTGGCATTGATCTTCCGGGTGAAAAGCGCGGTTTGATACCTAATGCAAGCTTTTATGATAAAGCTTACAAAGGCTCATGGAACGGTCTTACTGTAATTAGTATTGGCATTGGACAAGGCGAAGTTAACCTCACGCCACTACAAATTGCCAACCTTGGCGCAACTATCGCAAACCGAGGATATTATTATGTTCCTCACGTCGTGAAGAATGTTCAAGGTGCAGCTATCGATACCATGTACACTCGCCGACATTATACATTAGCCAATAGGCGCTCATACGATTACATTGTTGCTGGTATGCGCTCTTCGGCTATGGGAGGAACGTGTAAGCATTTACGTAATTTTGATTTTACAATCTGCGGTAAAACAGGAACGGCACAGAACAGAGGACAAGACCACTCTGTATTTATGGGCTTTGCACCTATGGATAATCCCAAAATTGCTATTGCAGTATATGTTGAGAATGGTGGCTTTGGCGCCGACTTTGCAGTGCCTATTGCAGGAGTCTTATTTGAACAATATATAAAGGGAAAGCTCTCTCCTGTAAGAGCCCAAGAGGCAGAAAGGCTGCAGAATAGAAGAATAGCGTATGGATCAAGGAATAGATAAGCAACCTGGAATATTACGAAATCTTGATTGGTGGACGATCGGTATCTATCTGGCTTTACTTATATTTGGCTGGATCAGTGTGTGTGGAGCGAGCTATACTTATGGCGAAACCGACATCTTCAGCCTAAGCACACGTTCGGGCATGCAGATTATATGGATTGGAACATCGTTGGCTTTAGGCTTCGTCCTGCTTATGCTTGACGACCGCTTTTACGATACTTTCTCCTATGTTATCTATGCAGTTCTCATGCTGCTGCTGTTTATAACCATCTTTAATCCACATGAAATCAAGGGTTCTCGCTCATGGCTCGTACTTGGGCCTATGCGCTTACAGCCTGCCGAATTTGCCAAATTCGCCACTGCTTTAGCAGTAGCAAAGCTCATGAGCACGTACGGATTTACGATGGCTAACATTAGGCACTTCATGGCTGCTGTGGCTATTATTATTCTCCCTATTCTTTTAATTATCGGTCAGCGCGAAACAGGCTCTGCACTTGTATACTTTTCTTTCTTCCTGATGCTTTACAGAGAAGGAATGCCTGGCAGCATACTTTTCACGGGAGTAGCTATGGTTATCTACTTCGTTGTAGGCATAAAGTACGAAGAAGTGCTCCTTTGGAACACGCCAACATCCTTAGGAAAGTTCGTCGTTTTGTTGTTAGTACAGCTATTTTCCATTGGAATGGTATCCACCTATATTCACGATAAAGCAAAAGTAATTCCCATGTCTGCATTATGTGTTGGCATAACGATTTTGGCATTACTCTTTTCCGAGTATGTCATTCACTTTGATATAGTGTGGGTTCAGCTCTTTATCTCTGCGGCTCTCATAGGTTATTTGGTATTCCAAGGGCTGGCAACACGCTTTACAAACTACCTAATGATTGCCCTTTTCTCTATTGGTTCTATCATCTTTTTTTACAGTGCCGACTATGTTCTTAACGATGTGATGGAGCCTCATCAACGCGTTCGTATCAATGTTCTTTTAGGACTTGAGGAAGATCCCACTGGAGCTGGATATAATGTACATCAGAGCGAAATAGCCATTGGTTCAGGAGGACTTCAAGGAAAGGGCTTTCTCAACGGAACTCAAACTAAGTTAAAGTTCGTGCCTGAGCAAGATACCGACTTTATTTTCTGCACTGTTGGCGAAGAAGAAGGCTTTGTAGGCTCGGCTTCCGTGCTGCTGTTATTCCTCGCCTTAATACTAAGACTCATTCATTTAGCCGAGCGACAACCGTTCAAATTTTCACGAATATACGGTTATTGCGTAGTAAGTGTTTTCCTTTTCCACCTATTTATTAATGTAGGAATGGTGTTAGGATTAACACCTGTAATTGGAATCCCGCTACCCTTCTTTAGTTATGGTGGTTCCTCCCTGTGGGGATTCACGATTCTACTCTTCATTTTCCTGCGAATTGATGCAGGTAGAAATCTGATAAGAAGATAGAAGACACTTATCAGAAAAGCAAGAACCACAAAGTATAAAGCAAAAAATAGCCGACTAATATAGTCGGCTTATTTCTATTCCTACATCAGAAATCCCTGGCATAATTTCACGTTTCATATCGTGTCGCACACAGATATGTAACGAGTCGTTGGCCTTAAGATTCATTTCCGACACCCGAAAATGATACTGATAACTGCCTACACCCTGTCCCTTCATTCCGCCTTTCTCGTCTACTAAGCTACAATGCAGCGTATCAACATGCGTACGAGCCCCAGGGTATACAGTTTGTTCAACAATTAGTGTAAGGCTCATGAAAGGGTAATGATTATCTATTCGTAGGCCCAAATTGGTAGAATAACGTCCTCGCTGTGAGAGTTTGGGCACCTCAAACTTTAAGGTATCCACTTTCTCCCACCCCATTATCGGCGTATGATTATATCGATCATAAACCTTATCGCCTGTGCAAGAAACTACACAGCATACAAAACCGATATACAAAAAGCGCAGCACGTTATGCTTCATTACCTATGTATTATGATTTCTGCCCTGCATCATCACGAGGTGCCGACGCAGTATGCTCATGTGGTTGACTTGCTGAATTTCCTTGCATAGCAGGCTTATCCTGATGCTCTGAGCGATATGGGCGGTTTGAACGATAACGATTTTGGCCTCCGTTACGACGGTAACCTTGTCCCTGTCGTTCCTCTCTTCTCTGCTGATTAGCACCCTGTTCACCTTCGGCTACAGGCAGACCATCAGCAGGTTTACTGCTTTGAGCAGTATCGTATCGCCGTTCACCTCTTTGACCATCGTCCTGATGACGACCACGACGTGGCGATTTCTTTTTCTTACGAGCCTTATCAAATCTGCTCACATCGGTATCTGCCAGCAAATCGACTGGCTTTTTCTCTTCCCTTACAGTGCCATCAGGATGTAGCGACAGCGGCTTCTCACCACGTCGATTCATTGCTATCACCTCGCGAGCACGCGCTGCAGAGATCGTTTCCAGATTGGCAGCAAGGTTTTTATCTGACGAATAGGTGCACATTCCTGCCAATATATCATTTTTAAACAAATAATATTCGCCTTCTTGTGTTTCCAACATTGCGTCCTTTGGAGGTAGCTGTCTACTGGCCTCCATATAATCGTCGACTTCGTAATTCAGGCAACACTTCAGCTTTGCACACATACCTGCCAACTTCTGTGGGTTCAAAGATATATCCTGAATGCGCGCAGCGTTCGTCGAAACACTTGAGAAACTCTTCATCCATGTAGCACAACACAATTCGCGTCCGCATGGCCCCGTTCCGCCAATACGTCCTGCTTCTTGTCTTGCACCAATCTGTTTCATCTCAATTCGCACATGAAACGTATCAGCAAGAACCTTTATCAGCTGACGAAAATCGACACGTTCATCAGCAATATAGTAAAAAATCGCTTTATTTCCATCGCCTTGATACTCTACGTCACCTATCTTCATTTGTAGGTTTAAGTCCTTAGCGATCTGTCGACTCTGTATCATTGTGCCATGCTCACGGCCCTTAGCCTCTTGATATTTATCCATATCCACAGGCTTAGCCAAACGATATACTCGTTTGATATCATCGGCCGATTTTAAGTTTGCCTTCTTAACCTGCAACTTTACAAGGCGTCCTGTCAGCGTAACCACACCAATATCGTGTCCCGGATTGGCTTCAACTGCAACAACATCACCTTTTTTCAGGTCCAGATTATTGACATTATGATAATATGCTTTTCGCGTATTTTTGAATTGAACCTCAACTAAGTCGGTCGATTGTGCGTTGCCAGGAACGTCCGCCAACCAGTCATAGGTGTTGAGCTGTCGATCTTGTCGCCCTACGCCTGAATGGCATAGGCCACGGTCACAGCCCGTACATAAATTACAATCTTTCATATCTTGTTTTTCTTTTTTCTTATTATCGTGTTCAGCGTCTTAAATAGATAGCCATCTCTAAGGCCAAATTAAAGAACTGAATTTTTCCATTTGCATTCTGTCCGATATCACGAATGACGCGTTGTAAGCGCTCTGAAATGTCGACAACATTACGTTCGTTGATGAAGCGCGAGAAGTTTTGGGCAAACCCTTCTTCCTCCTGCGACATGTAACAAAGCTCTGATTGGCGGAAATTATAAACAAAATTTTCGCGCACCATACGCAAAAAATATGACAGCATACGCAGTTGTTTCTCACGTCCAAAAGCTGACACAGCTTCGCTCCACTGCTTTAGGGATTTTACATCATGCATATAAGCCTTTCGCATGAGCATGACAAACAGCTCAAAAAACTGCCTATTCTCATTATCTGCATCTAAGGCTTCCAACGCCTTTAGCCAGTTACCACTGGCCGACCGCGCAATACGCCGTGCATCGTCATCATCTATTCCTCTACTCTCTATGAGAGCACGTTCTATATCGTCATCGCTAATGCGGCGCACATCAAAGCGCTGAACCCTACTCCTTATGGTTTCAAGCAACTGTCCTGGCGCTTCACTCACCAACAAAAATACCGTTTTCTGTGGTGGCTCTTCTAAAAGTTTAAGTAACTTATTCGAACATTCCACGTTCATTCGTTCGGCCAACCACACGATGCTTACCTTGTAACCACCCATGCTCGACTTCATGTTAAGCTTGTGTGATAGCAAGTCACTTTCTGCCTCAAAGATAGCCGACTGTTGGTTTTCAGCCTCCATGAGCGTCATCCACTGATTCATTGTGAAGTACGGACCGTTTTTAAGCAGTTGTCGCCATTCAGTAGCAAAGTCGTCACTTGTTACTTTCCGTTCGCTACTACTGTTTTTAGGACGTATAACAGGGTACGAAAAGTGAAGGTCAGGGTGTTCAAATTTGCGTAACATCGCTTCAGCATTCGTCACCGCTGCCGTATTATCGAGCAGGCTCTGCCCTTCATATCGTTCACCAAGCAAATAAGAAGCAAACGCTAATGCTAAAGCTAACTTCCCACTTCCCTCAGGTCCTGTAAAAAGAATAGCGTGCGGAACGCGTTGCTCTGCCACAAGCTGTAGAAGTCGTTCACGAGCTTCGTGTTGTCCTATAACATCAGAAAACTGCATTTACAAAACCTGTTTTAATACCTCAACCACACTATCAACGGCCGAGATGGTGTAAAAATGAATACCGCCTACCCCTGCAGCGTACAGTTCTTTGCACTGTTGCGTTGTCCACGCTATACCCAAAGCCCGTGCTTCTTCATCAGTAGTACACTTTACAGCCTCTGCTGCAAGCTCTTGCGGCATGTCACAATGGAACGTCTTTGGCACCTGTGAAAGCTGCGAAAGTTTAGCAAAAGGCTTGATGCCAGGGACGATAGGAATAGTAATTCCCATCTTACGGGCTCGCTCAACAAAGCTAAAATACTTAGCGTTATCGTAGAAAAGCTGCGTAACTGCATACGCTGCCCCAAGGTCTTGTTTGACCTTAAGATATTGCATATCCATTTCAATATTGGGGGCTTCCTCGTGTTTTTCAGGATAAGCCGCTACGCCATACTCGAAAGCTTTGCCTTGATATTTCATCGGGCTACCATCAATAAAGAATCCCTCATTGAAACGGTTTACCTGATTAATCAGCTCTGTGGTATGACTATAACCGCCTTGTGTAGCCGTAAACATACGGTCATCGCGTGCCTTATCACCACGCAACAACAACACGTTATTGATGTTCAGAAATTGAAGGTCAATTAGCTCGTATTCAATTTCTTCTCTTGTGGCACCGCTACATATCAAATGGGGTATTACAGGCACATGATAACGCTGTTGTATAGCCGCTGCAATAGCAATAGTTCCTGGGCGACGACGTACGCGCTGACGCTCAAACTGACCATTCTCCAACTCGCGATACACATACTCGCTATGATGTGTTGTAATGTTGATATATTGAGGACCAAACTGGTTTATCTTATCAATGTTACGGAAAAGCACCTCTGTACCACTACCCTTCAGGGGCGGTAGAACCTCTATTGAGAACTTTCTGCGCCCATCGTTATTATTAAGTACTTCTGTAATATTCATGCAAATTGCTAATCCATATATTTGGCTACAAAGATAACAAAAAAACAAGAATATCTGCTTTATTTACACAAGTAAATCGCACAAAGCTTATAGCACCCTATAACTCCTATATCATCGAAAGGTAAGGTTTGTGCCACATACGTCTTATAACAACGAAACAAAATGTAAAAATAAATCTGAATATTTTAGCATATTATTTTTTTCGTTTTAGCAGTTCAATCTATATCTTTCGTCATTACGATATAGCGTTTTTGTGCTTTACGCATAGAGTTACGCAACAAACAACCTTCTTTTTCGGTCATTATAACATCCTCAAGTCCCCTTTACGGCACAATGGCGTTACCTTTACGATGTAAAGGCAAACCGTTTACATCGTAATCGCGTTGCCATTACGACGTAATCGACTCATGATTACAGCGTAATATACCCTTGTTTAGAACATATAAACAACCGCTTATCTACTGTGAAACATAATTTTTGTGTCATAAAACCGCATGACCAACCACATCAAAAGCTTGCCATTACGTCGTAAAGGCAGATCAAACGCTACGTTTTTAATTGAGAAAAACCACACAATAAACGACATTAAACTGAATACCAGCGACTTATGAATATTGCCAAATTTCGCGCATTTGAGCACAAACCATCACACGCTTGCTAATAACGTCAAGAGAAACACGAAAAATTCAAAATTTTTCATCATTTATTCCATTCTCTAAAATCGCTTTGCTTCTCTACTTTTACTTTATAATAGAGCGTGTCTTTCTTATGTTTCCACCAACCTTTATTGCTCATCTTCTTGTCCTTTGGAATAATCAGTTGGTGACACTTTAGGTATAGTGTATTATCGTTTCCCCAAAACATCAGTTGTCTAATATCGTCAATACCCCGAAACTCCCACGCATGAGGGAAACAGAGCATTGAATCGCGAAGTTGAGCAAAGCGTCTAAAGCGGCCACCTTCAGCCTTCCAAATGTGAATATCAAGGGGCGGATTACCCATATCTTCGCACCAAAACTCGCCTGCATACAGCCCTTTTCGCGAGTAGGCATGATACTCCAAGGGAAGCGAGCCACGCGAGGAAGAATCGGCCATAACAACGTGAAAAGCACTATCAATCACCATATTATGTAGCTCGTCAGTAATCCCTGCAAACACCACTTCATATTGAAGGGGCTCTTCATTCCGACCTGCCCACGCATAATGTATCCAAATACTATCTTCGCCATACGTTTTCATCAGCACACGTTGAAGCCGATGACGCAATGCCAAATCAATAGCTGCCGTGTCAGGAATGTAGTTATAGGTAGCATATTGCTTCAATGCCAACTCATACTCTTCGCGCGAAATAGGAATGAATTGGTTACTTTTATCCACACAAGACGTAGATAAAAACAGAACCAACAAAAGAAAAAGAGAAAGCACTTTCAACTTCATACCTGCTTAATTAATAGGATTTTACTTTCACAAATATATATAACAAGTACGTGTTTACGGTAGTACGAAAGTAGTTTTTCGGCTATCTTAGCAAACTTTAACGCGTGTAAGTCACATTTGTTACCTCAAAAAGACATCATAAGCTATAACTTTGCACAAAAATTTAATGCAAAAATTATGAATAAACCCACACCATCAGAACATATCCCTTTTGAGAAATGGGATCTTGATTTACTTGTTGATTACATTCTGAAATTTCATCATCGCAACACGCGTAAATACGGAGAGGAAATATATCACCAGCTTTTAGATGTTGATAGCCGTCATCATGAATTGGATATGGTGACTGATCACTTCCGCAATAGTATACAAGACCTTGATGCTCACTGTATGAAAGAGGAACAGGTTTTGTTTCCTTATATCATGAATCTGCACGAAGCTGAAGAGCTAAATCAAAAGATTATGCCTTTCCATTGTGGCACAATAGAAGCTCCTGTCAACATGATGATGATGGATCATAGCGACGAACTAAGCAGGCATGAGCGCATTCGTGAACTCACCAACAACTATACCGCACCCGAAGGAGCCGAGCCTGAATACCAGCAAGTGCTGGATAGGTTAAAAGATTTCCGCGATTTCCTCATGGAACATATATGGCTTGAGAACGAGATTGTTTTCCCACGTGCACTGCAAATTGAAGAAACTTACGTCGATAGATTTTAAAATCACAAAACAGTTAAGCCTCTTTCTGCCTGAACAAAGGCTAAGAGGCTTCAATCATTCAATATAAAAATGGGTATGCTGAAGATTAAACGAATTTATCTTCCTGCAGAAGATACCGATGGCTACCGTATATTGGTAGACCGCCTATGGCCAAGGGGCATTAAGAAAGAAAACGCAAAGGTTGACCTTTGGGCCAAAGATGTTGCGCCGTCAACAGAATTACGGAAATGGTTTGACCATATACCCGAACGCTTTAATGAGTTTAAAGAGCGCTACCATACAGAATTAAAGGGAACTGAAGCTTTCAGCAATCTACTGAAAGCCATACAAGAACACGATAACGCGACGCTACTTTTTAGCGCCAAAGACGAAGAACACAACAACGCGGTAGTATTAAAAGATATCATCGCATCTTTGAACGGTCAAGGATAGTAACCTCACGGCCATTTATCTTTATTGCACCAGCTTTAGCAAAATCGGCCAATACGCGCAGTAAAGAAAACTTTTGAATACCAAACGAATCGGCTATTTCCTGACGTGATTGCGACAAATGAATAACGTTTGAACCCTGTTCTCCCGCCAGCTCAAGAAGCAAATAAGCCACTTTTTCTTTCACCGTAAACAGGGTTAATATACGCATACGGTGTGTGAGAAAAGCGTTAATATTTGACAATACACGGATAAAATTATCGCGAATCTGCTCGTGCGTGCCTATCAAATGGTGGAAAATAGTCTTCTGCATGCGCAGAACGGTAACGTCTGTATCTGTTTCTACACCTACGGGCATGTTGGTATCCTTACCTAATATAAAGGCTGGCGCAACAAGGTTTCCCTCATGTAAACGGCTCACTTCAACCTGTTTTCCCGACAACGACGACATACGACAAACTAAAACACCACGAATAACAATATCGAGTGTTTTACAAGGCATGCCTGTAAGTGCATAAATGTCGTGACTATCGTAATTAACAATACTATAGGTTACGCCAGCCATCGCAATCTCTATTTCAACAGGCGCCATGCCTGCAAACAAAGGGCATTTGGTCAAAGCATTTAAAACTCGCTGTTCCATCGTCTTAAAGTAAATTCAAAATTTGTTCTATGTGGCTAATCTCACGAAGATGAGGGTGATCGAACACGTCGCTTTCTTCATGTTTCCACATCAATTCAGAAGGGATATGCACCCCATATCCACCCAACTGTAAAACAGGGGCAATATCCGATTTAAACGAATTTCCGACCATACAAAGATGATTTATATCGGTGTCGAACATGTCACACAAGCGGGTGTATTCTTGTTTCGTCTTATCAGAAACTACTATAACGTCTTTGAAAAATTCAGTAAGTCCAGAACGTATTAATTTACTTTCCTGTTCGAGATTATCGCCTTTGGTAAACACTACCATGCTATAACGTTTCGACGCACGCAAGCTACGCAACGTGTCAACAACACCCTTAAGAGGCGTAGCTGGCAGCTGCAAAAGAGATTTGCCCAAGTTCAGAATCTCTAAAAGCTGGTCATTACTAAGTTCTCCGTTCGTAACGCGAATCGCATTTTCAATCATTGATAACGTGAAAGCTTTGCTACCGTAGCCCATCAACGCCATGTTAGCACTTTCAACTGAAAAAAGACGGTTCGAAATTTCGTCAAACGAACCGTAAGAAGACAATAGCTTACAGTAGGCCTTTTCAACAGCTTCGAAATAACCTTGGCAGTCCCAGAGGGTATCATCAGCATCAAAAGCCAAGAGCTTAATATGTTGTAGTGGTTGTAAATGCATAAGTTCTTTTCAGCAAAGAGACCATATCCTACACTCCTTACTGCGCAACAAAGTTAACGAGATTTTCTTAGAAGAAAAGATAAAAAAGGGCAAAAAGACACGTTTCTTATATTTTTCTCTTAACTTTGCAAGTTAGAGTGACGTAGCATCACTTAAGAAAAAGTGCTTGCAGTAAGACAGTTTATGACATTCCGCATTAAGAA
>JABCPF020000035.1 GCA_013333285.2 Prevotella sp.
ACCGAAGATGTAAACTTTCCTCCATTTATACAAGTGGTTGAAGATATTACGGGGCAGAAAAACTATTATAACTATAATTTAGCCTTACATAAATAGGAGTACATGCTCCTGATATCAGCTCGCTATGCTTGCAATAACAGCAAGGGCTGATAGAATGTAGACTATAAAAGATAAAGAAAAACAAACCACTATGTATATTGTCATAGCCGGAAATATCGGCAGCGGAAAGACAACATTAACTAATATGCTCGTCAAGCATTACGGCTGGACACCACGCATGGAAAGCGTGCAAACCAATCCCTATCTTGACGACTATTATAAGGATATGAAGCGATGGTCGCTTAATTTGGAAACATTCTTCCTCAAAGAGCGCTTTCGTGACCTCCTTGAAATTGAGAAATCGGAAACAACTATCATACAAGATCGTTCAATCTTTGAAGGTGTATTCATATTTACTGCCAACAATCACGACATGGGAAATATGAGTGACCGCGACTTCGACACATACATGGGACTTTTCCAATCCATGATGCTGGTGCTTCGAAAACCCGATTTAATGGTTTATTTAAAAGCATCAGTACCACATCTTGTGGAAAATATTCACCGACGCGGACGTGATTACGAGCAGAACATGCAGCTAGATTATTTACGTAATCTCAATCAACGGTACGATGATTTTATTGAAAATCAATACGATGGAAAAACACTGACCATAGAGGTTGACAACATTGATTTTCTGCATAAACGTGAGGATTTCGCCTCTGTTATCAAACAAATTGATAAGTCTTTAATCGAAATAGAACATAAAAACGACAATAAATTATGCATATAGCCATAGCCGGAAATATTGGAAGCGGCAAGACTACGCTTACAAAAATGCTTGCAAAGCGATACGGATGGAAGCCACGCTTTGAGCCTGTTGACAACAATCCCTACCTCCAAGACTTCTACGAGGATATGAATCGTTGGGCTTTCAATCTGCAAATATACTTTCTTAATAAGCGCTTTAAAGAAGTAGTTGAGATTGCTAACAGTACTGACACCATTATTCAAGACCGTACAATCTTTGAAGATGCACGCATTTTTGCACCTAACCTGCACGAGCAGGGTTTTATGAGTGACCGTGATTTCCAGAATTATACGGACTTATTCGACCTGATGATGTCGCTGGTGAAACTCCCTCAGCTTATGATTTATATTCGCTCAAGCATTCCGACGCTTGTTAAGCACATTGAAAAACGTGGACGCTCATATGAAAAAAGTATTCGTATTGACTACTTAACAGGACTTCAAGAGCGCTATGAAAACTGGATAAAAACCTATAAAGGTGAGCTAATTATCATTGACGGTGACAACATTAGTTTTGAAGATACTCCAGAAGACTTTCGCAAAATAACCGATATGATTGACGCGAGTCTTTACGGACTTTTCCCTATGGGAGAAGGTAATAAATAGTTCTACAAGACCTTACTTCTAACCACAGAATCATAAAAATACGACTATGACAGCCACTAACGAAATGAAGAACTGTAGCATCAATGAGATTGTTGTATCAAAAAACGGAGAACAATCTGTCCTGCTCATTGTTCTAAAAAACACTTTTCAGACTCTTCCCCAATACCTACGCTACTTAAAGCGCGAGTATGAGGGAGCTAAGGATCTACAACATGAGAATATTCTGAAGGTTTACAGCCTGAAAGAGCTTGATGGTTACGGTACTTGTATTGAAACTGAATGGCAAGATGCGCGCACATTAGCTGAATATATTGAAGAAGGCCATAGCGAAGAAGAGAAAAAAAGAGTGGTTAGAAGTGTGGCGGCTGCACTACAATACATGCATGAAAACGGTTTTGTGCATGGAGGTATTAACATGGATAATATCTATATCACAACAAAAGGTGATAACGTTAAGCTACTAAGCATTCGCTCTCGTTATACAGATAATTTAAAGCGTCCTGTCGAAGAACTGAAGTTTATTGCTCCAGAAACTAAAGATGGCACAGTAAAAATAGATGCTCGTGCTGATGTTTATGCATTAGGTATACTGGTAAAAGAGTTAGGATTAGGGCAGGAATATCAGCAACTTATCAAAAAAAGCACACACTTTGGACGATATGAGCGGTATAGCTCGGTTGAAGAATTCTTAAATGCTTTTGAGCATCCCCGAGGAACGCGTCAAACTGAAAAAAAAAGCAATACAACAGGTAGTAACAAACAAATGGCTATCATTGTGGCAGCTATAGTTTTTATAGGAATTGTGGCAGCTGCATATTTTTATTCGCAAAGTGATAATAATGGTATAGGTTTTCAGCTTTCTAATCGTGAGATAGTTGATAGTACAGAACTGCAAAATGACCTACCAACAACAGATGCACCATCAAACGATACTGAAGCTACAAACGTAAGTAATCAGCAAACAGTAACTGCGACGACTACAACAGCGGCTCAATATACTGGCGATAATGCCTATTTAAATGATATTGTGCCACAGATGCAAATTGATATAGATAAGATTTATAACTCGAGTTCTGATATATCAGTCGTTCGTCGTAAAGTAAAAAAGTATTATCGTGGCCTACGAGCAACGCTCAAAGATAAAACACAAGAGCAACTTGATGCTTTTGACAAAGCTTTTGCTGAATATAATAACAGCAAAAAATAAACAAAACACTCGACCCAATATACAAGCAAAGTGACGAGAAATATAAAAATTCTTCTCTTCTCTACCCTTACAGCACTTCTACCAATTACTGTAACGGCACAAAGCAAAGGCAATCCTTTGCGTGATAGTTTGGCGCAAGCCACTCAGGCTTTGTCTTATTATCCTGACTCAATAGATTTGCGTTTGCGTAAGGCTGCATGGAATATGCAACTTGATGAGTGGCAATACGCTAAGACAGAATATGATTACGTGCTTGCCAAACAACCAACAAATATTGCGGCCCTTTATTACCGAGCATATTGTAATGAACGTCTTCATCGTTATAATTTTGCACGACTTGATTATCAAAACTTGCTTGTCATTATCCCAGGTAACTTTGAAGCACGTCTTGGATTGGCGCTTCTTGATCAAAAAGACAATCATTATACCGAAGCTTTAGATGGTATAAATCGTTTAGTGACAGCATATCCCGACTCGGCTTTAGCTTGGGCGGCCAGAGCTGGTATTGAGGAAGAACAAAACATGTTGGAGTTAGCAGAATACGATTATGGAGAAGCTTTAAAACGTGATAAAAACAACACACATTATTTATTGAACAGAGCTGACATCAGAATACGCCTTAAGAGATTTACAGAAGCCCGACTTGATCTTGACCATATTGTACAATTAGGAACTCCTAAGGCTGCATTAAAAGAGTGGTATAATAAGCTAAGATAAAGCTTAACTCTGAAATTAAAACAAAAAATCATAGCCTTTACTGCGTTAAAATACTGATTTACGCCGTAAAGGCTTTCCTTTTTATTCACCTTTTATATTATGAAGATATAGTGGTTTGTATTATCTCATACCCATATATTGCTCTAAAATTAGAGATTTTAAATAATTTTCAAAAAAAGAATCATATACAGTTTGCACCTATTACTTATTTTATTATATTTGCTGCAAGTAACCTAAGAACTATTTTGACATACATTGATCTAAACCTTAAGAGCCCTCGCCAGCTTAGTTTTTACCTTGCCATGGAGGAGTTTGTTGCCCGGAAAATGACACAAAAGGGTGATAAATTCTTTATGTGGCAAGTAGAACCCACTGTTATTTTTGGCCGAAACCAAGTCGTTGAAAACGAAGTGAACCTCGAATACTGTCGACAACACAACATCAAAACGTTCAGAAGAAAGAGCGGAGGCGGTTGTGTATATGCTGATATGAGTAATGTTATGCTTTCGTATATTACAGACGATGAGGATATTGAGAGAACATTCTGTCGATATTTACTTATGATTTGTGAAACCCTACAGAGCATAGGATTAAAAGATGTGCACCCAAGCGGTCACAATGATATTATGATTGGCGAAAGAAAAGTGAGTGGAAATGCCGTATATCACATGCCTGGGAAGACAATTGCACATGGTACACTATTATACGATACGGACATGGAGCATATGCTACACGCTATAACACCATCAAAACAAAAGCTATCTAAACATGGCGTTGAGAGCGTAAGACAACGCGTTTGTTTACTAAAGGATTATACCACCCTGCCTTTCAGCGAGATAAGAAGGCTTATTAGAGAACATCTTTGTGATGAAACCATTGTCTTAAACAGCAATGATATAAGAGAGATAGAAGCGATAGAGCTTGAATATCTTAAACCAAAGTTTATATATGGAAAATAAAAAGACCTGCCTTTTTGACCGTCATGTAGCCTTAGGGGCTACGATGTCACCTTTTGGTGGCTTTGATATGCCCATTCAATACACCTCTATTATAGAGGAGCATGAAGCTGTACGCAAAAAATGTGGCGTCTTTGACGTCAGTCATATGGGTGAAGTTCTCATCAAAGGAAAAGAAGCAACATCATTTATTAATCACATTTTTACGAACGATGTTCAAAATTTAGCCGTGGGAAAGGTGATGTATGGTATGATGTGTTATGACGATGGCGGAACAGTAGATGACACTTGTATATGTCGTTTAGCTAAAGAAAAGTTCCTAATGACCATCAATGCGGCTAACATCGACAAGGATATTGACTGGATAAAAACGAATGCGACGGACTATAATGTTGACATAGAACATTTGAGTGACTACTATGGTCAACTTGCTATTCAAGGCCCCGATTCAGAAGCTATCATCACTGAGGTATTAGGTATACCCTGTCAAGACCTTCATTTTTATGAAGTAAAGGCTCTGCATAAAGATGATGAGGAAATTATAATCTCGCGTACAGGCTACACAGGTGAGGACGGATTTGAACTTTATGGTTCACATCAGTTCATCATTTTACAATGGGACAAACTTGTGTCTTCGGGGCGATGTAAACCTTGCGGCTTAGGTTGCCGCGACACTTTACGCTTCGAAGTAGGCCTTCCTCTTTATGGAAATGAACTTTCTGTCGAAATAAGCCCTATTATGGCAGGATTAGGAATGTTTGTAAAACTTGAAAAATCAGAATTCATTGGACGCGAAGCCTTAATTCGTCAAAAAACAGAAGGTGTTATCAAATGTTTGAGAGGTATCGAACTTGATGAAAATGCTATTCCCCGGCATGGCTATAATGTACTTCAAAATGGGACTGTTGTCGGACAAGTTACTACAGGCTATCGACTTATCTCAACAAATAGAAGTTGTGCCGTTGCACTTGTTGACGCATCATTAAAATTAGGCGATCGAGTTGAAATTCAAATTAGAAAAAAGACTTTTCCTGGCACCATCGTCAAGAAAAAATTCTACGAAAAGCACTATCATCAATAACTTCTACACAAAAAACAGAACAGAAAAAACTACGACAAACCTATATTATATTAGAAAAAAACAACCTAAAAACAATACGCTATGAGCAAGATTGAAGAAGGACTCTACTATAGTGAGTCACACGAATTTGTTAGAGTGGAAGGCGACGAAGCCTACATCGGAATTACAGACTACGCTCAACACGAATTGGGTAACGTGGTATACGTGGACATGCCCAATGTAGACGATGAATTTGAAGCTGGTGAAGAGTTTGGCGCTGTGGAAAGTGTGAAGGCTGCCAGCGACCTTTTGGCCCCAGTTAGTGGTATTGTAACAGCTATTAATGAAGAGCTTGAAGACACCCCAGAGCTTTTAAATCAAGACGCCTTTGCTGCATGGATTATTAAGGTTAAGCTCACTAATAAAGACGAACTTAGCCAACTTATGGACGTACAGGCATACAAAGCTTTCACCGAAAAATAAATAAAACAAAAGACTATTTGGAATATGCCACACAAGTATTTTCCACATACACAGCAAGATATCTCTGATATGCTTGCTCAATGCGGTGTAAAGTCTATTGATGAACTTTTCTCAGAGATTCCCGAAACCATACGTTTTCGTAAGGAATTTAATATTCCTGAGGAAAAGAGCGAAATGGAAATCAGACGTTTTTTTGACGAATTAGGGAAAGAAAATCAACAGCTTACATGCTTCGCAGGCGCAGGAGTTTATGACAAATACACACCTGCCGTCATACCTTCATTAGTAAGTCGAAGCGAATTTCTAACCAGTTATACCCCCTATCAAGCTGAAGTTTCGCAAGGAACACTACATTACATCTTTGAGTTTCAGACAATGATGGCCGAGCTTACGGGCATGCCTGTATCTAATGCATCAATGTATGACGGTGCCACTGCAACAGCCGAAGCTATGCTTATGGCGGTAGCTGCAAGCCGAAAAGCAAATACGATACTTGTCAGCGAAACTATTGACTCTAAGATAATGGGCGTTTTGCAAACCTATACTCATTTTTGTCATATTGACCTCAAAACCATTTCATCATGCGATGGTATTACCGATAAAGACCATCTACGCACACAAATAGCAGAAAATAGCGTGGCAGGAGTAATTGTTCAGCAGCCTAATTATTGGGGAATTATTGAGGATTACACAGGGTTTGCTGACGTCTGTCATGACGCAGGCGCTATTTTCATTATGAACGCTAATCCTGCAGACCTCGCCTTATTAAAATCTCCTGGCGAATGGAATGCCGATGTGGCCGTAGGAGAAGGACAGTCGTTAGGGATACCTATGTCGTGGGGAGGTCCTTATGTGGGTTATATGTGTTGTACTGAAAAGCTAATGCGAAAGATGCCTGGCCGTATAGTAGGACAAACTATTGATGAAGACGGAAAACGTTGCTATGTTCTTACACTACAGGCACGCGAACAACATATCCGGCGACAGAAAGCAACCTCAAATATATGCTCCAATCAAAGTTTAATGGCTCTGTGGGCAACTATTTACCTTAGCATCATGGGTAAAGAGGGATTAAAGGAGGTTGCCCAACTCTCATGCGATGGTGCACACTATCTGTACGATAAACTACTGCAAACAGGTCGATTTAAACCTGTGTTTAATCAGCCATTTTTCAACGAATTTGTTGTCACGTTTGATGGTGATATTAAGGCTCTACAAAACCATTGGATAGAAGAAGGTTTTTTCGGCGGCATACAAATCAGCGAACATAACTTAATGTTTGCAGTTACTGAACAGCGCACGAAAGAACAAATTGACAGGCTGATTTCTACCATTATCTAACATCAAAGTCTTCACTATGAACAATAAATTATATGGCAATCTGATATTTGAATTGTCACATTCTGGCGCGAAGGCCTATAGCTTGCCCAAGAACCACTTCACACATCATGAATTACCACCCCATGTTCGTCGCACTGAAGATGCCCGTTTACCCGAATGTGACGAACTGACTGTGGTACGACATTATACCAATCTTAGCGGAAACAATTTTGGTGTGAATAATGGTTTTTATCCTCTTGGTTCGTGTACCATGAAGTATAACCCCATTATTGATGAAGAAATAGCATCGCATGCTGCGTTCAAAAACCTACATCCGTTACAACCTGCTAACACCGTGAAAGGTGCAGAAAAGGCTTATCAGCTGTTAGATAGTTATTTATCTGAGCTTACAGGTTTAAGTAAGTTCACGCTTAATCCTTGTGCAGGTGCCCATGGTGAACTTACAGGATTAATGATTATTTGTGCATATCATGAGAGCAGAAATGATAAGGGACGAACAAAAATTATCATTCCTGATTCAGCACACGGCACAAACCCTGCTTCAGCAGCAATGTGTGGACTTGAAGTAGTTGAAGTAAAAAGTACTCCCGACGGACGTATCGATATCGCACATCTTAAAAGTCTGCTTTCAAACGATATTGCAGGCATGATGATGACAAACCCTAACACGCTTGGATTATTCGAATACAACATTCCTGAAATTACACAATTAATTCACGATTGTGGAGGTTTAATGTATTATGACGGAGCTAATCTTAATCCACTTCTTGGACAATGTCGCCCAGGCGACATGGGATTCGACGTTATGCACATTAATCTTCACAAAACATTTTCAACACCTCATGGCGGTGGTGGTCCAGGAGCGGGTCCTGTAGGCGTATGTAAGAGGCTTGAAAAATTTCTGCCACGAAATAGTTCTAATCCTTATTTCGATTGCGATTCTTCTTCAGACAATCAACCTACCCCTATTTCTGTACACCCCTATCATGGAAATTTTGCTGTAGAACTGCGTGCGTTGGCATACATTCTTAGCTTAGGCAAAGAACATATTAGCCAAGTGGGCGCACTGGCTACGCTGAATGCCAACTACATTAAAGAATGTTTGAAAAACGATTACGAGCTACCCATCGAAGGAATATGCAAGCACGAATTCGTATTTAACGGCTTAAAAGATAAATCAACTGGCGTAACTACAATGGATATCGCCAAGCGCTTGCTCGATTATGGCTTTCATGCCCCAACCATTTATTTCCCATTGCTCTTCCATGAAGCCATGATGATTGAGCCAACAGAAAACGAGAGCAAAGCAACGCTTGACCAATTTATCGACGTTATGCGAAGCATTGCTCGTGAAGCTCGAGAGAATCCCCAAATCGTTAAATCAGCCCCCCACAACGCGCCTATCAAACGCGTAAACGATGTACAGGCTGCAAAACAACCTATTTTGGTATTCTCCTCTCCTACTACTTGAACAACGAATTAATTTTTAACTTATTTACTTGATTTCGTCACAAATATGTTTACGTCTGACTTAATCATTATTGGCAGCGGTCCGGGTGGATATCGAGCTGCCGATTACGCTGCACGTTGTGGCTTAAGCGTAACTATTATTGAGAGTAAACACGCTGGTGGCACCTGTTTAAACACAGGATGTATTCCAACTAAAGCCCTTGCACACGATGCAAAATTGCACCAACGGTCGTGGACAGAAGCCATTAATAGAAAGAATGAAGTTGTTTCGCAACTTATAAAAGGCGTTGAAACTCTTCTGTCACAGAAACAAATTACCGTTGTACACGGACAAGCCAAATTTAAAGATGCACACACAGTAGTTGTAAATAAAGCCTTATATACCGCTCGAAATATCATTATAGCAACAGGTTCACAACCTGCTACTCCACCAATTGAAGGCGTACAGTCTGACACAGTTATAACAAGCGACCAGCTATTATCACTTATCGAGCTCCCAACAAGCCTATGTATCATTGGTGCGGGTGTCATAGGCATGGAGTTTGCATCTATTCTTAATCGTTTCAGATGCAAAGTAACGGTTATTGAATCCTTAAAAGAGTGTCTTAATACCATAGATAACGACATTGCAAAAAGGGTACGAAAGCAAATGGAACGTCGTGGCATCGAATTCTACTTATCGTGTAATGTAAAACGAATTACAGGAAACAGTATTTTCTTTGAGGATAAAAAGGGCGCTGAACAGTGTGTAAACGCTGAGAAAATTCTCATTGCAACAGGACGACGTCCTAATCTTTCTGGCCTTGATCTTGAAAAAACTGACATCGATTTTACACCAAAAGGTATTGTGGTTAATGAAAATATGCAGACTACAAAACCACATATCTTCGCTATTGGCGACTGCAATGGGCGTCAACTCCTCGCCCACGCGACTACATTTCAAGGATTTAGAGCCGTTAACGTCATTTTAGGAAAAACGGATCAAATCAACATAAACATAATGCCATCTGCTGTTTTTACCGAACCCGAAACTGCATGCGTAGGTCTCACTTTGCAAGCAGCAGAAGAACAAGGGATAAATGCACAGGAGGTAAAAGGCTTTTACAGAGCTAACGGAAGAGCCTTGGCCATGGAAGCAGATGAAGGTATGGTGAAACTTGTTATTAACGAGAACGATTTAATAATTGGCTGTCATGCCTACGGAACACATGCTGCCGACATTGTGCAGGAGGTAACATGTCTAATGAACTTAAGTGCTACACGCTCGCAACTATCTGATATAGTCCATATTCACCCAACTGTATCTGAGGTTTTGCAAGACCTTGCAAGATAAATATTACATCATTAGCAGATTCTAAAAGCGGCAAGAACATCAAGCAATTCTTGCCGCTTTGCTTTATAAAAATTCAATTTATTTCGCAATCCGACGGCCGTGATACACATTACGTTACGGCCGTAGTACAATGCGTACCACGGTCGCCATACACATTGTATGACAGCCGTCGTACCTTCATCAAAATATGATAAATAATATACCAATATCCGCCTTTTAATCAATGAAATAAGCTAAAAAAAGGAGCTATATCTATCAAAGACAAGCTCCTTTTTTAATTCTTATTTTAAGAAACGCATTACTTTATTAAAATAATGTTGCGTTCTTCGCTTACTGTAACGCATACCACCGTTCCACGAACGTATAGCCTGCTCAATATTATTTAGCGGATTGTATTGTGACTGAATAAGTAAAAACATTTCTTTAGATTTCTGAACATTCAATCGATCAGATAATTTAAATCGTTTATTACTTTTGCGAAGTTTAAGAATATTGTTACATTCTGCAACTAAAATAGGTGTAATTTGCATTGCGCCTACTGAATTTCCACTAACTGCATGCGGATTTCCACCACTTTCAACCTGAATGATTGCCGCCATCACTGGCCCCCAATTAAATGTAGAATTTTCTGTTGAATGATTAGATGCACTCGCTGCACCCATCGTCATTAGCGACAAAAAGAATAATAATAAATACTTTTTAAATAAAAATACTCTTAATAATTTCTCCATAATAATTGTTTTCTGGAGTCTGGAAATCGAAATAATTCCCAACAGCTTTATGAGAAACAGTTATATGCTGTTATAACTCCGTTAGACAAAAGAAAGGCCTAATTAAAAGCCCATCTCATTTACATCTGCAAAGGTACGCAAAATAATTGATAATCAAGAACTTCTATTTAAATTTATTAGTATTCGGTATTCTCGACACACTTCTACACAACTAAAAATAACATATCAAAGTACAATTTATCAAATACAAATACTCTCCCATCTCCTTTCAAACATAATACCTTAATATTGTATATTTAAACCTTACAAAAACTAATAAATATACAAACTGAAAATTATAAAGATAATAGCTATAAAGAATTACGATAGCCATTACAAAACAAGTTAAGACTTAGCACAAAATAAAGTAATAATAGTCCCCATCTAAAATTAAAGAACAATACAATTTAAACTACAATTTGCTAAAATAAAAATAGTCATCAACTTAAAGTAGAGCTGTAATTCTATCCAAACACAACAGCAATATTCTAAAAACATAATTCTAATTTCTCCCAAACAAAATAACCATTAAGTAAAGTCATAACTCTAAATTACAACAATCAAAACTTCAACTATCCCAAACCAAAACTTCAGTTTTATTCAAGCAAAATATCCATTTACCAAAAACGAAATGTGGATTTCCCAAAAACGAAATGATAATTTCCTCAAAACGTGATGAAAATTTCCCCCAAATAAAATAACGATTTCTCCCAAGCAAAACAGCCATGTATTAA
>JABCPF020000036.1 GCA_013333285.2 Prevotella sp.
TTGAGGTATCTCTGCTTTGAGCATTTATCTTCCGGCATGGAAATGTATAGAAAACTATTACCAATAATATAATTGTCTTTATCATCTAATAGAGGAAATTAAAACTTTAACTAATCAATGGAGTACAGCATATATACTCCATTGATAAGTATTTTTTATTAATTCACTTTCTTTGTCCAAATAATTGATGCGAACTATAAACCTTTCTACCATTTTCTTATTCTTCTCCAAGTAGTTAGACTCTGTATCGAATCATTTTGAGGGTTATAAAAATATACAGTATAGGTTTTAGGAGCAACATAAAAATTATAAATGGGTTCAAATCTATATGTAGTTGAGACACCAACTTGTATCCAGAAATAATTAAAATCTTTATTGGGACACATTTCTAATATTATAGCTTTTTTGCCATTGACATAATCGTTATTATCCTTTCCAGAATAAGGTAGGTCAAACGTTTTGTAGTTGTCTTTGATGGATTGCAGTTGCTGTGCATACTTGTCCTTGTAATTGATGGTCAAGCCATCAGCTTCATTACCTGCATAAGGAATGCGTCTTGGGTCTGTCTCTTATGTTCACCGATATATGCTGCTTTTTTGATTTTACTTCAAATTCAATCATACTTTTAATTGTTTATAGTTATCAATTATTTAACGTCATTCTTTCCTGTTTATCGCTCTCTCCGTTTAATACCCTTGTATGGAGCGTGACTATTCTCATTTGTCCACTATTCTGTTCCTTTATTGATTTTGGTTACTGCTGATTCATTCAAGGTTATCAACAGAGAGTTTAGGCAAATATAAACTGTCAATATCATTTCTGACAAGCAATTTCCCTTTCTTATAATAAATTAGGCTTGCCCTTTTTAGATAGTTCATAATGGGATTGTGACTATATACATTTTTATAAATACAAAAACTATCCTGCCTACAGTATATTACAGTTCTTGCATGGTATAATGAATCAATAAAACTTGCATTAAAAAACTGTATATAAACAGTTTTATTCTTATATTTCAACAATTCGATATAGTTACCTTGTTCAGAATCTGGATATAAATTTTCATATAGGGGGCCAATTATAAATCCATTATTTATGTCTATTTTGTTTTCATGAAAAATCTTTTCTGTTTGCAGCATTAAATACGAATCATGGGCGAAATTATCTTTTTCAATATAACTTCTAACACTATCAAGAACTTCTTGTTTAAATATGTTCTTTAGTGGTGACCTATTACAGGACACCACTAAGAGTATACTTATTATAATCACGATCTTCTTCTTGTTCATCGTCATTTTTTATAACCTAGGTAATCTTCTGATGATACTTGACAAAGTTGTTTTTCCACTTAAAAGATTTTTCCTTGAAGCATCATAAGAATTCATATTAACAAACTTTCCACTTACACGCCCATTCTTATCAGTATACCCTCGGATACCATATATTTTACCATCGTAACTTATTGTAAAAACTGACAGTGAATTGTTATTTTTTGAATTGTACGTTGTCAAACAAAAGTGCACAACTACAAATGTAGTTATTTACTCTGATATTTCCTTGTTTTATTATCAACAATTCTTTTGTTGATTGCATTTTGCTTTATTATTTCTCTTATCTTTTTGATTTTCTCACCTTGCCCTAAATATACGTCTTTGGGTGTAAGATTATCCAACGATTCATGAAACCTCCTCGAAACTTACGGATAGTTCGTCAAAACTAATCTTTTTTTAAGGAGGTATCTTCAGGAGTTAAAGGAGTTAAGGAGTTAGAAGGAGTTAGAAGGAGTTAAGACAATACTTACAAAGTACGAGAAAAGAGAGCTAAGAAATTCAAATATTTACTTAGAAAATCTGTTCTTTTTGTCTTTATGTCTTAAACTATACAGCTCCCTGTCCTCAAAAATTCGTCTTTATATCCAAAAGCACAGGCCTTTTCCTCCTCAAACTTTTCCGCTTTTTGTCGCAGCCCACTCCGCCAAACACATGTCTTAACTCCTTAACTCCTCTAACTCCTTAGTAATGTCTTAACTCCCTAACTCCTTAACTCCTTTAACTCCTTAAAAGAAACTCTTTATGTCTTTATGTCTTCAAACGAAAAAGGGAAGCCATTCGACTTCCCTTTTCTTTTTATTTCTCCCACGCTGAATACCTCATTTTTGTATCGAGCCACTGTGCCGACTCGTCCGCATCGTCGTCGTCATCGTCAAACACTTCCACTTCTGTCCGCTTCGCACCCGCTATTCCAGGTCCTGGAGTGCTGAAAAACACAGGCACCCCGCACGTATCCCCTTCTGGTTGCTGACTAACCTTTTCAATACTTGGGACAATATATTTTTGCTTTTCCATTTTATCTCTATAAATATAATAAGGTGTAACTATCGAGCTGCACACGTTTCGCAACCCTTATTTTATCACTATTTTTCTACCACCATTTACGTAAACACCTGCTGCTGTAGGCTTAGCGCCCAAACGTATACCCTGCAGCGTGTACCAAGCATCGAGCGATGTAGCGTGCGCGCTGTTGGCAGGCCGTCCGAAAATACGAATACCCGTTGTTTCGTTATCCTCAAATTTTAAACGGAAAGGCTTGGCACCGCTTGTCACACTCGTCGAAAGCGACAAATAAGCCCTGCCTTCTGGGATAAGCACATTTGAACTTTCGTAAAATCCCATCGCAAAATCCGTCGAACCAGGGTGCCAATAAAAGTCGAAACTATCGTGTGTGCGCGATGTCACGTTCTCTCCTTCGCCCACTTTCAAAAAGTTATAAGGCATCTTCGCAGGCATAGGCGAGTAAGGCAGATAAACCTCATTTACCTCGTCCGTATTTCCTTTAAACAAAAAACCACCAAACGCACGACCTATACCGTTATTCAACTGCGCTTCTTTTTCGCTGAAACCCTGCAAAGCCGTAGTATTCACACTGAAAGGCACTGCCGATAGCGTAAGCTCGTCCATTCGTTCGCCCTCCTTATTTTCATAAGTTGTAGCATAGTAGAAATTATAGCCCGAAAACGCATTCTCACCGTCCTTTACCTGCAGCGTAGCCTCTGCAGGCGTAAAACCCTTATCGTTCGCACCCAATACCAGCGGGTCCTTACAGTCGGCCGCCGTCATCGCATGCCCAAAGTCGTACTGATTAATATACGTCTTACCCTCGTAGCTACAACTTGCATCGGGCGTGGTAATACAGCCCGAAGCAAACAGTGTTCCGTCGGTAGTTTTGTGCAAGTCAACAGGCGAATACACCATTGTCTTACCCGTATTCAGATTCCATTTCGCAGTGAAAAGTGCAGCCTTGCCCTTCGGCACAATAAACCTTCCGCCCCTCACATCTTCGAAAAACGACGACGGAATATCGTTAACTCGCCCTACATCGTTAACAGTAACTACCGTAGGATAAGTGTCAAGCGTCAGCCTACTGTCCTCATCAACCTTCAAATCGCTACGCAGCGTGAGCGTGGTAAGGGGCGCAGAAGCAAACGACAGTTCCGATTGTCTCAGCTCTTGCATATTGGGAAAATCAACCCTTGTTAAGTTTTTAAATTCACCCTCCTTACATACCATCACACTATCCAGCCTTTTCAATTTCGGCATGCTGATACTTTCCACTCCCTCGCTATTACATAAGATATTACCCTTTAGCTCTTCTACATCAGGCAAACAAATATGCTTAAGCGTCATCTTGCCCGACGAGGCAAAATGGTCACAAACCATCTTTTTAGGCCCTGTTACCGTAATGCTTTCCACAGAGGGCGTAGCGTTACACAGCAAATAGTCTGTTTTAACCTCGCAACCAACAGGGAGGTTCAGTTTGCTCAACGCCGTTTCGTACAAACAATTCATTGCTGTAAGCTTCTGTAGCTTCGGAACTTCCAGCGTTTGCAGCTTATTCATACGCATAAAAACGCCTATACCATCTATGGAACGCACCTCAGGCAACGTGATACGCTCAAGCAACGGACATAACTCAAAACAAAATTGCGAATACATCTTTCGCAATTTTGGCAGATGTATCGATGTAAACGTAGAAAGATTATAGAACGACGAATGCATGTCAAAGTCAGTAAGTTCGGGCAGCGATATCGATGTGAGTATAGGTAAACGATTAAACGAGTAGCCCGCACGCAACTTACGAAGTTTAGGTAACGACACACTGGTCAACTTATTAAATCTATAAATAAAGCCCCAAACCCCTTCTACCGTTTCCAGCTCAGGGAAGTTGATAGAGGTAAGCACCTCGTTATCCATAACTGACAAAGAACAGTTCTTCAGCGTTTTAAGCTTCGGAAAATCAAAAAATTCACAATTATTCGTGTACTGAACTATCTCACTGTCAATACCAGGTACACCCCATCTACTAACATCCAGCCTCCCTTCAATACTTCTTATCGATTTTCCCGTAACGGAATAAATAGGTATTGTTGGAAGGTTCTTGAACAACGCGTTATCCAAGAATATCGACGTCACGTCATAAGTCTTCCCTTCATAAACTACTGTTTCAGGAATAACAATATGACCCGTTGTTAATGACGAAGCCCTAATAGTAGCTTCCGAACCCGAAAAGGTGTACGTATAGTCGCCCACCTCCACTTGTGCCATCAGCTTAACAGGCCACCATAGAGCCACCATAAGCCATAGCAACAAAAACCATTGCGTTTTCTGTTTCATAATAAATTAATAGTTGATTAGAATCTTGCGGGTGCAAAGATAAGAAAAAAAGTAAAAAATATTTATCATGTTTTGCCCATAAATTTTCAAAAAATATTCACCTTCGAGAAATAAAAAGGGGGTTCTCTTTAGGAGTTAAAGGAGGTATCCTCAGGAGTTAAAGGAGTTAAGGAGTTAGAGGGAGTTAAGACAATACTTAGGAGATAAGGAGCTTTTTATCAGAAGTAAGGAGGTATTTTTAGGAGTTAAAGGAGGTAAGGAGTTAGAGGGAGTTAAGATTTTTGGAAGGAGACAGGAGGGAAGGAGTTAGAAGGAGGTAAGATTTTTGGAAGAAGACAGGAGGGAAGGAGTTAGGAGGAGTTAAGATTTTTGAAAGAAGACGGGAGGGAAGGAATTAGAAGGCAGGCAATAATAAATAATATACACAAAAGTTGTTACGGTAGAGAGAAGAAGAATATATTTTATTTTCTGGGCTGCAAGCTTTGTCGGCCTCGATAAAATCCTTATTCCATTTGTAGTAAGTGCTATCTGATATACGATATTTACGGCAGAGCTCGGCAATACTATGCTCGTCACGGATTCCTTCCATCACAATCAAAACTTTTTGTTCTGAAGTGAAAATTCGTTTCGTGTTGCGACGAATATCCTTTAATAAGGATTCCGAAGAACTTTGATTAGGATTTACTGAAAAATTCTTTTTTGTTGTCATAGTGCAAATATACTTTTTATTAATATAATTTATACTAAAACCCCAAACTTAATTGGAGATCAAGTTGTGCACTTTTGTTTGACAACGTACAGTGGGTGAAACTGCAAAACTAATATTCGACCCTTTGCACTATATACGATATGCAATGTTCGTAAATATTATTTATGGGGATAAGATATGACCCAATTCGATTTCCTTAAATCCTCAAGCGTCACATCAATTCTTTGTAACACAGCTTCATAATTATATTTTTTTGTCGTTTCCAACATGTTGGCATCATAAACAAATATCATCAGAGTGTCCATTAATTCATATTTAGGTATGGATACCAGGTAGTCTTCCCAATAGCCACGAATTTCTAATGCTCTCTTATTGTAACTGTGAGGAGCTACTTTATATATATCTGGAGAGTGTAACACATTGTGTTTGGGAGTAGAGTTTCTAACATAATACTGGTTAGATCCGTATATATAAACCCATTGATCGGAGTTGTTATAGAATGTAACAGTATAATGATGTAAATCATCCTCCTCCAAGTACCTGCAGCTTAAAAGCGTACAGCAACACATAATTACTATTGTAATTAATTTTTTCATAATTATTGCTTTAGTTCAAAAATATGTACGTTGTCAAACAAAAGTGCACAACTACAAATATAGTTATTTACTCTGATCTTTTCTTGTTTTATTATTAAAAATTCTTTTGTTGATTGAATTCTGTTTTATTATTTCTCTTATTTTCTTGATTCCCCCACCCTCATAAACATATGTCCCTGAGTATAAGATTATCCAATGATTCATGAATCCTTTTCTCATTATCATATTTAAACCATTGCTCAATAGCTTTTCTTAAATATGAATTTAGCCCTTTTTGATCTCGATGATCAAAAAGGGCTAAAAGTCGTGATAAAGACATACTCCTTTAGATAGATATGTTTGCGTTATTCACTATTCTATCAACTTTCCATGTTTTCTGAGTATTGAGAGAAACTCTCCCCATTCTGTTGCTCGTTTTTCTCGTGATTCCGCAATAGCCTTGTTATCTTTGGCATAGTGACTGTCGTTCTCGATGTTTCGTGGATAGCAGTCGCTAAGATAAAACTTACCTGATTCCGAAACCAATGATAAATCTGTAAATATTTGACTATTGAGCGAAGATACAAAGGTTGTGATGTGAAGCAGCACCTTGCCATACGAATGTACTTCTATATTACGGTAAATCGGAAAGAGTTGGCTTGTAGGCTCAAAATCTTGGAAGACAATCTCACGAGTCTGCACATTGAAAGATTTGATATTCTCAAGCGTAAAAAGATAGGACTTTGCAGTAGCCCTTGTTATGCGAGTTGTCCCAACGGCAAACAATTCCGCTTTCGCTCCTTGTACTATAGGAGTTGGCGTTTGTTCATCTTCGCTGTTGCAACCAATAAATAACAACGATAAAATGAGCACTTGTAGTACATATAAACCTTTTTTCATATCAATATTATTTTAGTTGGTTTTATCTTACTAAAGTTTCCCACCCAAATAAATAGATGGAAGAATAACAGTTTGTCGTATTTTCTTTGTAAATTAATAATCGCAAACAACTGATTTTAAAAACAAGACAACAAAACTGTTATGGAAACAAATATAAAGAAAATAAGTGAGTTATCCAAACTTTTGAGTGTTAAAACTCAAATGAATGATGATTTATTTCATTTTTTTGCGTTTATGTGAAAACATAGGACGAAAAAGTGGAACCAATAGCGTAAAATATCGTGTATCTTTGCAAACGTAAACAATATATTAACAATGGAAAATATAAAATTAACCAATGGTGTTGAAATGCCATTATTAGGATATGGTGTATTCAGAGTATCGCCCGATGAATGTGAGCGTTGCGTAAGCGATGCGTTAAAAGTGGGCTACCGCATGATTGATACCGCACAGGTCTACGGAAACGAAGAAGGTGTGGGCAGAGCATGGCGCAAGAGTGGCATTCCGCGCGAAGAGCTTTTCTTGGTTACAAAGGTATGGATTAGCAATGCTGGCGAGGAGAAAGCAGCGGCCAGTATTGACGAAAGCCTACGCAAACTCGATACCGATTACATCGATTTACTACTTATTCATCAAGCCTATGGCGATGTGTTCGGAACGTGGCGTGCTATGGAAAAGGCCTATCGTAACGGCAAAGTGCGAGCCATTGGCGTTTCAAACTTTCAGGCAGGACGCTTCTTCGACTTTGCCCACTATACAGATACCAAGCCCATGATCAACCAATTGCAATGCAACGTATTGGCACAACAAAACGACATTCAGACCGTTTTGCAGGAAACCGACACAAAAACAATGGCATGGGGACCGCTGGGTGGTCAGGGCGTTGACGGCATTGTGCAAAGCGAATTGCTCGCTGCTATCGGCCAAAAGTACAATAAATCGGCAGCACAAGTGGCACTTCGCTGGCTTATACAGCGCGGCATCGTGGCCATTCCCAAGAGCAGCCATATAGAACGCATGCAACAAAATTTCGACATTTTCGATTTCGAGCTTACCCCTAATGACATGCTTCAGATTGGCGACATGAACCAATCGGACAATGGTTTCATCAACTTCGCCGACCCCTCATATATTAAATACCTCCTCGAAACTTACGGATAGTTCGTCAAAACAAATCTTTTTTTAAGGAGGTATCTTCAGGAGTTAAAGGAGTTAAGGAGTTAAAAGGAGTTAGAAGGAGTGAAGACAATACTTAGGAGATAAGGAGGTTTCGTCAGGAGGTAAGGCGTTTTTCAGAAAATTCCACTTATAAATAGCAGGTGGACTATTGACGTATGCCTTACCCTATTGATTCGAAACCTCTTTATTTTCTTTCGAAGTGAAAATTTCTTTTAGCTGATGATATTCGAAATATAGTAACGGAAGAAAACATATTATAATTTTAATATAGTCGTTAATAGGGAAAAGACCAAATACTATCATTTGAAAAAGGAAAATTTCATACGACCGTTTTCCCGTTAGAACTATTAGCTGACTGAGCTTGTTGTTGTTCATTCTGCGATATAAAACATGAATTAAATAGGGTAACAACGCCCATGGAAGGAAGTATGTAAACCAGTGGAATGTGCGCCAACTGGTATCAAACACGATAGGTTCTAAATTAGAATAGCATGCATATTCGTAGCCATAATGAAGAAATAGTATCGAAATGATACTGACACATGATAACAAAAACGTCTTTGTATTCAACACGATTCCGTCAGCAGCCCATAAATAGCCTAAATAGATAAGGAACAAATACCTTAAACATAACAATCTGTAAACAGGGTCAGGCATATGAATAAAGGAGCAGAAAATCTCGATTCCTATACTTGTTACTATAAATATAGCAAGCGCATATTTGCTCCTAACCCACTTAAAACATAGAGGTAACAGAAAAGCAAACTGTAAATAAACCCATATATAATATGCGCCAGGGCCACCTCCTCCCGACAACACCATGTTTACAAGATAATCATGAATGCTTGCATCTCTTTTGAAAAAGGCAAAAATTCCGTAAGCAATAAATACGATTTGAGTATAGAAAAAAGGCTTTAAAATTCTATCCCACAGTTTTGTTAATGAAGGATACCGCGCAGTATCTTTTTTGTAAACATGAAAAACTTGTATCAATAAGGAAAAGTGGTACTGCCTCAAATATCCATAGTGGATATAAAGCTTCATTTGCCAAATTTAGCGCACCATGGTTAATTAGTACCATTATTATTGCTACACCCTTAAGGTAATCAAGGTACTTATCGTAGCCCGTTTTGTCAAGTTTTACTAACATATATGTTGTTTTTGATGCTATTCTGCCTATGTCATCAATAGCAAACCCTTATTATCACATAGCATTTACAATATCGATACAAAGATAATAAAATTAGCCGAAACCCTTTTTCAAAGAAATTTATATTTTCATGACGCGAGCTGAATTAACTTTAGTCATTTCATGACGAATGGTTGCACGCAGAAGAAAAGGAATATTCTTAACCCCAAAGTTGCCACTCCTAATACGTCCTACTACCGTTGCACGCTGAAGAAAAGGAATATTCTTTATCCCAAAGTTGCCACTCCCAATACGTCCTACTACCGTTGCACGCAGAAGAAAAGGAATATTCTTTATCCCGCCATTCTTCAAAGCGCAACCCCACACAGTACCCACTATCGTTACAAAAGCCCACGCAAGCCATTGAGTGTTTCCATTTAAATTTGATTTTAATTCATACCTTCGGTTTTGTTATAAAAAAACAGTACCCTCAAATATGTTCTTTTTGTCTTTGTATCCCCTGAAAAACCAACAGAAAATATACTCTTTTTGTCTTTGTGTCCCCTGAAGACCAAGTAGAAAATATGTCCTTTTTGTCTTTATGTCTTAAATCATCTGTCTTTCTGTCCAAAAACAAAAACGAGGACCAGTCTTCTATCAGACCGAGCCTCGCTCCTTTTTCATTTAAATTGTTTTTTTTGTTTTGATCTAGATTGCGGTTTCCGCCTCACGGCGTCGAACCACTCTCTAACATCAAACTGTGTTACCTGAAAACTTTATCAATCTTTAATACCTAAACTAATAACCTTTTGAACCTAAAAAACAATCTATCAAAACCTAAAAACTAAAAACCTATATGAAAAATCTACTAACTAATTTATCTTTTTATTCGATGCCAAGTTAGGCAGGTTTTTACATACTTGCAAATATTTCAATTTAAAAACGCCCTTTTTTAATGTAATTTTAGCCTTTTATGTCGAAATTGTGTGCGCACACAACATTTTTTTACCATCATTTCACACTTATTTTACTTTTCAAACCGCAGTCCAGAGCCATGTGTTGCGTGCAACTTTACCGCAGGCGTTCTCCTGTCTCACTTTTCAAACCGCATCCCTGCGCTATGCCAGGCGCAACGCCATGACAACATGCCAGTTGCCCCCTGATTACCGATTCACGACATATCACAAACCATACACCACCAACCTTATGATAAACAACGATCATAACATACCTCTACCGACGGACGGAATGCAACACACTCACCCAATTAAAAGGTGCGTAGGCATCATGAACAGAACTGTTATCTTGCCCTCGCATGAGTATTTTCCAAATAAAAGCATTGTCTAATGATATGGTAAACAGCGTGTCGTCTACAGAATATGCCTGCCTACACAGGCTCAAAATATAAGAAACTCCAACCCGAATAACTGGACGATACGTTGCGGACTGTGACATATCAAACCGTCGACAAGGAGATGACGGGCTGCAGAAATGATAATATATAACCATTCGTTACTGTATGATGGATAACCCGTTATACCCTGGCGCACAACTCGATGCGCTCAGATCCACCTTCAACGGCAAATGACAAAGCTGCTCGTAACGGCAGGGCAAGCAGCCTGTCACGGCTTTTACCTTTAGAGATTACTGTATATTCGATGAATTAAAAAAAAACAAATGCTGGATGTTGACGGTTCTGTATACATAGTGACAGATGGCTTTTATATAACAAGTTATGCACTTCGCACAAATTGAGAATGCTTTTGAAAGGGTTACGTTTTAGTATAAGGATCTGATTTTGTTACCTAAAATAGGAGAACATAATTCAATAACTGCCTTTTCAAATAACAATATATTTTATTATTTAACATATTTTATATTGGGGGGGTATAATTCTTTGTAACTTTGCCCACGAAAACTAAAGATAGTAATTAAAACATCTTAAGATATCAAATTGTTCTTATAGTGGAGAGGGTTTTTCAATTGTCATCTTACATCTAACAATTGATGTATCCAGATTATTAAACGTAAATTCATTTTTAAATGATTATACTGCACATATATAGAAATTTTAAATGATGATAAACAATAGAGTTTTTATTATAGCGAGAGCGTTGTGTATTTCTATCAGTATGATGTAATGTATTTAAATTGTTACATTACAGTATAAGTAGAATAAACTAAATTTTAATGTTGATAATCTATAAATTTAATTAAACAAAAATGAAGAGAATTTACATTACTCCTTCTATTGAGCTTATTCCAACACGATTGGAAAGTAACTTACTGCAAGTGTCTTATATCGGCGGACACAATCCTGGTGGCATTGGTGCACCCATAAGCGGAGCCAAGCAGGGATCTTGGGAAGACGAAACTGATGAAGGAGAGAATTAACCACATTGTGAAGATTAGAAGATAAGGTAAATGAACGGTTTTAAAAATAGATTAATGAAAAAGAAGAATATTTATTTTTTAGGGATAGCAATATTGCTCTCTGGCTGTGCGGAGAACATTGCTGACACGGATGGTAAGAAAGGTGATGAAAATTTAAATTCCCAATCAACAACTACCTTTGTTGGAGGAACGGAAAAAACACGTACATCGCTCAATATGACATACCCAGGAGGAACTCAGGTCAATTATTTCTGGGAGCCTGGTGATAAAATATGGACAGCCGATGGCGTTAGTGGAACAGCCAACATTACGGCTACTGCACCAACTGCCAAATTTAAACTTCCCGGGAATTATACATCATCTACAATTACAGTGTATTATCCGGGCAAAAATGCTACGAGCTATAATGGAGTTGTCATCTCCAAATTGCAATATCAATACCAGAATAATTCAACACAAAGGTTAGGTGACTATGGTGATTGTGGAACAGCTACTGCACAAAGACGCGCTGATGGCAGTTACCAGTTTAATCTTGATCATAAGGCAACAGTTCTTTGTTTCTTACCCTATACCCATAACAATTACAAGGAAAATTATGTTCCACGAGTCACTTCAATTACGGTAACCTCTGACGATAATATAGCAGGCAGCTATACCTTAACTCCTTCGGGGCTGACAGGTTCTGGCACAGAAAAAAGTATAACATTATCTTTTGGTTACGGCGTCAACGGTAAGCTTAGCCCTACACCTAACCAGGCTCTTAATGCGTCTTATATGGTAATAGCACCAGGCACACACACTTTGAAGGTTGAGTACACACTGGAAGCCACAACTAATACTGGTTGGAGCACTAAAGGAGTTGTTACTAAAACGATAAATACCCATACCTACTTACCCAATATGGTTTATCCGATAGAGGTAGATTTAACTTTAAAAGATTTTTCGGATAAGAAAGATCAATTTTATATGTGGGATGCAAAGTATAACTATTGGTATAATGCAGCTACTGGTACACAGTATGATAACATACCCGTTTTTGAATATAATAGTAGAAATGATTATCCAAACAGTTTACCAAATCCAGCTGATGGAAGAACACACAGCCCATCTACAACTGCTGCGGTAAATTCGTGTAGATATTGTCCTACTTTCGCTGCTGCGACCTGGTATGCTTATGCTGGAGATCCATATTATGATGATAAAAATCCATGGTTTTATAATGGCTATATGTGTGTTGGAGGTGCCTGGTTAAAAAAATGGAATTATATAACAGCGCCCGATGCATACGGAAATACAAAATCAACTATTGTTCCCTATAACAATTATCAGCAGGATCAAGGTGACGCTTCTTATCCTCGAATTACAATGAAAAGAGGACAACCTGCTGGAGCTTTGTGGGATTCTAAAAACGGAGAGTTAGCATCCAGCGAATATTTCTACTTACCATATCTTGCATTTTTTAACTTCGGGCAGTATTCTACTGGTTCTGGATGTTATTGGACAAGTACACCATATCGTAATGGTAATGAGCGAAAAGCTAATAGTATTTTCTTAACGAAAGGATTTGTTGAATTTAACAGGTCAATGGTACCATCTAAGCAGGTTGGACAGCAAATATGGACAATGAAATAAACAGGAGAAACAATAACAGACATTAAGATGTTGAAAACCTTTTGATATTCATTAATATGAAAAGGGTTTGTTAAGATAAAACAAAGCCCCGAAAGTTAATCAAATTACTTTCGGGGCTTATTATATCCATTGGAAATGCTGAAAGCGGCTTTGATAAAGGTAACAGAGAGCTTAAGCAGGCTATCATGCTAAACAAACTTAAAGCACGCAAGAAAAAGATAAAGGCGGTAGACGAAACACAGAAAGGTTTTCTCCTTCCTACATAGTTTAATCACGTTAATAAAGACCGGTATAAGTAAAAAACGCTTGGGCTGGACATGCAAAAAGCTTGCGTCACAATAACTCCTGCTTCGTACAGAAACGGCGAAGGCAAAAAAAATGTGGTTAACTGCTGCAGGCCACATCATGAGCCATCGGCAATTAACCACAATTTTACTGTTCTAATATCCTTTTATCTGCCTTGTGCAGACGATATAAACTCTTTGTATAGCATTAGAAATGAACAAACGGACGAACGTGCGCTGGGAACATATCAGCCATTTGTGTCCATGTAGTGACAATGCGGGTAGGCTGTGCTACTATATAATGCACACGGTTTCCAGCCAATGTAAAGCCACCAGCCACGTTATAAAGACCGTCAGGGAACGTTCCGCCCACAGCAGTAAATAGTGCTTGCAGAGTGGGAAGCGACAACGGAACAGTGACTTTCCCACCAAGAGCATCAAAATCAGCGTCAGGGTCTGAGAGAAATTGCATATACTCTGTAAATTGACCATCACTATTCACACCTTCAAATTTGGTTTTTGGAAGTTTCAGAATCGGCATCAGAGCATCGCGCCATTGCGAACCCGTTGGCAAAAACCACTTTCCAAGATTCTGCGTAGGCACACCCGGAGCATAATGGGCAGCCATGTGGAAAGCAGGATATAGATAGTTGCCATTCTCCTGATAGTCTGATACGGGTGCAGCAGGAGGGAATTGCATTCCTGGCCCTGACAAATGACCTTGAAATGAAGTTCCAGTTTCATATTCATAAGTATAGTGCAATCCATCTGTCTCAATATCAAATAATTGACCTACATTTGTATCACTATAAGGCAACAAATAATTACCAGCAATAGGAATATAAAATATGGCGTCGCCTGCATTATTCAGCGCCATTGCTGTACCTGTGTCGGTTTCAACCGTCTTTTCTTTTGTTACCACACCAACAGGAACGCGACCCGCCGACTCGTTACCCTTATAGCCTACAGTGCCATCTTGGAAGAGCAACAGAGGGGTTTTCGATGCAAATTTCAAAGTAATCAGGTAAGAATGGTTGGCTTGCATTTCCTCCTTATTAGGAAAAACCGCGTTCGCTGCCTTGCCATAAATCTTACCATTAAAATGATATTTCAAGTCGCCTACAGCAATTGTTTCGCCCGGAGCCAGCGGAATGTAAACATAATTTCCGTTAGTTTTGAAAGGCTTTACCACGCTCGAGTAGGCCTGCGCACCCACATTTTCGAACTGCTTTGCGCTGGCTTCGGTGTACATCATCGAGCCCGACGCAGCACGTGAAGGCGCATCACCCTTGAGCGAAAGGCTCAACTCTGTAAGCCCATTGCTCACCGACGAGAACGAGCTATTGTTATTATCCATTTCGGCATAAGCCGTATAGGTGGTCACTTCGGTACGAACACGTGCCGCATAGTGCTTCAGCGTGAACGAAATATGAGCTGTTCCCGAACCAAGAGTCTTCGTAACCACACCTATCATTGGGCAGGTTGTCGTGATAGAACTGTTGGTAATTTTCAAGTTGTTGCCCTGTGCCACCACAGCATCGTTATGGCAAACAAACGTGTATGTGCCGTTAGGCAACTTAATACTCGCTTGATGATCAGGCACGAAATTGCCGCCAGTTACCGTCCCCGACAGCTCTTTGTCAGTACCCGTCAGTCTGTTTCCCGACGCGTCTAAAATATAAATGGTATAATGTCCGTCGCTCATCGTGGTGGCACGAGTGGCTGCAGCCGTTGTGGTAGGAGCGGTACGGTCGGCTGTCATCGCCATTTTGGCAACAATGCCATTGCCTAAATCAACCGTGCTATCCTTTTCTTGCTCCGTGGCACGCATCTTAATGGGGGCCACAAAAGCTTCTTCACCAACACTGATTTCTAACTTTTCGCCATTCAATAAAATCTCTTTGGGGGTTTCATTCTCCTCTTCGTTCGAACAAGAAACAAACGTTTGCGAAGCCGAAATAAGAACGATTACGCTCAGTAAATGATATATTTTTCTTACCATGTTTTTCATCTTATTAAATTTCTATTGTTTCATCAATGATGGTTCCGCCATCTTCCCAACCTTCTTCTGTGGTTCCTGCCGAACTGTGACTGGTTGAAGCATCACAGATATAGCAGCTGTTCTCCATTTGGATAAATGTGCAGCAAGGAGGCACATAACATTTAGATTTGATTACCTTCTTCATTTTAAATGTTGATAAAAATATTTTGTAAAAAAATAATTGGGACTGGCACGTAGCTATCAGCTTTTCGGGCCATAAAGGTAACTGTTTTTTTCGATTTGGTTACAATGTTGGTTAAAAACGTGAAATATATTTGCCTTTTTCCCATACAAATCAATTCCAAAAAGGAAAAGAAACGAGAGCTGCAACGACATAACGGCGGCCCTTATACATTGGTACAAGCCCCCTGCCCTACCCTGCAACTAAACCCGTTGCTGAATCCGTTGCACAACAAATACTGCTGGTATTTGTCGTGCTCCATCAGGCTCAGGTTTGATATTTTACTGTTATTACAGCAAAAAAAACTTGCTGAAGTAATATATTGTATTGAATATTTCAGTAACTTTGCCCCCGGAGATCATAACGACTTTTGTTTGTAATTGTTTGTATATCAATACATTTATATTAAAACAATTCCGCTAATCACCATATTTAAAGGGCATTTATAATTCATTGTACGCACGTTAATTCATGAGGAATTTATTTCAATTGACTTGTCTCGCCGCCTTATTTTTTCTTTGCGCTTGTCAATCAAAGAAAGAAAATCAGGTAAAAACCGTTTACACAGCAACCACACCATTAGTAGAAGACGTCTCTCTGCCACGGTCGTACGTTGCAAACATCGCTTCACAACGAAATATAGAAATACGTTCACAGCAAGCGGGTATCTTGCAGAACGTGTATGTTAACGAGGGACAGTTTGTAAAAGCCGGCCAGCCTCTATTCCGCATTGCAATTGTCGGAGCAAACGAGGAGATTGCCAAAGCACGGGCTGCCGCAGAGCAGGCAAGAATAGATTTGCAGAATGTAACCAGACTAACGGATAACAAAGTGCTCTCAAATAATGCAAAACGCATGGCAGCAGCGAAACTAAAAGAAGCCGAAGCCGATTATCAGCTGGCTATGCTGCACAAGCGGCTCTCGATTATCCGTGCTCCGTTTGCGGGCATTCTGGGACGCATACCCAGCAAAACAGGAAGCCTGATAGATGAGGGCAGCCTGCTTACTGACTTGTCAGACAACAGGAAGGTGTTTGCCTACTTCAATATTTCAGAAACCGATTATCTGGATTTCCGCCTTCATCCGGAGCGATATTCGCAAGCCCCGCTGCAGCTTGTGCTGGCTAATGGTGACGTGTTCCCGGCAAAAGGAAAGATACTGGACATCGGCGGACAATTTGACAGCTCAACGGGTACCATCGCAATTCGTGCTGGTTTTGACAACACTGACAATCTGTTACGAAACGGCGAAACGGGCACAATCAAACTCTTTGTCCAGAAAAAGAAAGCCATGCTGATTCCACAGGAAGCCGTTTATGAACAGCAAGACCGCAAATATGTATTTGTAGTAGACAAAAACAACATTGTACATCAGCGGGCTATTAAGATTGATGCTGAACTGACGGGAGCCTACGTCGTAGGCTCAGGACTGAAGGCTACCGACCGTTATCTTATTGACGGCATACAGAAAGTAAACGATGGAGACAAGGTTCGCCTGTCTGTTATTTCTCCACAAGCATCAATGAAGTTGGATAAACTAAACGCTGATTAAGAATGTTCAGGATATTTATTCGCCGACCAGTGCTGTCGATTGTTGTATCACTGGTCATTGCCTTTATTGGAATTCTGTCGCTGTTCAATCTTCCCATTACACAGTTTCCTTCCATTTCTCCTCCTAAGGTAAACGTAATTGCCGATTATCCGGGAGCCAATAACGAGCTGTTGGTAAAGTCGGTTATCATTCCGCTGGAACAGGCCTTGAATGGTGTTCCCGGCATGAAGTATATTGAAAGCGATGCCGGAAACGACGGTGAGGCCGAGCTTAACGTTGTGTTTAAGCTGGGCACCGACCCCAATGTCGATGCTGTGAACGTGCAGAACAGAGTATCATCAGCTACAAACAAACTGCCGCCGGAGGTTATACGCGAGGGCGTTAAAATATCACGTGAAGAGCCTAATATACTTATGTATATCAATCTTTACAGTGACGACTCCAGGGTTGACCAGGGATTTCTCTTTAATTATTTTGACATCAACATATCTCCAGAGCTGCTGCGTGTTGACGGCGTTGGCGATTTGGATATTCTCGGTACGCGCAATTATGCGATGCGCGTATGGCTGCATCCCGACAAGATGATTGCCTACGGCCTGTCTACCGACGACGTGAGTGATGCTCTTGAAGACCAGAATATAGAGGTTTCACCGGGAAAGCTGGGTGAAAGTGGCGGACTGCGTCCACAAGTTAAGGAGTATGTATTGAAGTATCCGGGACGCTATACCACAGAGGAAGAGTATAAAAACATCATCATTAAGAGCAACAGCGATGGTAGTTTTGTACGCTTGAAGGATATTGCCGACGTTCATCTGGGAAATGAAGTATACGATATTTACTCAACCTTGAACGGACGGCCCTCGGCTGCCGTTACCCTTAAACAGGCTTATGGCAGCAATGCACGCAACGTTATTACCAGGGTTAAGGAGGCCATGAGCCGTCTGCAAAAAGAAATGCCCAGGGGAATGCACTACGAAATAAGCTATGATATTAGCCGATTCCTGGATGCAAGTATCGAGAAAGTGATACACACTTTGTTCGAAGCCTTTGTGTTAGTGGCTATCGTGGTGTTTATTTTCCTGGGAGACTGGCGCGCCTCCGTTATCCCCATCATGGCTGTCCCCATATCATTGTTGGGCAGTTTCATAGCAATGCTGGCTTTCAATATAACGCTGAATATGATTTCTCTCTTTGCCCTGGTCATGGCAATTGGAATTGTTGTAGACGATGCCATTGTGGTAATTGAGGCCGTTAATGTTGAAATGTCGCGTAACAGGCTTTCACCCGTTGAAGCTGCCGAAAAGGCCATGAAGGAAATTAGCGGTGCCATCATCGCCATTTCACTGGTCATGGCCTCCGTATTTATTCCCGTAGCTTTTATGGGTGGCCCCGAAGGTATGTTCTATCGTCAGTTTTCAATAACGATGGCATCGAGCATTCTCTTCTCCGGTTTCGTAGCACTAACGCTTACTCCGGCTCTGTGCGCACTTATCCTGACCAAGGAACAGGAGAACCATGTAAAATTAGGATTCATAGGACGAAGCCTGCAACATTTCAACGCCAGATTTGATACAGGCAGCCGAAAATATGAACGCCTCATACGGCATACCGTGCGCCTGAAAGCTTTTACCATGATTGTGATTGTGGCATTCTGCGGACTGGCATACTGGATAAACATGGGGCTTCCTTCAGGATTCATCCCACAAGAGGACCAGGGAATGATTTACGCCGTGATTGAAACTCCTCCAGGTGCTACCATAGAACGTACAAATGCCGTAGCAAAGCAGCTGCTCGATATTGCTGAAAAGGAAGAGGGCGTTGAGAGTGTTTCGTCACTGGCAGGTTTTGAAATTCTCTCCGAAGGGACGAGTGCCAATTCAGGAAGCTGCCTGATTAACCTGAAAGACTGGAAACACCGCAAACGAACGGCAAAGGAAATTATCAGCGACCTGGAAAAGAAATGCGCACGCATTACGCAGGCAAACATCGATTTCTTTGAACCGCCGTCTATTCCCGGCTATGGTGCTGCCAGCGGATTTGAGCTTCGTTTGCTGGACAAAACGGGGAAAAACGATTATCATGAAATGGAGCGCGTGAGCAAAGAGTTTGTAAAAGAACTGAACAAGCGGCCTGAAATTGGCAATGCCTTTACTTTCTACTCGGCAAGTTTCCCCCAGTACATGCTTCATGTTGACGACGAAAAAGCCTTACAAAAAGGAGTTAAGCCGGGCAAGGCTCTGAATAACCTGTCGGTTTTGATAGGTTCTGATTATCAAACGGGATTCATTCGGTTTGGAAAACCCTACAAAGTAATTGTGCAGGCAGCTCCACAATATCGTGATTTTCCGGAACACCTGCTGCAACTTTACAGTAAGAACGAAGATGGACAAATGGTGCCTGATGCCGACTTCATGTCGCTTTCAAAAACGTATGGCATGAGTGAGATTACGCGACATAATCTTTATAATTCCTCGGAAGTTACAGGAGCACAGGCCTCCGGCTATTCAAGCGGTCAGGCATTACGGGCTATTCAGGAGGTTGCACAGAACACACTGCCCAAAGGATACGATTACGACTGGGCCGGTATATCAAAAGACGAAGCCGAACAAGGTAACACGGCGATCATCATATTTGTGGTATGCCTTGTCTTTGTCTATCTTATTCTGGCAGCCCAATATGAGAATTTCCTGCTGCCGCTGCCCGTCATTATATTCCTGCCGGTAGGTATCTTTGGCGCATTCCTCTTTTTGAAGGTCTGCGGACTGGAGAATAACATCTATGCCCAGATAGCTTTGGTCATGCTTATTGGTTTGTTAGGGAAAAACGCCGTGCTGATGGTTGAGTATGCTGTTCAGCGCAAGAATGCGGGAGAGCGAATTGAACAGGCGGCCATTTCGGCTGCCGTAGCACGCTTCCGCCCTATCCTGATGACCAGTATTGCCTTTATTGCCGGCCTGTTGCCACTGGTATTTGCCTCGGGAGCTGGCGCCGTGGGCAACCGAACCATCGGCACGGCTGCCGTGGGAGGCATGCTTATCGGTACGCTGGGCGGGCTGCTGCTCATCCCGGGACTGTACTATATCTTCGCAGGAATGGCCGAAAAGCTGGTACATTATCAGAAAGACAAGCCGCTGAGTGAAGAAAAGGACAAACGCTATACGAACAAACCGCTAAATGAAAATTCTCATGACGACAAGCAATAAGATACATCATGTACTGGCCATTATGGTTACTCTGCTGGTTCTTGCCGCCTGCAAGACACCGCAGGCTACCCTGCCCCGCGATACACTTAAGGCCTCGCTGCCTGCACTATCTGCCGACAGCAGCACAACCATATCGCCGGCATGGCGGAACTTCTTTCAGGATTCTGCTCTCCAGGCTCTCGTAGATACTGCTCTGCGAAATAACCGCGACCTGAAGATTACGTTACAGGAGCTGGCAATAGCCAAAAGTGCCATTGCTTCAAAACAGGGTGCTCTGCTGCCTTCCATAACGGCAAATATTGGAGCGGGAGTTTCAAAGGTAGGACGATACACTGCTGAAGGAGCCGGCAATGTGGGCACTGATATAACGCCCGGCCGCCAGATACCAACCGTAATACCCGATTTAGCTCCGTCGATACAAGTAGACTGGACCATAGATTTATGGAACAAACTAAACAGCGGAAAGAAAGCAGCCGTGGAGCGGTACCTCGCTTCTGAGGCCGGACAACGCGCCGTAAAAAGCAGGCTCGTAGCCGATGTGGCCGAAAATTATTATATGCTGCTGGCCCTCGACTATAAGTTAGACGTGATGCAACAATATATCGCTCTGCAGAAAAACGCCGTAAAAATTGCACGTATTCAGAAAGAAGCCGACGCCGATACACAGCTGGCCGTAGAGAAGTTCGAAGCCGAACTGGCCAAAGCACAGGCCGATGAATACCTGCTGCGCCAGTCGATTGTCGAAACCGAGAACAATTTGAACCTGCTTGCAGGCCGTTTTCCACAGCCCGTAACGCGCACAAAGGTCGATTTTTCTGAATTTCCAATGCCGGCGGTTTCGTACACTCTGCCGGCGCAACTTTTGCTGCAGCGGCCTGATGTTGTGCAGGCAGAACACGAGCTTAAGGCCGCCAGATGGGACGTAGAAACCGCACGAAAGGAGTTTCTGCCATCGTTTAATCTCTCTGCTGCCATCGGACTGGATGCCTTTAATCCCAAATATCTGATCAGATTACCCGAGTCGCTGGTATTCAATGCCATCGGCGGACTCACTGCTCCGCTTATCAACAAGAAGGCTATTCAGGCTAATTTCTCGCAGGCCGACGCCCTGCAGATAGAGGCGTTGTATAATTACGACAAAACGCTGATTACTGCCTTCGCTGAGACGAATACCCTACAATCCAGAATTTCCAATCTTAAACTGCTCCAGCAATTCAAGCAAAAGCAGAACGATGCGCTCGTGAGGGCTGTCTCTGCAGCCCAGAAACTTTACCTGAACAACAGGGCAACCTATCTGGAAGTAATCGACAGCGAGCGCGAACAGTTAGACTGTAAGATGGAGCTTATCGACACAAAGCTGCAACAGCTCTCCACACTTATCGATATATACCGTTCATTCTTTTAGCACATTGTTATGCCGGCACCCCACCGGCCCGCCCTGCAAGCACCGAATAAACGCCGGCCTGTATCAAAACATCAGCTCATACCTGTATAAAACCATACCGGTATGAGCTGTAATTGATTTTAGGAAACCGTTCTGTTTCCTGCATTGTCATAACTGCAATGCCGCAGTATGCTCACTATCATTTTACTGCCTGCCTGAAGATACTGTGCCTGACGCAGGGCCCATTTCTGTTTACATCAAATCGGAATACAGCACCTTTTTAATCTCATCTTCGTGATCATACACGAATCTTGCGACGATACTCGAAAGAATTGCCGATGTTGAGAGCTTCTCCTGACCTGCATATTTCATGCGGTCGAGCACGTTTTTCAAACTCTCGTCAATATAAATGGTTGCCAGTTTACCGCCACCGTTCTTATACTGCGTAGCCATATCGAGGAACAAATCCCACGAATCGGCCGAATTGTCCTTCACGATATGATATTCGCGCATGGTGTTCTCTTTGGGTCTGCGGCCACGAGCGGGCGCGTTTTTACCCTCTTCATTTTCGCCGTTTTTGACAGCGCCTGCACTCCTCGTCGATTCTACGGCAGAATTGGCACGATTTACACCACTCGCATTTACTTCGCCTTCCTCTACTCTATCGCCTTGATTATCAGATTCTTCGTTGCCTATTGTGGTGTAGTTTCCGCGATTATCGTCAGTCGTTGCTGAAACATTCTTGCTCGCATTAACTTGCTGTGCCTCAGAAGATTTCATGTTTTTGTCGCGACCTTCCGTTTTTGTCGCATTTTCTGCATCATTTAGCGATTCTGCGTCGTCATCGTCGTCGTCAACGGTTGTTTGAATTACTTTTGGTGCAAAATTGCTCTTTCCGTTCTGCAAGTCGTGCACTAAACCTTGAATTCCTCCAGGAAGGAGGACGCTTGTCTTTTTCTTTGCCATAATGTTCAAACGGATTTTAGCTTTGCTGCCCTACCCTATTTGTAAATCCAGTTGGCGTAAATTTTCGCTGATTTGGATATGAACAGGATTAAATGGCTAACAAATTATTTATATTTTTATATATTTATTTCTTTACTTGTTTATTTAATTATATATTCTTTCCGATTGTTTGACCCAGTGTTTTCGGCATCAAAGCGCGCTAAATTCACCAACTTTATAGTGTTTAAAAGGGCTTTTCGCGCAACTGATAGCGTTTTAAGCGCAGCACCGTGGCAACTGAAAGATGCCAAACAATAGGGCAGGAGAGCAGCCGAGTGTTTAAGCTTCTTTGATTCGTCGAATCATAAAGTCGAACGCTCCCTTAACGGCATCACGTTGCGAAGCGCTTATTTCGAACGTGTTAATACGCTTCAACGATGCACGAGCTGTAATGCGAGGCGTCACGGCACCAAGCTGTTTAAAGATCGCATCGGTTTGTTTCCACATTCGAAGCTCGTCAGCAGTACCAATGCGCACGTCAATACGGTTTGGCACAAAGAACAGTCGGGCGGTCATTTCAGGCGTAGTTTGGCGCAAGGCATTGATGACCTGAATGAATGTACCCGTCGAATCGAGCGTCTTTTCCTCATATTCGTAAGGACAAATAATAAAGTCGGCACCTGTAAACATGGGCACCAAGCCGTCTTCAGATACGTTACCGGGCGAGTCGAAAAGCACGAAACCCTCTGTCTGCGATGCCGATTCCATCAGCTGTTGCATCAATTCTGGGTCCTGCACATCAAAGTCTTGCACGGTGTAGGGTTCTTCCATGTCGTCGTAAATCTCGCGATCTTTCTTGCGCTGCATCATGATTGTTTTCTGCAAGTCGGTATCAATTAAGCACACGTCCTGCTTTTTCCACGCCAGGTAATTGGCAAAGAGCATACAAAGCGTCGATTTACCCACGCCACCTTTCTGATTAGCAAAAACTATTTTATGGTTCTTCATACCTTATTATATATATGGTAATGTATGTTCAAATGTATTTAAATAAACACTTATTTATATGTATCTATTTTTATATTTGCAAATATAGGCATTTTTATCTATATACACAAATGTTTTTTAATATTTATATTCATATATGCTTTTACATATTAATATTTTCATATACCAATATATTTAATTGTTCATTCTTTTATTTGTTTATATATTTATGTGTTTAAATGTTTACTATTTTTAGCCAGTTAATTGTGTAAATATCAAAATAAATATATCTTTATATTACCATTTATTTATATATTTATATCGGAACGGCGCAGAAAATATAGAAGCATTGCAGCGACAAAATAAGGAGAAGAGGAAAGCAAATCGACAAGCTAAATAAAAAGAAAGTGTCTTAAAACAGAAGCAAAAAGGGAGAAAAGCAAAACAAAGCATAAGATATAAATTGCTAAAAAACAAGTATTTACATAACACTTATAAAAGAAAACAAAAATATAAATGGACATATATTTAAATATATAAATAAATAAAGCGATTGTGAAATAAACACAACCAGACAACGAGATCAACAAGAGAGGCGTACGTAAAAATACAGAAAAACAAATATGTAAATAAATAAACAAGCATAGATATAAACATATACACATATAAACAATTCAATATTTAGATATATATTAATATGCTGATTTATCTATTTATTAAAATAGACATATCTATAATTAAATATATTCCTATTTAAATATATTCATAAATAATTATTGAAACAAATATATGTGTAGATAAATATTAGCATAAACAAATAATTATATTGATATATAAATATGTGCGACAAATCAAGGACAAATCCACGAAATAGCGCAATAAAACACAAATAAATATATGAAGAAATAAATATTTTAATATATACATACGCAAATCATTAAATAAATAGATAATTAAATGCGTGTATATTTGTTTATATATTTATTTAAACATACTTCTATTTAAATATATAAGGCGAAACGCCCTGAAATAAGCCCGAAACAGCATAAAAAGCAGCGTTTTTGCGCGCGCAATGAAATAAAACGGCCTGAAGGCATAAGGAACTAACCCAAAAACAAGGCTCAGCATGCGAAAAATACAATTGCATGCTCTGCAAAAAGGGCGAAGCCATCAAAAAAAAGAAAGAACAGTATATTATTTTAAATTTTCAGCCAATTAGATTATCTTTATTAATATCATTAGTATCATACTTAGTAGAGGACCTTTAACCCACTGATATACAATGCGTAGCACATGCGAACTGCGACAAATTAGTAAGATGGTGCGACAAATAGGGAACATAGGTGCGACAAATTAGTAAGGTTGGTGCGACAAATAGGGAATATATTTCTAATGTTGTCGACAAATAGGGAGTATCTCTGCGACAGAAAGGGAGTATTAATCTCTTGTTATGATAAAAAGTTTACAATATTATGGGTTATATATGCTTTTGTTGTTTGCTCTTCACCACAAGCTATATTTAATAGGTGTATTTTGTGTGTTCTGAAACTTACTTGTTTACAGCTTATTATATAATATGTGCGACAAATAGGGAGTATTGTGTTTTTATATTGCGCTTCTGTTGGCGACAAAAAGGGAGTATTATCCGCTTTATTTACAATTGTTACGTGTCTGATTAATAACTACGTTATTAATCTATAAGCAAATAGGTGTGTAACAGCGCATAAAAGCATGGTTCAGGTTATTGAGATAGCCAATAAATAATACCGAAGTGGGTGTTTCACTGTTTTTAATAGGCTTTTTTCGTGTTGGTGGTGCAGTATAAAGTAAAAGTCGATAGCAGGTGTCGAAAGAACTAGTAGAAGGTAACCAAATGCGCTCTTGCGTACAGGGCAATAGGCGAGAAGCCGAATTACTGCGACAAAACACGTACTTTTTCCGTATCGAATGTATTAAAAGGTCGCAATGTGCTGAATTTATTACTTTCCGTTTATTTACTTGTTTTGTCGCCAATGTGGTGCAATATAATAGGGTGGGGGTTCAGGTTTCGCTGCGCCCACGCAGTTTCGGGCTATTCAATTAGTAAGTTTTTAGTTTTAATAGAATGGCAGGTGTTTTGTGATATATTTCACTTCGGTTCGTGAGATAGTTTACTTTGGTTCGTGAGATAGTTCGCTTTGGTTCGTGAGGTTGAAGCTACGGTTTCGTAATGCGGTGATTTCTGTTTTCTGATAGGGGAGGATTAGGTTTGTGAGAGCAAAACTATGGGTTTCTAAAGCGGTGGTTTCTGTTTTGTGGTATAGAGCAATTAGGTTTGTGAGGATTAAGCCTTCGTTTTGCGTGATTTGACCCTTTGTGTTGCGATTTGGGCGTCATGGTTTTGCGATATCGATGTTTTTGATGTGCGTTTACGTCGTAATCGCGTTGCCTTTACGATGTAATCGCGCGCCGTTTACGACGAAATCGCATGGCTTTTATGACGTAAAGGTTTCTAATTAGCTTTTTATCAAATGGAAAAAGCTGTTTTTCAGAGGGGAGTATGGTTTGATGGTTTTGCGACTTTTGCGGAGTTTGTCGTTGCTAAATTATTTTTCGTTGCTGCGGGAGGGTGAAGGAAGTGGTTTGTTCTGTGTGCGATTGTTCAGACCCCTTTGGCCCCCTAACTCAGGGGGCTCGTGCGATTGTTCAGACCTACGATGCTATAACTTAGGGGGCGCGTGAGCGATTGTTCAGACCCCTGTGGCCCCCTAACTCAGGGGGCACGAGCGGATGTTCAGACCCCCAACCCCCTAACTTAGGGGGCGAAACCTTCTAACTTAGGGGGCTTGTAGTGTTGCTGCCGCCCGTCCTGCCACATATCCCGTTGTCCATGCTGCTTGCAGGTTGAAGCCACCTGTAATGCCGTCGATGTCGAGTAGTTCGCCAGCGAAATATAAATTCGGGCAAACCTTGCTCTCTAACGTGCTGGAATCAACGCTCTGTAGGCTTATGCCGCCACAGGTTACAAATTCATCTTTGAAGCGTCCTTTGCCCTGTGTAGCGTGAATATCGTTGGTAAGCGTTTCTATTAGCTTATTCATGCCCTTGTGTCCCAGCTCGTCCCACCGCTTCGTTCCGTCTATGTCAGCGCGCTCAAGCAGATATTGCCACATGCGGTTTGTGAGCTGATAGGGTGCTATGCCCGCAATATGCTTTTTGGGGTTGCGTTGTATAATATTTGCGATATGCTCTTCAACGATGTTTGCATTACTCTCGTTTACCCAGTTGATAGCTACGTTCACCCTATAGTTTTGTTCTTGCAGGTATCGCGCTGCGTGCGCCGACAGCTTCAAAGTTGCAGGCCCACTCATGCCCCAATGCGTAATAAGCAGCGCGCCTTCGCTTTTAAACTTTGTTGAAACAATGCCCATTGTTACGGGTTCTACTACTATTCCCATTAAGCTTGTGAAGGCTTTATCGGCAATGGTTAGCGTGAAGAGCGACGGTGCAGGCGTGATAATCTCGTGGCCTGTTTGGGCAAAAGGTTCCAGATTTTTGAGCAGAGGAGCGCCCCCTGTGGTCACAATCACCTTGTCGAATTGTTGTGAAGGCTTGTCGGCGAAATCGATTTTCACCCTGCCGTCTTCCATGTGCGTAACGGCCTTCATGGCATGTTGCGTAACCGTTCTGATGCCCAGCTTGTTGGCCTCGCCCGTTAGGCAGTTGATGATAGCCTGCGAATCTTGCGCCTTAGGGAACACACACTGGTCGGCTTGCGTCACCAGCTGCACGCCATGCCTTTCGAACCACTGGTACGTATTGCAATAATCGAATTGCTTGAACAACCGCTTCAGCAGTCGGTGACCGCGCGGATACACCTGTTTCAGGTCGGTTACGTTGGCAAAACTATTCGTCAGGTTGCAGCGTCCACCTCCCGATACCCCCACTTTTGCCAGCACACGGCTTGTCTTTTCAAAAATAACCACGTCGGCGTGGCTATTGGCACGTTTGGCTGTTATGGCAGCAAAGAACCCCGCTGCGCCACCACCGATCACGGCAATATGGAATGAATTGTTCATAAGCATTTCGTATTTATACGCTCACGAAGTTATTGAAAAATATTGGTTTGCGCAATGTCACCGCGTTAAATGCGTGTATATTTACAAGAAAACCACCCCTCACGAAGATTGTTTATGCACCAAATATGACCTGTTTTGTGTATACTTATAATTAAAATTTGCAAAAACCACAGATAGTTTGTTATTAAACATTAAATCAATATTGTAGGTTTACGGTCCTCCTCATAAAACTACCTACCTTTGCAAACGAAAACGCTGATGATGTATTCAAAAGGAAAATTGATAGGTTTTTTAGTCGATTATATTTGTTTACGACCATTATTGTAGGCAAAAAGGAAAAGATTTTTAGGTTTATGATTCAAAAAAGAAGTTATTCAAAGCCCACAACTACGTGTGTACGTATGAAAATTGAGGAACAGTTGTTAACCATTAGTGCAGCCACAACTAACCCTGTCGAGGGCGGTGACCCTACAGGCGGCAACGGCTCTACGCCTAACCCTTTCGAAACTTCGGGTGCTGCGAAGCTCTATACATGGGATTACAACGAAGAATAATCAACGTTTTTTTCTGAAAATAACAATTGAGGATAATGAATAAGATGAAATTTTTAATGGCAGCCTTTTGTGTAACAACGGGTTCGTTGTTTACGGCTTGTCATGATAATGAGATTGATAACAATCCCGATAACCAAGAAGTAGCGCGCACTTACCGCCTTACGGCTAATGCCAACACAGCGGTAAGTACAGATGGCGCAAGTAGAGCGCTTGTTCAAGATGGTAGCAATCCGAAGCTGCTGAAGTCGGCATGGCTTGCCAATGACGAAGTGATGGCTTTCGTTTTGGCCGATAGTGCTAGTAGCACAGAAACCGAATACAGCATGATTAAAAGCCTACAGGCAGGACAAGGCTCTATATTTAAGGGCGAAATCAAGCCACGTTCGGGTAATCTGACAACGGATAACGAGCTGTGTTTCTTCTACCCCGGTGTTGCGTCGAAAGGCTCGTCGCGTACGATTACTCCTGTAACGAGGATTAAAGAAGATAACAGTAACTATTACCATGACACCAGCGACAAGATTACAAATCGCGTGGAACTGAACATGAGCCAGCAAGATGGTACCGTTGAAACCATCAGCAAACGCTTCGATTTCCAATGGAAAAAAGTGAATCCTTCGAGCGTTCAGGGTGAAGATGTAAACGTAAGCATTGGTAATATGGAGCGTGTTGTATCGTTCTGGGGCTTGCGCTTTACCGATAAAAACAACCAAATTCTTACCAATATCGACTCGGTTTACATCTCGAATGCGAAAGGAACCGATGTGTTTAATTTAGGTACTGGTAAGTTTGAAGAGCTGAACCCTACAGACGAAACTTCGAATATTGTTATCACTCCGCCTGCAGGCAAAAAGATTTCGTCGGCTGGAGGCAAGTACACCTACGTGGCTATGTTCCCCGGAACTTATAAAAACGTACTTATTATGGCGTATGTGGGTAACACGTGTTATATGCGCGAGTATGCCTCTTTAACCTTTGACGCTAACAAAACATACCACTCTGACCTGCTGCAGATGAAAGAACCTAAGCGCGAACCTTACGTTACGGTACAGGGTATCAAATGGGCAACGGGTAACTTTATTCACTATGGTCCTGAGAATAGTGGCTATTGGGGAATTGCTCCTACACAGTGGTGGATCTCGCGCCGTGCGGTAATGTTAGGCAGTAACCGCACGGAGGTTAGCTCAGGTGGTACGTTGCAGTCGTCACAATTTGAGTCGTCGCCTACGCAAACCTCCGATGACTTAGACCTCTTCCGCTATGGAGTTATTGAGAATGCGCTTGAAGTGAATGGCGGTGACTATGCTGATTGTAAGATATCAGATAAGTCTTTCTATAAGGGTTCAACTCTTTTAGCGGCAAAAGTTGACCGTTCACGTGCCAAGTATGGTGATATTGTTTGGTATCATACGATGAATAACAATCAGAAATATCGTATACCGAACTATACAGAAATGAAGACTCTGTATGATGAAGCAGATGCAATTCCTGCTTATTGCTACACCGACAAGGGTACTATAGTATATGGTGGCTATTTCACAACGAGTGGCAGTATACGTGTTAAAGCTTTCCCAACTAAGGTAAAAGAATATTATAAGTACACCAATGTTACAGCCCTTGTGCGTGCTAACAAAGGTTTATTCTTGCCAGTTACAGGCCGTCGTATGGTTTCTCAAAGCACAATAGGCTATCGTGACATGAGTTATGGTTTAGGAGCATACGGTCAATATATGATCTTAACCGACCGTTTGGGAACCTCTGACGACTTTTTCTTCGGAGCAAAAACATGGATTTTGGGAGGTCTTAACGGTAAAGGACAGGCTCGTGCTATACGTCCTGTTTGGGACGAAACAAGCACAAGCGCTAAAGACCCTGTTTATCCTGATTTCCAAAACATCAAATAAACGTCAATATAACAGGCACGAAACCAATGCGGTTCGTGCCTGTTTTATTTTTGCGCGTGTGGTAAGCGATCGGGGGTATTGTGCTGTTCGGTAGCATAAACGTTACAGAAGCAAGACACAAAAAACGCTCTTCAAAAGTTGAAATGTCAACTTTCGGAGAGCGAATATTTTTTTGGCATGCCGTGAAATTGAAAAGGGCGATGCGAGAAAGCAAAAAAATGGGGGCGGGTGGATTGTAGGCTTTGTCCCCCGCCCCTCTGGCCATGGCGTCGCAGCAGGCATATCTACACGCTCCGCATGGCACTAATGAACATATGATAAAACTAATTGTATGTTGTTCATTCGGTTCATCGGCCAAAGGATAGGCCAACGTTCCTGAGTTTGATATTTCGTATTTAAATCGTTTGTATGGGCTTTCGGCCGCAGCTTTGCCCCATGATTGTTAGTTTGATATTTCGTGTTAAAACATTCTCTTTGCTTTGTTTCTTCAGCGTGTCTTTTGCGTTTACCTACTCGTTTTGCGTATTCGTGGTTTGCTATTTATAGGCACGACAACATACTACCCTCGCAGGGAATATGAGGTTTACGCGTTGTTGTGGCTGAGCGTTGCGCTTGAGCCTTTGCGTGTAGGTAACAGTGGTGTTGTGCCGATTAAATAACTACAGCGGTTCCGCTAACAGCAACCATGAGCATAGAGCCGCTCTGGCCTACCGTTTCGTAATCGATGTCGATACCAACAATGGCATTTGCACCTAAGGCTTCAGCGTTTTCCATCATCTCGCGCAGCGCAGTTTCTTTGCCTTCGCGCAGCACCCCTTCGTAGCTTTTTGAACGACCGCCGACAATATCACGAATTCCCGCAAAGAAATCCTTAACAACGTTGGCACCGATAATGGTTTCGCCAGTTACAATTTGTTTGTATTCAAGAATAGGGTGACCCTCAATAGTGGGCGTGGTTGTTAGTACCATAATAATATGGTTTTAAAGTTTGATAATCCCCCAGTGGGGTTTTCAGCGACAGATTAGGTAGATGATTTTGCTCGTTTCGGGCATTATCAAGAGCCTTGAGTGCCGTTTTCGCTGACAAAAGTAAGCATTTCTATATAAATTTGCTACACTTTTCTCTATTTTTTTTCGAAAAAAGCGTACAAAAAGTCAGAAATACATCAAGAAAGTTCGTTTTTTGAAGATGAATGAAAACTTTTTCAATTTGTTATAACTTATTTAGTATTAAATGTTTTACTTTTGCATATTGAACCATTCTGCCATGCAGAAAACGTTCGTTATTTTTCAATACATATAAAACTATTACACTCGAATGAAAAAGTTGTTGCTCGTGGTTGTGGTAGCCTTGATGGCGTCGCCAGCCCAGTTATCGGCCAAGACAAAGAAGAAAAACAAGGGTGTCGATACGACACTGGTGTCGAAACTTAAAACAGATGATTGGTCGCGCGCCGTAAAAGGAGCACGTAAGATGGACGGCATGTTTCCCGTTTATCTGAATAGCAAGGACGGCAAACTCTACTTTGAGTTGGCTGATTCGTTGATGGGACGCGACTATATTCTGGCCAATCGCGTTGCACAGACGAGCAATACACACGATTATGTAGCGGGACAAATGGTTGACCGCCCCCAGCTTGTGCGCTTTACCCGCGACAGTACAAAGGTGATGCTGCACCTCGTTCAGAAAGGAAACGTGGTGAAAGAGGGCGACCCCATAGCAGCTTCGTTCAAAAGCAACTTTGCCGACCCTGTGTTGAAAGGTTTTAAAATTACAGCCCAGAGGCCTGGAAAAGTACTTATCGACGTGACCAGCTTTTTCGGAAGCAACGAGAAAAGCATCAGTCCTATCAAGGCAGATAACCCACTTTCGGTTATCTTTGGTGGCTCTCGCTCGCTGAAAGGTTCTTTCCAGAGCGATGCTTCAGGCATTAGTGTAGTTAAGAATTTTCCACGAAATATCGAGATTAAAACCCTGCTCACGTTTACCCTTTCGAATAACGACAAACCCTATTCGGTGTTGATGCATCGCTCGCTTTACAAAGCGCCTGAAACAAAGATGCGTCCTCGTTTACACGATAAGCGCGTAGGATTTTTCATGACCGACCAAAAGGTGTATAGTTCTGACGCCGATCGCATTGACGAAAGGAGCATTATACACCGCTGGCGCCTCGAACCGAAAGAGGAAGACCTGCAGAAATATTTTGCGGGCGAGTTGGTAGAGCCACAGAAACCTATCGTTTTCTATGTCGATTCAGCCTTCCCAGAGAAGTGGCGTAGCACGGTAAAGCAGGGTATTTTAGATTGGAACACCGCGTTTGAAGCCGCTGGTTTCAAGAATGTTGTGCAGGTTCGCGATTATCCCAAGAACGATCCGACGTTCGATCCAGATGATATGCGTTACAGCTGTGTGAAATATGCCGTTACCGAAACTGCCAACGCTATGGGTCCAAGCTATGTAGATCCTCGCACGGGTGAGATTATGACGGCTGACGTAATTTGGTATCACAACGTGATTAGCTTGCTGCATAACTGGCGCTTTGTGCAAACGGCTGCCGTTGATGCTCGCACACACAAGAAGACTTTTGATGACGACGTGATGAACGAATCGATGCGATATGTAACCTCGCACGAAATAGGCCACACGCTCGGACTTATGCATAACATGGGCGCAAGCTATTCGTTCCCTGTCGATTCGTTAAGAAGCCCATCGTTTACACAGAAGTATGGCACCACGCCAAGTATTATGGACTATGCGCGTAACAACTTTATTGCGCAGCCCGGTGACGTAGAACGCGGTGTGAAACTGACGCCTCCTATCTTGGGTGTAGAAGATATCAACGCTATTAAGTGGGGTTACCGCCTAATCAAAGGTGCACAGACGATGGAAGATGAGAAGCCAGTGCTTACACAATGGATACAGGAAAAGGCTGGCGACCCGATGTACGAATTCGGTGCGCAGCAGGTAATGGGAACCGTTGATGTGAGTGCACAGACAGAGGATTTGGGCAACGACCACGTCAAAGCTGGCAATTACGCTATCTCGAACCTGAAGATTATTATGCGTAACCTGGAAAAATGGACGGGTGAGAACGGCGCCGACTACTCGTATATGCAGGATATGTACAAGAGTTTGGTGTCGCAGTATGCTCGCCATTTGGGCCATGTGCTGCCTTATATTGGCGGTGTAAAATACCACGAAGTGCGACAAGGCGACAAGGGTTTATCAGTAGAATATCTGACAAAAGCCGAGCAACGTCGTGCCATGATATGGTTAGTTGGCCAGGCTCGCAGTTATAACGCATGGCTTTGCCCACAGCAACTGCTCATGAAATTTGAACGTCCCGACGAAATTCATACCAATTTCGAGAAGTCGATTATCAGCAGTTTGTTTGCCGCTACACGCTTACAGCGCATTGCCGACGGTTACAAGGTGAACGCTCAGCGCAACTACGATGTTAACACTTATGCGAACGACGCCTTCAATGAGGTATTTAAGCCTACGCTACAAGGCAAGTCGCTCACCGCGTCCGATTTGAAATTGGCCAGCGAAGCCATCGCCCTGTTTGCTAAAGCAAGCGGTATGCAGGCTGCCGACGCGAAAGGTGCGAGCAGCAAACTGACCGATGACGCCATTGCTTATTATAATAATAATGAGGAGTTGGCACAGCATAACCATCTGCCTTGCGAGGTTGCCGACCCAGCAACAAGCTTCGTTCGTATTAACTATGGCCTGCCATCGTTGTCAGAAGAAGTTTATAAGCCTTTGATGTTACGTCAGCTTCGTCGCGTGCTCGCGCTGTTCACGGCTAAACGTGCCACAGGCAACGCAGCCACAAAAGCTTTCTACGAGTATCAGATTCTGACGATTAACAAAATGCTTAAGAAGTAAAAGGCCAGTGAGAACTTAAAGGACGAAGAAGAAAGAACATAAAAAGCGAGAAGGAGTTAAGCCGTTAAACGGACAGTAGCACAGAATATGGGTTACCCCCTTTCGAGCTCATGCAATAGACATACAATTGTCTTCACTCCTTCTAACTCCTTAACTCCTGACTCCTTACCAATGTCTTAACTCCTTCCCTCCATAACTCCCTTAACTCCTTTAAAAAAGTTTCGTTTCATGGTTTCGGCAGTTTCGTATCTCCAGAGTATTGTCTTAACTCCTTCACTCCATAACTCCTTTAACTCCTTAGTTTAATTCCTTTAACTCCTCAAGATAACATCTTTAACTCCTGAAGATAAATAAAATTTCCCCATATTATTATATGAAATCAAGAATTATAACACTGTGTTTAGTCTTTGGCATTGCAGCCACAGCATGGGCACAAAAGCAAACCGTGAAAGGTAGCGTTGTTGATGCCGACGGCGAGCCTGTAATTGGTGCCGTTGTGAAGACGCAAGACGGAAAGGCGGCAGGCGTAACCGACGTGAATGGCGCGTTTACCCTCACCGTTCCATCGAGTAAAGCCGTGCTCGTTATTTCGAGTGTCGGACTGAAAACGCAAATGGTGAACGTTACCCCAGGTAAGGAAATGAACATCAAAATGGCGAGCGACGAGAAGATGCTCGACGAATTGGTGGTTGTGGGATACGGTATTCAGAAGAAGTCGGCGCTGACAGGTTCTATCGAAACCATCAAAGCCGAAGACCTGATCATGCAGCCTGTCATGAACCTTGACCAAGCATTAACAGGTCAGGTAGCTGGTTTGCAGGTGATGCAAGCCACTGGCGACCCCAGCACAGCGCGCGAAGCCAACATTCGCGTGCGTGGTATCAACGACGCCCCACTGTTGGTTATCGACGGTGTCCCACGCTTCGGTACGACTACTTCCGACGGCGAGATGCGCCTTTCTGACCTTAACCCCGATGATATTGAGAGCGTAACCATTCTGAAAGACGCTGCAGCCGCAGCCGTTTATGGTGCACGTGCGGCCAACGGTGTGGTGCTGGTGCAAACCAAACGCGCTAAGGGCGACCAGAAGGTTCAGGTGAATTATCGCGGTCAGTACAACGTAGAGCAATCGACACGTAACCCAGAATTCCTTAACGCTTACGATTTTGCCGTATTGCGAAATCGCGCTGTCGACAATACGCCTGGTACAACAATCACGAAATATACCGATGCGCAGCTCGACCAAATCAAGAACCATACCGCTCCCAACGTGTATGGAGACGAAGATTATATGTCGTATCTCGACAAAACAGGATACTCTACAACCCACAGCGTTTCGGTGACGGGCGGCAACCAATTGGTACGTTACTACCTGTCAACAGGCGTTGCTGATGCCAAGGGTATTTACACAGGAATAGGCCGTACGCGCCTTACCTACAGCGCAAAATTAGATGCAACGCTGGCCAAAGGCCTTGTGCTGTCGTTCTCTGAGGAAGGATCGCGTACCCGTTCAAAGAATAGCAGCTATTCAACGCTGTCGTCAGCCTACTCTTATTCGCCTCTGCAGGTGTACCGTTTTACCAACGGCGACCTTGCAAGTATTAACGGCGGAAACCCCCTTATCAACATTTACGGACTGGGTGGATATATTAAAAATACCAGCAAAATGAACACCGTTTCGGTGAACTTACGTTGGGAAGTGCCTTTCGTCAAAGGCCTTTCGGCATATCTGCGCGGTACGTTCGACGATAACCACCGTATAGAAAGCACCTTCAGTCGTCCTGTAACGTTGTACACCTACGACGCTACCGCCGATACCTATGCCACCGACCCTAACACGGTTTACCCTACGGCAAAGGTTTCTTTGCGCCAGGCCGACAACTTTTATGATAGCCAACTGTACGAAATTGGCGCGAATTTCCTTCGCACGTTCTCGCAAAAGCACGATATAGAAGGCACACTTGTTGCCAACTATCAGCGCACACACACGCAGTATATGTACGGTACCAATCAGGATAAAGGTATATTCCCCGAAACCATGGGTACGGCACAGAAAGCCCTGCTCACAGGTAACGAGTTTAATAACCAGCGTGCTTCGCTCATCGGTAGAGCAAAATACGGTTACGGAAACAAATATTTCGCCGAATTTAGCTTCCGTGTTGACGGTTCGAACAACTTCTATCCCAGTCGCCGATGGGGATTCTTCCCTTCGTTCTCGGCAGCGTGGGCCATGTCAAATGAGGAATGGTTCAAGCAGTGGAAACAGGACATTCTAAGCAACGTGAAGCTGAGAGCATCAACGGGTTGGCTCGGAAACGACGGCTTGGTCAACTCATATTCTTACCTCAAAACGTTCCAAGAGTCGACCAATTTCGGTTATAGCCATGGCGGAAACTTCCGTCCAGGTCTTATCCTGACAACGGGCGGATTCCCTAATCCTGCCCTTACATGGGGACGAACACACGATTGGAACTTCGGCCTTGACTTGGGTTTCTGGGGCGGTCGCATCAGCGTCACGGGCGAATACTATGTGCGTTACGAAACCGATAAGATTACGTCAGCACCCGATTACATCTATCCGCCGTCGACAGGTGTTGAAGGAAACGTGCCCAATATTAACTTTGCCGAGCTTAAAGCTTGGGGTTGGGACTTCACCGTCAATCACCGTAATACCATTGGAAAGCTGAAATACAACGCGGGTATAACCCTTTCGAAAACCAATGATCGATATCTCGACTACGGCGATGAGTCGGGACAGCTGCCCAACCTCAGAAGAAAGGGCCGCAGTTCGTTGGTATGGACTATGTACGAAGCGGCAGGATTGTTCCAAACACAGGACGAAATCGACAACTATGGTGTTGACCAAGATGGTTCGGGTAACGCTACATTAGCTCCTGGCGACATCAAATACGTCGACCAGAATGGCGACCATCGTATCACGTCAGAAGACCAAGTGTACGTTAAAAACTCTTCTTACCCCGATATGGACTTGGCTATCCGCGTAGGCGCAGCGTATAAAGGGTTCTTCCTCAATGCCCTCTTCCAAGGCGAATTAGGCTACAAGCAGAACATCATCGAATCGTACACGCTCGATAATGGCACGCTGCAGAAGTTCCAAAAATACCATATGGACGAAACCTGGACGACCGATAACCCCAACGCTCGTTACCCACGCATCAAGTTTGTAACCAGCAACGACAACAACCGTCGCTCGTCAACGTTCTGGATTCAGAACTGTAACTTCGTGCGATTAAAGATGTTAAGCATCGGCTATCAGTTCCCACGAAACATGATTAAGCAGCTGGGCATCTCGTCAGCAAGCCTTGCTTTCCAAGCCAGCAACCTGTTTACCATCACCGACCTCAAAGGTATGGACCCCGAATCGCTGCGTGGATACCCTATTCAGCGCTCGTTTGGAGCAACGCTTAACTTAGGTTTTTGATACGCCACTAACAAGAATTTCACGATATGAAAAATATAATTTTTAAAGGAATACTGGCTGCGCTACCTCTTTTGATGGCAGCTTGCAGCCCCAATAGCCTCTTTGACGATGCTCCAAAAGATAAAATTTCGGACGAAAAAACATGGGAAAGCCCCATGCTTCTCGACGAGTACGTCAACACGTGGTATCGTAACATGAACAGCGGATTTAAAACATATGTCCCCAGTACGGCTCTGTTCAAGAGCATTTCGCGCTATTATCTGCCTTGGTTTGGCGACCAGCTGACCAACGGAAAGAGCGATTGGTATAACGCTGGATACGGTGATGTGCTGAAGGCTAACGAAGAAAGCATTACCCAATGGGCGCGTGGCACGTGGACGTCGTGCTATACACAAATTCAGTATATTAACGCGTTCCTCGAGAATATGGATAAAGTGCCCGATGCTACACAGCGCAAGCGCGTGGAAGGCGAGGCGCACTTCTTCCGCGCTTACTATTATTATATGTTGTGGCGTCGCTTCGGTGGAGCTTTGCTTATTGACCATACGTACAACCCCCTCACCAATCCCGAGAAGTTCCCACGCGCTTCATACGAGCAAATGGTAAAGTTTATTGTAGACGAAGCTGAAAAGGCGCAGAACCTTTTAAGCGCTACAAATAGCGCCGCTGACGTGGGACGCATCACCAGTGGCGCGGCAATCATGCTCAAAGCCAAGACTTATCTATGGGCGTCGAGCACGGTTTTCCAGAATAAATCCAAAAGCTACCTCGGCTTTACTGACGATAAATCGCAGGAGATGCTGCAAAAGGCGCGCGCGGCTTACGACGAATTGTTCGCGCTTGGCACATACCAACTGGTTTCCATTACAGGCAACACGCAGGATAAAATTCGCGATGAGTACCGACAAATATTCATTACAAAGAATACCAGCGAGTCGATTTTAGAAGTGCAGCACTCAAACGACGGCGACTATGCCAATAAGTTTGGTCACACACTTGACCGCGATGCGGCTTCGCCTTTCTTCACAGGCACTACAGCTGCATACACTCCTACACAAAACCACGTGGACGAATACGGTATGCGTGGCGGAGCAACCTATAACGCACTGCAGCCATACGACAACCGCGATTACCGCTTCTATGCCAATATTCTTTACAACGGCTGCTCGTTCCGTGACCATATTATGGATATGGCTACGACAGATGGCAAGGCGGGTGTCGACATTACGGTTTACGGTTCATCTACATCTGCTGCTGTCAGCCGCACAGGATACTATCTGGGTAAGTTCGTTGACCCCACACAAGCCATTAACGATAACGATACCTACGCGAGCAAACAGAATTACATCATCTGGCGTTTGGCCGAAGCTTACCTCGATTATGCCGAAGTGTGCTTCCGCTTAGGCGATACCTCTACCGCCCTCGACATGGTGAACCGCATTCGTACACGTGTACACATGGACGCGCTAACAGCCGTTACATGGAACGATATCGTGCGCGAACGACGCGTAGAAATGGCCTTCGAAGAGACCACATACTGGGACCAGTTGCGTTGGGGAACTGCCGAAAGAACCTTTAGCGGAACTACAAACCCTTTGAAAGGTATGACCATTACCGTTCGCAGCGGTGTCACAACCTATCGTACGGCCAACATCAACCGCTTCCCAGCGCGTGTGCGTAAGTTCGATGCCAAAGAGTATTACTTCCCTATTCCATGGGCCGAAGTGCGCTATCAGGGCATTGAACAGAACCCCGACTGGAACGAAGTATAACATATCGTAACCCATTTATTTACGCCTTCCCCAAACCCTGTTGGCGCGGGGAGGCGATATTGATTAGAGAGTTTTAAACAAAAATGCAAACCATCGCCACCCGCTAACCCTCCTCACACGGAGCGTTAACGCTTGGCTCAAAAGATTTTTAAAATGAAAAGAATTTTTACATTAACCGCTCTCGCCTTCAGTCTACTGGCTGCGAGCGCACAAAGTACAAAAAACTTATTCCCTGCAACAGTTGTCGACGCTAACGGTTGGCTGTGGTTCAACAACCAGAGCGTGATTGATGCGTATGTGGGCGATATTGATACTTCTGACCCTGTAGCCTTCAGAATAGATGCCAACGGCAAGCCCATACAGATGGTTTTCGCTGATCAGCAGCCCGATTATCCCGCTGCAAGCGCCGACCCAACGATTGTAGGCATCGGTACCGACGGCAGCAAGGGTACAGAGGGTGCGCGCACAGGTGCTATCCTTCTGCCTCCAGCAAAAGGTATTGGCAACGTTAACGGTGGTGGTATCGCCTTCAAGCTGCCTGCACTTTCAACGCTGAGCATCTTCCTTTCATGCGAATCGAAGGTACAAGGACGTCTTACAGCAACGACCAATGCGCAAAACGACGTCTTCAAATTTGTAAACGATGGCAACTTCTACCCACTCAGCAGCGACAAGGGTTTCAAGGTAATTCAGGTTTACTCATTGTTTAAAAAGCTCATGTCGGCTGGCACAAAAGAGTGGACAGGTATTGAGAATCTGCACAACAGCACTGACCCAACAACCATCAAGAGCGACGATCCTATCTACGTATTCTTCCAGAATGGTACACGCGACACGGTTTACGTTCACGGCGTTAAAATCACCGTTCCTGGAACAACCAACGGTATCAAGACCGTAGCACCTGTTACAACGTCTGCCGTAGCTGTTTACAGCGTTGACGGTCGCTATATGGGTGACGCCCTCACTGGCCTGCGTCAAGGTATCTATATGGTACGTGAGAACGGTAAAACTCGCAAGGTAGTAATCAAGTAAACACCCCCTTTCAGCCAGCGTTACAACGTCATCGTAACGCAATAGGCTATACAACAAGCTGCGCGCCCGTGTTCATCGAACACTGGGCGCGCAGTATTTTTTGTTATACCATATTTTGATGATCAGCAATGATTACACAAAAATGATAATAATCACAGAGTATTCTTCATTATCGCTACTCCAATAAACACGTACTTGATTATTAATGTTATTTTCAAAAAATATTTCCAACGGGTTATAAATTTTCTTGCAACGGGTTGGATATTTCAATGTCTCTCACCCTCCTTTATCCTGTTGGGCGCCCTCCCCTTTACTTCCCTTCGGTCAGTGACCGTTGGTTTGGGGAGGGTCGGGGTGGGGCTTTTAGGACTATTCGAACCCGCCGACCCTGAACCCGCCCATGCGGCCGAGGGTGTTCACGCTGACCTTTTCACTGTTGAAGAACAGGTTGTACGCGTAGCGGGTGAGCACTCGGTCAGCAGTTGACGACCAATAGTATCCGCAGTCGCGAATGTTCAGCAGCTGACCATCGTAGTACATACCCAAGGCGGGCAGGTAAAAGTATTTGCCTGCGTCAGCAGCGGAAGGAAGGGTCTGAGATACAGACCAATCTGAGGTTGTGCCTGCGGTTGATGCGCGCCAATCTCTGCCGTCGTAGGCTACGTTGCTGTCGTAATGACCATCGCCTTGCAATACGGACTTCTTCTTAAGCCACATACCACCTTTATATAAATGACCCATAGTTGTCCATAGTTCGTCTGCGTCCCAACGAGGTTCGCCATAGGCAGCGTACCATGACATCTCGTTCACGTTGGGAAGAGTATCGCAACTCTGGCTAGCCTGAAGCGCACCGCTACCCTCGTGATACCAACGTGAGTCAGCGTTGCTCTTGGGGTAGTTGCCGTTTCCCTTAAAGGGCAACACTGGCTGGTCTTTATTGGCTGACCACCATTCGTGACCCTTCCAATATTGTTCCTGGGCGTCCCACATGTAATAATGGTCGCCATCGTAGTTCTTTACGTCAAGGTTAGCAGTGATGTTGTAATATTTATTCTGGTCGTAGGTTGCTGATGCTAATGTCTTGGTTATAGTTCCTTCTGTACCTGTTACAATGTCCTTTACCCAATAACGTATCTTGAGTGTATGGGTGCCTGGCTTTATAACTACGTAAGAACCATTGGTAGCGGCGCTTGCTGCAGTGTTGGTTAAAGGAAAACCGTTAGCGTATGCTCCGCTACCACCTGTTGAAACAATAATTTGCTTACCTGTACCTGTGCCTGTGAGTTTGCCTGTTGTTGGGTCGAGGGTATAAGTATCGGTAATATCATTGTCTGAATTTACCTCTACTTTGGTTAGGTAACAATTATGCAAAACAGTGTTGCTCGTGCGTGGCAAGAAGAGGAGATATGCAGCCTTATGGTCAAGGGTAAAAACAAATCGCTTTTTCCCTGGTACTTTAGTTGCTTTTGCCATACCGCAATCGCCTGCTGCACCGAAGTGAGCTGTAGTGTTTGGCTCTGCTTGACTTTGAGAAGCAGCGATAACAGCTTGATCATTGCTGCCACCTTGACCAGGATAGTAAACCTCGTATGACGTGTGGGCTGTGTAAGTGCCTGGCACTTCGAACTTAAAGTTATCTGTCTTACCTGTTGGTGAGTTGCTACTTGCGTGCCATACACCGTTATCGTCCTTTACATAAATCTTATCGCCTGCTTCCCAAAAGAACTTGCCGTTGCTCTCCATTGTGGTACGTGTTGAGGGATCACCTGTAGAAAAGGTCGTCAAGTTCTTGTCGTTATCAGTGTTGTTTGGGTTCTGCACTACGTCTTCATTAGCACAAGATACAAACGCGAATGTGAGCCCGCAGAAAGCTGCGAATGAAAGCAGGCGGGTCTTGAATAATTTCATTTTCATTGTCTGTTTCTTCTTTTTGTGATTTTGTTTTCTTTACTTGGATAATAACTCTCTCTGTTAGTCTTCCCATGAAGAATCCTCTGTCTCTTCTTCACTTTCTGTTATCCAGTTTGGAGCCTGCTTGGCATCACCAAAACTTCCGCCTGGCTGGGCTGGATTGTGCTGACCAGGGAAAGACGCATCCATGAGATAAGTCGTTTCGCTTACTTGGATTATCATGCAACGTGGTGCAGAATAATCCTTCTTTTCTTGTTTCTTTCTCATTGCTTTTTTTTGATTTGATTAAAATAGTTGTTATTTGTTCTATAGATGTGGCTACATTAAATCACCTTTTATTATATACAATCTTGATAACCTTATTATCTATTCCTCATAACCGCTTGCCTTCCCCCTCTCTACAGGCAGACAGCATACTACTGCTGACTGCCCGAGAAATCAACGAGAGAGAACAAATTATTATGAGAACCCGTTGGCGGAATTAATTTAGTGCGTATTTAATTCTTCCGATGGGTATGGTTATATATGATTAAATGTATCTTACTTGATTATACTACAGTATTTCAGCGAATTGCGGGTATCTCTAATTTTTCTATTTATAATTGTAATATATTTTTTTACTCCCAAAATATTAATCGCAAATGATAACAGACATCATTATGATTGAGGGAGGCAAATATATATATATATATATATGCGATTTTCGAAGTTATATTTATGTAATAATGATAAAATATTGATATATATCAAGTCATATAAAGTTTAACAAAGCAAAAAAGGCTTAAATTTAGGGTAAAATTCTCTCTGGAAACATAAAAAATTGAATGATATAAGTTCTTCCATGATTGTCTTCCAAAAGTCTGAGTTTAATTTTTTTTCTGTCTACTAACATTTATTCTTCCATTCCGCGGTACATTCTTTTTTCGCGCCACATGCCCTTGTCCTTCTATTGAGGTATATTGTTTTTCCGCTCCACACAGCTTTTTTTCTTCCATTTTATCATATTGATTTTTCGCTCTAAAAATATCCCTTTTAAGATTAAATGGAAAGGGTGAGAGTATGGCGACCGCAGTACGTGTTGTATGTCGGTCGTAGTATGCGTTGTATGACGGCCGTAGTACGCGTTGTATGTCGGTCGCCGTACCGCGTGTTATCTGTTGAAAAAGATGTACATAAACATCGTAAAAACGCGAAGTTTAGCTTCACAAGGGGTTAAACAAAGATAAAAAAGGGAGTTCTTTTTCGAAAGATTCGCGTCAAGATTATATTTTTGTGAGTGGGACGGGGCGACAGGTTCGTGCGGACATCAAGACCTGTTTTTTAGACAGAAAGACAAAAAGGACAGGCTTTTAGGAGTTAAAGGAGTTATATTTAGGAGTTAAAGAAGTTAAGGAGTTAAAAGGAGTTAAGACGTTACTCTAAGCTTCTGAGAGAGTAAAAGGGGAGTGGGGGTGGACGAGGAAAAACGAGTGGAGCTGACAGTCACGGTCATTTGAAGCGGTGAGTACTGGGTGCGGATGGACGAGGAAAGGTACAAGGGTGTAGGGCATGGAATATATTGACGCCTTGTTATGAGAGGAGGGGCGCGACGGTTCAAACCCATACGACTATTAAAATTAGTGAGTGCGAGCTATAGAATAAACACAAGGTAATTATCGTTCAGACCCCCCGCCCCCTAACTTAGGGGGCGCGCGAGCAACGGTTCAGCCCCCAGTCTCTCTGATTTATGGGGTACGAGAGCGGTGGTATAGAAGTAGATACTTCATGAGGTCGTCGCCTTTGGCTTTCAATAAATACTTGTTAGCAAGGGGTTGCAACAGCTGCTGGAGTTTGAGGTCGTCGCCTTTGGCTTTTAATTAATGCGTATTCGCAAGGGGTTGCAACAGCTGTCCGAGTTTGAAGTCGGAGACTTCACCTTTTGGTAACCCCGTATCGGCCTGCGGAGCAGATGATGCGGGGGGATGAAAAGCTGCGTATGGGTTCGACCCTATCGGGGTCGCCCAGCAGTAGTATAAGCATATTATAAAGGTAGGGAGGTCGTAAAGGGGTAGAGGTTCAGATGCTACGACGCCATATTATGCGAGGAGAAGGGCAGGTGTTCAGACCCCTGTGGCCCCCTAACTTAGGGGGCTCGTGAAGCCTTTAGGGCTATTGAACCGAATATGACAACGATAAACGAAAGAAAGAAATGAAACTTTTATGCAATTTATACCAAGAGGGCGTACGATTTGCGCTCTGTGAAAAACAAACCATTTTAAACTTAACCATTTAATGATCAGTAAGATGAAAAAAGATTTTACAGTGGGACCGTCGGTAGAACGGCCCATTACGAGGGACGATTTGTTGGATACTGAGGAGCGTATGATTCGCTTTTTCGGTGAGATTGCAAGGCATGAGGCGCAGCCAGGGCGGTTTCCGCGTTGGAACGATAGCGTGGACCAGCTCATGGAGGTGGCGCATTGGTTGGCGCGGTCGCGACAGCTACGCAGTGGGTTGACGGGTAAGCCGCTGACAATGAAGGAAATAGCCACGCGTCTATGCTTGAATTTGCATCGTCGCTGTCCGCGCAATATCTATGCCGTTGCGCGCCAGAGCCAGCGCACAGGTAGGCCCGATGTGGTGACGTATTATACTCGATTGCGCGTGCATGGCGGCTTCGGACTGTCGTCGTTTGTCGATTTTGTTGAACCTATTTCGCTGCCGCGCTTACGCAGTTATCGCGGCGTGTTCGATGGAGGAGGGCAGAATGGATAGTTTTTTAGCTTGTCAGGAGCGCTTCCGTAGGCGCGAAAGGGCCATGCAGCGCATGGTTGACGATGTGCGGTGGCTGATGGAACAGCCCGAGGGCACGGCCACGTGGAAGGAGAGTCAGAACGATTTAATCGACCTCATAGATAGTGTTTGGGCGCAGCGCGCTATTGTTGATTCGTGTGGTAAGCCGCTAACGCGTAAGACGATAGCCGAGCGCGTGTTCAGGGCAGTGGGCTTACCGTGTCCGCATAGGCTCACGCAGGCGGTATGGGACGTGCGTAATCGGCGCAAGCCTGAACACAGTATGCTAAGGAGATACATTTTAAAGGTAAAAAAGTAAAAAGGTAAAGAAGTAAAAAGGACTGCTTAAAGGTAAAAAAGTAAAAAGGTAAAGAAGTAAAAAGGACTGCGCGGAGGGGTGAGAGCTCTGGTCTCATGATTCCACATTGTGGAGAGAGAACAGCTTACAATCCATACGAAACAGGGATAATATTCAATTTGGTTTGTCTCGCTTACAGGGTATTTTGCTTTCACAGAATGACTGTTCGGGTATCATTTTCAGCCAGAATCTTTCTGTTTTTTTATTCTTTTACTCCTCCCCCTTTCCTGCTCTTTTCTTACTTTTTCACCTTTTTACTCTTTTACTTTTAAAATCTTTTTTAGATTTTTCTTATCTTTGTATCGTTAATATCTTATCATTTTATAACCTGAAAAAAGCAATCTTATGAAGAAGTCGTTGCGTTCGTTACTTTTCATGGCCATGATTTCGATGGTTGGTAACGTGCAGGCGCAGACAGGGCCACAGTGGCTTAAAGACGCCTTATTTTATCAAATTTATCCCTCTTCGTACATGGACACTGACGGAAATGGTATTGGCGATTTGCCCGGCATTACGTCAAAGTTAGATTATATCAAGTCGCTCGGCGTCAATGCGTTGTGGCTTAATCCCGTGTTTGAGTCGGGGTGGTTTGACGGTGGTTACGATATTATCGACTTTTATAAGATTGATCCTCGCTTCGGTACGAATACCGACCTCGTAAATTTGGTCAACGAGGCCCATAAACGCGGCATGAAAGTGTGCCTCGACCTTGTGGCAGGGCATTCAAGTGACAAGTGCGAGTGGTTCAAACAATCGCGTGAAAAGGACGCGAATGGGCGCTATAGCGATTACTTTATTTGGACCGACACCATATCGGCAAAGGATAAAGCCGACATCGCGCGCCGCTATAAGGCGAAGAATCCTGCTTCAAGCACCATTGGAAGATATGTGGAAAGTGGTGCGCCAAGAGCGAAATATTACGAGAAAAACTTCTTCGAGTGCCAGCCCGCACTGAATTATGGCTTTGCCAATCCTGACCCATCGCGACCTTGGGAGCAAGCACCCGATGCGCCAGGACCGCAGGCAGTACGCCGCGAACTGCGCAATATTATGGCTTTTTGGTTCGATAAGGGTGTTGATGGATTCCGTGTTGACATGGCGGCATCGCTCATTAAGAACGACAAAGGTAAGGTTGAGACGAGCAAGTTATGGCGCGAAATGCGCAAGTGGAAAGACGAAAAGTATCCTGAAAAGGTGCTTATCTCTGAGTGGAGTGACCCTGCGGTAGCTATCCCTGCGGGCTTTAATATCGACTTTATGATGCAGTTTGGCGTGAAAGGCTATCCATCTCTGTTCTTCGCTAAAGGCACACCGTGGGGCAATCGTAACCCATTCGGTAACTGTTATTTTGATATTGAGGGTCGCGGAACGCTGTCACAGTTTGTAAAAAACTACACCCACGCCTACCAAACGACACGTAACTTGGGATATATTGCGTTGCCATCGGCCAACCACGACTTCCAACGCCCGAACATTGGCACACGTAATACGATGGAGCAACTGAAGGTAGCGATGACCTTTTTCCTCACCATGCCAGGCGTTCCATTTATTTATTACGGCGACGAAATTGGCATGAAGTATCTGCCTAACCTCGAAAGTCGCGAGGGAAGCAACAACCGTGCTGGCGCGCGCACACCGATGCAGTGGGCAGGTAATGCCACAGCGGGCTTTTCAACATGCACTCCCGACAAACTGTATTTTCCAGTAGATACCGACGGCGGCAAGCTAACGGTTGAGGCTCAAGATAAGGCTAAGGGTTCGATGCTGAACTATGTGCGCCAGCTTACTGCCCTTCGCCACGCTACTCCTGCGCTGAACAACACGGGCAGTTGGGAATTATTGAGCGATACTACGCAAGCATACCCAATGGTTTATAGTCGGTCGGCCGATGGCGTAACGTATATTGTGGCGCTGAATCCTTCAGGAAAGGCCGTATCGTGCCAGCTTCCTTTCACGGTGAAAAAGTCGCGCACGGCTGTCTTTACAGGCAAGAGCAAGCTGAAAGGCAACCGTATTGCAATGGGGCCTGTGAGCGCAGCGGTGATAGAAACGATTGAAAAGTAAAAAAGTAAAAAGGTAAAAAAGTAAAGGGCGATGCTTAAAGGTAAAAAATTAAAAAGGTAAAAAAGTAAAATGCTATGCTGAAAGGGAAAAGGGACGAAAGCATTTTCTAATTCATTTTACATGACAGCGTATGCACTTGTGCTTTGGAAACCTGAGCGTTATACTGAGATTAAGGCTTAGTTTATGTTCGTTATCTCGTTGTTATAACGTTGAAAAAACGAATATTTTAGCGTATTAAGCACCCCAATTTCTGACGTTTTAAACCCCTGTTTTTTCAGTTTTTATATTCTCTAATTTTAAGAAGCTAATTCTAAAATCCTAAATATAATGGAAAGAAAATTATTATTCCAACATCGCAATACGCTTATGAACGGCGTGCTGACGATGATTTTCGTACTGGGAATGTTCCTTTTCGGTATTGCCCCTGCTGTTGCACGCAATCCTGAACAGGCCAAAGTGGGCGACACCTTAGCCACTAGTTACCAACTGATGTCGCCTGACGGTCGGCTCGTGATGAACTTTACCGTTGATGCCGCAGGCCGTCCCTACTACGACCTTACGTATAAAGGCCGCAGCGTGATCAAGCCTTCCACGCTTGGTTTGGAGCTGAAAGCCGACGGAAATGTGTCGTACTCTACTTCGGCTACCAGCGCATACAGCAAGGAAAAGCTCAATGCCAGCATGACGAATCTGATGAGTGGGTTCACCATTGCCGATGTAAAAGCCTCTACTTTTGATGAGACTTGGCAGCCCGTATGGGGTGAAACGCGCGACATTCGCAACCATTACAACGAACTTTTTGTAAGTTTGAAGCAGCCCATTCAGAAACGCGGACTGAACCTCCGTTTCCGTTTGTACAACGACGGATTGGGTTTCCGTTACGAGTTTCCATTGTCGAAGAATTTGAATTACTTCACCATCAAAGAGGAACACTCGCAGTTTGCCATGGCCGCCGATAACAAAGCGTGGTGGATTTCGGGCGATTACGACACGCAGGAATACAATTATACCGAATCGAAACTGTCGGAAATCCCTGTTCTACAGCCTAAGGTTTTCGAGAGCAATGCGTCACAAACGCTCATCGCTCCCACCTGTGTGCAGACGTCGTTACAGATGAAAAGTCCTGACGGATTGTACATTAACCTGCACGAAGCTGCCCTTGTCGACTACAGTTGCATGCACCTAAACCTCAACCCTGCAACGCTAACGTTCGAGAGTTTGCTCACCCCCGATGCACGCGGTGATAAGGGACACCTGCAGGCACCATGCCAAAGCCCATGGCGCACCATCATGGTGAGCGACGATGCACGCCAGATTCTGGCTTCAAATCTGATTCTAAATCTCAACGAACCTTGTAAAATTGAGGATACCTCATGGATAAAACCCACCAAATTCGTGGGTGTATGGTGGGAGATGATCAACGGCAAGAGCCAGTGGTCGTACACCAACGAGCTGCCCTCTGTGCAACTTGACAACGTTGATTACACCAAACTCAAACCACACGGACGCCACGGAGCCACCAACGAAAACGTGCGAAAGTACATCGATTTCGCTGCCGAGAACGGAATAGGACAGGTACTTGTCGAGGGCTGGAATACAGGATGGGAAGACTGGTTCGGCCATGAGAAAGACTATGTATTCGATTTTCTCACGCCCTATCCTGACTTTGACCTGCCTGCTTTGAACGCTTACGCCCACTCGCGTGGCGTGAAACTCATCATGCATCATGAGTCGTCGTCGTCGGTTCGCAACTACGAGCGCCACATGGAAGCCGCTTATCAGCTCATGAACAAATACGGATACAACGCCGTGAAGAGCGGATACGTGGGCAACATACTGCCACGCGGCGAGCACCATTATGGCCAATGGATGGTAAACCACTATCTATACGCTGTGAAAGAAGCCGCTCGTCACCACATCATGGTTGACGCACACGAGGCCGTTCGCCCCACAGGACTCTGCCGTACATGGCCAAACCTCATTGGCAACGAGTCGGCACGCGGTACCGAATTCGATGCTGGCGAAGGCAATAACGTAAACCATACTACCATTCTTCCGTTTACACGACTGCAGGGTGGCCCTATGGACTTCACGCCAGGTATATTTGAAATGGATATGAGTAAGAACAATCCACAGAACCATGCCAAAGTGAAGTCGACCATTGCACGCCAGCTGGCGCTGTACGTAACGATGTACAGTCCGCTGCAAATGGCTGCCGACATGGTTGAAAACTACCGCAAGCACATGGACGCCTTTCAGTTTATTCGCGACGTAGCCGTTGATTGGGACGACAGCCGATACCTCGAAGCCGAACCCGGTCAGTATATCACGGCAGCACGTAAGGCCAAAGGCACCGACAATTGGTTTGTTGGTTGCACGACGGGAGAGCAAGGACACACATCGCGTTTAAAGCTCGACTTCCTCGATAAAGGCAGCAAATACATCGCCACTATTTACGCTGATGCTCCCGATGCAAATTATAAAACCAACCCACAAGCCTACACCATTACGAAGAAAAAGGTGACCTCGCGCACCGTCCTCAACCTGCGCGCGGCAAGTGGTGGCGGATATGCTATCAGCATCATCAAAGAGTAACAACAGCATTTCGAAGAAAAAGCCATTCTGTTATAGCTTTTTCAGCACTCATAAGCCCCCTCATCGAGGGGGCTTTTTTTATGTTCCGTCGTTCGCGTGCCCCCTAAGTTAGGGGGTCTTTGGTTTGTATCACTCGGCTCGTGCCCCCTAAGTTAGGGGGTTGGGGGTCTGAACCATTGCACGAGCCCCCTGAGTTAGGGGGCCACAGGGGTCTGAACCATCGTTCTCTTCCTCGCATAATATGGCATCGTGGCATCTGAACCTCTACACTCTCACAACCTCCTTACCTTTATAATATGCTCATACTACCGCTGGGCGACCCCGATAGGGTCGAACCCATACGATGTCTTTTCTACCCCCGCATCACCTGCTCTGCAGGCCGATACGGGGTTACCGAGCGGTGAAGTCTCCGACTTCATGACACGTGAGTTTCTATTCTGTCGCTTTCTCGCCCCCTAATTTAGGGGGTCTTTGGTTTGTATCACTCGGCTCGTGCCCCCTAAGTTAGGGGGTTGGGGGTCTGAACCCCTACACCCTTACAACCTCCTTACCTTTATAATATACTTATACTACCGCTGGGCGACCCCGATAGGGTCGAAACCATACGCTGCCTTTTCTACCCCCCGCATCACCTGCTCCGCAGGCCGATACGGGGTTACCGAGCGGTGAAGTCTCCGACTTCATGCTTCTGTAGCACTTATCACCCCTTGCTTATGCACACCTACCGAGCGGTGAAGTCTCCGACTTCAAAATCCAACAGCTGTTATCACCCCTTACTGATACGTATTTGGCGAAAGAGGAGGGCTACGACTCTATGATACGTGCAGGGGTATGGGGGCGAACGGTTGGGCCGTTATTCTTTGGGGGTTATGGGGTAGGGAAAGAACGAGCAGACCCATACCACTTTAGCTTAGGGGGCGAGAGAGCGAATGTTCAGACCCCCAACCCCCCTAACTTAGGGGGCTTGAGAGCACGTGTTCAAACCCCTGTAGCCCTCTAACTTAAGGAGCACGGACAAGCGATAGTAGTGCTACAGAAGTATGAAGTCGAAGACAGCAACTCGCTATATACAAAGTATGGAAAGATAGAGGTGTAAGACACATTGCATGAAGTCAGAGAGAGCAACTCGCGATACACAAAGTATGGGAAGATAGAGGTGTAAGATATATCGCACGAAGTCGGAGATTGTAACTCGTAACACTCAAAGTATGGAAAGAGAGAGGTGTAAGATAGATAGCACGAAGTCGGAGATTGTAACTCGTAACACTCAAAGTATGGAAAGAGAGAGGTGTAAGATAGATTGCACGAAGTCGGAGACTTCACCGCTCAATAACCCCGTATCGGCCTGCAGAGCAGGTGATGCGGGGATAGAAAAGACATCGTATGGGTTCGACCCCAGCGGGGTCGCCCAGCGAGGGAATAGTCGTTTGTATGGAGACGAGAGAACGTACAGGATTCGCGGTATTGGGGCGCGCGTGGTTAGGAAAGGTAGGAAGAGGGGGCAGGAAAGGGAGATTTTAGGATATGCGCAGGGGCATGAGAGCGGACGGGCGGGCTGTTATTCCTATGGGGTTGTTGGGTGGGGAAAGGTTGTTCAGACCCCCAACCCCCTAACTTAGGGGGCTTGAGAGCGATGGTTTAGACCCCTGTGGTCCTAACTTCGTGCGTGCAAGAGCAGTCGTTCAGACCCCTGTGGCCCCCTAACTTAGGGGGCTCGAGCGATGGATTAGACCCCCAACCCCCTAACTTAGGGGGCGCGCGGAAAGGGTGGGGGAACTATATTACGGGCTAATGGCAAAACGATTATGGGAGAATGGTTTTTGCGCGGTTGTAAGTTGTTGGTTGTCAGTGTGTTGCAAAACGGCGAAAACGCGGGTGATTTGCTATATAATCGCGAGTAGTTTACGATGTAATCGCGGAGCGTTTACGATGTAAAGGGTGAACCATTATGACGTAAAGGCAACTCGATTACGTCGAAAAGGGAAAAACATACCTGATTTACTGATAAAACCTATATGGTTTATTCGTTATTCTATTGCTCGCTTTTGCTTGCTTTATTCCCCCTTTTTTGCTCTTCCACCACTCGCTCCTTACCGCACCACCACTCTCTCCACGCCACCCTCTCACGCTCCGCAGGCTCTTCCAAATCTCGCTCCTTATCGCACCACTACACGCTCCTTGTCACCCTCTCACGCTCCAAAATCCCCCTCAACACCCCCTGTTTTGTAACCCGAAATACCATGGCGGAAGGTGCAAAAAAGCATGACGATTTCAGGTTGCCAACTTAACGGTTAATCCCTAATAAGGTTACGATTGAAAAAAAATATCACGAATAGTGAAAAAAATATATTTTTTCGCTACCCTTTTATCCTATTATTTCGTCTACTTTCAGAAAGCCTAACCTTGTTTTGCCGTTGAAATGGCATACATCGTACGATATTTTTTGTTAACAATCTATAAACCTATCTTATTTTATGGTATCAAAACGACTATTTACTACGGCTTTGGCGGCCCTGTGTTTCTGTTCGGTTACCGAAGCGCAACGGTTGTCATTGAATCTCCATTCCGTAACGGTTCGTCAGGCTATTGAACAGTTACAGAACGAGGGTTACTCATTTGTTTACCAAGTTGGTGCGCTTGACACGTCACAGCGTGTGCAGGTTAATGCCAACACATTGCAACAAGCAGTTGAGCAAATTCTCAAAGGCCAGAATGTTTCCTACACGGTTTCGGGCAAGAAGATTATTATCGAGCCTCGCAGTCATGGCGCGATGAGTCAGCAACCCCGTCAGGGTGTGCAGCAGACTTTTAGCGGCAGGCTAACCGATACAAAGGGCGAGCCTATTGCAGGAGCCGTTGTAAAGGTTGCGGGAAGCACACGCGGTGCTGTTACTAACGCCGACGGTGTTTGGAGCATACAGGCTCAGCGTGGCGACATGCTCGAGTTTAGCAGTTTGGGTTTCGAAAATACCACTGTAAAACTGGGCAATAAAACTACTGGCGTGAGCGTGCAGATGCGCGATGACAACAAGCTTTTGAACGAGGTTGTAGTGGTAGGTTACGGCACGCAGAAGAAGGTAAACCTCACGGGTGCTGTTAGTTCGGTCGACTTTACTAAGGAGGAATCTCGCCCCGTCACTACGGCAACGCAGGCTCTGGCAGGCATGGCCGCAGGTGTTCAGGTGCTGCAAGGTTCGGGCCGTCCAAACTCAGAGGGTTTCGGTATCAACATTCGTGGTATTGGAACGCTGAATAACGCGTCGCCGCTGGTGCTGGTTGACGGTATGGAGATGGACCTTTCGACGGTGAATCCCAACGATATTGAGAGCATCTCTATTCTGAAAGATGCCGCTTCGTGTGCTATCTACGGTAACCGTGGTGCTAACGGTGTTATCCTTGTGACGACAAAAAGCGGACAATCTGGCAAGGTAACGGTTAACTATTCGGGTCGTTTTTCAATCAACACGCCATCGAATTTGGTGCGCTTTATGACCAATTATGCCGATTATATGGAGCTGGTAAATGAAGCTGGAACCAACGTAGGCTCGGGTACTACATTCGCTCCAAGCATTATCCAACAATGGCGAGATGCAGAGGCTGACCCCAACGGCATTGCAGCAAGTGGATATCCTAACTACGTGGCATACCCGAATACCGACTGGTATGACGTAATATACAAAACAAAGGTTATGCAGGAACACTCGATGTCGCTGCTGGGTAGCGAGAAGCATACAAAGTATAGCCTCGGCTTAACCTATCTTGATAACCCGGGAATGATTATACGTTCGGGCGTTAAGAAGTATTTTGTGAACATGAAGTTAATATCAGATATCACCGACTGGCTGCAAGTAGGTGGCCATATGTGGGGCTATCACACCGACCAACAGCGTAACGACGTGGGTAACCTTACGGCATGGTCGTTCTTGAAATCAGTGCCTGGCGTTTATCCATATTACGACGGTCACTACGGTGGTGTTGAAACATCGGCCGAAGACGGTGCGGTTAACAACCCATTGCTTATTCTGAATGGTAACGGCGATGCTTACTACAAGCACAGCCAGCTTTATACAACGGTGTTCGGACAGGTGAAGTTCTTGAACGACTTTACGTTCAAAACCGTTTTCGGATACGATTATTATATGCGTCGCGACAAGTATAGCGGCAACGCGCACGAGCTGTATAGCTTCAGTCGTAATCAGGTAGTTACTCCTGCTGCATCAAACGATCAGATTCACGCTTACATCTATAACAACCACCATTACAACTGGAAGTGGACCAATACCTTAAATTGGGCTCACACCTTTGCTAAGGTTCACGATGTAGGTGCTTTAGTAGGTTTCGAGGAAGGCTTGAACTATGGTACATACATTGATACCAACAAGTATGGCGTTATTGACCCCACCATCACTGATATGTCAACAGTTACCAACATGGATTATATTAAAGGTGACGACCATGAGAGCCGTTTCCGTTCATGGTTTGGTCGTGTAAACTACGCGTTCGATTCGAAATATCTCCTTGAGGTCGATTTCCGTTATGACGGTTCATCACGATTTGCTCCTAAGAATAGATGGGGTTTCTTCCCCTCTGCTTCAGCAGGCTGGCGCATTTCAGAGGAGAATTTCGCAAAGAATTCGTTCTTAAACGTCTTCGATAACCTCAAATTGCGCGCATCGTATGGTAAGCTGGGTAACTCGGCTGTTGACGATTATGCATACCAATCTTGGTACGAGACAGGCTTTGCTATTATGGGCGGCAAGAAGGTTCCACGCTTCTACCTGCGCAATTTGCCTAATATCGATATTACTTGGGAGACTACTAACACCCTGAACCTTGGTGTAGACTTCAGCCTTTTGAACAATCGTTTGAGCGGTGTACTCGATTATTACAACAAGCGCACAACGGGAATTCTTTACAGTCCTTCAATAGCCCTGACCTATGGAGATAAGGTTTCTCCGCTGCAAAACCTTGCAGAGGTAAGCAATAAGGGTTTCGAAGTAACGCTTCGTTGGGACGATCGCGTGGGCGACTTTAAGTATGGCTTCGCCGTTAACGGCACTTGGAACACAAACCGTGTGGAGAAATACAAAGGCGCATGGATAGAAGGTTGGGGCGCTAACCCAAAAGATCCCAATCCAAATAAATATTATTCGAACCTCGGTGAGGTGTCATCGGGTAGTCTGCAGCGCATTGTCGAAGGACATCAAATGAATGAATTCTACCTCAGAAGACCTTATCAGGGAAGCGGAAAATACTTTAACGAAGACGGCACCGTGAACAAAGCAGGTGGTCCTCGCGACGGTATGATTCGTACAGAAGAGGATATGAACTGGCTGCGCGCGATGGTAGCGGCAGGTTATAAGTTCATGCCTAAGCAGACTATTGCCAACAACGGTATATGGTATGGCGACTACATCTTCGAAGATGCCAACGGCGACGGTACATACGGTGGCAATTATGACGAACAGTTTGTTGGCTGTTCAAACGTGCCTAAGTTCAACTTCGGTATTCAAGCACACGCTGAATGGAAGGGCATTGACTTCTCAATGAACTGGGGTGGTGCAACAGGTTTCAGCACTTACTGGCGCGAAGTAGGACAAAACTCGTCAGATGTAGTGTACGGTTTGCAAATTCCGAAGAAGGTTGCATACGACCATTACTTCTACGATCCAGCTGATCCAACCAACCCACGCACCAATATTACGTCAAAGAATCCACGTCTTGTGCTTACCAACCCAGGCCAAACTGACCAGTATGCCAACACGTTGAGGCTTTATAACTGCGATTTTATGAAGCTGCGTAACGTTACTTTGGGCTACACTTTCCCCAAATTCATCTCAAATACAGTGTATGCTCAGAATATCCGCGTTTACTTCTCGGGCGAGAATTTGCTCACTATCACGTCGTTCCCAGGTTTGGATCCTGAGATGCGTGCAGGAGCAGGCTATACCACTATGCGCCAATTCTCATTTGGTTTAAACGTTACTTTTTAAATCCTTAGTTCAGAATATTTATGAAATTACATATTTTAAAGAGCATGCCTGGCCTGTCAATGGCCGTGGCTGGCCTCATGATGACGGGCTGTTCAGCCGATTTTCTTGACACAACGCCTACGAACCGTGTGAGTACGGGTAACGTATGGACCACCCGAAACTTGGCTAACAGCGTAGTGAACGGTGCGTACGAGCGTTTCTATTACGAATATACCGACCAGTGGGGTAGGCTTACGCTCGACGTGTATACAGAGCAATGCGACCTCGATGTCAACTGGGTGGCAGGCGATGGAGCCTTAGTAGGCGGCGCCCCCACAGTGTCTTCAAGCGTATTTCCTAAATGGTGGCGACTCTTCTATGAGGAGATTTACCGAACCAGTAACGTCATCATGAACCTATCAAAAGTGCCTGATATGTCGGCCGAAGAGAAAGCACGCGACATTGCCGAGTGCAAATTCCTGCGCGCTTGGGCTTATTATCGTGCAAACTGTGTGTGGCGCGGAGTGCCTATTTACACCGAACCCGTTGAATACGGTAAGGCTACAAAGGGACGCGCTACGGAAGATGAGGTATGGGAACAGATTTTAAAAGACTGTACAGAAGCCATTGACGAGCCTAACCTTCCTAATAAATATGGTACGGGCGACGCCAATTACGGACGTGTTACTAAGGCTGCTGCCCTCTACTTACGCGGACAAGTGTATCTCTGGAAGAAAGATTGGGCAAAGGCAGAAGCCGATTTTAAGGCCATCACCACAATGGGATACAGCCTCTTCCACGATTACAAGGCAATGTTTAAGAAGGCTAACGAGCGCAACGACGAGTACATTTTCCAATACCAATACACCGACGACCCAGGTAAAGGTAACGATTTTAGTCAGGCCTTTGGTAACCGAAACACCGTCGATTATGCTTGGAACAACTTCATTCCTAACCCAAAATTTGTCGACTCTTACGAGTGGGCAGACGGTAAGCCTTTCAATATCGACGACGTAATACCGGGTTATTCGTCAATGACACCTAAGCAGCGCTCGGTTTATTACTTGCGCGACGGCCTTTCTCTGCACGCTGCAGGCCCACTGGCGAGCGACTTAAGAAAGGGCTTTATACAAATGAAGTCGTACGGTTCAGATATGACTAAGTATCTGCGTACAGGCAACGAGTCGCGCATTCGTAGCGTTTACGACGGTCGCGACCCACGTATGGAGATGAACTTTATTACGCCTTACGCAACCTATGTGGGCGGTTGTACAGCCGATAACCATACATATACCCTGCGCTGGCCGTACATAGGTTCGGACACTAACGCACCGTTCGACCTGCGAACCGATACCAACGACCGCTACTATTACCTGTGGCGCAAGTTCGTTATCGAAGGTCGCGAGAGCCGTACCATGTGGGATAGCGACATCGATATTCCTGTATTCCGTTATGCCGACGTGCTGCTTTGCTTGGCTGAGGCGCTAAACGAACAGGGCAAAACAACCGAAGCCGTGACCTATGTAAACATGGTTCGCGGACGTATACCCGGTTTAGCACTGCTCAACTCGAACACTTATACCACCGTTACCGACCAAGACAATATGCGTGAACGCATTCGTAAGGAGTACGGCTGGGAACTTTGTGGTGAGAATCAGATGTATTACAAGGAGCTTCGTTGGGGTACATGGCTCGACAAGAAGTTTGGAACCAACCGCGCTACCGCTACATCTACCGATCTGAACGGCGCTAACGGTATGACCGAAATTTGGGGAACCAAGCGTTATACCCTCAATTTCTTGGGCGATTACATGCAGCGTTGGCCTATTCCACAAGAAGAAATAGAGCGCAATCCTAACCTCGTGCAGAACGAAGGTTGGCAATAACAGGCTGAGATATAAGAAGCTATTCGAGGAGTTAAGAAGTTAATTTGGGGCCGTCGAGGGTTATGACGAGCAAAGGGGTTTGGGCATTGATCTTTCCGTTCCTGACTCTCGTCACCCTGAGTAGCAAGCCATTGCATTAACTTGCTTAACTCCTCCAGCCCCATTTTTTGAACAATGGCTTAACTCCTCAATAGTTTCTAATCTACAGATACACAAACAACAATTACTCAATAAAATGAAAAGCAACTTATTTTTATTCGCAATCTCTCTCGTTGTAGCGCTGTCTTCGTGCGGCTCTTCGAACAATGAAGGCCCTCTTCCGCCCAGTCCCGGACAGGGAGGTGGCACAAAACCCAAGCCCACACTGAAGAAGACCTACAACAACCCCGTCATTCACAGCAGCGTTCCTGACCCTACTGTCATCAAGGCTGCGGACGGATACTTCTACCTTTACGGAACTGAGGATATTCGCAACGTGCCTATCTTCAAGAGCAAAGACCTTGTAACGTGGAACCAAGTGGGCACAGCCTTCACCACAGCTACACGTCCTACCAACCTCCCTGCGCGAGGAATGATGTGGGCGCCCGATATTAACTTCATCGGCGGACAATATGTTCTCTATACCAGTATTGGCGTATGGGGTAGCGATTGGGACAACCAGATTCGTTGTGCTACGGCTTCTTCGCCTACGGGACCGTTTACTGATCGCGGCATTATCATCGACCGCACACAAGGAGTAGCCAACAGCATCGACCAGTTCTTTATTACCGACAACGGTCGTAATTACATGTTCTGGGGCTCGTTCCACGGCATTTACGGCATCGAACTGTCGGAAGACGGACTCTCTATCAAGCCAGGCGCAGAGAAAATACAGATAGCTGGCCGACAGATGGAAGGCACATATATCCACAAACGCGGCAAATACTATTACCTCTTTGGCTCAGCAGGCACGTGCTGCGAGAAGCTAAAAAGCACATATCGCGTTATTTACGGCCGCTCCGAAAACCTGTTCGGTCCGTACGTTACGAAAGACGGACGTCGCATGCTCGACGGTGCCTACGAAACAATGCTTAGCGGTAACAACTTCTTTGCGGGGCCAGGACATAACGCTGAGTTCATAACCGACGACGAAGGTAATGACTGGATGCTGTACCATGCTTTCGAAAAGAAAGACCCAGATAACGGACGTCAGGTGCTGTTAGACCGCATACAATGGGCAAACGATTGGCCTTTCGTGCAAGGAGCAGGCCCTTCTTTCCTCAACGAAGCGCCCGTTTTCAAGAACTAATAAAGGTTTATCGCAAGAAGATGAATTAATTTTTTAAACCTAAACAATATGAAAACAAATTTACTTTCAAAGGTTGCAGCCCTTACTGTAGCCTTGTGCTTCACAGGCACAATGTCGGTTTTTGCCGATGATCCGTTCACTGAGAGAACTACTGGTGGCGTAATTTACCGCGTGTATAGCGACCATGCCGTAGCGGCTGACGTTGACCACACGCGCGCAAACGTACCCGAAACGGTGTACATTCTGTCAGAAGTTGACGGAAAACCCGTAACCGAGCTCTTAGGCGACGCCTTTAACTATCAGCACTTTGTGCGCACACAAAACAAAGAGCCACACAAAGAGAACGTGGCAAACATCAAGCACATGACAATCCCTAAGACGGTAAAAACCATTGGTGGCTGGTGTTTCCTCATGGCTCCTAATCTTGAAGACGTAACCTTTGAGGAAGGTTCACAGCTTACTACCATCGGTCGCTCGGCCTTTGAAGCTTGTTCTGCACTAAAGAGATTCTTTATTCCCAAGAGCGTAACCAATCTTGAGGGCTATGCGTTCAAAAACTGTGGCGACCTCGAAACCGTTGTTTTCGAAGAGGGTTCAACCCTTACCGAAATCAAAGACTTTACGTTCCAGAGCTGCTTCCTGCTTAGCTCAATCAACGTGCCCAACACCGTTACCCGTATTTGCAATGAGGCTTTCAAGTTCGATGCATCGTTAACCGCTCTGCCATTGCCCCCAAACCTCACGTTTGTAGGTCAGGCTGTATTCTGCGAATGTATTGGAGTGGAGACCCCCGTCGTACTTCCCAAGACACTAAAAACCGTAAAATGGGCAGCCTTTGAGAAAGTACCGATGAAGCAAGTCGTCTTCCCCAAGGGCCTTGTTAACGTTGGTCCATGGTCGTTTAAAAGCACAGGCCTTGAGAATATCTATTTCGAGTATGACGGAAACTTCCCCGAAGTGCTTCCTTTCAGCGCATTCCACTGGAACGAAGAGGGCTTCTACGGCCACGCTTTTGAAAACCTTCGTGCAAACGGCTTCTGCCAAAAGACCGTTCGTAACATTCCTGACGTAATTAAAGATAAAAACAACGCTATCGTAGTCACCATGCAGAAAGTGAACGACATCGCCGCTACGGGCATCGAAACAGTACCTGCTGAAAAGGTAGTTCCACAGCGCAAGGGCATCTATAGCCTTAGTGGCGTGAAGATGAATGGCGCTCAGAAGCTCCCCGCAGGCATCTATATCATCAACGGAAAGAAGTGTGTTATCACAAAATAACGTCACAACCCTATATGCTTTTCAACTCAACAGCTCTACCTTTTTTATATTAAGCAATTGTCAAATCTGTTAAGAGCTGTTTATTTGACGGCCGTCATACGCGTGTATGGCGGCCGTCGTGCGTATTATATAGCGGCCGCCGACAGCGCGTACTACGGCCGCCATACAACAGGTTTTATTTCAGTATTCAAGGAGTTTAAGGAGATTTTTATAGGAGTTAAAGGAGTTAAGGAGTTATGGAGTTAAGACAATTGTTTGATGGAGAGGGCTGCGACAAAAAGAAGAAA
>JABCPF020000037.1 GCA_013333285.2 Prevotella sp.
CTCGATTCTATTACACGTTTGGCTCGCGCTTACAACACAGTGAGCCCTGCATCAGGCAAGGTTCTTACGGGTGGTGTTGACGCAAACGCTCTTCAAAAGCCCAAACGCTTCTTCGGAGCAGCACGTAATATTGAAGGCGGCGGATCACTAACCATTATTGCTACCGCACTTATCGATACAGGTTCAAAGATGGACGAAGTTATCTTTGAAGAATTTAAGGGTACTGGTAACATGGAATTGCAGCTTGATCGCAGCTTAAGTAACAAGCGCATTTTCCCATCAGTGAACCTCGTTGCTTCAAGTACGCGTAGAGACGACTTGCTGCAAGACAGAACCACACTTGACAGAATGTGGATACTTCGCAAGTTTATCGCCGACATGAATCCTATAGAAGCCATGAACGCTATTCACGATCGCATGGAAAGAACCCACGATAACAACGAGTTCTTACTATCAATGAACGGATAAATAATTGATAAACTATTATAAATCAGGAGCATAAGGTCGTTTATCTTATGCTCCTGATTTGTTTTTACACTATCAAATAAAAGGTAAATAAAAAGAGTAATAATATCCATTATTACCCGTTTTAAACACCGCTTTACATTTTAAAGAAAGACCTATTAGGCTTTACACGTCAAAGCATTTAAGCCTAAAAGTTATACGATTATACCGTTTGCGTGAGTGTATGACGGCCGTCAAACACGTGTACTACGAACGTCGTATAACGTGTACCACGGTAGCCGAACAATGTGTATGACGGTCGCCGTACTATTATCGTTTCAACAAAATACACACAGCTTTAAGGCCTAAACACACGAGCAGACCTTAACAAAGAAAATACTTACGTGCAAAGAAAATTAATTCTTGTTGTGCGAATTACGAGTTGAAATATCTGCCATTAGTCGCATTTCAACCTCCGAAATACCATACTTCGCTAAAAGCAAAAGGTCTTCTTGAAACTTTTCGAGCAACGCATTACTGCTTAGATTATTCTCTTTAGCAGCATCTGCACTATCCTTTTTAAGCTTTAACAGATAGTCGGCGAACCGTTGTGTCGCCTCTTCTATCCGCTTATCAAACCATGAACTGTAGCCCGCATTCAGATAATCCACCGCAGAAGCCGATTCGTCCGCAATAATTTCAGCATACAATTTCACCGCTTTTTCAAGCTGACCCGTATATAAGAATCCCCACGCTAAAGCGCGCTTGATATTAACATCAGCAGGGAACTTATAATTCAATTCATATAAAAGTTTGACGCCCTCGTCAACCTTACCATTATTAATATACGATATGGCCAAATTTAACTTGTATTTTCGGCTATCGGGTTGGCTTTCAAGCAGTTGTTCAAACAGCTGTGCCGCATCATCAAAATCGCCTGAATAGAAAGCCGACATGGCATAACCCTTCAACAAATGTTCGTTAGAGGGTTCTTTTTCATAAGCTTTTTGATAGAGGCCTTCAGCTATTACATATTCGCCTTGCTTCATAGCCAACAGAGCACGTAAGCTGATATCACCCACGTTACTACCGTCATAATAAGGCATTAGCAATGCTTTTGCCTCCTTGTACATTTGTCGTTGGTACAGAAAACGCACCATTCGGAGCGCCTGATCATGCAGTGCCGACCTGTATATTTCGTTAGCAAGCAACATGTGTCCTTCTCTCTCCTCAAACGGATTATAGAAAGCACGCTGGTAATTATTAATCTTAAAGAAACGGTAAAGGTCCTGTAAGTAAAGCCGACGATAATAGGCAGGTGTCATTTTCTGCTTAGTATCGGTACCCACAATGCCTAATGTAGCCTCACCATTTTTCAGCATTTCCCTGATATTTTCAGGCAACTGGTCGAAAACTGACGATAATCCGAGCACAAAACTATACTTATCCGAGTCGCAGAAAGGACCTTGTTCGAACATCTTTTGCATGTATGTCGACCCTAAAAAATCGGCTGAAAGATGCTGTAATTGAGGGTGCTCGGCATAAAATGGCATAAACCAGTTGGCAAAAGTATAGAAGAAACCAAAGCGCTTCATTTTTGAAAAACCACCAAAATAGATGTCAGCCCCTTGACGTTGCATATCTATAATTTTCTGAATACCGCTTTCAAGTTCCTCCATTTTGCGCTCTTCGTTATCAGGATTCAGAATATCTTCCAACGTATCGTCGTCCTTTTCTTTGATACCAAACTTCGTTATCTCGTAACTCTGATTGCTCATCAGTGTAGGCATCACCTCTTTACGGATACGCTCTTCATCACGCTCGGCATTCTGACAATATACTATTTGCATCTGCAGTTCCAACAAATCGTCACGCACTTGCTGGCGTAAAAGCAAATCAGTAAGCTTGTTATCAATAGGTTGTAACGATGTTAACGCGTCTTTATCTAAGCAGAATGCCCAGCCCACCAGAGCACGCTGACGTAGCTTTTCACTTTGAGCCTGTTCGTAAATACACATTAACGTGAGCACCTTTTCAACATCAGCTACGAACAAAGCGCCCATCATAATAGCTGAAATAAGTAGCTGTGCATCAATGCTATCGATAGTTGGAGAGAGAATTAACGCAAGCATATCAGAGGCTAATTCGTGGCTCCATTGCGCTGAACCTACAATATTGATAAACGTTTCTGATAGAAATTGCTGATGACGTGAAGCTATATCACGCGACGTCACATCTTGTTGCTCTTGCGAATCTAAAGAAAGCAAAGCCATTTCAGACACATACGCCTCCAACTTCTCACGTATATCACGCACATCAAGTGGCTTAACACCACCTCCAAACAGCGATAAAGCATCAGCATCATGCTGTAATCGCAAGCCCATTTCGATGTTACCAAGCAACTTGTACATTCTAAGCACCAACTGAGCATATAGTTCTGCCCTGCTGGGATCAGCCATGCCTGTGAGCATATAGTTCATCATCAACTCGTAATCGGTTGCTATAGCATCGAAAGTTTCAGCTGAATGAGGGAACGACGAAATCGTTTGACCACCTATTTTAGAGATGATATCCCCGATGGGGTAACCCTTTTTTAATTGGAGTTTAAGCGCCCGAACCTGCTTAAGCTGATTAAGCCAACTTGCATTTTCAGACTGATGCGTAGAAAATTCCATAAGAAAATGATGCTTATTGGGTTATTTCTTCCAACGTTGTGCAACGTTAATATCACGTTGTCTTGGAGAAGTAGCGTGCTGATAATGGAACGAAGGCAGAGCCGATATAGTTTTAGCATCAACCCCCATATACTTGCTGATAACAGATGAATAGGCTTTTACACCCTTCTGATTTATAGAATCGCACATCTGATTATACACTTTTACGAATACCTGAAGCTGTTGACGCCTTTTCTTTGATTTTAAAGCATTTACACGAAAAGCAATAACACCCGCATGAATATTTTTATCACGACTATCCATCAGCACAGCGTTCTTATAAAGTATAGCTGTAGTGGCTTGAGGTTCAGGCAACAACATGGCGTCAATTTCGTTGTTGAGCAACATCTTTAAGCGCGTATGAACGTCATTAATCTGAATACGATAAACTTCGTTTTTAGGCTTAACACTGTCTATTGCAAGGTCAGCCAAATAATCAGTAGCCGAAAATCGTGTCATGGCTACCAGCTTATCCGATAGCTGTTTAATTTCATTAACGCGCGATTTCTTATTGGCAATCAATCGCCAATAGGCGTTAGTTGCAGCAACATACTTTAGCGGAGTACCATTTTTCTGCAATCGTTCGGCACGGAAAAGATCAGTTACAATACCCTCAATGTGGCCTCCCGCAATAAGTGTATCGCCATCTAACTGAGCGTTACAACGCCTAATACGAACATCAATGCCCGCTTTTTGGAAGGCACTATCTTCAATAGCAAGAAAAATGGGTAAACAATCCATCGTGGGCACCGTAGCAATTTTAAGAGCTGCAGAATCAGCACGGGCCATTTCTATTCGCTGTGCGCGCGAAATTTGTTCCTTTTCCTTTTCGCTTTTCCCACACGAGAAAAATAATATAAGGAAACAAAACGTAGAGATTAAAACACTAAACTTCGTCATTACATTGCAAAGATAACAAGTTTTTTTGCAATAAAGATATTTTTCATTACTTTTGCAAGAGACGATAATATAATAAAACTATCTTGTAAAAATATGGCAAAAGACAAGACGATGTTTGTGTGTAGCAACTGCGGATACGAATCAACCAAATGGCTCGGCAAGTGTCCTTCTTGTGGCGAATGGGATAGTTTTAAACAAATAAAGGTCGCACCCGAACACAATAATAACACAGCTAAGAAGACAGCTCTTTCGTTTCAAGCAGCCGTTTCTTCAAAAGGATTACCCGATATGGGCAATCGTCCCTTAAGATTACAAGAAATATCGTCGCAGGAAGGTGCTCGAATCTGCACGCCTGATGATGAGCTTAATCGCGTATTGGGAGGAGGATTAGTTCCTGGAAGTCTTGTATTATTAGGCGGAGAACCCGGGATTGGTAAGTCGACACTTACCTTGCAGACGGTTGTTAGCATGCCAGAGAAACACATTTTATATGTATCGGGTGAAGAAAGTGCGCACCAAATAAAACAAAGAGCTGAAAGACTGCTTTCTGAAAATCAGAAGGAATTACCCACCAATGTTTTTATTCTTTGTGAAACTTCATTAGAAAACATATACGGGTATGTTCAGGAAGTAAAGCCCGAACTGCTTGTTATCGACTCTATACAAACCATTTCTACGGAAATGGTAGATACATCTCCTGGAAGTGTACCACAAGTTAGAGAATGCGCTGCTTCGCTACTCCACTTTGCAAAAAATAGCAATGTTCCTGTTATTTTAATTGGACATATTAATAAGGAGGGCACATTGGCTGGCCCAAAAATACTGGAACACATCGTTGATACAGTTATTCAGTTTGAAGGCGACCAGCATTACATGTACCGAATATTAAGAAGTATAAAGAACCGTTTTGGCAGCACGTCAGAGCTTGGCATCTATGAAATGCGAGGAAATGGATTACGACAGGTATCGAATCCGTCGGAATTGCTACTCACACAGGACCATGAGGGACTGTCGGGTATAGCTATTTCGTCGGCCATTGAAGGCGTTCGACCATTCCTTGTTGAAACTCAGGCACTGGTTTCATCAGCTGCTTATGGCACGCCACAACGGTCGGCGACAGGCTTTGACCAGCGCAGACTAAATATGTTATTGGCTGTACTTGAAAAACGTGTAGGCTTTAAACTGATGCAAAAAGACGTATTCCTTAATATTGCAGGCGGTTTACGAGTGACCGATATGGCTATGGACTTGAGCGTTATTTCAGCCGTTCTATCAAGTAATGTAGATACTCCTATCGAGAATGGGTGGTGCATGTGTGGCGAAGTAGGACTAAGTGGGGAGGGCAGACCAGTGAGCAGAGTGGAGCAACGCATCGCAGAAGCAGAGAAATTAGGCTTTGAACATATTATTATTCCAGCTTATCATTTGCGAGGAATAAGTGCGAACAAGTATAAAATAGAGTTGCACCCCGTAAAGAAAGTTGAGGAAGCTCTGCGCATTCTCTTTGGTTAAAGTATAGTATTATGGTATGGACAGCTATAATAATTGTCATCATTATTGCTATATATTGGCTTAAGCCCCGAAAGAAACAAAGGGCAAAACTAATAGAAAGAGAAGACATATTTAGCTGTTATGATAGGAAATACTGGGAATATAGAATTGACAGACCTATAAAGCTGAAAGAAACCGCCGAAGCATACATACGTTATAACGGAGAAGTTTGTGCCATGAAGGTTGCAGATTATGGATCATGGGAGTTTAAATACCTAGATAACTATAAACTGCTTCATCCACATAAAGAACACCCCTATGGAGCATACAGACCCACACGGTTTTGTATTTATAAAGGGTATGTTTATATATTAGATGTATGGGGAGAGGTAATTGTGCTAAATCCGCGTTCAAACAAAACACGCACTCATTTACAATTATCTGATACCGACAGGCGAGTCATGGTTATGTTATATAAGGATTTCATTGCCTCCTCGCCTACGGTATGGGAAGAACGCAGCCGAATTAGAGGATTTAAATTCGATGTTGAGCCAAAGGTATTTCTCTATAAAGAAGGCGCATACATTGAAGAAAATTTACAAGATGCGTGGCATAAGCAGAAAAATTAAGATATAAAAGAAATTGGTTGTTTGCTCTTTTTTTCATGACAAGCGACATATAAAGTAAAATATTAAAATGAAAGATACTGTAATTGTAGTGAGTGGTGGCATGGATTCAATTACCATGCTTCACGAATTTAAAGACCGTATTGCACTCGGTATATCGTTTAACTATGGCAGTAACCACAATGCGCGTGAAATTCCATTTGCAGAACTGCATTGCAAACGCCTTGGAATACCCCATATTACAATTGATTTAGGCTTTATGCCACAATATTTTAAATCGAGCTTATTAGAAGGAGCAGAGGCTATTCCTGAAGGCGACTATGATGAAGATAACATGAAATCGACCGTCGTGCCATTCAGAAATGGCATCATGTTAAGCATTGCCATAGGCATTGCAGAGAGCCATCAATTACCCTTTGTCATGATGGCAAACCACGGCGGTGACCATACGATTTACCCCGACTGTAGACCCGAATTTGTAGCTGCGATATCAAAAGCTGCAGAAACAGGCACCTTTGTTGGTGTAAAAATTCTTGCACCATATACAAACATTACAAAATCGGACATTGCAAAGCACGGAAAAGAGCTGGGCTTAGACTATAACGAAACATGGAGTTGCTATAAAGGTGCTGAAAAACATTGTGGAAAATGCGGAACATGCTGCGAGCGACGTGAGGCTCTTCATGATGCAGGAATAGAAGATACAACTGTGTACGAAACAGAATAATTAAACGTGAGAAAATACAATAAATAGTAAAGGAATATAAATACTATGCTGCTTTTTGGCAAGTATACATGTCAAAGACATATAAGGCCTACACAAAAAAAGATAAAACATAGCATAGTTTTCTTCCTCTATCGTGCTTTTTTGTATCTTTGCGTAGAAAATAATATTTTTAAACTAAATACAAAGAAAATGACAATCGATGAATTTAATTTCGCTGGTAAAAAGGCGATTGTTCGTGTAGATTTCAATGTCCCATTGGACGAAAATGGTAATGTAACCGATGACACACGTATTCGTGGCGCGCTTCCTACCTTAAAGAAGATTCTTGCAGACGGTGGAGCCGTTATTATGATGAGCCACATGGGTAAGCCTAAGGGCAAAGTTAACGAGAAATTAAGCCTGAAGCAGATTGTCAACAAGGTTTCTGAGAAATTAGGAGTGCCTGTTAGCTTTGCTCCTGACTGCGCTAATGCAGAGAAAGAAGTAGCAGCTTTGAAGATGGGTGAGGCTTTACTTCTTGAGAACTTACGCTTCTATCCTGAGGAGGAAGGCAAACCTGTTGGCGTTGAAAAAGGCACACCTGAATTTGACGAAGCTAAGAAAGCTCTTAAGGTTAGTCAGCAAGAATTTGCAAAGAAGCTCGCTTCTTATGCTGACGTATATGTAAATGATGCATTCGGTACAGCACACCGCAAACACGCCTCAACAGCTGTTATTGCTGAATATTTTGACAAAGACAGCAAGATGCTGGGCTATCTGATGGAGAAAGAGGTAACTGCTATTGATAATGTATTGAAAAATGCAAAGCATCCTTTTACAGCTATCATTGGTGGTTCAAAGGTAAGCTCTAAGCTCGGAGTAATTAAAAACTTGCTCGATAAGGTTGACAATCTTATCATTGGCGGTGGAATGGGCTACACTTTCATCAAGGCTCAAGGTGGCAAGATTGGTAAATCACTCCATGAGGACGATTTAATGCCTGAAGCATTAAACGTAATGGCTGAAGCAAAGAAGAAAGGTGTAAACCTCAGTCTTTCTGTAGCTACACTATGTGGTAAGGATTTTTCTAACGACACAGAGCGTGCTGTATTCCCTATTGACCAAATACCTGATGAGTGGGAAGGCATGGACGCTTCAGAGGAATCGCTTGTAGCATGGAAAGAGATCATCATGAATTCAAAAACTATCCTTTGGAATGGTCCTGTAGGTGTATTTGAACTTGAGAACTTCTCTCACGGAACTGGCGAGATTGCTAAGACTGTTGCTAAAGCGACTCAAGAGAATGGAGCTTACTCTCTCGTTGGAGGTGGTGACTCTGTTGCTGCTGTTAACAAGTTTGGATTGGCTGATAAGGTAAGCTATGTTTCAACAGGTGGCGGTGCAATGCTTGAAGCTATTGAGGGTAAAACTCTCCCAGGCGTAGCTGCAATCAAGGGAGAATAATCTTCTTCCTTTAAAATAACTAAGAATTTTCAAGGCGTTTACGATGTAACAAATAATGTTGCGCGTAAACGCCTTATTCTTTTCCTTAATGAATATACAATATGAAGAAAGCTATCTTTTTTTTATCATTAGTTTTTATTTGCAATCTAAATATTTGTGCGCAACGTAATGAAATGTTAGACAAAAACATAGCTTCACTTCAGGTTGTAGCAAATAACGATTGGCTTTCATTACCTATAATTACCTTAAATAGTAATGATTTTGTCAATATTAGCTTTGATGATTTAACCCATGAATATCATCGTTACTGCTATAAAATAGAACATTGTGAAGCTGATTGGCAAACATCAAGTGCATTATTTGAGAGTGATTACATAGACGGATTTGCATCAGGTAACACTATAGATGATGTTCAGGAATCAACAAATACCGTTCAACTATACACTCACTATAACATTTCTTTTCCAAATAAAAAATGTAGGCCTAAGATAAGTGGCAACTATCGGGTTACCATATACGATGAAAACGATGAGAAACATGTTGTTTGCAGAGCATATTTTATGATTGTTGAGCCGTCAATGGGAGTACATCTTAATGTTACTACAAACACAGATATTGATATCAATGGCAAACATCAGCAGGTAGAAATGGCGATAGATTATGGCAATAATATTGTAAGTAATCCACAAACACAAATAAAAACTGTTGTTATGCAAAACAGCAGATGGGATAACGCCGTCATAAATGCTCACCCTCAATACATCAAAGCAAACGGACTACAATGGATTCATTGCAAAGATTATATTTTTGACGGAGGAAACGAATATCGAAAGTTCGAGACGCTTGATGTTACCCATACAACCATGGGCTTAGAAAGTATAAACTGGGATGGACATAATTATCACGCATGGATATGGACAGACGAACCAAGACCAAGCAATATTTATGATAAAGATGCCAATGGTGCTTTTTTAATAAGAAACTCAGATAACATCGATAACGACGTTAATTCTGATTATATAATAACTCATTTCCGTCTTAAATCGCCACAAATACCCTACCCTATTTATATTAACGGCTTCTTTACAAATGACCGTTTTCTTCCTCAATATGAAATGAAATGGAATGAAAAAAATCAGCAATACGAAGGCGAACTATTGCTGAAACAAGGTTATTATAGTTATCAATATTTAATGATGAAGCCAGAAGGAAAACTAAAACCAGTGCCTTCGGAGGGTAATTTCTGTCAAACAGAAAACACCTATCAGGCACTGATATATTTCAAAGCTAATGGTGATCGGACTGATCGCCTTGTAGGTTATACTTTTGGTAAATGGAATTGATACTTCTCGTCAAAAGCTTTCTTCACCTGATTAATCTCAACGAATGTAGTTCCGCCACCTTCACCGAGCGAACCAGAAAGGTAAGCCACCTTATCATCATCTGTTAGATAACCCTTCTGTCGAAGCATACGCAATGCTGCCAAGAACATAAAATCAGCATTCTGATGCTCTTTTTGATACACGGGAATTACGCCATACGATAGATTAAGCCAGCGTTGAGTCTTCTCCTTATAACAGATAGCAAGAATAGGCTTGGGGCCACGGAAAGACGCAAGATTACGTGCTGTCTCACCCGTTTCTGAGTCTGTAATAATTCCTTCCACACCTAATAATCGTGTTGAATTTATTGCAGTATGAGCGAGAAATTCCTTTTGAGTACAATTTGACATTAAAGGAATATCTTCTTTATGGCCAAAATGTTGACGGTCATTTTCGGCTTGTTCCGCAATAGCTGCCATGGTTTCAACGGCCTCTAACGGATATTTTCCCGATGCGGTTTCGCCACTTAGCATCAAAGCATCAGTGTTTGAATAAATTGCATTTGCAATATCTGTTACCTCTGCACGTGTAGGACGTGGATTATTAATCATGGTGTGAAGCATTTGTGTAGCCACAATTACAGGCTTATGCTTTCTCATACACTTCTTAATTATCATCCTTTGTATTCCTGGTATGCGTTCAATTGGAACCTCAATTCCAAGATCTCCGCGCGCAATCATGATACCATAGCTTGCATCTATAATCTCATCGATATTGTCTACACCTTCTTGATTTTCAATCTTTGAGATTATTTTGATATCAGAATTGTGCGCATCTAATATATCTTGAACCGCTTTTACATCCTCAGCAGAGCGTACAAAGCTATGCGCAATAAAGTCAATATCTTCCTCTATAGCCAGTAAAATATTCTGCTTATCTTTCTCTGTTAATGCAGGAAGGTCAATATGTTCACCCGGAACATTCACGCTTTTATGCGCGCCGAGCACACCATCGTTCATTACCTCAACATAAATCATCGGACCTTCTATTCCGCGAACCCTCATGTTTAAGGCACCGTCATCAAACAAAATATCATCACCGACCTTTAAATCGCAGGCAAATTCAGGAAAAGACACATTGATAAAATCATGCGTTGTTTTCACATCTGGACGACCTACTATTTTAACAGTCTCTCCAGCCTTGTACTGAATGGGTTCATCTACGTCCGTAGTGCGAATCTCAGGCCCCTTAGTGTCTATCAAAATACCAATGTGAGGAGATACCGCTCTCACATTTTTTATGATATTACGAATACCATCTGGTGTTGCGTGAGCGGTATTCATACGAACCACATTCATACCAGCGAAGAAAAGCTTCTTTATGAATTCAGGTTCGCAATTGCGGTCACTTATCGAGCAAACAATCTTAGTCTGTTTCATTGCATGTTATTGAATTTATGCAAAGTTACTGATTTTTTTGTGATTACTAACTATTATGATATAGAATTGAGGTAAGAAGCACACATTTCTGCGCATCTTTCGCCATCGATACCAGCCGATACAATTCCACCCGCATAACCAGCACCCTCTCCACATGGGAAAAGTCCCTCTATACGAACATGTTGTAACGAATCTCTGTCACGGAGAATACGAACTGGACTTGACGTACGTGTCTCTACTGCAATCAACACAGCTTCGTCAGTAAGAAAGCCATGACTGCGTTTTCCAAAAGCCTTAAAACCTTCCTGTAAACGACGGCTTATAATGTCGGGAAGCCAAAAATGCAGCGGACTACTAATTAATCCTGGAGCGTAACTACTGTTGGGTAAGTCATAGCTTAACCTATTATTCACAAAGTCAGCCATACGTTGTGCAGGCGCCGTTTGTTTCATGTTGCCTTGTTGCCAACATGTTTTCTCCAATCGTTTTTGAAACTCCATCATACAAAGTTTAGACGAAGCATCTATACCCTTCATTGATTGCACCATAGAAATATCCTCTGGGTGCAACTCAACAACCATACCACTGTTCGACCATGCTGTCCCACGATTACTTGGAGACATACCATTTACAACAAGCTGTTCAGGGCCAGTTGCTGCAGGTATAACAAAACCGCCCGGACACATACAGAACGAATATACCCCTCGCCCGTCAACTTGTGTTACAAATGAGTATTCTGCCGCAGGAAGATATTGTCCACGCCCTTCTCTATTATGATATTGAATTTGATCTATTAATTGCGAAGGGTGTTCTAAACGTACACCAACAGCAATCCCCTTAGGCTCTATTTCTATATTCGAATCATTCAGATACTGATACACATCTCGCGCACTATGCCCCGTAGCAAGAATTACAGGACCTCGATATGTTTCCTCTTTCCCTGTCACCATATTCAAGGCTTCCACACCCACAACTTTGTTATTATCTAATGTGAGTGATGTCATCTTCGTCTGAAAATGCACTTCTCCTCCACTCTTTACGATTTGAAGACGCATGTTTTCAATCACACGCGGTAGTTTATCTGTACCAATATGTGGGTGTACATCAGCTAATATAGTGGTAGAAGCACCATGCTGGCAAAAAACATTCAATATTTTTTCTACACTTCCACGCTTCTTACTTCGTGTATAAAGCTTGCCATCGCTATACGCTCCCGCGCCACCCTCTCCGAAACAATAGTTACTTTCAGCATCGACTTGCTGCGTACGGGTTATTAAAGCCACATCTTTCTTTCGCTCTCGCACGTCTTTTCCACGTTCCAATACAATAGGACGAAATCCTAACTCAATCAGTTTTAACGAAGCGAAAAGCCCACCAGGCCCCTCGCCTACAACAATAACTTGTGGACGTTCACTAACATCAGGATATTCTGTATATTGGAAACTTTCATCTTGAGGCACTTCATTGATATAAACTCGCACTTTTAAGTTGATAAAAATAGTACGTTGGCGTGCATCAATGCTTCTACGCAGCACACGCACTTGGCACACCGAATGCGCATCTATACCCTTTTCTGCAGCTATATAACTAATTATATTCGTATCAGATGCAGCCACTTCTGGCCGCACTCTTATCTGAAATTCTTCTATCATGAATGCAATTTTTATTGATATTGCAAAAGTAATAAAATAATATCACTTTGCATAATAATTTGCCATTTAGATTACATTTTATCACTTATTTTCTTTGTTGAATAACGGAACATTACTATCTTTGCGCACAAAGTATCTGTATAGCCTGTTTGTTGAAAGGATACAGATACAGTTATTTAAATATTTAAGGTATGAAGGTTCTTAAATTTGGCGGAACATCTGTAGGTTCCGTGGCGAGCATTTTATCGCTGAAACGTATTGTAGAAAAGGAAGCACGTTGTCAACCCATTGTTGTTGTCGTAAGTGCTTTAGGCGGAATAACCGACAAACTTATTTCAACATCACAATTAGCTAAGGAAGGAAACGACGAGTGGAAACAGTCGTTTGAAGAGATTGTTAGCCGACATCATCAAATGATAGAGGCCGTTATCACTGATCCCAAAGATCGTGAAGACCTGTTCAACAAAGTTGATAAGCTCTTCGAACAGCTCCATTCTATTTACTTTGGTGTGTATCTTATACATGACCTCAGCCACAAAACCCAAGACGCCATTGTAAGCTATGGCGAGCGATTAAGTTCAAACATCGTTGCAACACTTATTAGAGGAGCAAAATGGATAGACTCAAGGGAGTTCATAAAAACCACAGAAGTAAACGGCAAAAATGAATTAGATAGCGAGCTTACAAACCGTTTGGTAAAAGAAGCTTGCGCCAATTTATCACGAATTACACTTTTACCCGGCTTTATTTCTGCCGACAGCCATACTGGAGAAACCACTAATTTAGGACGGGGTGGCTCTGATTATACCGCAGCTATCATCGCAGCGGCTCTTGATGCAGAGCTACTTGAAATATGGACTGACGTTGATGGGTTCATGACTGCCGACCCCAAGGTCATCAAATCAGCCTATACCATTGATGAGCTTAGCTACGTAGAGGCGATGGAACTTTGCAATTTCGGTGCAAAAGTAGTATATCCCCCTACTATCTATCCTGTCAGAATCAAGAATATTCCCATCAGGGTTAAAAACACATTCAATCCTCAAAGCCCTGGAACCATTATTAAAGATAAGATTGAGAACAACCATAAGCCTATCAAAGGTATCTCATCTATTAAAGGAACTACGCTTATTACTGTTTCTGGTCTTGCCATGGTGGGCGTCATTGGTGTAAACCGACGCATCTTCACCGCGCTGGCAGATAACGGCATTAGCGTCTTTATGGTGTCGCAAGCCTCATCTGAAAGTTCAACGTCTATTGGCGTTCGCGATGAAGATGCTTCCGAAGCCATTCGTGTATTAAATCATGAATTCGAATCCGAGATAGCCAATGGGGCTATCTTCCCCATGCACGCCGAAACAGGTTTAGCCACGGTAGCCATTGTCGGTGAGAACATGAAGCATACCCCTGGCATCGCAGGTAAGCTATTTGGCACCTTAGGACGTAGCGGAATTTCGGTTATTGCTTGTGCTCAAGGCGCTTCAGAGACGAACATTTCGTTTGTTGTTGCCTCAAAGAATCTTCGCAAATCCATGAACGTTTTGCACGATTCTTTTTTCTTATCCGATTATAAAGTACTGAACCTTTTTATATGCGGCGTTGGGACTGTTGGCAGTAAGCTTATTGAACAAATACGTTCACAGCATGAAAAACTGAAAGAACGTTCTAACTTATTGCTCAATGTCGTGGGTATTGCCAGTTCAAAAAATGCTATTTTTTCGCGTGAAGGCATCAACCTCGACAACTATCGTACAGAGCTTAAAGCCTCTGAACCATATACGCCAGAGCTGCTAAAGGAGGATATTTTAAAGATGAATATCTATAATTCAGTATTTGTCGACTGTACCGCTTCTAAAGATATTGCCGCACTTTATCAAACATTCATCGAACATAACATTAGTGTTGTTGCGGCCAATAAGATTGCAGCCAGTGGCAAATACGAAGATTACGTCCGATTAAAAGAGACCGCTCTTCAACGTGGTGTGAAATTTCTGTTCGAAACTAACGTTGGTGCGGGCTTGCCAATCATAGGTACTATTAACGATTTACGCAACTCAGGCGACCATATTTTAGAAATAGAGGCCGTACTTAGTGGCACTATAAACTACATCTTTAATAAACTATCAGCTCATGTTAGTTTCTCACAGGCTGTGGGTGAAGCCAAAGCACAAGGCTATTCTGAACCCGATCCACGCATCGATTTAAGCGGTGTCGACGTTATTCGTAAGCTGGTTATTCTTACCCGTGAGGCAGGATATTGCGTTGAACAGGACGATGTCGAAAGACAATTATTTGTTCCTGACGAATATTTTAAAGGCTCACTCGCCGATTTTGAGCGCAATTTACCTCTACTCGACAGCCGTTTTGAAACGCAAAGAAAAGAGTTAGAGGCGCAAGGAAAGCGCTGGCGCTTCGTGGCAACGATGAATCATGGGGCAACAAGTGTTACACTAAAAACTTTTGGTCCCGACCATCCTTTCTATAATTTAGAGGATAGCAACAACATCGTTCTTCTTACAACCGAACGTTATAAGCAATATCCCATGCTCATTCAAGGCTATGGCGCTGGAGCAAGCGTGACGGCAGCTGGCGTATTCGCTAATATTATGAGCATTGCAAATATTTAATAAGGGCTATTAAAGTAAGAAAAACATGAAGCATATTATTATATTGGGTGACGGCATGGCCGACCATCCCATACAACGTTTAGGTGGTAAAACACTACTACAATGTGCCGAAGCGCCTTACATGAACATGCTGGCCAAAGAGGGACGGTGCGGTAAACTAATCACCATTCCCGAAGGTTTCCACCCCGGGTCTGAGGTAGCCAACACTGCAATATTAGGCTACGACCTGAACCAAGTTTACGAAGGTCGCGGTCCGCTCGAAGCAGCCTCAATAGGTTATGATTTAGAACCTGAGGACATGGCTATGCGTTGCAATCTTATTACTTTGCACGACGGCCGTATTATTACTCACAATGGTGGAAACCTCAGCACGCAAGATGGTGATACACTCATCAAAACGCTTAACCAAGAACTGGGTAACGATCAAATAAAATTTATTACAGGCATTCATTATCGCCACCTTTTGGTGGTGAAAAAAGCCAGCAAACACGTTATCTGTGCGCCGCCACACGACTATCCAAATCAGCCATGGCAACCACTGTTAGTGCAAAGCGAGGTAGGCTGGGAGGACGTAAGAGAGCCTATTTATGGGGCTGATGGAAAACCCACTGGAGAATTTCGACTCACTGGTAACGAAACAGCCCGTTTGCTAAATGAGCTTATTCTCAAATCGCAAACGTTACTTGAGGCGCACCCTTATAATCAAAACAAGGTGGCACACCATCAGCGTCCTGCCAACTCGATATGGCCATGGGGAGGTGGTTATCGCCCTAACATGCAAACGCTCATGCAGATGTATCCTCAAATAAAAACAGGTTCGGTGATATCGGCTGTCGACTTAATTCGCGGAATTGGACGTTATGCAGGATTAGATATTATTAAAGTACCTGGTGCTACAGGTCTTGCCGACACCAATTATGAAGGTAAAGCTGCAGCGGCCATTGAAGCTTTGCGCCAGCAAGACTTTGTATACCTTCATCTTGAAGCCACTGATGAGGCTGGCCATGACGGTGATTTAGACCTGAAATTAAAGGCCATCAACTATCTTGATCATCGTATTGTTGAACCCATTTTCAACGAGGTAAAAACGTGGAATGAGCCTGTATGTATCGCCATTCTGCCCGATCACCCTACCCCTGTCGAAGTGCGCACACACGTTAATGAGCCTGTTCCGTTCCTCATTTGGCACACAGGCATTGAGCCCGACAACGTACAGGCTTACAACGAAGCCGCTTGCGAAGATGGCTCGTACGGCTTATTACGTCTAAATGAGTTCATGGACATGTTTATGAAAATCAATTAATTATGAAGTATTATTCAACCAACCATATCGCTCCACTGGCTTCTCTGCGCGAAGCCGTTGAACAGGGGCTTGCTCCCGACCGCGGTTTATACATGCCTCAACATCTTAACTCTCTGCCCACATCGTTTTTTGAACACATCGATGACATGAGTTTTCAGGAACTTTCGTTTGAGGTTGCTCATGCCTTATTTGGCGAAGACGTTGACGAAACCGACCTCCGTCACATTGTATATGATACTTTAAGCTTCGAAACACCTGTGGTAAAGGTCAAAGATAACATTCATGCGCTCGAGCTTTTTCACGGTCCTACCCTTGCGTTTAAAGACGTAGGCGCACGCTTTATGGCCCGACTGTTGCAATATTTTATACAGAAAAACCATGCCTCTTCACCTGCGTCCTCCTCTCAGGTCAACGTACTTGTGGCCACATCTGGCGATACAGGTTCGGCCGTTGCAAATGGTTTTTTAGGCGTCGACGGCATACACGTTTATGTGTTATACCCCAAAGGTAAGGTAAGCCATATACAAGAAAGCCAGTTTACCACGCTGGGGCAGAATATTACAGCCCTTGAAGTAGATGGCGTTTTTGACGATTGTCAGGCGCTTGTAAAAAGTGCTTTCATGGACAATGAGCTGAAATGTCACATGACGCTGACGTCGGCCAACTCTATTAACGTTGCACGCTTTCTCCCACAAGCCTTTTATTACTTCAACGCCTTTGCACAATTGAAACGCAAAGGCATATTGAATATTTCAAAAAATACATCAGGACAGCTCTGCTCAAACCTTGTTTTCTGTGTACCAAGTGGTAATTTTGGTAATATCACAGCAGGGCTTTTTGCTGCTAAAATGGGACTTCCCGTAGCACGATTTATTGCTGCCAACAATGCCAATAGCGTATTTTATCATTATCTTAATACAGGTAAATACGAACCTACAGATAGCAAACAAACCATCGCTAACGCTATGGACGTGGGTGCTCCCAGCAATTTTGCACGCATTATTGACTTATATGCCAATAACTGGGAACAGATAAAAGCTGATGTTAGCGGTGCAACCTATACCGACGATAGCATACGTCACACCATGAAAACATGCTACGATGCTACAGGTTACGTGCTCGACCCACATGGTGCTTGCGGTTATCAGGCACTATGCGAACAATTAGAACCTCATCAAGTTGGCGTTTTCCTCGAAACGGCACACCCTGCTAAATTCAAAGAAACGGTTGATGCGGTAAATGGTACGGAAATAGATATTCCCAAACGACTGCGCCATTTCATGGACGGTAAGAAGCAAAGTATACCGATGACACGCTATTTTGCCGACTTCAAACAGTTTTTACTTCAACAATAAATAACATAAGTTATACGATAATAGCGTCTCAGCTTGATTTCTTAAGCATGAGGCGCTAATACGTTTATGCCCTTTGGGCTCAAGCTTTCTACCCATAACACCATGTATTTACACGCTAAAGTTGAACGTGCGATGGCTGCCGAACAAGGTGTATGACGGCCGTAGTATAAAGGGTATGACGGCTGTGGTACGCGCGTGTGACGGCCGCCGTACAACGCCCTATACAAGCAAAAGCCTGAGTTCTTGCTATTCAACACAAAAACCTATCAACCCAAAAGGTACAAGCAAAACAACTAAACTTACCCTATCCCCCACCGCAACCATAGGCACTATTCAAAACAAGTAAAAAACGCCACCGAAAAAACAAACAATTTATTTGGCGGTTACGAAAAAACAATGTACCTTTGCAACCGCAATTCACGAAAGGCTTTTTTAAAAGATTTTTCAACATTGCAACAGATGCTTATGCGTCCTTAGCTCAGCTGGTAGAGCAACTGACTCTTAATCAGTGGGTCTAGGGTTCGAGTCCCTAAGGACGCACA
>JABCPF020000038.1 GCA_013333285.2 Prevotella sp.
AGAACGGGGATAAGCTTAAACATGAACGCACTCTTCTGATCGAGGAAGGTATAAGCATATCGAACAGCACGGCGTAAGATGCGACGGATAACGTATCCTGCTTTTGCGTTAGCTGGTAATTGGCCATCAGCAATAGCAAAGGCTACAGCACGAAGATGGTCTGCCACCACACGGATAGCGATATCTACCTTTTGTTCCGTATTGATACCTTCGCCATTAGAACCCTCTGGGAACGTATGGTTGTATTTCTTACCCGACAAACGCTCAATCTCATTGATGATAGGAGCAAAGATATCTGTATCATAATTAGATTTTTTACCCTGCATAAGGCGAACCAAACGCTCGAAGCCCATACCCGTATCAATCACGTGCATCTTGAGAGGCTCAAGGTTTCCGTCGGCCTTTCGGTTATATTGCATGAAGACAACATTCCATATCTCGATAACTTGAGGATGGTCTTTGTTGACTAATGTTTCGCCAGGAACTTTACTTTTCTCTTCTTCCGAACGGAAATCAATATGTATTTCGGTACAGGGACCACAAGGACCTGTATCGCCCATTTCCCAAAAGTTATCGTGTTTATTTCCATTTACAATATGGTTTTTAGGGAAATGCTTCTCCCAATAGCTTGAAGCTTCGTCGTCACGAGAAAGATTTTCTGAAGCATCGCCTTCGAAAACAGTAACGTAAAGGTCTTTAGGGTCAAGATGAAGTACGTCTACAAGATACTCAAAAGCGAAATCAATGGCGCCTTCTTTAAAATAATCGCCAAAGCTCCAGTTACCTAACATTTCGAACATGGTGTGGTGACTGAGGGCCGAGTCGCGGCCAACCTCTTCAAGGTCATTGTGTTTTCCGCTTACGCGCAGACACTTTTGCGAGTCGGTTCTGCGGCGTGGGTCGGGGTCTTTTGTACCAAGAATAATGTCCTTCCACTGGTTCATACCAGCATTTGTGAACATCAGCGTAGGGTCGTCCTTAACGACAATAGGAGCTGATGGTACGATAACGTGTCCTTTTGACTCGAAAAACTTCAGATAAGAGTCACGTATCTCATTCGCTGTCATCATTGTATTGTAGTGTTTTTTTTGTGTTCATTAATAATCAGTTGCAAAGTTACTAAAAAGATTGCAGTTGTCAGATTCTATATATAATCTTTTTATTATCTTTGCATTGTAAAGGGACGCTATAGTCAAGGCATTTACAACGTAATGTGAGTGTGGAAATGTGATGTAGCGAAACGTAATGCGATAAATAAGGTAAACGTTATGGCTCTGAATACAAATAAGAATCCGAAGTTATACTATTCTATTAAGGAAGTTGCACAATTAGTAGGTGTCAACGAGAGTACACTGCGTTATTGGGAAACAGAATTTCCCAATCTGAAACCGAAGACAGTAGCTTTGACTAAAGTGCGCCAGTATACTGAAAAAGATATAGAAGAGATTAAAGTCATTTATAATCTCATTAAGGTGCGTGGATTCAAAATAGCAGCGGCCAGAAAATATATGCACGAAAATCGTGAGAATGTTGATAAAAGTTCAGACATTCTTGATAATTTAATCAATGTTCGTGACCAGCTTTTGGAACTAAAAAAGCATCTTGACAGAATAATATAATATTGTAGGGTACGAGATAGTAAAATTACAGTATTTGCTGTACTTCTTGCATGTCGTTAATTTCTTTCAGAAGTTTCATGATATTTCTAACTTCTTCACGATCGTGTACCCTGATTTCAATACGTCCTTCAAAAATTCCGTCGTTAGCACTAAAGCTTACTTGATGTATGTTTGTGTTGAGTTTATGAGATATAACCTCAGAAACGTCATGTAGCATACCCTTTCGATCGATACCGTGTAGTTCGATGGTTGCGTCGAAAAAGAGCTGACGGTGCATATCCCATTGAGCATCTAATATGCGCGTTCCGAAGCTGGTTTTCAGCTTACTCGCAACAGGGCATGAACGTTTATGAATGGTGACATGCGAATTACCATCAATAAAACCAAGAATATCGTCTCCTGGGATAGGATGACAACATTGTGAGAAGAGGTACATTCCAATAGTCTTCTCTGATATTATACATGGACGCTTTTTATTAAAATTGGGTCCTACTGTAAGCAAATTATCGCTGACGGGTTGTGTGTCAACCCATTCTTCTTCTTTCTTCTTACCACTTTTACGAAGGAAGGGCACATAACGACGCCAGCTTGAAGTAGCAGACGCTTTCTTTTTCTCAGTAATCTCGTCTATGTCGTTTTCACCAAGTATGATAGAATGGTGACCAAGTGCTTGGAAAAAAGCCTCATGTGAAGACACGTCATGGAATTTACAAAGGCGATCAATAACTGATGCGGAGAACTCAATATCGTTCTTTCTCAACCAATCATTGAGCATATCTTCGCCCTTTTTTTGTATCTGTCGACCCTCGCGACGTAATATGGCTTGTATCTTATTGCGTGCTTTGGCCGTTGTTACAAAATTGTTCCACGATGCCTGTACATGCTGCGAATTGGACGTTAATACTTCAACTTGGTCGCCACTCTGTAGTTTATGGCTTAAGGGTACGAGCCTATGGTTGACTTTTGCGCCAATACAGTGACTGCCAAGGAAGGTATGAATTTGGAAGGCAAAGTCGAGAACGGTACAGCCTGCAGGCATGGTTTTAACTTCACCCTTAGGTGTAAAGACGAAAATTTCAGAAGCAAATAGATTCAGTTTAATTGAATCGAGGAAGTCCATTGCGTCTGGTTGTGGATCGTCTAAAATCTCTTTAATGGTGCCTAACCATTTATTCAGTTCAGTATCTTCCTCAGTTTTATCACCCTCTTTATATTTCCAATGAGCGGCAAAGCCTTGTTCCGCGATCTCATCCATACGATCAGAACGAATCTGAACCTCAATCCATTGTCCCCGACGTGACATCATTGTAGCATGTAATGCCTGATATCCGTTGGCCTTAGAATGGTTAACCCAGTCGCGTAAGCGGTCAGGATGACTCTTATAAATTTGATTTAGGGCAACGTATATTTGGAAACAGTCGTTAATTTCATCTTTACGCTGCTTTGGTGTAAAGATGATTCGAACGGCCAGTATATCATAGATTTCTTCGAAGGTAACGTGTTTGTTTTGCATCTTACACCAAATGCTGTAAGGGCTTTTAACACGTGCTTTGATATGATATTGAAGTCCAAGTTTGTCAAGTGCTTCACGAATGGGAGCCGTAAATTCCTCAAAGAGTCGATCACGCTCCTCTTTTGTAAATGATAGTTTGTTGACAATATTAGCGTATTCTTGTGGATGCTCGAAACGAAAACTAAGGTCTTCAAGTTCCGTTTTAATTTTGTTTAATCCAAGACGATTAGCTAATGGAGCATAGATATAAAGCGTTTCGCCAGCAATTTTATACTGTTTGTTTGCAGGCTGCGACTCTAATGTACGCATGTTATGCAAACGGTCACAAATCTTAATAAGGATAACACGAATGTCATCACTCATCGTAAGCAATAGCTTCTTGAAATTTTCTGCTTGTGCAGAGGCATGATCTCCAAATATTCCACCGCTGATTTTTGTTAAGCCATCTACAATTTGAGCAATCTTTGCACCAAAGATGTTCTCGATGTCTTCGACGGTATAGTCGGTGTCTTCAACCACATCGTGAAGTAATGCAGCACATATACTGGTAGAGCCTAGACCCATTTCCTGACAAGCTATTTGCGCTACCGCAATGGGATGCAAAATATAAGGCTCGCCCGAAAGGCGTTTTACGCCTTTATGTGCCTGACGGGCGAAGTTGAAGGCTTTGGTAATAATATCAACCTTCTTGCGGTGCGAAGATGCTAAATAAGTATCTAAAAGATGATTGAATGCATCAGTAATGAGTTTGTTATCAATCTCTTCGCGTTCTTTGTTTTTCAAGTCTTGCTCGTCCATAATGCTATTTAAACAAGAAATGTAACTCGTCCATATTATAATTTTGTGCAGGATCTTAGGTGATTTTACTTCACTCTGATTTTCTTTCCTGCTACAATATTGCTGCCAGTTATACCATTAAGTTGGCGCAGTTGTTTTACAGAGGTATGATTGCGCTCTGCTATTTCGCTCAGCGTATCGCCACTCTTAACGGTAACGTGTTTAGCAGACTGGTTCTTATTCTTCTTTTTGTTGTTTTTCTTCGTTGACTTGCTTGCGCTATCTTTCTTTTTATTGCTATAGCCTTTCTTTGTGGTGTTATCAACAGTTTTGCTATTTTGGCTGTAAATATCTTCTTTATTCATAACATTGGTGTTATTATCTGTTGTTACGATGGCGGAGTTATTCTCTGAAGATACTATAGTGTTGTCAGTATTATGATTATTGTTTTTGGAAGTTGTGTCACCCGTATTTGTTGATGTTGCTTCAGCTTTATCAATATCGTTTGTAATAGTTTTCGACTTCTGATCGCTCTTAGAAATCCTACTTACTTTATTATTTTTTACCACATAAGAAGCATTGTCATCTATATTTACAGTGTTTCTTTTGGGTGTGTAGTTCTTAGGATTGTAAGCATAAATAGAGTCTTCCCTATCTATAAAAACATTAACCAAAGATGCTGGAAGCCTAAGCGTAGCGGGTTGAGCGTATCCATTAATTAAATTTTGGCGGTATTGCGGATTTAAATCTTTCAATTGCTCCATACTAATATTCAATACAGAAGCAATTTGCTCGAAATGAACGTCACGGCTAAGCGTAACAGTGTCTGTTTTTACAGGTAATTCTGTATTTAACGGACAAATGTTATGGTCGCAGTAGTAGTTCATAACGTAGTTGGCTGCAATAAAAGCAGGCACATACCCTCTTGTTTCTTTAGGAAGCAAAGAGTATATTTTCCAGTAATCACGTTCGCCGTGAGCACGGTGTATTGCTTTATTAATTTTATCAGGACCACAGTTATATGCAGCAATAACAAGGTTCCAATCTTTAAATATTTTGTAAAGATCACTTAGATATTGTGCTGCTGCATATGACGACTTTACAATGTCGCGACGCTCGTCAACCAAAGAATTGATAGTAAGATTATATCGTTTTGCTGTAGGCAGCATAAACTGCCAAAGTCCCATTGCGCCTGCATGCGAACGAGCCATTGGGTTTAAGGCCGACTCGATGACAGGTAAATATTTCAACTCTAATGGTAAGTTGTAAGCCTCAAGAGCCTCTTCAAAAATAGGCATGTAGAAGTTTTGTGCTCCTAACATATAAGCAACAGACTTACGAAGATCGCCTGTATATCGGTCAATAAAGGCCTGAACGATTTCATTATAAGGCATTTCTATAACCGTGGGTAATTTAGAAAGGCGGTCTTTGTACGTTGCACTATCATATACAGGATTGATATTTGACATTCTGCAATTGGTATCAAGCTTGAGATACATCTTCGAATTGTAGAGTTGCATCAAGCTATCAATTTCAGTTGTCATTGACTCAGGGGTGTCAATGATTTCGATTTTCCCATTATGATTAGTTATGGTAACAGAATTGTCATCGGTTTGTGCTTGCAAAGTACACGCAGAACTTACAATGAGAATTGCTGTAGCCCAAATCTTCTTATATGTCATTTTGTGTAGAAATTATCTCTGAAACAATGGTGCAAACTGTTTAAAAGTCGATAGAACATTGTAGTCCTACAGCTGTACTTTTAAAAGGATTGCGATCTATTGAGTTATTCATGATAGTGGGTGATACGCGCATGCTTAAATCGGAACTAATGTCAAATTCCGATAATGAAGCGTCAACGTAAGCATCAATTACAGATAATGCATATACTCCTACTATTACAAAGAAACTCATATCACGCCATCGGCGATAGCGATCTTTACGTTTTCTAAATATCTCTTGCCAACGTTGCGTGTTATCTGCTGTAATTGTTGTGCCAAGATGCAGGAACTGATTATAGCTTTGTGTTAGAGGATCATTATCCATAATATCCTGATACGCCTGACTATAGTCACGATACATCATGTTGTTCCATCTCATGGCATATGCGCATCCCACAAATCCTCCATAAATAATAGGCAACTTCCAATATTTGCGATTGTAAATTTGTCCAGCTCCAGGTAATACTAAGGAAAGCCATAAAGCTCTTTTTGTTTCAGGCTTCCATGTGGCCCAATTTCGCTTTTGTTTTTTATTTTCAGCTTTTTCTAAGGGAGTAGGAGTGCGTTCTGTCTTTTGTTGAACTGTTATTCCTGAAAGAGTGAAATCTTCTGCATGTATGGTGTCTATACCCGTTTCGATAGAAGAAAGAGAGACTGTTTGCACTTTTGTTTTCTGTGCAAACAGTGAAGAAGGGGTGATGAGAAGGCTGACAATAATAGCCAGCAATATAAAAATATGACGTAATGTTTTCACTTACTGCTCTTTCAGTTTGTCAAAGACATTCATTATACGTTCTAACTCTTCTTCATTATTGAAAGGAATACTTATTTTACCCTTGCCTTTAGGCGAGCATGTAAGTTGAACTTTTGTATTCAAAAATGATGATAAACGAGTCTTTAATGCGTTAAACTCTTCTGGGAGCTTTGTCTTTGCCTGTATTTTTTTATTGCCAGCATCAATATCTTCGCCGTTTTTCAGTTGTTGAACAACTTCTTCGACCTTACGAACTGGCCATCCATTCTTTAAAATCTCTCTAAAAACTTTTAGCTGAAGCGACGGACTGTCAAGTGCAAGAAGGGCACGAGCATGGCCCATATCTATTTCTCTTTTCTGAAGTGACATTTGTACCTGTGCAGGGAGCTTCAGTAAGCGTAGAAAGTTTGTTACGGCAGCACGACTTTTTCCTACTCTTTCTGCCACTTTCTCTTGTGTCATTCCTGTGTTCTCAAGCAAGTGTTCATAAGCTAATGCTATTTCAACAGGGTTTAGATCCTCACGCTGTATATTCTCGACGAGTGCCATTTCCATGACATTTTCGTCTTTAATAGTGCGAATATAAGCAGGTATAGTCTTTAGCCCTGCTTTTTTAGATGCTCTCCAACGGCGTTCTCCAGCAATTATTTGAAATCGATTTACGCTAATCTGACGCAGAGTAATGGGTTGTATAATACCAATTTCGTGTATGCTGTTAGCTAATTCTTGCAAAGCCTCTTCATTGAAAAGACTTCGTGGTTGATCTGCATTGGGCTCAATTTGCTCAATTGGAATCTCATTAATTGTTGATGATCCTTGTGTGCGAACAGCCTCTGTAGAGATGAGCGCATCAAGGCCACGACCTAAAGCATTGTATTTTTTATGTACTGCCACAGTTTATATTGAAACTTGAAGATGAAACTTATTGATGCACTTTAATTGCTATTTGTTTTTCTCTATAATCTCACGTGCCAAAGCCAAATGATTCTTAGCTCCTGTAGAATCGGCATCATAAAGAATAACAGGTAAGCCATGACTTGGACTCTCTGAGAGTTTTACGTTACGCTGAATCACGGTTCTGAAGACCAGTTCCTGGAAATGACGTTTCACCTCATCATAAATTTGGTTGGCCAATCTCAGTCGACTATCGTACATTGTGAGTAGAAATCCTTCTATCTCCAGTTCTGGATTAAGTTGGCTCTTAATAATCTTGACGGTGCTAAGCAGTTTGTTTATACCTTCAAGCGCAAAGTATTCGCACTGCACAGGAATAATGACGGAGTCGGCAGCTGTCAATGAATTAACAGTAATCAAACCGAGTGATGGTGAACAGTCAATAAGGATGTAATCGTATTCGTTGCGTAGGGGATCAAGGATTTCCTTTATCACCTTTTCACGATTATCCAAGTTGAGCATTTCTATTTCTGCTCCTACCAAGTTGATGTGACTCGGAATAATATCGAGTCCATCAATATCTGTTGTGTAAATGGCGTCACGTACATCTGCATGGTCAATAATGCACTCATATAGCGAGCATTCTACCTTGCTGATGTCTACACCCAATCCACTTGATGCATTGGCCTGTGGGTCCGCGTCTACTACAAGTACCGTCTTCTCCAGTGTTGCCAATGACGCAGCTAAATTGATGGTTGTTGTGGTTTTACCCACACCGCCTTTCTGATTTGCTAAAGCGATGATTTTTCCCATTTTCTGCATTTTTGTGCTGCGGAAACCCTTATGGAAGCGCAGCGTAGTTTGTTGCAAAGATACATATTTTGTTGGAGAAAGAATATAATTAAAGCTTTTTTCGTACTTTTGCAAGGCATTTAAACATATAAAACATATGGAAAATAAACGACCTTTTATATTGATTGCTAATGATGATGGTTATCATTCGCGTGGTATTCGACATTTAGTCGATTTTGTCAGTACGATAGGTGATGTTCTTGTTGTTGCCCCAGAAAGTGCGCGGTCTGGATATTCTTGTGCATTTTCGGCTACTGATTATCTTCGTCTAAAGCCTCGTCATAACATGGGAAATATAGAGGTTTGGTCATGTAGTGGCACACCAGTCGACTGTGTAAAGATAGCACTTAGTCAGCTTTGTCGCAATCGTCGTCCTGATCTTATTCTTAGTGGTATCAATCATGGCGATAATTCTTCGGTAAATAATCATTATAGTGGTACGATGGGTGCTGCCTTAGAAGGTTGTATGAAGTACATACCCTCTGTTGCTTTCTCATCATGTTATTATGAAGAAGATGCTAATTTAGAGCCTTTACGTCCTTATGTGCAAGAGATTGTTCGTAAGGTTTTGGCCGAAGGGCTTCCTAAAGGAATATGTTTAAATGTAAATTTTCCCGCTCGTGAACATTTTGAAGGTGTTAAGGCTTGCCGCATGACGTTCGGCAGTTGGGTCGAGGAGATAGACAAACGTAGCCACCCAAGAGGTCACGATTATTATTGGGTTGTGGGCCATTATCGTAATGATGAGGTTGGTGTTGAGGGCACAGACCAATACGCTCTTGATAACGGCTATGTAGCAATTACACCTACAATGGTTGATGTTACGGCCTATGATTTTATAGAAAAGTTAGAAAGCTGGAAACTTTAAGGGTTATAGTATAGAATAAATTGGTCTATATCGTAACCCTTCAGTGTATGGTGTTAGCTCTCTTTTCTTTGTTTCTGAATTCTCACAGACTATGAAATATTATCTTATTGTAGGCGAGGCCAGTGGCGATTTACATGCCAGTCGCCTTATGAGTAGCCTGAAATTGCAAGACGCTGAGGCTGAATTTCGTTTCTTCGGTGGCGACTTAATGGCAGCTGTTGGTGGAACATGTGTCAAGCATTATAAGGATATGGCCTACATGGGATTTATACCAGTTCTGTTGCATTTACGCACTATTTTTAGAAATATAGCCTTTTGTAAGCGCGATATTTTAGCATGGCAGCCTGATGTGGTAATACTTGTTGATTACCCAGGATTTAATTTAAAGATCGCCAAGTTTCTGCGCAAGCACACAAAAATAAGAATTTTTTATTATATTTCGCCTAAGATTTGGGCATGGAAAGAATGGCGAATTAAGGCTATTCGTCGCGATATTGACGAGCTTTTCTCTATACTTCCTTTCGAGGTTCCGTTTTATGAAACTAAGCATAATTACCCAATTCATTATGTTGGCAATCCTACGGTAGAGGAGATTGCGGAATTTAAGGAAAATTATCATGAAACAAGGGAAGATTTTTGTCGTCGTAATGGTTTAGATTTAGAGAAACCAATCATAGCTTTATTAGCAGGAAGCAGAAAACAAGAAATAAAGGATAATCTACCAACGATGATGGCAACAATACAGGCTTTCCCTGATTATCAATCGGTTTTAGCTTGTGCTCCTTCTGTTGAAGATGAATATTATGCTCGCTTTTTAGCTTGTGACTCTCAGTGTTGTGACGCTCGTTTAGCATGCGTAAAGAACGAAACTTATGCGCTTCTTTCTCATGCCAGCGTGGCATTAGTAACTAGTGGTACGGCAACTCTTGAAACAGCGTTGTTTAATGTGCCCCAAGTTGTGTGTTATAAAACGCCTGTTCCTCGACTTATTCGGTTTGCATTCAACCATTTTCTCAGTTGTAAATACATTAGTTTAGTAAATTTAATTGCTGACAAAGAGGTTGTACAAGAGCTGTTTGCTGACCGTTTTAGCAAAGAAAATATTTTACAAGAATTTCGTGTTATTCTGCCTGGGCAGCAACGTCGTGAACAAATGTTGAACGATTATGTACAGGTACGTGAAGCCTTGGGACATGAAGTAGCCCCAGATAATGCCGCACACCTAATGGTCGAATTACTTAAGAAAGAATAAACCGTTTCTTTCTCTTGTTCTTTATATTTACTTATGATTATTATAAGGTGGAGGAACGGAAAGCTTCTGTCACTCTATCATAACACATAAGTGTTTGCAATTCCTGCAGCTTCTCTTTATCTAAATAATATGATAGCAGCTTAAACGCATAGGGAAGAGCCGCTGATGCACCTATGGCAGTGATGATATTTTCATCTTCTTCTATAATATTTCCCGTAACATTTGCACCTTCAAGGAAACGTTCGAGCGATGGCCAGCAGGTGGCACGACGGCCTTTTAATAAACCTAATTCGCCTAAAACAATAGGAGCTGCGCAAATAGCACCAATACGCTTACCTTGAGCAGCATGCTTGACAAGCAAATTACGGAGTCCATCGTGAGCTTTTAAGTTGTAGGCTCCAGGGAAGCCACCAGGAAGCATTAATAAATCAGCATCTGAAAAATCAGAAGCTTCAAACAGCATATCAGCCTTAACCCATGCACCGTTAGCTGTTTCAACATATTCACTCCCAGTCATACTAACAAGCTTAAAATTCTGTCCGCCCTGACGCATAACGGTGACAGGTGTCAGCGCTTCAATTTCTTCGAAGCCTGTTGCAAGGAATTCATAAATGTTCGCTCTCATGTATTCTCCGTTTAAGTTTGAAGTGCAAAGATACGAAAAAAACTCAATTATTTGTGTTTCTCCTATATATATGATAAATTTGCACAACAAAAATACACAATAAATTATGGCAAAAAGAGAATGGAAACCAATAGAAGGATTTGATTTTAAGGAAATCCTTTTCGAAGAGTATAATCATATTGCTAAAATCACCATTAACCGTCCGCGTTATCGTAACGCTTTTACCCCGTTAACCGTACAAGAGATGAGTCAAGCTTTCGCGTATTGTCGCGAGTGTCTTTCTGTACGTGTGGTTATTCTTACAGGTGCTGGTGACAAGGCCTTTTGTTCGGGAGGCGATATGAATGTCAAAGGCATGGGCGGATATATTGGTGGTGATGGTGTTCCTCGTTTGAATATTCTCGACGTGCAAATGCAAATACGTCGTTTGCCAAAACCTGTTATTGCGATGGTTAATGGTTATGCTATCGGAGGTGGACATGTGTTACATGTAGTTTGCGATTTATCAATAGCCAGCGAGAATGCCATCTTTGGGCAAACGGGTCCTAAGGTAGGAAGCTTTGACGCAGGGTTTGGAGCGTCTTACTTAGCACGTGTGGTAGGACAGAAAAAAGCTCGTGAAATATGGTTCCTTTGCAAGCAATATTCGGCTCAGGAAGCTGAACAGATGGGGCTTGTTAATAAGGTTGTACCTGCCGATAAGCTGGAAGATGAATGCGTTGATTGGGCCGAGACCATGATAGAACGTAGTCCACTTGCCCTCCGTATGATGAAAGCAGGCTTCAATGCTGAGTTAGATGGTCAGGCGGGCGTACAACAATTGGCGGGCGATGCTACCATGCTCTATTATACTCTTGATGAGGCTCATGAAGGAGGAAGGGCCTTTTTGGAGAAGCGTAAGCCCGATTTCGACAAGTATCCACAGTTTCCTTAATGACACTGAACGACTTTCTTGACGAATGGAATAATCCGAAGAATACCGTTGAGGTGCAAACCTCGGGTTCTACGGGTGTGCCAAAGTGCATACGGGTAGAGAAGCAACGTATGCTAAATTCTGCGCGTATCACCTGCGATTTTCTTGGACTGAAGTCGGGTGATACGGCTTTACTTTGTATGCCACTTGACTATATTGCGGGTAAGATGGTCGTTGTAAGAAGTATTGAGCGCCAATTGCGCCTTACTACTGTAGAAGCATCGGGTCACCCTTTAAAGAATATCACTAATTCTTTCGATTTTGCTGCTATGGTTCCTATGCAAGTTTATAATAGTTTGCAGGTAGCAGAGGAGTGTGAAAAACTACGTACAATAAAACATCTTATTATAGGAGGTGGACCTATTAACGACGATTTGCAGCAGCAATTAAGCAGTTTCCCCAATAACGTTTGGAGCACATACGGTATGACGGAAACCCTATCGCACATTGCTTTGCGACGTCTTAATGGCGAAAATGCGAGTTTATGGTATACCCCTTTCAGCACGGTAAGCATTTCATTAAATGCAAAGGATTGTCTGGTAATAGAAGCACCTCTTGTACACAAGGGACGTTTAGAAACCCACGATAGGGCAGAAATACGTGATGGAAAGTTCAGAATACTTGGGCGTTTAGATAATGTTATTAATTCAGGTGGTATTAAGATACAGGCAGAGGAGGTTGAAGAGATACTCCGACCACATATTAAAATGCCTTATCTAATTAGTAAATGTAAGGATAAAAAGTTTGGCGAGATTGTTGTTTTGCTTACAGAAAGCCCTGATATAAGTCTTATAAAGGAAGTTTGTTCTAACGTTTTGCCTAAATTCTGGCAGCCTAAACATTATCTTTATACGTCACATATCCCGCTCACAGGTACAGGAAAGCCAGCTCGAAAAGCTGCTGAAGAATGGTGTAATACGGAATTATATAGATAATTTATCTGTATTATATATTGTGCTGATAAGCTGTGTGAAACTACCACACAATTAATATTTTTGGGTAATAGTATAAGGGAGAGCAAACACCATTTGTGTATTGCTATATTATTTACTACATACTGCTCTCTTTTTTCTTGCAAATTTCTGCTGTGATTGTTTATAAATATAAAAAGTATGGCGGCCGTAGTACAATGTGTGCTACGGCCGCCATATGATTTGTTGACGGCCGCCGTACACGCGTACTACGGCCGTCGTATAGGCATCGTTATTTAATAATTACTTTCTTTCCATTCATAATTACAAGACCCTTATAGGCAGAATTAACGCGCGCTCCTGACAGGTTGTATCTTGTGTTAGTATTGTTTGTTGTCATTGGCTTCAATTGTATAGAAGTAGCATTAGGCAAAGACAAAGCAAGCATATTGCCCAGCGAGGTGTTCAGTGCAAGATAAGCCATGTTAGCTGTATTTGTAAATGCAGCACCGTTGGCAGCTCCCCAGTAGAAGCCTGCTGTGCCTGCCTGATCAGCATCGTTTAATGAAAGCTTGTAGTAAACGGTTCCACCTGTTGTAGTCTCTTCATTTTCTGAACCTTTTAGCAAGTTGCCTATCAAAGCAGGAGTTACATCTTCAGGAAGAATCCGTGGATAATAGATTCCTGCGTCACCCTTGATAACAACCGGATTTGATTTGGGGAGTGGAGTATCATACGGAAGTGCGAAAAGGGTAGCCTTATCCTGACTTACTGATACAACCTTATAAGCAGTAATTGTTTCAGGTAGTTGTATTGCACTATTAGAATTAAAGTATGTAGTATAACCACCGCACTTCTCTTTTATTTCAATGGGTGCAATAGGAACAAAAGTTTCCTTTCCACGAGTCCCATCTCCGTTATCGACATCGTCTGTAATTCTCATTTTACCTGCTACGTTTTTGTAACCGTAAAGGTTTACTGCTGTTCCTGCAAAAGCAGATGTACTGATGGAGATGTCGGACCAGTTTCCTCCTTCTTTATAAAAGATGATGTATTTTATCGGATTCTGGTCTTTCTTTTGTTGAAAAGCCCAGTCACCAATAGATGTAACACTTTTAGGTATGATAACCTTTGACAGTTTATTATATCGAATACTGCGGTCCTTGATAGTAGTAAGATGATTACATTTTTCTAATGCAATACTTTCCATGTTTGTACATTGATGGAAAGCCCAGCTTCCTATTGTATTCAGCAGGCTTCCTTCTTCGAAATCCACTGTTTTTAGTGCTGTATTATTGATAAAACCTCTTTGCCCAATTGTGGTAACGCTTGCAGGAATTACAATATTTGCCAGAGATGCACAGTTCATAAAAACTTCATCCTGGATACTTTCTACCTTGGGAGGAAATATAATTGAGGTGATACCACTACCTTTAAATACTCCACGCATAATGGTAACAGTCTTCAGTGGTGAGAGGTTAATGGTTTTAAGATTTGTACAATTCTCAAAGCAATATCCGCCTAGGTCTGTGAGTTTATTGTTTTCTTTGAATGTCACACTTGCAAGCTTTTTACAGTCTTTAAAGTGTCCGTTGTTGTCAAACCTTTTTAATGTGCCAGGTAAAACAATTGATGTTAACGACGTACACCCGTTAAAAGCCCAACGACAAATGGTAAGATCGGCACCTTCTTCGAAGTTTATTGATGATAGTTCCGAGCAGCCCAGGAAAGCAAACTGGCCGATTCGTTGAATGCTGCTGGCAATAGTTACAGACTTTAACTTTTTATCATCTTTAAAAGAGTTATCTGCAATCTCTGTCACTGGCAGGCCATTTATTTCTTTGGCAATTACAACATTCTCCTGATTTCCATGGGCAGTTACTGTGTATGCAGTACCAGCTGCGTTCTTTGTGTATGTAATGCCATCTTGTATAACCTGTGCATGTAGGGTATTAAGCCCACAACCTAAGGTTAATAGTATCACAAATAAGAACTTTGAATAAACTTTATTTCTCATTTTTCCTATTTTTTATGAAAAGGTTAATAATAAGTAGTAATTTTTTTTAGGGTAGTAATTCTCCTAGATAGCTTTTCTATATCAACTGATTTTAATACAAGGGAGGTTTCCTGATTGAAGACAGGAAACCTCTACCATGTTTATACTGTCAATCAAACTCGTAAGCACCAACTGATGTTGTAGCCTGACGCTTTTTGCCACGTTGGTCTATTGTCAAGTCGAATGTTTCAGGAATTATGTCTTTGAACTTTAATTTAAATTTATTGAGTTCAGACAAAGAGGCACCATTTATTTTGTTCAAAGGTTTTAGTACAGATGTAGTACCACCCTGATTGGTTAGGTTGGGGATGCCAAATATGTCTTCAGTGTAACGACCTGGAATATCTCCGTTACCAGCTTTAAAGGTTCCTGATCCTCCTTTGGTACCATATACGGTATATCCTTGCGAGGTAAAGCTGTTGTTGTTAACGTAGATGTTAGCCTTGTTACCCGTTACCTGGTTTCTGGAACCAACAATAATAGAATTGATACTGTAATGCTTTTCGCTACCTTCTGTACGGAAATCCTGTGGGTCACTATTGCAGGAATTATTTACGAATGTAGAGTTACTGATATACATTGCGCTTGACCCGTTTATGGCACCACCACCATTGCCTGTGGTGTTTTCATAGAAAGTAGAGTTATTAATTACTATACTACCAGTAGTAGTAGAACCTTGTATGCAGCCTCCCCAGTCCCATTCGGTAGAGTTGTTATGGAATAAGCATTGATCAATTAAAAGTTTAGGTGAATTGCTTATGAGCCTGATAGCGCCGCCACGGTCATGTGATTTATTGCCACTCACCTCACAGCGATAGAGAGTAGCAGAGCCACGCCACAATCCAATGGCAGAACCACCAGCGGCGTTGCTACCATTTATTTTACTTACATTATTCAGAATTTTGCAGTAATTAAAATGAACATCAGTACCGTCTCCGCTAACATATATTCCTGGGCGCAGCTGATCACTCAGGGTATTACCTATAAAACCGTTTTTAAACGTCACACCATTAAAAGTAATAGTTTGGTTACCAATCATCTCAACATGTATAAGATGGCAGTCTCCTTCATCAGGCGTTCCGTTCTGGTTCAAGTCTCCAGATAAGATCGTTTCGTGAGCAGAAGGATAAGAAATGGTATGAGTTTTACCAGTTGAGTTAGCAGGGAATCCTCCATAAATGGTTATACCCGTACAAAACTTCATGTGGTCAGTAAGTGCATTTTGATTATTGACATTAGCTGTTGTTCCTGTATAATAGGTTCCAGCTGCCATGTAGATGATGTCACCTTTGGAGAATGCCTTCGAATTTACCATCTCGCGGAATTTTTCTCCTGACATCGCATCGTCCCAAGAAGAGCCTTCACCTGTGCCATTGACCTTAACATAGAAGTCGGGGCCTAACACCTTATAGGCAGGTAACTGTAATACAGAGCCTATAGCAACGGTGTTAGGAACAGTAGATGTCTTTAAAGTTGTACTGATAGGATTACCATCAGCATTGGTTAGAGCTACACTAATTGTATTATAAGTTCCTTCAGGAAGAGGAACGTTAAATGTCATTTCACTTGTTGCTTCTTCTTGTAAAGCGAGTCGTATAGTATCCTTACCAGTTATATTTTTGGTATGAATGGCTTGGCTTTGCAAATCAAAGTTGCCTGTAATCTGTTTGCTATCGGTAATCAACATGAAACCCTTTGCGGTAGAAGGGATATTTTTGATAGTACAAGACAACAAACCACCTGCATGGCTAAATGAAATAGCGTTCGCTCCTTGAGTTACTTGAGCAACAAGAGGCATAAAAGCATCACCCGACTTATAGTTATATCTTTTCGGCATGTTGATTTTCAAGCCTCCGCTGGAAACCTGATGGTCTCCTGCGGGATATACAGCATAGTCGAGAATTTGCTCATCGGCATCTAAATAGCCAATAAACTTTCCTGTTTTATTTCCGCCATCACCTTCCAGCGTGAAAGTCTGGAAACGATTTAACGTGGTGTAGACAGATATTTCGTCGCCTTTGCTCCATGTCGTCTTTCCTTGTTGGTTGACAGAAACTCTGGTTGTATTGTCGCCAATAGTTACGGATAACTCTGTATTACCCTTTACTACATCTTCTGATTCTAACTCATTTGAACAACTGGCAAGTGCAAGTAAGAAAACGGCTGCACATATATGATATAATAACTTTTTCATCTTTACAGTTTTATGATTTTACTAATTTCACCATTGTCCATTATTGACGTTAAGATCAGGAAGGGTTCCGTCTAAAGCAGTCTTTCCATCATTTTCACCGACATACTCATAAGCACCAGGACATGTTTTCTGACTTTTGCGGTTAAAACCACGTTGGTCTATGCCAACATTATATATAAGCAGGTTCTTAGACGCATAAGATTGAAGCTCATTTAAAGGTGCTGCGGCATAGCGGCCATTGGGTAATGCCAATGTTTTGGGGTAACCATCATTGTCTGCTAAAGATGCACTACCAAAAACTTTATTGTACGTGATACCTATTTTGTCAGTACCTTGTCGAGTAAATGTGCCTGTTCCACCTACGAAGGAAATTAAATTGTATCCTCCGGAAACAATAATTTTATCATTTCCATTTAAACATAGACTGGGGTTACCCGTGTTTGATTTTCCTGCTGTTTCAAGAATAATGTTATTCATTAAGAACCAATTATTCTTTCCTTCGCAGCGAAGCTCATGTCCGTTAGAACCATCGGTACAGAGATTATTAACCAGTGTGCTGTTCATTAAAACTAATTTACCACTGGTATTAATACCTGCTCCTCCATATTTAGCATAATTATCAACTAAGGTACAGTTATTCATAAAGATGTCGCATGAACCCGATACTTGGATGGTGCCACCGAAGTCACCTTTTATTCCATTGTGTGTTAAGAGGCTGTTATTCATGTATAATTTGGTGTCATGAGCTTGAGAAATGATCATTCTGATAGCACCTCCACGATTGTTAGACTGGTTATCTTTGATGACACATTTATTCATTTTTACAACTCCGCCTGATATTAACAAGGCAGCGCCGCCAGCGTCACCGTTTGCTCCTATATCAGATATGCACCCTTCGATATTACAATAATTCATGTTGAGTGCACCCCCTTTGAGAACATTAATACCTGATCGTACAGAGAGATTGGCACCAGAAGCCTCTGTATGGGTAGCTGTTGCGATGTATCCTCCCTTAAATGTAATCCCATAGAAGGATACAGGTATCGTAGTTGTTACTTCCATTAAGTGTGCATCTCCCTGATTGGCTATTCCATCTTCATTAATGTCACCACTGATAATCGTCTCAAAGGAGCTGGGGTAAGATATAGCTGTAACATAACCCGTACTTGTGGGATCATATCCGCCATATATGTTTACTCCAGAACTAACAGATACAAAATCAGAGGAAGATGTTCCAACTTTATAGATACCTGCGGCCAAATAAATATCTGCACCTTGTTTAAAGGAGTTGTTTGCAAGCATTGTAAAAAACTGATTGCCTGACATAGCGTCATCCCATGAAGTTCCAGAACCCGTGCCGTCAACCTTAACAAAGTAACCCGGGAATGCCTGTGTGTCAGAAGATATAGGGCGTGGCGGGTCAACCATATCATATTCTTCATACCCATTGTTACACGACGTTATCAGACTTACTGATGCTAATAAACATCCTGTTGAAAAAAATATCTTTTTTAAGTAATTCATAATAGGATACCTTTAATTGTTTGTTGTCCTTTGGATATCTTCATATCCAGGATTCTGTTTTAAGTTCAAGTTACTTTGTAAAGTAGTACGAGTTAATGGCCAGATGTCTGTATGAGAGTCTGTTTCAGTAGCTTTATCCCACCAGGCATCCTGAAAATGTCCAAAGCGTATGAGGTCAATACGTCGTCTGCCTTCTGTTAAGAACTCACGTCCCCATTCATCTAACATCTCATTCATGTCCAAGTTTATACTCCCTTCTGGAGCATACAGTACCTGAGGCCAATAGCTTTGAGGATAATTACGTTTACGAACAGAGTTTAATAATCGTGCTGCTTCATTTTTATTTCCTAACCTAAGCTCACATTCTGCTTGCGAATAGATTATCTCTGCCAGACGCATTTCAACATAATCTGATTCCATATGTCCGATGTCACCTGTTGAATACATGGGGTACTTAACAGCATAGAGGCCTGAGTTCCAGTCAGCATTGTGGAGTGTAGATATGGAGCTTACGCCTGTAATTGTTTTTGTAGCGGCCCCATTTCTATATTGCCCCACTCTGTCTAACAAATATAAATCGTAGTTGTTTGCACGCAGAATTCTTCCTTTTGTATCGCGTAAGTATCCCTCAAGGAAGAACATTCCTTCTCGTTTACCGCCGCCTAAGTTCTTATATTGTTTATAGCGGTAATCGCCAGGATATTTGATAAATTTCTGCGTAACCATTCCTAACTGGTTAGTAAATAGGTTACCGTTATTATCATAACTTGGAGATAAAGCATACTGTGGGTTTGTATTCCCGTTATCAGTTATGCCTAAATAAAGTTGTCCTTGTACAGGAAGGTTCCTCCAATAAATCGTAAGCCAGTTTCCATTGTAATGCCAATGCGACCCACCGTAGCTGCTTGGCCAGGCCAGAATGACTTCGTCAGAGGTATCGTTATTATAGTCGAACACCTTGTCCCATGTCGTATCTAATTTATAGTTGCCAAATTCCCCATTGGTAATACGCTTGGCCATTGCAATACATTCTTGATAATGGGGAACGCCTATGTATTTTTCAGCGTTCAGATAAAGTCTTACTAATAATGTAGCAATAGCAGCCTTGTTAAACTGTCCCTGCCGTTCGCCATTACCAGCTCCATTGGTTTTCGAGGGTAATTTGTCCAGACAATCTAAACATTCTTTTTCAATCCAGTTAAAGGTTTCTTTGGGATCGGCTTGTGATAGGCTTTTTACATCTTCAGCACCTGCACTTTTATAGATAATAATATTTCTATAACCATCAAATAGATAATAGTGATACCAAGCTCTTAAAGCACGTAGTTGCAGACGGAAGTAATCGAGCTCTTCGGGCGACATTCCTAATTGGTCTGCTGTAAGATGCTTCAAATCTTCTATTACAGAGTTGCATTGTCCTATACCTGTATACCATCCTCCCCATGGTTCACTTATTCTACAAGGTCCTTCATCGATGGTCCACGCATGAGAATGATACCTTTCCCATCGACCTGCATCGTACCAATCGCTAAAGTCTCTTGAAGGAGTTATAATTTGATCTCCGCTTGATTCTTCGCATTCAAATTTAAATGTCTCTGACCAAAATGCATGTTCAAAGGGCCTTAACACGGCTCTTATTACATCATCTCGGTGTTGATAGTAGTTCTCTGACATTACTTGATCGTAAACATGTTCATCCAAATTAGTGCAAGAAGCGAATGAAACAGAAGCTACAATTAAGGAACTTGTCAATATTTTATTTATTTTCATATTGTTTTTTAATTAAAAGTCAACCTGAAGTCCGAATATAAATTGGAATGTAGATGGATAATAAGCTGCATTTCCACCGAATGTACCAGGTGTAAGGCCGTTTACTTGATATGTAGAAGGGTCAACACCAGGGAAGTGAGTAAATGTATAAAGGTTATTTGCTGTACCATATAATCTTACCTTTTCAACAAATTTGTATTTGGTATTTAAGGTGTAACCTATACTAATGGCGTCGATCTTCCAGTAGTCGCCTTTATGAATAAAATAATCGCTGATAACATTAGACCCTTTCGTTATTTTGGCATTTCTTCTGAATGCGTTCGAGCTTAAATTGCCCTGACGGGTTTGAAGGCCATAATAAAAGTCGTGCACGTCGAATAATTCAAAGCCGAAGGCTCCACGCATTGAGATACTTGCGTCAAAGTTTCTCCAGGTAATATTATTGGTGAGCGACGCATTCAATTTTGGTAATCCGTTACCAGTAATTGTTTTATCTTCATCAGTACCGTTTGCAATAGGAATAATGTTATTTTCCTTATCATAGATGAGCCAGTTTCCATCATCACTAACTCCTGCATAGCGGAATGTATAGAAGTTACCTATACGCTTGCCAACCTCAATACGTTGTAACGGTCCGGGGTTGCCAGGGTTGGCCATACTACAAGTATTATAATAGTCTTGTCCTTTATAAATGTCGTTTGAGAAACTTACAAACTCATTGTTATTTGTATAGGCATTGGCGTTTATGCTCCACGATAATTTCTTATTTCGGATAGCATCCACATGAAGATCAAACTCCCATCCGGTATTTTTCAGTGTACCTACGTTCGCAAAGATGGTATTAAACAGGTTTGGTGGTACTGGAACTTCATATGTTCCAAGCAGGTCTATCTGCTTTTTATGGTAATAGTTAACAGATCCATTGACACGATCGTTCAAAATAGAGAAGTCGAGTCCAAAGTTCTGATTATGTCCCTTTTCCCATCTAAGGTTAGGGTTTACGTTCTTACTTGGCCCCCATACGTGGAATAATATGTTCTCATATGTATAATGACCGAATGCCTTGTACGTTGCTAATGATTGATAATTACCGAAATTCTGATTACCTGTAACACCGAAATCGTAACGCAACTTCAGGTCGGTAAGCCATGGAATATCCTGCATGAAGCTTTCTTTTGATATACGCCATCCTACCGACATAGCAGGGAAGTTACCCCATTTCTTGTTGAATCCGAAACGTGAAGAACCTTCATGGCGTATAGAAACCGATGCCATGTACTTGTCATTATAGTTATAGTTCAAACGTCCAAAGAATGCAATAAGCTTGTGATCGTTCTTATATGACGACACTCCCGTGCGTCCTTTCTCTGCTGCGTTCCATTCTCCTCCACCTAAACTGTTGTAAAGCAAGGCATCGCTTTGGAAATTCTTGTTCGAGCCCTCCAGGCCTTGTCCCATGCCATAACCGTAACTGTATCCTAACATGGCTCTTAGGTGATGAACATTATTCAGGTCCCACGAATAGTTAAGCACAAAATCCACATTCCTGTCTATCGAATTGTGATACGAACGTGATGCCTGTCCAGCATAATTTTCCCTTTTATTTGCATTTGTTGTTGAAGGAGAATAATAAAAATAGAACTTATCGGCATGCTGTTCGGCAAATGTAAGGCGAGCTGTGAGGCTCATATCATCTCTTTTGGGCGACAATAAGGGCAGCAAGTTTAGCTGTACGGTACCATCCCATGCAAGAAGTTTTATTTCAGAACCATCCGATATTAGCTTCATTTCTTCGATGATATTTCCGCCCTGATAGCCAAAAAAGTCGGTATAATTACCTCTTGAATCCTTTACAGGCATTGTGGGATTGTTGCTTAATAGTGTCGGAAACCATCCCCATTCAGCCTTGTCTCTTTTCATATATCGGGGAGAAATGTTGGCTGTAAAGGTTAGTAAGCCGCCTGCTGTAGTATGATTGATGTTAAGACGTGCACCATATTCGCGTCGGGTAGAGCGCAGGTCGATTCCTCGTGCATCCCGATAGTCGACCGTACCACGGTAATTTGTTTTCATATTACCACCCGAGAGTGACAGCGTGTGCTTTTGTGCGAGTCCTAATTGAGTGGCTTCTGCAAACCAGTCGGTATTGGCGCCTCTGTCTAAAACATTGTTATTTACAGCAATATACTGGCGATATTCATTGGCCGTAAGCAGGTCAATTTCGCGTTTTGCTGCATTAATGGTGTACGAAAAGTTATACGAAGTATGTATTTGTCCGTCGCGCGTTCCTTTCTTTAAGTTCACAAGGATAACTCCATTACTGGCTCGTGTGCCATAGATTGCGGAAGCAGCGCCGTCTTTTAAAACGTCAATCGACTCGATGTCGGCTGGATTGATGTTGGTAAGATTGCCATCAGGCACACCGTCTATTACGATTAATGGTGATAATCCTGCGCTACGCGAGGATACACCACGTATCTGAAGGCTGGCTTGCTGGTTGGGATCGCCTACGCCTGTGTTAACAACCGATAAGCCTGCTACCTTTCCCTGGAGTAGCATACCAGCGTCTAAGGTCGACACTTGTGCAAAATCTTTTGGCGAAACATGCGATATTGCCGATGTCATTTCCTTCTTTTTCATCGTGCCGTAGCCTACAACTACTACCTCGTCAAGGCTGGCCTGCTCTTCTTCCATTGTGATATGGAAGTTGGTTTTTCCGCTTATTTTAACAAGCTGGTCCTTATATCCTATACTTGTAACGGTGATTGACGGGGCCGATGTAGGTATGTTATATTTGAAATTACCTTGTGCATCGGTTACTGTTCCGTTGGAAGTTCCTGTCACTACCACAACAGCACCTATGACAGGCTCATTGTTTGCATCGACAACAGTACCTGTAATTGTTTTCTTTGCGGTTTGCGAAACAGCAGAAAAACCGGCTTCCGGGGTGTTGGCCTGCACGGGAAGTGCAGACAGGCACATCGTAGCTATGCTTAAGCTCCATGCTGTTTTATAAAGATTTAGTTTCATATAATGGTTTTATAGTTTTATAATTTATTTGTGATAACCGTTAGCACGCAGGTAGCCTATCATGGTTTCCGGAATATCTGTCATCAGCATGCGCATGCCAATATTTATCATTGCTTTCATCTCTGTGTCGTTACCTTGCAGCAAATGGCTTTCAGCAGCGCCCTCTTCAATGGTTGCATCCATCATACAGGCACTCAGTAAGAAGCCTGCTCCGCGGGCTGCATTTATCGTGTTGACATCGCTTTTGTAAATATATTGTACAAAGAAGCGGCGCCCTTTATTGAGCAGACTGTTGTAGATATTGGGCGTACCCCAGCAATATGCGTGCAGTGCGGGATCAAGTTCCAAGACTTCTTTGTTTTTTATATCAGAGTTGTTATAGAAGAATACTTGCTCTGTCATGCCGCATTCCTTTACTACACGATAAACCTCTTCGGGCGAAGCTGTACGGGGTGAGTAGTCAAGGTCGACATAAACCTTACCACGTGCAGCCTCAAGAAACTCCTTAAGGGTTGGCATGCTCTCGTTAGTGGGGTTGCCATTGCGGTCTTTTAGAGCATAGCTTTTTATCTGATCTAATGTAAGATCGCTAATATTGCCCGACCCAGTAGTAGTTCTTCGTATGTTCTCATCGTGACAAACCACTATCTGCCCGTCTGCCGTCCGCCGTGGATCACATTCTATTGCATCACAGCCTGCTGCTATTGCAGCTTTGATAGAAGAAATAGAGTTTTCAGGAATACTCATATTCTCGGTATTGGATCTGTGTGCCATAACCCATATTTCCTTGTAATTGGGGTCGTCAAACTGCTTCAGGGCGCGGGTAAGGGCAAGCTGTTCTACCTTAACTAATTTAGTAACGGGCTTTTCTACACCTTCTATCTTGGCTGTTATTACGTAGGTACCCGCTGCTTCATAGGTATGCAAAGCGTTGCCAAAAGGCACTATGCCCGTACCATCGCCAAAGTCGACTGTACCTGTTACATTCTGTTTGTTTAACGCTTCAACCTTTATCTGCTCTCCAATTGCAGGATAAAGGTTTGATACTTTAATACGATTGGTGTCGTCTTCATTGTAGTTTACAAGATGCTCGCTCTCGCTGCGGCATGACGTAAACACTGCTGTTAACAAACAAAGACATACGGTAAGAAGAACATCATGAGAATTCATGTGTTTTAGTTCCTCCATAAGGTTTTTTGTTTTTGGTTTATTCCACATATTGTTTAGTATTTAAGTTTGTTCAAAATACGTAATCAGGTTCGTGCTTGTATACAAGGCGCTTTTATAGATTGTTTCTCTATCAGTAGAGACAAATTTAAGTAGCGATGGGGTAGTATAAAATGCAAAATATTTTTTAATGATTTTTTTTAGGCTTGTTACTGATGATTTTCTGCTGTGTTTCAGTCTTATTGGTTCTCTCCTTGCATGCTTTTTGTCATTGTTGGGCGGCCGTCAACAACGCTGTTGACGGTCGCCAGACGTGTTGTATGACGGCCGTTAACAGCGTTGCTGGCGGCCGCCACACACACAGCTTTACAATATAATATAACTGGTATTGCATTTGTTTATGCTTAAAAAATAACCTGTAAGCCCCATACAAACTGGAATACAGAAGGATAGTAGGCGCTTCTGCCGCCTAATGTTCCTGGTGTAAGACCGTTTACCTGGTATAGAGAAGGGTCGATGCCGGGGAAATGAGTAAATGTGTATAAGTTGTTAGCCGATGCGTAAACACGAAGGTTTTTAAGATATATTTTTACAAAATGAACTGTATAACCTATGGTTAACGATTCTATTTTCCAATAGTCGCCGCGATGAATAAAATAATCGCTGATTACATTTGAGCCTTTTGTGATATAGGCATTTCGTCGGAAGGCATTTGACGTAACGTTGCCCAGACCCGACTGAAGGCCGTAATAAAAATCGTGAACATCGAATATATCAAAACCGAATACACCACGCATGGCCACGCTTATATCTATGTTTCTCCAGGTAATACGGTTGTTCAAGGCCATGTTAAACTTGGGAAGCCCGTTGCCTGTAACAGCTTTGTCATCGTCGGTTCCCTTGTCAATGGGTATAATCAGGTTGTTTTTGTCGTATATTAACCAGTTACCGTCCTTGCTGATACCTGCATAACGGAACGTAAAGAAATTGCCAATTCGCTTACCTACTTCAATACGCTGTAGATAACCAGGATTGCCAGGGTTATCCATCATGCAGGAACCGTAGAAGGTCTGCCCCGTATAGGTGTTGTTTGAAAAGCTCGAAAACTCGTTATAATTGGTATAGGCGTTGCCTTCGATGGTCCATTTCAGGTTGGGTGTATACAATGGTATAACGGCCAGTTCGACTTCCCAGCCTCTGTTTTTCAGTGTGCCGACGTTGGTATAAGTCTTATTAAAGAGGTTCGGCGGTACAGATACCGAGTAGTTTCCCAGCAAATCGGTCTGAAGGCGGTGGTAATAATTAATAGAACCATTGACACGATCGTGGAAAAATGAAAAGTCAATCCCTATGTTTTGGTTGTATCCTTTCTCCCATCGTAAATCGGGATTGGGATTCCTGTTTGGCCCCCATACGCGATAAAGCTTGTCTTCATAAGGGGCTTCACCAAACGAACGGTAGGTAGACAGCGACAGATAGTTGTCAAAATCTTGATTACCAGTGATGCCGAAATCGTAACGCAGCTTCAAGTCGGTAATCCATTTTATATTCTCAAAAGCCTTTTCTTTAGAGAGCCTCCAGCCCAAAGAAAAGGCTGGAAAGCTTCCCCACTTGTGGTTTTTACCAAAGCGTGACGACCCTTCGTGCCTGAGCGATAGGCTGGCTATGTACCTGTTTGCATAACAATAATTCAAGCGTCCGAAGAACCCTATAAGCTTATGGTCGTTTTTGTATGACGATACGTCTGTGCGTCCCTTTTCGGCTCCTGACCATTCGCCAGCTCCAAGGTTATTCCAGGTAAGCATATCGCTGTTGAAATTCTTGTTTTCACCTGCCAGCCCTTGTCGCATACCGTAGGTGTAACTGTACCCCATCATAGCTTTAATATGATGGTTTAGTTTGATCTGCCAGTTTAAATTAACTACAAAATCAAGGTTATGCTCTGTTAAATTATGATAGCTTCGGCTAGCCTGACCTTTATATCCTTCATGAAGGTTGCCCGTATAGGTAGAAGGGCTATAAAAATAACAAAACTTGTCAACGTGGCTTTCGGCATACGTAAGCTGTGCATTCAGTATGACGTTATCGCTGGCAGGGAACAGCAATGACGACAAATTTGCCCGAGCAATACCGTTCCAATTCAGGAGCTTTATTTCAGAACCATCTTTAATAACATTCATATTCTCGATGACATTCATTCCCGGATAGCCCCAGAAATCAGTATAAGCACCCGATAGGTTTTTGATGGGCATAGTCGGATTATTATCCAATAAAACAGAAAACCAGCTCCAATCAGCTTTATCGTATTTAATGTAGCGAGGTAGAATATTAGCAGTAAATGTGAACAAACTTCCTTTTGTCGTATGACTTGCATTTATGCGGCCACCATATTCTTTTCGATTTGATCGGAGGTCTACTCCTGTTGCGTCGCGATAATCTGCAGTAACTCTGTAGTTTGTTTTTCTATTTCCACCTGTTAAAGAGAGGGTGTGCTTCTGTATTGTTCCTGTTTTCGTTGCCTCAGCAAACCAGTCGGTGTTTGCCCCTTTGTCTAAAAAGGAATTGTTTACCGTGCGGTATTGTCTGTATTCGTTAGGTGTGAGCAAATCAATTTCTCGCTTGGGGACATTCAGTGTGTAGTCAAATTCATATTGTGTATGAGGAATTCCGTCAAGAGTTCCTTTTTTTAGATTTACAATAATCACACCGTTGCTGGCTCTTGTACCATAGATAGCAGAGGCTGCACCGTCCTTAAGTATATCAATTGACTCAATATCTATAGCGTTGATATTCGTTAAATCAGCAACAGGAATGTCGTCAACAACGATTAATGGTTTCAGTCCTGCACTGCGTGATGATATACCACGTAGTTGCAAACTTGTTAATTCGTTAGGATCTCCTATACCTGTGTTTTCAACAGATAGCCCAGAAACTTTTCCAAGTAATAAAGTTCCGGCATCAATAGAAGACACACGAGCTAAGCGTTCTGCGTTGACATGTGAGATAGCTGACGTTGTTTCTTTTCTTGTTAATGAACCATATCCAATAATAATAATGTCGTCAAGAGAAGAAACATTTTCTTCCATTTTAAGTTGTATATTATTTGTAGCCTTAACCTTACGTGGTATATAACCTAAAGATGAAAATTCAAGCACACTGCCTACAGGTATTTCTAATGAGAAATTACCATCAGCATCGGTAATAGTTTCTTTTTTAAAACCTCGTTGAAGCACGGTGACACCCGCAAGGGGATGCCCCATACGGTCAAAAACTTTGCCTGAGGCGGTTGTCATTTTAATGTTTGAAGACTGTTTCGGAACTTCTATATCTTTTGCGCGCTGAACAATAATAGACTTTCCTTTAATTTGGAAAACAACATTCTGTCCTTTTAAAATCTGCTCAACAACCTCTGTAATATCTGCGTGTTTTGCTATTACATTTATTTTTCTACGGACGTCAACGTCCGTAGAAAAATAAATAAATGAATAGCCTGTAGCTTGTTTGAATTGATGCATAGCATGCTTAACCGTCACTCCATGAAGGTTAAGCGTTACCTGTTGACCCCATATTGGAACCGTTATATACAGGCAAAAAACAAATAAAATAAGCCTTTGAAGGCAGAATTTTATCATTGCAGAGACATTTAATAAATATAATAAATGCCTTTCTCCTTTTTATATTTTATTTGACGTGTAGCTGACATCGCCTCAAGTATTTGGGGTAATCCGTTTTTGCTAACATCAAAGTTTCCATTAAACAACTTCCCTTTGGACGAATTACTTACATGTATTTTCACGCCATATATTTTGCTTAGAATGGTCGCTACTTTTTCCATCTTCATGTCTTCAAACGTCAATGTCGTTGGAATGGTATCGCTTTTTATCTGAGACTTTTCCATACGCCCCGTTCTTTTATTGACGACAACACGTTCGCCTGGCACTATTGTGCTGTCTAACTTATGTAGAATAGAGTTGTCTATAATTATCTTTCCCTTTGTCAATTCTACGCTTATAAACGAATCCTTGTGATAGTTTCGAACCTTGAATTCTGTACCTTTATCAATAACTGTTATAGAACCCGCCTTTACTCTAAACTTAGGTCCCGATGTGTGGTTTACCTTAAAATTAGCTTCTCCTTCAATTGTTACATCTCTATTTTCTATTCCATAGTCTTGCGAATACTGCAAGCGTGACTTAGGGTTTAAAGTAACTTGCGTTCCATCTGGTAGATTAATTGTAGCCTGCGAAGCCTCAGATGTTGTCGTTTCTATTTGTGCTAAGTTGTTTTTTATAGTTGTTTTCCCCACTTGATATCCTATCCAAGGAAGTACAATTATTAAAATGCTTGCTGCAATTCCTATAGCAAACCTCCATTTTGTAAATTGGATAATAGGTGTTTTTCTTTTATGATCAGTTGATTCTATATGCTGAAAATATCTCTGAATAGCAGCTTCTTGATCAAAAGAAGTTTTGTCAGAAAGTACGTTTGATGAAAATAACACCTCTATGCGCTTTTTGACATATTCACGATTTGTTGCGTTGGCAAAGGTAAATTCCTTTAGAGAAAGGAATTCTTTGTGACTAATGGTTCCGTCCAGAAAGCTTAATATCAGTGCATCAATATCTGGGCTTATCTTGTTTTTATTATCCATTGGGTTATTCATAACTTATATTCAATGGGTTTAAAGTAAAATTTTCTTTGACTAAGAATGGTGTCCTGTACATTTAAGACAATATTGAGCGATTAAAGGATAGTATAATATCCATATAATAGTAAAAACAAAAGTATGTTATAATGTGACAAACTGTCTGCGAGAATACGTAACGCATTTTTAGTGTGATACTTTACAGTGTTTATAGAAATGCCTAATTCCTCAGCTATTTCACAATGCTTCTTTCCATCGAAACGGCTCATTTTAAACACTGTCTTACATTCGTTGGGCAATTCCTCTATAGCTTTTAGTAGAGTGTCTTCTAATTCATTTTGTAACAAATATCCCAACGGAGTTTTCTCATTATTTATAGAGAATAGTGATTCGAAGAAATCAATGCTTTCGTTTGTCGTTATATGGGTGAAAAACAACTCGCGATTACTCGGTGAAGACTTTATGACATTGACAGATCTGTTGCGTACAGCTTTCACCAGATAACCTTTGAGAGAGTCAATTTTAATTTCCTCGCGATGATCCCATAAATAGAACAACACGTCATCTACCACCTCTTCTACCAGCAATCTATCATGTAATAAGTGCATTGAGAATCGGCAAAGAAAGTCATAATATTTATGATAGATATGCTCGAAAGCACTAACTTGGCCTTCTTTAATTTGTTGCAAAAGATCTTTTTCTAACATATGTCAAAGGCTAATCCTTGTGACAAAGTTATAAAAAACTTTGACAAAGCACAAACTTTTCTATTTTATCTTTCTTAGAATATGTTATGCAACGGTTGACGGAAACTCTATAAAATAAAAAAAAGAGAACCGAATACGATTCTCTTTTGTTGGGATACCTGGACTCGAACCAAGAATGACAGGACCAGAATCTGTAGTGTTACCATTACACCATATCCCAAAATGTTGTGCCTTTCAGTTCTGAATTGCGTGTGCAAAGGTATGGAAAGTGGGCGTAATATCCAAATTTTTGGCTGCCTTTTTTGCAAAAAACTTAATTTTATCCAATTTATAACGTAATTCAATTCCTATATACTGGAAAAGGTTTAACTTTGCAAAATAGGCTTGAAGACAATAGTTTTCAAGCTTCAATAAATAGTAAAAACATTGATAATTTTATTAAATGAACGGGAAAGAACTGGTAAATATCATCGTTAAAGGGATAGAAGAGAAGAAAGGTCAGGATATTGTTATCGTTGATTTAACGCATATTGAAGGTGCCATTACTAACTATTTTGTAATCTGTCAGGGCAATTCCCCTACCCAGATAGAGGCTATTGTTGAGTCGATAGGAGATAAATGTCGTATCGAAGCTAATGAAAAACCAGTAGGTGTAAATGGTTTAGGTAATAACCAATGGGTGGGAATCGACTTCGTTGACGTCATTGTGCACGTTTTCTTACCCGAAACACGCGAATTCTATAACCTCGAAAGGTTATGGGAAGATGCTAAAATTACTAAAATTCCTAATGCTGATTAGATTTTGGCATAAGCTTTGATATGTAGCCATTATCTAACAGTAAGATTAATTCCACAATGGACAACAACAGACAAAACCCACAGAACAACGACAATCAACCCAAGATGCCTCGGTTCAATATGAACTGGCTTTATATTATTGTAGCCGTTGTGCTGGCCATATTATTATTTTCGGGTGGAGGAGAATCGATAGCTAGAGGTGCTGGTGCTAGCCAAGACGCTAACTATTCTGACTTTAAAACCTATGTGAATAAAGGCTATGCAGAACGCGTTGTCGTTAATAAGAGCGAAAATACGCTTCGAATGTATGTCAAGCCTAAGTTTATTCGCAATGTCTTTAATTTACCAGCCCAACAAGTTGGTAAGAATCCTTATGTAACCGTACAGTTTGGATCGGTTGATGAATTGGAGAAATTCCTTGACAAAGCTCAACAATCTCATAAACTCTCTGGCTTTAGTTATGATAATGCTAAGGGCACAGACGTCTGGTCATTACTTTTAAATCTTGCACCACTTCTTTTC
>JABCPF020000039.1 GCA_013333285.2 Prevotella sp.
CTGTTTATGTAAATATCTCAAAGAACTCGTTTCATACAAGGGCGAAAATCTCCTTCCGAGAGGCCCTCGGCAATCATTACGTTAACCATGTAAGTGATTTGTTTCCTGATTTGCGGGTGCAAAGGTATATAGAAAATTATACACTAGCAAGCTTTTTGAAGAAAAATATGCCCAAAAATATTAAAATTTCCCCATTCTTGATAAATATCAAGTCGTGACTCTTTAATCTTTTAAAAAATCGGATTATTATATCTAAATACACCTATTTATATATTATATTTGCATCATTCTGTTATTTAAAACTTATAAAACAAGGCATAATACTTATGAAAATCAAGATTATCACCCTTGCCTGCGCGGCTATTTTATTTACAGCATGCACCCATAGTTTTAGAAATGAAAGCGCCATGAAAGGTGCTGACTCGTTAATCATTCACTTCAATTATGGCGAATCGGCCCCTGATACCATCGTAGAATGGGCGCTATATAAGAATGGAGATTTAAAAAGACGCATGTGGTATGGCGGTAAATATGCTGGTGATTCGTGTAAAATACAGGTGATAAAAGGCGAGAAACAGCAAACTATCCAACACCTTGCCCACGAATTATTCATTGCTCACTCCTGTCCCGACATCATAAAAATAAAAAGTAATCGTGTTTCTTCTGATTGCGGTGAATACTGTGTTAACGTATATTCGCCAGGAAAAGCTGTTTATTACAATTACGATTTGGGTTACGATGTAGAATATTCACACGAGTTGCTCAAGCTTATCCAATTGACAGCACCTTTAGAATACGTCAAAACAATAGAATAGTTTTTCTCTTATTCTGCGACGATTACTATTGACAATCCGAACATTTTAAACGTAATGCCACCCGTACGGCGACCGCCGCACCCATTATACGACGGCCGTAGTATAAACCGTTCGACGGTCGCCACACACGCGTGTGACGGCCGTCGAACTTTCACCTTTATTATATAAGGAGCGTTTCAACAGGCTGCTAACAGCCTGTCAAATCTCAAGAATAGAATTAGAAAACTGTTGGAAACTATTCGTAAACATCGTCAATTCCGAAGTCGCCCGTGCCACCATCGTCTTTTTCGCACGGATTAAAGTCGGCAGGAACATCGAATGTTGCATCTGGACGATAAGGCAAACGCGTGTCACGATACACCTTTTTCATATAATAAGCCCATATAGGCAGCGCCATCGTTGCACCCTGCCCCATCTGCGTCGAGTCAAAATGGATATCACGATCTTCGCCACCTACCCATACGCCAGTGACCAATTGCGGCGTGAAACCCATAAACCACGCGTCGGAATTATTGTTTGTGGTACCCGTTTTACCGCCAATCTCGCCCTTCATATCAAACTTATAGCGCAAGCGTCCAGCCGTTCCTTCGTCAACAACTGCCATTAATTCGACCAGCATTTTATAGGCACTTGTAGAGCTGATTACTTCGTTCATACGTGGTTGGAACGTCGAAATCACGTTGCCTTCATTATCCTCAATGCGCGTCACAAACATCGGAGAGACACGTATTCCATTGTTAGCAAACGTTGTGTATGCGCTTACCATCTCGGCCACTGACACCTCACACGGTCCCAGGCATAACGACATTGACGGATAAATATCGGGGTTACTGATTCCAAATTTATGAAGAATGGAGACAAACTGATTGGGATTCAATCGGCTCATCAGGTAAGCAGATATCCAGTTATTCGATTGTGCCAATCCCCATTTTAGCGTTACCATCTGGCCGTAACGGCGACGATTGGCGTTTCGTGGCGTCCATGGCCTACCCGCAACCATATATGTTTTTTGCACGTTGGGCGCTAAATCGCATGGCGAAGCTCCGTTTTCCATCGCCAGAGAATAGAGGAATGGCTTTATCGTAGAGCCCACTTGTCGGCGTCCACCCATCACCATATCATACTGGAAATGCTCAAAATCAATTCCGCCCACATAAGCTTTAACCTGTCCTGTGTGCGCGTCCATGCTCATAAAACCAGAGCGAAGGAACGACTTATAATAACGTATAGAATCAAGCGGCGTCATTACGGTATCAACCTCGCCATGATAAGTAAATACCGACATATCAACAGGCGTGCGGAAAGCGCGTTTAATTTCAGCCTCCGAAGCGCCATCTTCTTTCATCAGTCGGTAGCGTTCGCTCTGCGTAACCGAACGCGCCATGATTTGTTGTACCTGTTTTGCATTCAGTTTACCACTGAAAGGACGATTCGGCTTGCGCGCATTCTCCTTATTAAACTCCTTTTGCAGATACTGGGCTACATGGCCATACACCGCCTCTTCTGCATACGTCTGCATGCGAGAATCGATAGAAGTATAAATTCTTAGCCCGTCAGTGTACACATTATACGGTGTACCGTCACGCTTTGTATTCTTTTTACACCATCCGCAAAGCGGGTCAGTAGCAAACGCTAACGAATCAATGAAATACTGACGCTGATTCCATGATGGATAATCGCTACGCTGCGGACGGTCCATCATCATGTATCGGCGTAGGAAATCGCGGAAGTAAACAGCCGTGCCGTCTTTGTGATCGGTACGATGAAAGTTCAATTCGATAGGCTCGGCACAATCTTTTTCATATTCGGCCTGCGAGAGATATCCAGCCTTTAGCATCTGACCGAGTACCACGTTACGACGCTCTTTACTACGCTCGGGGTAACGAACAGGGTTAAAAAGCGACGGATTCTTGCACAAACCAACCAACAACGCCGATTCAGTCACCGTCAAATCGCGTGGTTCTTTATTAAAATAGGTGTTGGCAGCGGTCTTTATTCCTACCGCGCCATGCAAGAAATCGAAGTAGTTTAAGTAAAGTGCAATAATCTCTTCCTTCGTAAACTTTCGTTCAAGTTTGATAGCAGTGACCCATTCTATCGGCTTTTGGAGTATGCGTCGAGAAGCCGATTTAGCAGGATTAGAGTAAAGTTGCTTAGCAAGCTGCTGCGTAATGGTACTTCCGCCACCCGCACTTGCCTGTCCGAACATTCCGCGTTTCACCACAGCACGCGCAAGAGCGATGAAGTCAATACCCGAGTGTTCATAAAAGCGCACGTCCTCAGTAGCTACCAAAGCTTGCACAAGGTAGGGCGAAAGATTAGAATAAGGAATAGGAATACGGTTGGCACGGTCAACATTATATGTACCTATAATCTTACCGTCGGCTGAAAAAACCTGCGACGCCGACTTGCTAATGGGGTTTTGAAGATTCTCTATATCAGGCGAATAACCTACGATACCAAACCATATTAAGAAAAAAAACACGGTAACAATACCTATACCTGATACCAAGAGTGCCCACAAAACTCTGACGAATGACTTTCTCATCTCGTTAAAAATCCATTTTATTTTTGCAAAAATACCACTTTTCTTTCGAAATAAAAGCAGTATATAGAAAATATTAAGTAACTTAGCAGACAAAATCGAACCCATCAATCACAACATCAATGCAGAAACACAATTTTGTTACGATTGCCGATTTGACCAAAGACCAGTTGCTATATCTTATCGAAATGGCGCAGGAATTTGAAAGACATCCTAACAGAGCGTTGCTTGAAGGCAAGGTGATAGCTACGCTTTTTTTTGAACCTTCCACTCGTACCCAACTCAGTTTCCAAACCGCAGGCAATCGCTTAGGCGCACGTGTTATTGGTTTTGCCGACGCAAAGACCTCAAGCACCACAAAAGGCGAAACGCTAAAAGACACCATTCTGATGGTGGCAAACTATGCCGACGTCATCGTGATGAGACACTTTATTGAAGGTGCAGCCCAATACGCCAGCGAAGTAACGCCTGTACCTATCGTCAACGCCGGCGACGGAGCACATATGCATCCGTCACAGTGTTTGCTCGATATCTATTCTATTTATAAGACGCAAGGCACGCTCGAAAACCTGAATATATATTTGGTTGGCGACCTAAAGTACGGACGAACGGTGCATTCGCTCATCACAGCCATGCGCCATTTCAACCCTACTTTCCACTTTATTGCTCCGCAAGAACTCTCAATGCCCGACGAGTATAAGATATACTGCCAAGAGCATAACATTAAATTCGTGGAACATACCAACTTTACTGAGGACGAGATTAAGGACGCAGACATCATTTATATGACGCGTGTGCAGAAAGAACGCTTCTCTGATCTGATGGAGTATGAGCGCGTAAAGAACGTTTATATTTTGCGTAACGAAATGCTTGCAGGCGCAAAGCCTAACATGAAAATTATGCATCCGCTACCTCGCGTAAACGAAATTGCCTACGATGTAGATGATAGTCCGCACGCCTATTATATACAACAGGCCCAAAATGGCCTTTATGCCCGCGAAGCTATCTATAGCTATTGTTTAGGCATTACGCTTGACGACATCAAGAACGACACCACTATTATCAACTCAAAGTTCTAAACAGAACCAACGAGTAAAACATATCAGCATCATGGGAAAGAAAGAATTACAGGTTGCCGCAATCGAAAACGGCACTGTTATTGACCATATACCTGCCGAGAGAACGTACCAAGTAGCCCGCCTACTCGAACTGGAGGAACTCGGTTTACCCGTAACTATTGGCTTCAATCTCCCGTCAAGGAAATTAGAGAGAAAAGGAATCATCAAGATTACTGACAAGTTTTTCAGCGACGAAGAGATTAGTAGATTATCAGTTATTGCCCCGAAGGTTGTACTCAACATCATAAAAGACTATGAGGTTGTAGAAAAAAAGACTGTTGAAACGCCCGACGAGCTCCATGGAATCATTAAGTGTAACAATCCGAAATGTATTACCAACAACGAACCTATGCACACACACTTTACTGTTGTTGATAAGCTTCGCGGCATTGTTAAGTGCCATTACTGTGACAAAGAGCAAGAAATGAACATGGTAAAATTAGTATAAACCTTTTATTTAACACCCAACTCTTAACAAAATCGTATCGTATGGAAAGAGACTCTATGATTTTTGAGCTCATCGAACAGGAGCATCAGCGTCAGCTTCGAGGCATGGAACTCATCGCCTCTGAGAACTTTGTTAGTGATGAAGTCATGCAAGCCATGGGCAGTTATCTTACAAATAAGTATGCCGAAGGCCTACCCGGGAAGCGCTATTACGGCGGATGTCAGGTGGTTGATCAAATAGAAACCCTCGCCATTGAGCGCGTAAAAGAACTGTTTGGTGCCGAATTTGCCAATGTTCAACCGCATTCTGGCGCGCAGGCTAACCAAGCAGTGTTGCTCGCTGTGCTCAAACCGGGCGACACATTTATGGGTCTTGACCTCGACCATGGCGGGCATTTATCGCATGGTAGTGAGGTAAACACATCGGGATTGCTTTATCGCCATATTGGCTATACGCTGAATCGTGAAACAGGTCGCATTGATTACGACGCAATGGAACAGTTGGCTCTGCAACATAAACCGAAGTTAATCATTGGCGGTGGCTCTGCATACAGTCGCGAATGGGACTATAAACGCATGCGCAAAATAGCCGATGAAGTAGGCGCTTTATTAATGATTGACATGGCGCACCCTGCAGGATTGATAGCTGGTGGTGTACTCGACAATCCTGTAAAACACGCTCATATCGTTACCACTACGACACATAAAACATTGCGTGGCCCGCGCGGCGGCGTTATTTTAATGGGTAAAGACTTTGATAATCCATGGGGACTTACCACTAAGAAGGGCGAATTGAAGAAGATGAGTCAATTGCTTAATTCGGCCGTTTTCCCAGGAAATCAAGGCGGTCCGCTTGAGCACGTTATTGCAGCTAAGGCTATTGGCTTTGGCGAAAACTTGCAGCCATCATGGAAAGAGTATGCAAAGCAGGTGAAAACCAATGCTAACGTATTGGCTCAAACGCTGATAGAGCGTGGTTTTAGCATCGTTAGCGGCGGCACAGATAACCATTCTATGCTCCTCGATTTGCGCCAGAAGTATCCTGATCTTACTGGAAAGGTAGCTGAAAATGCTCTTGTTGCGGCCGACATCACGGTGAACAAGAATAAAGTTCCTTTCGATGAGCGCAGTGCTTTCCAAACATCAGGTATTCGCTTAGGCACAGCAGCCATGACCACGCGCGGCGCAAAGGAAGACCTTATGCGTTTAGTTGCCGAACTAATAGACGAAGTTTTAGCCGATCCTGAGAACGAAACGGTTATCAGCCGTGTACGTGAAAAGGTAAATGCTACAATGAAAAACTATCCTTTGTTTTCTTATTAATTTCTGCTTTTTAACCGCAAACACGCACCTTATCTATAATAAATAAGGCTGCAAAATGCAAGAAACAGAAATATAACACATCATAATAAGGGACGCAGAAAAGAGTAAAATCTTTTTCTGCGTCCCTATTTTATTGTTCAATTTTGATTGTATTTTGAATACTATTCTTTTATTTCGAAAAAGATAAAGGATAGTAAGCCTACTCCTCTTCAAGGCCATATTGCGCCTCTGGTATCGGATACGTACCCGTTTCCTTCACACCAAGCACCTTCAATTCGTTGGCTTTCTGCACAATACTCTGCCTACCCGTATAAGCTTTATTGTAGGCTTCGTCATAATTTTTGCTTAACGAGTCAATATCTTTCTTCACTTTGTCGAAGCGTTTAATAAACTCTCCCACTCGCTTTAGCAACTCTTCAGCGAGTCCATACACCTTTTGCTGATTCTCAGTCTGTGTATATTGTCGCCACGCTATTTCTATCATCTTCAGTATTGCCATCAGATTCTGTTGCGAAGTTATAAATACTTTCCGTTCAAAAGCATCGTTCCAAAGCTTCTTATCCGTTGCCATGGCCAATTGTAAAGCCCCTTCGTGCGGAACAAACATGATGACAAAGTCGATAGCATGGCGCGGAACCTTCACGTAACTACTATAATCTTTCTTCGCCAAATTGGTGAATTGCGTGCGCACACTCTTCACAAGGTCGTCGGCATACTTCTTTTTTAGTGCCTCGTTTTCGCAATTAACATATTCATAATAGGCCTCTATCGACATCTTCGAATCGACGATAACATCTTCATTTTTCGGGTAATGCAATATCACATCAGGTATCATTCGTCTACCGCTTTCATCATTAATCAAAACATGTCCCTGCGCATCAGTCAGCGTTTGCTGCACATCATAGTTGACGCCTTCTTTGAAACCATTCTGCTCTAAAATCTCAGTAAGGATTAGTTCACCCCAGTTTCCCTGAATCTTATTGCCGCCACGCATAACGTTTGTCAGCCTTGTGGCTGTCACGTCCATCTTTTCTGTCTGTTCGGCCATGGCACGAAGTTGTTCTGATAACGATGCCGTGCTCTTGGCTGTCTCCTGATTTGTCTTGCTGATTGCTTCGTGAAGCTTGTTTAGATTATCGTTTAAAGGTGTCGTCAATGTGCGCATTGATTCGTTATTTGTCGACTTTAACTCATCTGAAGTCTTACTTAAAACCTTTGTCGCAAGGTTCTGAAACTGTTCTTTTACCGTTTCAAGCTGTGCATCAAACTGTTCTTTTCGGTGCTTAGCCTCATCATCATGCCTACGTCGTTCTGCTTCAAGTTCCGTTTTAAAGCTGCCTGAATTCACCTTCTCTTCAGTTAATTGTTTCTGCAAATCCTCAACTTTCCGTCGACAGTCTTCCAACAATCGCTGCACCTCTTCTTTGGCAAGAGTCTCTGCCGACGTTTGTTGGCGAGCCAGAAGTAATTCTGATTCAACACTCTTCTTTTGATTTTGCGCCCAGAAAAACGCAATAACAAAACCAATTATTAAGCCTATCAATAAATAAACAATGCTCATATCTTTTATATTTTTTATTTCAAAGTCGAACGTTTAACGTCCTAAAGGTTAAATTTTCGCTGCAAATACACCTTCTGCATAGCCCCTCGCATAGCCAGATATACAATGAAAGCCAACCATAAAATATGATTTATCGGCACCGCCGACCATATATTACGCGCACCCTCTCCAATAGCAAGTATAAGGAAGAACGCAGCTGTTGCCAAGGCTGATGAAACTAACATACCTCTGGTTGCAGTCATACCAATGAATATTCCGTCATAAATGAAGGCTGCTACACCCGCTATCGGGATAAGCCATACCCAGAAAACATAACTTTCGGCCGCCTCTATCACCTCTATATTATTGGTTAAAAGGGTAAGAAAAGAGCGCGAAAGCACCACATATATCAGCATAAAGGCTACGCACATACACCCTCCCCAGTGTACCAACAGCCTTTTAATGAGCAACTTCAATTCAGCAAAATTGCCTGCTCCATAAGCTTTTCCCGCCAGCGCTTCGCCAGCAAAGGCAAACCCGTCCATCACGTAGCTCATCATGGTATAGAATGTAAGCAACAACGTATTGACAGCTAACACCGTATCTCCTTGCCTTGCGCCTGCAGAAGTAAAACATAAACTAACGCTAACAAGGCACAAAGTGCGCAGAAATATATCTCTGTTCACCACGAAAAAACTACGCCACGACAGCATTTCCTTTGTACAATTACCGCTACTCTCCGTTGGCAAGTTCTTCCATTTTCGCCTTAAAAGTAGTACGCTCAAGAGCAAACCACTCCACTGCGCCACCAATGTGCCCATGGCAACACCCTCTATCTTCATGCCTAAACCATAGACAAAGCCAAGCGAAGCCGCCACATTCACCACATTCTGAAATATGGCAACAGCCATCGGAATCTTCGTGGTCTGCATACCTACAAACCAGCCATTCAAACTGTAAAGCCCGAGCATGGCAGGCGCTCCCCATATCACGATATCGAAGTAAGTACGTGCAAGTGGCCAGACTTGCGCCGAAGGGTGAATCAATTCAAGGGCCAACCAACCTAAAGGCAGCTGAAAAAGCAGCAACAAAGTAGCTATAACCATAGCTATGGTAACCGAACGCGTCAGCAGCTTACGCACAGCGCCGTAGTCGGCACGCCCCAAAGCCTGCGACGTCATGCCACTGGTGCCCATGCGCAAAAAGCCCATTAGCCAGTAAATCATGTTGAAAATCATACTTCCCACCGATATAGCCGCAATATAACTTGCCGAGCCAAGGTGTCCCACAATAGCCAAATCGACCAATCCTAACAATGGTACAGTGATGTTACTCACTATAGATGGAATGGCAAGACGAAGGATTTCGTTATCGGGTTGTTTCATGATTAATATGATATACTATGCAAAGATACTAAAACTAAAGGCGTGATATAAGAAAAAAACAAAGTGTTTTCCCTTATTTTTTACTTTTTACCCACTTAAATTTGTACTTTTGTGATGACATTATACAGGCACAAGTGCATTATGCGTCAAAAGTTTTTTAGATACC
>JABCPF020000040.1 GCA_013333285.2 Prevotella sp.
GTTACCTACTTCAAATCTTGGTAATGATTTAGTAACTGAACTTTTGCCTATATCTGCATATTTCTACCCTTTACAAATAGAGCAGTTTTATGCAAATTGTCTCGTTTCTACCTCATTACCAATTAGTTTGCATATCTTTCGATATTTCTTCATTTTCCTTGATTAGTTATCGTTCTAATACGATAGCTTTTAGCGTATAATAGCAATGCTTTTGATGTGTAAAGGGAACACGATTGTGGGCTAATCGCAAAATCTTTATACTTACAACGCTCTGCCCCCTGATATTCGTCACCTATTTTTTATCATTATAAAAGAAATTTTGTACCTTTGTACCCAACGCAAATATCATTATTCTGACAAAATGAGAAAATTTATCTTCACGCTGGTTGTTGCTTTTGCCTCACTTACTGCATTGGCTATCAACAAACCCACAAAGGTGTATATGTACGGCTTTGCCGCTTCTTTCAACGATTCAACAGTGTATTTCACATCGTTGCAAGAGGTTGATTCTGCTTATATTGACACAAAAGCCAAGTTTCTATATAGTCGTGAAAACTACTCGTATCAGCTTCGCGACTATCTGGCAACACAAGGAGCCGACAACTATACATGCAGTACAATATTTGCATTAAACCGCAAAGCAGCAGAAAAAAAATACGCCAAACTGCGTAAAAGATATACACAAGGTGGAAAATATACTGTAAAAAACATTTCGGAAACCGACTTTATTTATTCGCCTATCAAGGAACAAGAATAAACAAAAGTGCAAGCTGAAACACCCCTATAAAACCATACCTCCACGTAAAATATGCTCAATCGCGACATCAACAACTTCAGAATTGCTGAATTTGGCATCCGAATCATCTTTGAAAAGAAGAGTGAAAATAGCATGAAAATGCTACCTTCGTTTGACCCTTTTCGCGTTGACGAGTTAAATGATGACGAGTTTCTCTTTGAACTTACTGTTGATGACGACCTACGTCCCGTACCCAAAGAGCAGCGTGAGCGTATTAGAGACTTTGACACTGGGAACGGAATTACCATTGTTGACCAGCTTAACAACGGTGGATATCAATATATCATTAAAGACATTAATGGCTCTGAGTGTTGTTTATTAATAGCCGACAAAGAGTTTAGATATTGCCGTTGTGCTTTGAACGGGGGCTATAACATGCGCTATTTTGGTTTAAACAACGCCTTGATGCTTGTATATGCCTTTGCTGCAAGCACACACCAAACCTTACTTATACATGCATCACTGGTAAGACAAAATGGTTACGGCTATGCCTTTATCGCAAAAAGTGGAACTGGCAAGTCAACACAGGTTAGCAACTGGCTACGTTATTTGCCCGGCTGTGACTTGATGAACGACGACAATCCTATCATACGCATGATTGATGGTAAGCCTTTTGTATTTGGCGGACCATGGAGCGGCAAAACACCATGCTATCGAAATGTAAAAGCCCCCTTAGGCGCAATAACACGCATTGACCGCGCAGAGCAAAACTCAATAGATAAGGTTGGAGTAGTAGAAGCGTTTGCATCGCTTCTACCTTCGGTCTCGTCCATGAAATGGGATAAGACTATTTTCGACCATATTTGCAACACATTAACTAAGATTATCGAAACAACGGGCATTTACACACTTCACTGTCGGACCGATAAAGAATCAGCTGTGATATGCAACAAGGCAATCAGCATAAAACAGGGACTCGAACAATAGAGATACCTAACGCCATTCTCATACCCGAGATTATCAAATATTTGGAACAGGGACATACCGTAACATTGCCTCTGAAAGGCTTCTCAATGCGACCTTTTTTGGAAAGTAACCGCGATATGGCATTGCTCACCAGTCCTAAAAACATTAAGGTGGGTGACCCGGTATTGGCTGAAATTGCGCCAAAGCAGTATGTGTTACATCGTATTATCAATATAAACGGAGAATACGTAACACTGTTAGGCGACGGCAACTTGACCCCCGAACACTGCCTTTTAAGCAACATCAAAGCATCGATAGATGGATTTTACCGCAAAGGGCGAAAGAGATTAGATCGGACAGACGGAAGAAAATGGAAGCTATACTCGAAGATATGGATGAAACTTCGCCCATTACGCCGATGGCTATTGGCTTTTTACCGACGAATTTGGATACCTATTTTCGGTACCATTTAACCAGCAAACAGCTTCAAAATCGAATTTTCTGAAAGGAAATCATTATTAAAAACTTAAACAAAATCTCAAATCAAATATGAAAGAAAAAGCAGGTTTTAAACTTCAGGACGTTTGTGGAACCTTTATTCTCATTGCTGAAGGTAAAGAGAATATGGACTTTAGCAATATCATCAGCATGAATGAGAGTTCGAAATTGCTATGGGAAAGTCTGCAAGGTAAAGAATTTACCGTTGAGGATATGGCGCAAATTCTGATGGAAAACTATGAGATTGCCGACGACACTCCGCTTCCACACGATGTAGCTATAAAAGATGCGGAAGCTCTTGCACAACAGTGGAAAGAGTCAGGTATTATTGAATAAGCAATTCCTGCCTAAAAAAAACACATGAGAAATATATGTAGAGTAAACCAAAGTTCAATATAAGCTTTGGCTCTACACTCCATTTTTATAAGCTGATACTAAAAGCAAAGATAGCCTTAAATACCGTGCATCGTATACCTAACAAGGCGGTATCTACCTCGCTCCTTTATATAATAAAAGTTTATACTGCCCGAACTACTTATTATATACGATGTATCAGACTCACGAATGAGTTGAGAAATACTAATAGTTACTACTATTTTCCCCTTCGAATGCTTTGCCCTGTTTAATAAATAAACAGGGTTACTTTCTCCCTTTACAAGCTGCGGATAACGACTTGATATCTTTTTACTTGATTTTATCTTGATGCAACTATCGTTTGGTATAATATAAAAGGTATCAGAAGAGGCCAATAACGAATCAGCTATTAATCGATTATACATTGCCTCCACAATCTCAGTATAATCTGTTTGTTTTGTACGGCATTGAGCTTCCATCAATTGACAGAAGCCTAATGCAAAGAAAACAGCTATCGCCTTATAAACCAAGGATAGTCTTATTTTTTTAAATGAGTAATAAACCATTCTGTAATTTGTCGGAGCAAGTGGTTACGTGTATTACCGCCAAAGATGCTATGATTTCTATTTGTGTAGTAAATTTCTTTGAAATCCTTATCTGCTTGAACCAAGGCTTCACTATATTCAAAAGCGTTTTGAGGATGTACATTATCATCAGCCATACCATGGCATATTAGTAATGCACCGCTAAGATTATTCGCTCTTTGAATAGGGTTGACATCATAGCCTTGTGGGTTCTCCTTCGGTGTGCGCATATAACGTTCAGTATAAATCGTATCGTAGAAGCGCCAATCGGCAGGAGGTGCAACGGCTACACCAGCTTTAAAGATAGATTTACCATTGCTCATACTCATCAATGTGTTGAAACCACCAAAGCTCCAGCCCCAAATACCGATATTATCCTTATCTACGTAAGGCAATGTTGCTAAATAAGAAGCAGCTTCTACTTGGTCTTTCGACTCTAAATCGCCTAATTTTAAATAAGTGCTTTTTTCAAAATCAGCACCTCTTCCACCTGTTCCGCGTCCATCAACACATACGACAATAAAGCCCTGCTGTGCAAGATACTGATCAAATGCACCGCCTTGCTCCATGGCTCCAGCGCTCCATGAGTTGACCACTTGCTGGCTACCCGGACCGCTATACTGAAACATGATAACAGGATACTTCTTAGAAGCATTAAACTGAGCAGGCTTAACTATCCAGCCATCTAACTTAATACCTTCAGACGTTGTGAAAGAAAAAGCTTCTCGTTTTGTCCAACCATATTGCTGAGTCTTGGCTTTTAACTCATGATTATCAACATTTGTAGCAATAATTTTACCATCATTCTTGCGCGTTGTATACACATAAGGGGTATTATAATCGCTCCAAGTATTTATGAAATATTGATAATCGCCAGAGAAAATAGCAGTATTCCAGCCTTCCTGATTGGTGAGACGTTCAACCTTTCCATTAGTATGGCTGACGTAAATTTGACGATCGTGCGCATTCAATGCTGCAGCTTGATAATAAACATCGCCCGTTTTTTCATCTACTCCATACACATTTGTGATATCAAATTTGCCATCGCCAATCTTACGTTTAAGAGTTCCTGTACCACTATACAGATAAAGCTGCATGAAGCCATCGCGGTCAGAAGGAAGCAAAATATAGTCTTTGCCCAAACGAATATTATCTAATGTTTCCTCTTTGACATATTTAGGAACACTTTCTTTAATCAGTAATTTTGAAACTGTACTACGTGGATTCACGCTGTAAAGATTTAAAACATCTTGATGCCTATTCATTGTGAAGATCACTATCTTATCAGGATCTTCAGTAGAAAGGATACGAGGCATATAGCCATCTTCGGCAAGTGGAATATTTAATTGCTGTGTACGACGGCTTTTAATATCGAAACTCCATGCCGATACTCTCGAATTGTCCTCGCCAGCCTTAGGATATTTATAACTGTAAGTGCTTGGATAAGTTGCGTTTTCCATTCGTTCGGGCTTACTACCCTTGAAGAATTGTAAGCTATATTGCTTGACTTTAGACTCATCATACTTAATCCAGCAAAGCATTGTACCATCTGCATTGAACGTCAATGCACGACTTAGGCCAAACTCTTCTTCATTAACCCAATCGGGAATACCATTAATTACTTCGTTAAATTTGCCGTCTTTTGTAACTTGGCTTTCGCTATTCCCATAAAGAAGCTTCACTAAAAAGATGTTGTTATCTCTTACAAATGCCACCGAATTGCCATCAGGCGACCATACAGGAGCCTGTTGAGGTCCACCGTCTGAAAGGCGTTCCAATTTCTTACTTTGCACCGTGTAAATATAGTATACAGCTTTAAATGAGCGTCTATAAACAGCTTGACGTTGTGTCGCAATAAGAATGTAACGTCCATCGGGCGACATAATATAACCGTCAAACTGGTCAACGCGTTCCCCCTGCGTATTATTCACATCAAAAAGTACAGCTGTTTGTTTACCGGTTTTAAAAGAATACTGTACTATTTGTTTGCCATCGCGTGAGAGTTGAGCATATTGGTCTGTTCCCTTTATAGGATTTATGCCATCGATACGCTGCGCAGCAAACTGCCCTTCAGCAATATCTTTCAGGTTCATTTTTTCGTAAGCTGAAAGGGTTGACGATGCCATAACCAAAGCAATACACATGATAATAATCTTCTTCATAAGGATAATGATTTCTATCGATTTCATCGCAAAGATAGCCTTTTTTCACTATATTTGCAATATAAAATCAGCAAAAAGACAGAAGAACACAATGACTTACCTCGACTTTGGTACATGGATGCGTGAGCGTTTTCCGTATAAGGTACAGAAAATTTCAATCGATGCAGGATTCTCATGTCCAAATCGGGACGGGAAACTTTCAAAAGGTGGCTGTACATTCTGCAACAACGAATCGTTTAATCCCTCATACTGTTCTCCAAAAGAATCGATTACTGAACAAATAGAAAGGGGCAAGGAGTTCTTTTCAAAGAAATATCCTGATATGAAATATCTGGCCTACTTTCAAGCCTACACCAATACGTATGCACCACTTGCTGAACTTCAGCGCATGTATGAGGAAGCTTTAAGTGTAAAAGACGTCGTAGGCATTGTTATTGGTACGCGACCAGACTGCGTTGAAGAAGCGCTACTCGACTATCTTCAACAGCTTAATAAAAGGGCCTTTATTATTGTTGAGTATGGAATTGAATCTGCTAATGACAAAACATTATGCAAAATTCGTCGTGGGCATACTTTTGCATGTAGTCGTGATGCCATAGAAAGAACACATGCTCGAGGTATATTAACTTGTGGGCATATTATTTTAGGTCTTCCTGGCGAGGACGCTGCCGAGAGTCTTCGACAGGCGCCTCTTATTTCTTCTCTTCCACTCGACTTTCTCAAAATACATCAATTGCAAATAGTAAAAGGCACTGCTCTTGCAATGCAATATGCACAACAGCCTTTTCATCTGTACACAGTTGAGGAGTATATTGACTTAATTATCAAATATATTTCGTTGTTAAGAAAAGATCTGATTTTCGAAAGGTTTGTTAGTCAATGTCCACCAGAAATACTTATTGCACCAAAATGGGGGTTGAAAAATTACGAATTTACAAATCTATTAAACAATCGTTTAGCAGAGATTTGAAGCCAAACGTATAACATAATTAACCTACAAGGCTTAGTTAATTATCAGATAAAAGATACTTTATAGACTCAAAAGCATTACTTGAAAATGCTATAATCATTGCTTTCTAATAGTTGTGCCACAGAAACACCAGAATGACGTCGCATATATTTACCTACCATGCTCACGTAATTTGTATCATAAAAGTGGTGTCCCAAGGCCTTATTAACAACCCACATCACCTTACCCATGTGCAAATCCTTTTCGAGTTGCGAACGGGAATCGTAATTATCCATTGGGTATAAGCTCAACAAGTAGAAAGTAATACAATCAGGAACAATATTATTACGCCCCATAGATTCTAATTGTTCAGGCGAATAACCATACTTCTTATATAAGGGATATTTAGCCCCCATATACTTATCTAAAGACACACCTATCATTCTGTCACCCACAACTATACTTTGTGTAAGTGCTCCTATTTGAGAATAAACATGGGGTAACGGCATATCAGGAAGCCATTGTTTAAGGTTGCTAAACGACTTTTCGAGCGCATCGTTGATATCTTCCATGTTAGCATACTCAGATTCTGCATCATTTATCAACGTCTGCAAAGTAGAATCTTGATAAAATCTTAGAAATTTCTCATTGATATCATGGTCACTAACCTCTCCTATTTGGAGCATTTTTTCGATTAATGTCCTCGTTTCAATAGGATATTCAGTATTCATTTGTTGAAGGGCTGAGAAATCACCAGTGATTAAATAACGGCTTTGCAGACGATCATAACGTTCAACTTTCATTGTCTCTGCATCATCACCGTATTCGTTGGGCTTCAACTTGAACTCACAAGCTGTGCACAACATCATCAACATAAGCAATATGTAATAGCCCCTTTTGACCAAGATCTGTATTTTATACTTGCAAAGTTAATGAAAAAGATGTAAAAAACCAAATATAAAGCTAAAAAAGATGAAATTAAGTTTCGAAAAATACATTTTAACTTTATTTTTTTGAAAATATGATAAAATCAGCGTTTAATCAGAGCGATTAAAAAGAAGAGGGTTTATGAAATAAAGCCCAAGTTAAAATATAATCAGCGTTAAGAATGTATTCTACTTCTATTGTCTTAGGATATTTCAAATCTTCAACCCTAATTTTTCCAGCATTAGAAGGAGTGAATTGTTGAAGGCGCATTTCATGAAATTGGAGTTGTTCTTCAGAGAACAGCTTATACATTGTCTCCTTTGCACTCCAATTAATTAATTGAATATCAACACTTGACTTATCTTCGTCAGCACGAATAAATCGATCTGTAATCCTTGTCACTCGATCTGAACGATATTCAATATCTACCGCAACTGGAGTATTTCGTGACAAAACAACCACAGCCCACCCGATCGTATGGCTAATACTTATTTCAAAACCGTCCAGCAAGGGTTTACCTGATGATGCATAAGAAAGCTCTAAACTATCTAAACCCGTCAGTTCCTTAATTAAAGCATATGTTGTTAGCTTTTCTTTCAATCGTGATTCTGAACGAAAAGCTGTCAAATCTATATGATTAGGGTGAGGCAATTCTTCCACACGTTCGGACATTTTCCATAAAGCCAAGCGTGCATTTTCACCTATGGAATCAATCCTTATCAGCGGCATTCTGTTCCGTTTTGTGTACAGTAACCTTTACCCTACTAATACGTCTCCCCTCCACTCCCATTACTTCGAAAGAATATTGTTCATAGGTGAGCTTCTCATGCAGACTTAAAAAATCGCCCTTTAGCTCAAGCAATAAGCCTGCTAACGAATCTGCTTCTCCAGCAACAGCGTCAAATTCATCATCACTTACCTGCAGAACTTTACAGAAATCGCTCAATAAAATTTTACCCTCGAAAAGATATGTATTGTCGTCCAACTTAGTATAAGGTTTTATATCCTCATCATACTCGTCGTTAATTTCGCCAACAATCTCTTCTAAAATATCTTCAAGGGTAACAAGTCCGCTGGTTCCTCCAAACTCGTCAACGACGATAGCAATATGAATTTTGTTTTCTTGGAACTCGCGAAGCAAGTCATCAAGTCGCTTGGTTTCAGGCACAAAATAAGGAGGGCGAATAAGACTCTGCCAACGAAAACTCTCAGATTTAGAAATATAAGGGAGCAAATCTTTGATATACAACACGCCACGAATATTGTCTTCATTGCCTTGATATACAGGTATTCGACTGTAATTGTTTTCGTTGATAAACTGCAGCACCTCTTTAAAACTGCTATGAATCTCAATATTTTCGATATCCTGACGAGGCGTCATCACATCATTGGCCGTTTCATCACCAAAGCGAATAATGCCCTGTAGCATGCTTTGCTCATCTTTAATATCTTCTTCGTCTGTCAGTTCCAATGCTTGTTCCAAATCATCAACACTTAATTGACGACTTTCCCTCGGCACTGCCTTCTCTGCAATCATGCCACTTTTAATAAGAATTGTTGCAAAAGGCCAGAACAATTTCCTAAGAAAAATAATTCCAGAAACAACCTTACGACAAAATTTTAGTGGGGCCTGTCGACTATAAATTTTTGGCATTATCTCACCAAAAAGAAGCAACATAAATGTGAGAAGAACCGTAATGACCACAAACTCTAACCATTCCACTTTAAATTGCACCAACGAACCGAAGATGTAATTGCAAAGCATGATAATGGTTACGTTCACCAAGTTATTCGTAATCAGAATAGTTGCCAACGTCCGTTCAGAATCATTACGAAGCTGTTGTATCTTTTCATCGTACGAATTCTTATCTGGTTCAAGCTCGTCCAAATCCTGCGGAGATAAGCTAAAGAATGCTATCTCAGAGCCACTTGCAAAACCTGACATCAAAAGTAAAAAAGCAGTCAACAAAACTGCTATCACTGTCCCCGTAGTAATTGAATGAAATACTACCAAGTTACTTATCTCAAATATGTCTATATCGCTTAACAAGGTTTTATGATTATTGTTTTGGAGTGAGAAGTTCCATATTTTCTACCATAATCTCTGTAACGTAGTGTCGTTTTCCTTGCTTATCGTCGTAAGTATTATAACGCAAGCGACCTTCCACGTAAAGCTTATCGCCTTTATGTACAAATTGCTCAACTATTTTCGCAAGCTGTCGATAAAACACAAGGTTATGCCAATCGGTATGATCAGGAATCTGCGTACCGTTTTTCAACGTATATCCACGTTCCGTTGTCGCTAAAGAAACTTTAGCTACCGCTTGGTCAGCATCGTAGTAATGAACATCAGGTTCTTTTCCTACATTTCCTATCAACATCACTTTATTCATAACCGCAATTTACTGTTTTACGCAAAATAAACTTACGCCTAAACTTTTATTTCCACAAGCCTAAATACTTGAAACGGAAATTCTTTCCCTTTGCAGAAGGGAACTGACTACGATTATCTACACGTGTGCGCAAATAGTCAACTATACGGCTATAGCACTCTATACCCGACTCTGCTTTGCATTGAGCTACAAACTTGGTATCGCGATACTCGTGCTTTCCTGTTGAAGGAATAACAACAACACGTTTAAAATCGAGTTCGCCTTCGTACCAACCCAGTCGTATTTCGTTCAATCTGTTGATTACCATATCACCCATATTATTCTTGTCAGCCATTTGTTTAGACAGAGAAGAATGAACCGCTTTCTTCTGCTTAAAATCAAGCATAGTCTGCGCCATGGTTTTAATAACAATAAAATAAACGTGTGAACGTATTTTGTAACGCTTGGGATAGAACACATCGCTTTCTGCATAGTCCCTGACGTCGTTCTCTAAATCAGGAGTTACCTCAATGTCTTGAATGGAATGTAGAAAGTCAATAGCCTGATCAGCATTAGAAACAAGTGTTTCCTTATCGAAATATCTTAAATATAAATTCATTAAAAAAGAAGAAGTTTCTCTTAGAAAAACAAAAAAAGAGCGGCAAACGGGGCTCGAACCCGCGACCTCGACCTTGGCAAGGTCGCGCTCTACCAACTGAGCTATTGCCGCA